>NZ_JBITXM010000001.1:0-828590 GCF_044544705.1 Streptomyces sp. NPDC053541
CGGATGTGGAAGCCCAGTAATGGGTGGAGCTGACCGGTACTAATAGGCCGAGGGCTTGTCCTCAGTTGCTCGCGTCCACTGTGTTAGTTCTGAAGTAACGAACACGCCCCCCTTCGGGGAGCGCGGCGGTTCAACTTCATAGTGTTTCGGTGGTCATAGCGTTAGGGAAACGCCCGGTTACATTCCGAACCCGGAAGCTAAGCCTTTCAGCGCCGATGGTACTGCAGGGGGGACCCTGTGGGAGAGTAGGACGCCGCCGAACAATCTTTGTGGGAAAGCCCCGCACCGTATGGTGCGGGGCTTTTCTGCGTTTGTGCCTCCTCTACGCGGAGGGCGATACCAGTCCCGTGTCGTAGGCGAGGATCACCGCCTGCACGCGGTCGCGCGAGCCGGTCTTCGCGAGGATGCGGGTCACGTGGGTCTTCACCGTGGATTCGGCGAGGTGGAGGCGGGTGGCGATCTCGGTGTTCGTCCAGCCCTGGGCGATGACCGTGAGGATCTCGCGTTCGCGGTCGGTCAGGGCGGCGAGGCGCGGGTCGTCCCGTCGGGTGGCCGGCTTGGCCATGGCGGTGGGGGACGGCGGCAGGTGCGGCAGGTAGGTGTCGAGCAGGCGGCGGGTCAGGCTGGGCGCCACCACCGCGTCGCCGCTCGCGACCGCGCGGATGCCCGAGAGGAGTTCCTCCGGCTGGGCGTCCTTCACCAGGAAGCCGCTCGCGCCGGCACGCAGGCCCTCGTACGCGTACTCGTCCAGGTCGAAGGTCGTGACGATCAGGACGCGGGTGCGTTCGCCCGTGGCGAGGATGCGGCGGGTGGCCTCGATGCCGTCGAGTCCCGGCATGCGGATGTCCATGAGGACCACGTCCGGGCGGTGGCGGTCGGCGAGGCGGACGGCCTCGGTGCCGTTCGCGGCCTCGTCCACGACCGTCATGTCGTCCTGGCTCTCCAGCAGCATCCGGAAGCCGAAGCGCTGCATCGGCTGGTCGTCCGCGATCAGGACCGTGGTCACGAGGGGAAGTCCTCCTTGGGGAGTCGGAGTCGTACGCGCCAGCCGGCGCCGTCGGCACCGCCGGGCAGAGGGCCGGAATCCAGTGTGCCGTCGTAGAGTGCCGCGCGTTCGCGCATGCCCACCAGGCCCTGGCCCTCTCCCTGTTCCGGTCCCCGGGCGGCGGCGCCCTTGCCGGTGTCCGTGACCGTGAGGACCACGGCATCGGGGCCGTACGCGAGCGTCACCGTCGCCTCCGCCTCCGGGCCGCCGTGCTTCAGCGTGTTCGTCAGGGCTTCCTGGAGCACACGGTAGACCGTCAGCTGGGCGCCCGCGGACAGGACGGTGTCCCCCTGGGGGCGGGGCAGTTCGGCGTGGACGCGCAGGCCCGCCTTCCGTACGCCGTCCACGAGGGCGGGGAGCTCCGCGAGACCCGGCTGCGGCGTTCGTTCGGCCGCCCCGTCCTCCCTCAGCACGCCCAGCAGACGCCGGAGTTCGGCCAGAGCCTGCCGGCTCGTGGTGCCGATGGCGTTGAGGGCCTGGGCGGCGCGCTCGGGGTTCTTGGCGGCGGCGTAGCGGCCGCCGTCGGCGAGGCCGGTGATGACGGAGAGGTTGTGGCCGATGATGTCGTGCATCTCCCGGGCGATCCGGGCGCGTTCGGCCGCCGCCGCCAGCCGGACCTCCTGGTCGCGTTCCTCGCGGCGCGAGCGGACGGTGATGCCGAGCAGCACGACGACCACGTACGCCCACAGGGTCGGCACCACGTACTGGTCCCAGGTGTCGGCCTGGTGGAGGAACGCGCCCGTCACCAGCGGCGGCACGATCAGCGCGGCCGACCATCCCAGGGCGCGGGGCGGGCGGGTGAGGGCGACGTGGAAGACGGGGAGCGCCTGGAGGAAGCCGGCCTGGAGGAAGGCGCCCGAGACGGCGCTGAGGAGCGCACCGGTCGCCATCACGGCCAGCGCCGCCGTCGGCCGACGGCGGCGCCAGTAGAGCGGCAGGGAGAGGAGCAGGCTGGCCACCAGGACGAGCCAGGTCGGTACGGACGGGTCGCGTGCGGTGTTGCGCCAGCCGCCGGACGCGTCGACGAGTGCGGCGAGCGTCCAGACCGAGGTGAGCAGGGCGTCCCAGGCCCACGGGCGTGCGGTGTCGATGGCCCGGGCGCGGGCGATGAGGCGCTGGACGTAGCGGCTGGGTCCGGTGGGTGCGGGAGCGTCCGGGGCTGCACGCCCCACAGGCGTGATCCGTCCCGTACCGCCCACGCCTGTCATGCTTCCGCTCCCGCGCCTGCCGGTCCTGCCCGTGCCCCTGCTCCTCGTCATGCGGCCATCCTCATACGTCCCTGCGGCGCAGTAGCAGTGCCGGGACGGCGAGGGCCGCGGCGGCCCACAGGGTGAGCGCGAGGAGGGCCGCGCCGGGGGAGGCGGCGCCCGGGATCGGGGTGGCGGAGCCGAGGGCGCCGGCGGCCTGGGTGGGGAAGTAGCGGATGGCGGTGTCGACGCTCTCGTACGGGAGCATCCCGAGAACCTCGGGCAGGATCATGACCCCGCCGATGAAGGCGCCGAGCGCGCCGGGGACGGAGCGGAGCGCGGCGCCCAGGCCGAGGGCGACGAGGCCGAGGAGGGTGACGCCGGCGGCGTTGCCGGCGAGGGCGGCGAGGACGCCGTCGTCGGTGAGGGAGGCGGCCTGGTCGGTGTCGTGGAGGAAGATCTGGGCGACGCCGAAGGTCAGCAGGGCGGTGGCGGACGAGAGCGTGAAGACGACGCCCGCGAAGACCGCGGCCTTCGCCGCGAGCACGGGCAGCCGGCGCGGGACGGCGGTGAGGGTCGCGCGGACCAGGCCGGTGGCGTACTCGCCGGCCGTGAGGAGGATGCCGAGGACGGCGATGGCGATGCCGCCGAGCTGGGAGCCGTAGAGGGTGAGGATCACGGTGTCGACGTCGGAGTCGCCGCCGCCGGACGTGTAGGTGGCGCCCATGAGGATGCCGACGCCGAGCACCAGGGCGACGGCGGTCAGGAGGGTCGCCCAGGTGGAGCGGACCGTCCACAGCTTGTGCCACTCGGCTCGGAGGACTCGGGTCGGGGTGATCACGCGGCTGCTCCCTCGGTCTGGGGCCGGGCCTGGGGCCGGGGCTGAGCCTGGGTCTGGGGCTGGGTCCGGGGCTGAGCCTGGGTCTGGGGCTGGGTCCGGGGCTGAGCCTGGGTCTGGGGCTGGTCGGGGGTCTGGTACTCGACGGAGTCGTGGGTGAGGTCCATGAAGGCCTGCTCCAGGGACGCGGTGCGCGGGGTGAGTTCGTGGAGCGGGACGCCGTGGGCGGCGGCGGCCCGGCCGATGGCGGCGGCGTCGAGGCCGGTGACGTGCAGGGTGCGGGGCTCGGGCCCTTCCGTGGTCACGTGGGCCGTCGCGGGCAGCAGGGCGCGCAGCCGGTCGGCCTCCGGGGTGACGACCTTGACGGTGGTGCCGCCGGCCTCGCGGACGAGGTCCGCGACGGTGGTGTCGGCGAGCAGCCGGCCCTTGCCGATGACGATCAGGTGGTCGGCGGTGAGGGCCATCTCGCTCATCAGGTGGGAGGAGACGAGGACCGTACGGCCTTCCGCGGCGAGGGACTTGAGCAGGTTGCGGATCCAGAGGACGCCTTCCGGGTCGAGGCCGTTGACGGGCTCGTCGAGGACGACGGCCGCCGGGTCGCCGAGGAGGGCGGCGGCGATGCCGAGGCGCTGGCCCATGCCGAGCGAGAAGCCCTTCACGCGGCGGTCGGCGACCTCGGTGAGTCCGGCGAGGTCGAGGACCTCGTCGACGCGGGAGCGCGGGATGCCGTGGGTGAGGGCGAGCGCGGTGAGGTGGTGGCGGGCGCTGCGGCCCGGGTGGAGCGAGCGGGCCTCCAGGAGGGCGCCGACCTGGGTGAGGGGTGCGGGGTGGTCGGCGTAGGGGCGGCCGGCGACGGTGGCGCGGCCCCGGGTCGGGGCGTCGAGGCCGAGGAGCATGCGCAGGGTGGTGGACTTGCCGGCGCCGTTGGGGCCGAGGAAGCCGGTGACGGAGCCGGGGTGGACGGTGAAGGAGAGGTCCTGGACGACGGTCCGCTTTCCGTACCGCTTGGTGAGTCTCTCTGCTCGGATCATGCTGACGACGCTAGGGAGCGGGCGGGGGCCGGGCGTCCGACCGCGGGTGGGAGGTGGCGGGCGGGCGTAGTACCGGGGTACGACGCGGGGTACGGCCCGTCCTCGGGGCGCCGCCCTGCGGGCGGCCCCGGGAAAAGTCCTTGTCAGGACGGGTCCGGGCTGGTGAGGATCGGCGCATGGACTATTCGATTCGCCCCGTGCGCGCCGACGAGTGGGAGCGGGTGCGGGAGCTGCGGCTCGCCGCGCTGCGGGACCCGGTCGCGCACCTCGCCTTCGTGGAGACCCACGAGGCCGCCCTCGCCCAGCCCGACGCCTTCTGGCAGGGGCGCGCGCAGGGCGCCTCCGAGGACGGGCCGGGGCGGGTGCGGCAGTTCGTCGCGGAGACGCCGGACGGGCGCTGGATCGGCACGACCACGGTGCTGGTGGAGCGGCCCTCGGACGAGGAGCCGCTGTTCGGCGAGCCGGCGGAGAAGGACCAGACGCAGCTGGTGGGCGTGTACGTGCGGCCGGAGGCGCGGGGCGGCGGCGTGATCGACGCGCTGTTCCGTACGGCCGTGGAGTGGTCGTGGGCGCTGCCCGCGCCGGCGGTCGAGCGGGTGCGGCTGTACGTGCACGAGGACAACGCCCGGGCGGCGGCCTTCTACCGGCGTTTCGGTTTCGTGCCGACGGGCGGCCGGATACCGGCGCCGGGCCCGGCGAGCGGTGAGGACGTGGAGTACGAGCTGCCGAGGGTCGGCTAGGTCGGCAACCCGGCTGGGTCGGCAACTCGGCTGGGTCGTCGGCCCGGGAAGATCCGGGAGGGACGGCCTAGCGGGCCGCGTTGCCGTGCGGGAGGGGCTCGGGCCAGCGGGCGCGGGCCTGCTCCTGGGAGCGCATCAGGGCGAGGGTCGGCAGGCCGAGCTCCTGGCCGGTGGCGACGAGTTCGGGCAGGCGGGGGATGGGGGCGACGGCCGCGACGTCGTCGAGGACGAGTGTCAGTGGTGGGTCGAGCCGACCGTCGGATGACCGTGCGGCCATGCGGCGGCCGTGCTCGACCACGCGTGCGGCGAGCGCGGTGAGGAGGGGCATCGCGCCCGGGTGGGTGCGCGGGTCCTCGATCGGTTCACCCACCACGTAAAGGGTGCCCTGCTCGGCGACGAAAGATGCCAGTGTGAGCGAATCCGTTCGATTCGGGGTGCAGGCCTGGCGGATGTGGATCGAGGAGAGGGCGGAGAGCGCCCGGGCCGTCAGTTCCTGGGCGGCGGCGCGGCGTTCGGGGTGCGCGGTGAGCGCGGACTCCAGGAGGCCGGCGTGGCCGGCGGCGGCCTTGGGGTGGGTGCGGAGGATCCGTACAGGTTCGTGGGCGTCGCCGCCCTGGGCCCAGCGGTGCACCTGCTTGAAGGGGCGGCCGTCGGTGGCGGCGGCGTGCAGCCAGCAGCGCAGGAGCGTTTCGGCGGTGTCGGCCACGGCCGCGTCGAGCCGGGACTGCGGGCGTACGGGTGCGAGGAGCGCCGCCGCGCGGTCGCGGGCCTCCTGGGGGTCCTCGCAGCCCTCGGCCGGGTTCCAGTGGAGCCGGGCCGGGGTGTCGCAGAGGTGGCCGGGGTCGTAGACGAGGACCGGGCCGAGCTTGCCGCGGGCGTCCTTGGTCTCGGCCCACAGCTCGGGGTCGGAGGTGACGACGAGCACGGCGCCCTCGGCGTCCCGGACCGCCTGGGCGGCGGTGGGGCGGCGGGCGGCGGCGGGGGCGTAGACGATGCGAGGGGAGGGCGCGGGGGCCGTCTCCGTCTCCTCGGCGGGGCGCCGCGGGGCCGGGGGCTGGGGGTGCGGCGCGGGCCGGGGTTCGGGCGCCACTGCGGCCGCGGGGGCTTCGGCGGGCCCGGCGGAGGACGCAGGGACCGCGGCGGCTTCGGGCGCTTGGGGGGCCTGGGGGGCTTCGGAGGCTTGGGGCTCTGTCGTACGGGCGGCGCGCTGCCGCTCGTCGCGGCGTCGCTTCCCGTACGAGATCCCCTTCCCCGCCCTGCGGTTCGCGCGGACCGTGCGCCAGCGGGCGAGGGTGCCGAGGGCGAAGACGGCGAGGACGGTCAGGACCATGGCCTCGCCGATGACCAGGCCCCAGAAGAGGCCGTAGCCGGAGAGGGCGGCCGGCGGGGTGCCGGGCCAGGCGGCGGCGAGGTCGGTCGGGGCGCCCATCAGGGAGCGCAGGGCCAGGGGCGTGCGCGTGAAGGTGACGCCCGGGGGCCAGGAGCCGTGCGCGAAGAGGCCGGCCAGGCCGGTCGCCGTCCAGACCAGGACGGCGAGGCCGAGCAGCAGGGCGAGCAGCCCGACCACGAACCCGTCGGGGATGCCGCCGCCCTGCTGCTCGCGGTCCTGCCGCATGTCACGCCACCGTCGACTGGGACGTGTCGTTCATCTGCTGCTCGATGAGGATCGCGCGCTGTTCGGTCTCCCACTCCAGTTCCTGGTCGGTCGTGGAGGGGCCGGAGGACTCGGTCATGGCGCGGTCGGTGTAGACGAGCGGGCGTTCCTTCTCGGTGATGAGGTGTTTGACCACCTGGACGTTGCCGTTGACGTCCCAGACGGCGATGCCGGGGGTCAGGGTCGGGATGATCTCGACGGCCCAGCGGGGCAGGCCGAGGACGCGGCCGGTGTTGCGGGCCTCGTCGGCCTTCTGGGCGTAGATCGTGCGGGTGGAGGCCATCTTGAGGATCGCGGCGGCCTCCTTGGCGGCGGCTCCGTCGACGACGTCCGAGAGGTGGTGGACGACGGCGACGAAGGACAGGCCGAGGCGGCGGCCGAACTTGAGCAGGCGCTGGAACAGCTGGGCCACGAAGGGGCTGTTGATGATGTGCCAGGCCTCCTCGACGAGGAAGATGCGCTTCTTCCGGTCGGGGCGGATCCAGGTGTGCTCCAGCCACACGCCGACGATCGCCATGAGGATGGGCATGGCGATGGAGTTGCGGTCGATGTGGGACAGGTCGAAGACGATGAGCGGCGCGTCGAGGTCGATGCCGACGGTCGTCGGGCCGTCGAACATGCCGCGCAGGTCGCCGTCGACGAGCCGGTCGAGCACCAGGGCCACGTCGAGGCCCCAGGCCCGTACGTCGTCTATGTCGACGTTCATGGCCTCGGCGGACTCGGCCTCGGGGTGGCGGAGTTGCTCGACGATGTCGGTGAGGATCGGCTGGCGGTCGGTGATGTGCTCGTTGACGTAGGCGTGGGCCACCTTGAGCGCGAAGCCGGAGCGCTCGTCGAGGCCGTGGCCCATCGCCACCTCGATGATGGTGCGCAGCAGGGCGAGCTGGCCGGTGGTGGTGATGGACGGGTCGAGCGGGTTGAGGCGGATGCCGTCGTCGTTGGCGACCATCGGGTCCAGGCGGATGGGGGTTATCCCCAGCTCCTGGGCGATGAGGTTCCATTCGCCGACGCCGTCCTCGCCCTGGGCGTCGAGGACGACGACCTGGCGGTCCCGGAAGCGGAGCTGGCGCAGGACGTAGGTCTTCTCCAGGGCCGACTTGCCGTTGCCGGACTCGCCGAGGACGAGCCAGTGGGGGGCGGGGAGCTGCTGCCCGTACAGCTGGAAGGGGTCGTAGATGTACCCCTTGCCGCTGTAGACCTCGCGGCCGATGATCACGCCGGAGTCGCCGAGGCCGGGGGCCGCGGTCGGCAGGTAGACGGCCTGGGCCTGGCCCGTGGAGGTGCGCACGGGCAGGCGGGTCGTCTCGACCTTGCCGAAGAGGAAGGAGGTGAAGGCTTCGGTGAGGACGGACAGCGGATCTCGCATCGGTCTGTGCCCCTTCGGCCCTAGCGGCGGATGCCGGTCGCGAACGGCAAGGTGTTCACAAAGGCCCGGTGGTGCTCGCGGTCGCACCATTCCAGCTTCAGGTAGGACTTGCCGGCGGAGGCCCTGATCGTGCGCTTGTCCCGGGCCAGGGCCTCGGGCGAGCGCGACGACACTGTGATGTACCCGACGAGGTTGACCCCGGCGGCGCCGCTGGCGAGATCTTCACCCCGCTGGTCGAGCCGGCCGTGGGCGGCGATGTCGCGCGGGTCGATGGTGCGGTTCATCTTGGCGGCGCGGCTGGCCTCCGCCTCGTCGTTGGTCTTCTCCGTGAGCATGCGCTCGATGGCGACCTCGGTGGGCTCCAGGTCCATGGTGACGGCGACGGTGCGGATGACGTCGGGGGTGTGGACGAGGAGCGGGGCGAGGAAGTTGACGCCGACCGGGGTCATCGGCCACTCCTTGATCCAGGCGGTGGCGTGGCACCAGGGGGCGCGGGTGGCGGACTCGCGGGTCTTGGCCTGGAGGTAGGTGGGCTCCGTGGCGTCGAGCTCGGCGGGCCAGGCGTTGCGCTTGGTCATGGCCTGGATGTGGTCGATGGGGTGGTCCGGGTCGTACATGGAGTGCACGAGGGAGGCGAGCCGGGACTGCCCGAGGGGCTGGCGGACGCGGATGTCGGCCTCGGCGAGGCGGGCGCAGATGTCGGTGAGCTCGCGGGCCATGACGACGGCGAGGCCGGCGTCGCGGTCGAGGCGGCGGGCGCCGGAGGCGTGGCGGGCGGCGCGGGCCATGGCGTTGGCCTCGGCGGCGAGTTCGCGGGTGTAGTGCATGCACGCGACGAGGTAGGCGCGGTGCTGCTCGCTGCTCGTCGACACCATGGACTGGAGCTGGTCGTACGACTCCTGGAGCCAGGCGGGGGCCGTGTGGTCGCCGCGCTGGGCGACGTCCTTGGCGTGGGCGTCGGGGTCGGCGGGGAGGGTGCGGGCGAGCATCTGGAGGCGGGTGACGAAGCCGTCGCCGTTGGCCACGTGCTTGAGGAGGGTGCCGAAGCGGTCGACGAGGGCTTCCTGGTCCTCGGAGTCGCGCAGGCCGACGCCGGGGCCCTCGATCTCGATGGCGGCGGTGACGGTGCGGCGGTCGGCGTGCAGGAGGACGGCGATCTCGTCGGGGCCGAAGGGGGCGGAGAGCCAGGTGACGCCGCCGATGCCGGGGGGCGGGCCGATCTCGACCTCGCGCCCGTCGAGGCGGGTGCCGGCCTCGACGGCGCCGGAGCGGTAGGCGGTGCCGCGCTTGAGCATGCGCTTGTAGCTGCGGTTGATCTCGAACCACTTGTAGAAGGTGCGCTGTTTGTACGGCACGTAGACGGCCGCGAGGGCGAGCATCGGCAGGCCCGCGAGCAGGGCGATGCGCAGGGCGAGGACCTGGACGATCAGTCCGCTCATCATGCCGAGGAACGCGCCGGCGATGATGAGCGCGATCTCGCCGGTCTCGCGGTTCTTGCCGACGATCGCGTTCGGCCGGGCGCGGCCGATGAGATACGTGCGGCGGGGCGAGACCGGCTGGGACTGGGTCGTCAACGCCCTGCACCTCCTGCTCCTGTGTTCTTGCGGTTGCTGCTGCTGCGGCTGGTGTGCGGGGTGCCCGCCGTGGGGCTGCTGCTACGGGGCGGGGGCGTGGCGCCGCTGGTGTTCTGGCCCCCGCCGCGGCTGCTGTGGGCGGCGACGCCGCCGGAGAGGGGGTTGGCGGGGCGGGGGGCGCCGCCGCCGGAGCCGCCCTGGGCGCCGCCTCCGCCGTCGCTGCGGGTGCTGTGGGTCTTGATGCCCTGCGAGACGAGGGAGGCGGGGGAGGAGATGACGGCGGCGGCGGTGTTCTCGCCGGCGCGGTGGAGGCGGTTGTTGCGGGAGGCGATGATCTCGTCGCCGAAGCCGGGGACGAAGCGGTAGATCATCGCGGAGGCGAAGATGGCGAGCAGGATGATCGCGAGGCCGGAGACGACGGCGGAGAAGGCGTCGGGGCCGGTGCCGGAGGAGAGCGCGCCGGCGAGGCCGAGGACGATGACGATGACCGGCTTGACCAGGATGACCGCGATCATGATGCCGGCCCAGCGGCGGACGTGGCCCCACATGTTCTTGTCGACGAGCCCGGAGTAGACGACGACGCCGAGGAGGGCGCCGACGTAGAGGAGGACGGCGCGCAGGACGAGTTCGAGGTAGAGCACGCCGGCGGCGAGGATCGTCACGAGGGACACGATGATCAGCATGATCGGCCCGCCGCCGATGCTGTCGCCCTTCTCCAGGGCCTGCTTGAAGCTGCCGAAGAAGACGTCGGTCTGCTGGCCGGTGCCGGAGGCGATGACCTCGGTGATGGCGTCGGTGGCGTTGACGACGGTGTAGAGGATCAGCGGGGTGAAGGCGGAGGCGAGGACCGTCAGCCAGAGGAAGCCGACGGCCTCGGAGATGGCGGTGGTGAGGGGGACGCCGCGGATGGCGCGCTTGGCGACGGCGAGGAGCCAGAGGAGGAGGGTGAGGAAGGTGGCGGCGGCGAAGACGATGGCGTAGCGGCCGAGGAAGTCGAGGTTGGTGAAGTCGACGGTGGCGGTGGACTTCACGGCGGAGGAGAGGGTGTCGACGACCCAGGCGGCGGCTTTGGCGCAGCCGTTGGCGAGGGAGGAAAGGGGGTCGGTGGTGGTGGTGGGGTCGTCGAGGCGGGGGTTGGTGCCGGGGGAGCGCTGGCCGTTTTCGCAGTACTCGCGGGCGGGGCCGACGATGAGGTCGCACTGTCCCTTGCCGGACGGGGACGCCGACGGAGTCGGGGCACCCGGTGTGGGAGTCCCCGGAGTGGGCGTGGGTGCGGCGAACGCACGGGTGGCCCACAGGACTGCGGCGGTCTGTACGGCGACCAGAGCCGTCGTCAGACGGAGCGCGGTGCGGGAGTCAGCGCGCATAGGTGAAGCCTCCGAACTCCTGGACGGCCTTGGCGATGGCGTCGGCGTCGGAGGCGGTGCGGTCGGTGTTCACCGGTGCGGGGCCCTCCTTCTGCGAGAAGGAATCCACCTTCCAGTCGCCGCCGGACCAGCGCAGGGCGAGCGTCATGGTGAACCAGTCGTTCGTGACGGGGTTGGTCGAACTCACACCGGCCGTGCCGAACACGCCCGTGCACCAGACGTCGATGGTGGCTGCGTCGTTCGCGTACGCGGTCACCTTGGTGCCGACCGGGGCCGTGCGCGACACGTAGGTCATGCCGGGTGCGGCGTTTCCCTGCTCGTCGAGGCCGAGCTTGGCGAGGAACTCCTTGCTGTACGCCTGGTTCAGCTTGGTTTCCATCTCGCCGATCTTGGCGTCGGTGAAGACGCCCCGCACGATGTCGCCGCGGCGGTCCGGCTTGAGGATGTCGGCGGAGACGAGCGCCACCGCGTAATTCGCCGCCGCGCTCTGCGCGCCCTGTTCGTCGTGGGCGAAGCCGGCCGGGAGGGGGCCGTTCTTGCCGGGGACGGGGCGGACGCCCGTCGCGGCGGTGGGGGCCTGGGTGGTCGAGGGGGTGGGGGCGGGGGGGCCCGAGGTGGTGGGGGTGCCGTCGCCGCGGTTGGCGAGGGCGATCGCCGCGACCAGGAGGACCACCACGCCGACCACCGCGACGAGGGAGCGGGCGCTCCGGGCGGGGGGTCGGGTGGTGGTGGGCGTGGAGTCGGGGAGGCGGGTACGGGTCTGGCCGTCGTGCTCGTCGCCGAAGCTCATGCCGGGTACGCCCCCTCGGCCCTGCGCGGGTACGACGACGGGAGCCGTGCTGGTTTCCGCGCGGGCGCGGCGTGGTGACTGGACATCAGGGAACGCGACCTCGGTGGTGAGAAACGGGTTAGACGGCCATCCCGTACACGATGGTGAAGAGCGTCCCCAGGGAGCCGATGATGAAGACTCCGGTCAGGCCGGCCACGATCAGGCCCTTGCCCTGCTCGGCGCTGAAGGTGTCGCGCAGGGCGGTGGCCCCGATGCGCTGCTTGGCCGCGCCCCAGATGGCGATGCCGAGGCAGAGCAGGATGGCCACGGCCATCACGACCTCGATCATCACCTTGGCTTCGGCACCGAGGCTCCCGAAAGGCCCCCAGTTCGGGGCGATTCCACCGATGATGGTGGTGATGTCGCCCTTCTCGGCCGCCAGGTACATGTAACTCACCGCCCCTGTTGGGTAGTTCGTCGCCCTGCCTGATGGCATGGGTCGTCGACCTATCTTCGCTGATGAAACCGCTCGCGTGTGACGGCTTGGCGGCTCTCTTTACCCGATCCCCGCACACTTGACCGATCCGACCGTCTTGACCTGCGGTGGTGTGGCCGGTTTGTATGCGAAGAAGCGTATGGTCACTCTGTGTATCACGCAGAGTGACTCCGGGCAATGATTGTCGTTGTGGCACCTTTGGCCGTGTATGCGCCACGCAGGAGGGCGCGTCTTTCAGGGGCGGTGCGGGGCCCAGGGCTCGCCGATCACGGACTCCTCGGCGACGGCGTGCGGGACCTTGGCGCACGGGGTGTAGCCGTCGAGGAACAGGGTCGTCGTACGGGTGTTCCAGGTGAGGTCGAACAGGTCGCCCGTCGCCGGGTCCTCGGCGCGGAAGCCGAGCTCGGTCAGGTCCTTGACCTGGCGGTCGCGGTCGTGGGTGATCTTCCAGCCGGCCGCGACGAAGGCCGCGCGCAGGCGCGTGCCGGTCGGGCGGGCGGTCTCGATCGGGACGTCCGGGACCTCCCAGCGCAGCTCGTAGGTCCGGACGTCCTCGGCGACCCGGTCGATGCCGGTGTAGCAGCTGTAGCCGGTCTCGATCCGGACCGGCCGCACCGGGGCGTGCACGGGCAGCGCCATCGACGCGTACGCCCACTGCGCACGGTCCGTCAGGCGGCCCGCGAGGACCGTCGGATCGCCCGCGGGGTAGCGCTTCTCCAGCAGGGAGCAGCCCGTGGTGGCCGTCAGGACGGCGAGCAGGAGGGCCGACAGGGCCGCGGTCGTCTTCTTCACCCCGCGACCGTACGAAGGGGGCGGCGGGGCCCGCGTGAGTAGCCGTACTCAACCGGGAGGCGGACCGGTACCCGGTCGTCTTCGGACACTTGCGTTCCGTCCGGTTCGTCCACGCCCCGAGCCGGGGGTGCCCGCCTAGACTGGGACGTCGGGCGTACGGGCAGGGACCGAGGGGTGGTTGACGGTGCGTAAGGCGCGCGGGGCCTGGCTCGTGGCGGGCGGGGCGGTCGGGGTCTGCCTCAGCTTCGTCGCGCTGCTCGTCGTCGGCACGTACTCCGCGGCCGCCGGGATGCTCGGCGGGGCCGCCAACGGCAAGGGCGGGGCCGTCGCGCTGGCCAAGGGCGCGGTGCCGGCGGCGTACCAGGGGCTCGTGCAGCAGTGGGGCAACCTCTGCCCGGCCATCAACCCGGCGCTCCTCGCCGCGCAGCTGTACCAGGAGAGCGGCTGGAACCCGACCATCGTCTCGCCCGCCAACGCCCGCGGCATCGCGCAGTTCATCCCCGGCACCTGGGCCACCCACGGCATCGACGGGGACGGGGACGGCGACCGGGACGTGTGGGACCCGAAGGACGCGATCCCCTCGGCCGCCTCGTACGACTGCGAGCTCGCCGGCTACGTGAAGGACGTGCCGGGCGACCCGACGAACAACATGCTGGCCGCGTACAACGCCGGCGCCTACCGCGTGATCCGGTCCGGCGGCGTGCCCCGGATCAGCGAGACGCAGAACTACGTGCGGATCATCCGCTCCCTGGAGAAGAGCTTCGCCCGTCCCGTCGGCCGGGTCGACCCGTCCAAGCAGGCCGCCGGGGCGATCTACTACGCGCAGCAGAAGCTCGGCACCCCGTATCTCTGGGGCGGCACGGGCACGGCCGCGCAGGGCGGGCGGTTCGACTGCTCGGGGCTCACCCAGGCGGCGTACGAGTCGGTGGGGATCACCCTGCCGCGCGTGGCCAACGACCAGTACAACGCCGGGCCGCACCCGGGCCGGGACGAGCTGCTCCCCGGTGACCTGGTCTTCTTCTCCGACGACCTGACGAACTCCCGGGCCATCCGGCACGTCGGCATCTACGTGGGCGGCGGCTACATGATCGACGCGCCGCGCACCGGCGCGGTGATCCGCTTCGACCGGATCGACACGCCGGACTACTTCGGGGCGACCCGGGTGACGAAGGACGGGGCCGCGGCCCTGCCCACCCACCTGCCCCGGTAGCCGGGCCGGGACGGCCGGAACTCCGCGTGATGCTCCGGCCCTGAGCTGCGACGGCCCGTCACCTTTCGATAACGTCGTAGTGATCTTGGGCGGAGAGCGGAACGCTGCCTTCGGGCGGATCGTTTCCCGATCCGACCACTCTGACCACGGGGGTTGGACGCCACCAACACGACAGCAAGGGGCCGCAGCAGATGGCTGGACTCGCATCGGACGGTTCGAACCCCGATGTCAGCCTGCTCTACGACATCAACGGGCTCGCGAAGACCGCCCCGCCGTGGTTCGACCGCGTCATGGAGTTCACCGGCGAGTACGGCATCGTGCTCGGCCTCGTCCTCGTGGTGCTCGGCTGCTGGTGGAGCGTGCGCAGACGCGCGGCGACCGCCGACTCCGTCTCCGGCCTGGCCGCGCTGCTGTGGGCGCCGCTCGCCGCCGGCATCGCCCTGCTCGTCAACGTCCCCATCCGGGGCTTCGTCGAGCGGCCCCGGCCCTTCAAGGACCACCAGGGCCTTGAGGTCCTCGTGGCCGGCAAGACCGACTTCTCCTTCGTGAGCGACCACGCCACCCTGACGATGGCCGTCGCCGTCGGCGTCTTCATCGCCCACCGCCGCTTCGGGCTGCTCGCCATCGGCCTGGCTCTCGCCGAGGGCTTCTGCCGGGTCTACATGGGCGTCCACTACCCGACCGACGTGGTCGGCGGCCTCGCCCTCGGCACCGCCGTCGCGCTGCTCCTGGCGCCGCTCGCGCTCGCCCTGCTGACCCCGCTGGTCTCCGCGGTCGCCCGCTCCCGGCGCGGCGCCCTCCTGGTGCGCTCCCGGCGCGCCGCCGACCGCCCGGCCCTCGCCGAGACCCCGGTCGTCCCCGAGCCCCGCCTCGGCGCCGGCGAGAGCGACCTCGCCGCCTGAGCCGTACGACCCCGAGACGTACGGCCCCGAGAGGTACGACCCCGAGACGTAGGGCGCCGGGCTGTACGACCCCGAGACGTAGGGCGCCGGGCTGTACGGCCCCGAGCCGTAGGGCGCCGGGCTGTACGGCCCCGAGACGTACACGCCGGCCTACGCCGTGCGCTCCGCCGCCCGGTCCGAGGGTTCCGCCCGTTCCGTGTGCTCCGACGCGTCCGTACGCGCCCGGTCCCGGGATCTGCGGGCGGGGCCACGCCAGCCGCAGCTGCAGCGGGCGAAGGCGAACGAACCGCGTTCCGCGGTCTCCGTGTGATGCGGCGCCTGCTCATGCACGTCAACACCGTACTGCGCGTGACGGGGCGTCCGGACCGTCGTTATCCGATGGGCGGGATCCGGACAGCGGCGGCAGGTTGTTGGGGGTTGGCAGGCGATGGTGGTGCGGAACGGACGCACGGGCGGGGCGTGGGCCGTCGCCGCGGCCCTGCTGGTCGGCGGGTGCGCGGGGGCGGGCGAAGACGA
This sequence comes from Streptomyces sp. NPDC053541, assembly GCF_044544705.1. NCBI lineage: Bacteria > Bacillati > Actinomycetota > Actinomycetes > Kitasatosporales > Streptomycetaceae > Streptomyces > Streptomyces sp. NPDC053541. The sequence goes on from NZ_JBITXM010000001.1 coordinate 15,488, forward strand.
TGCCGCGCCGGGCGGGGACGACCCGGCCGGGACCGTGCGCGCGGCGGCCGAGGGGCTGACCCGGGCCGGGTCCTCGCGGGCGAGCACCTCGATGGAGATGGCCTCCGGCGGGACCCGGGTCACCATTCGCGGCGAGGGCGCGTACGACTTCCGGCGCCGCACCGGCCGGCTCCAGGTGGTGCTGCCCAAGGACGCGGCCGGGGAGAGCGCGCACCGGCCCATCACCGAACTGCTCGCCCCGGGCGCGCTCTACATGAAGAACCGGGGCGCCGGCGTCCCCGCCGACAAGTGGGTGCGGGTCGACACCACGACCCTGGACGACGGCAACCTGGTCACCGGCGGCGCCACCGACCCGGCTGCCGCGGCCGAGCTGCTGCGCGGCGCGCGGGACGTCACGTACGTGGGCGAGAGCGAGCTGGCCGGCGTGAAGGTGCGGCACTACCGCGGGACGGCCGACATCGGGGAGGCCGCCCGGCTGGCCTCGCCGCAGGTGCGCGGGGCGCTGGCCGCGGCGGCGAAAGGGTTCACCACGGACACCGTGCCCTTCGACGCGTACCTCGACGCGGAGGGCCGGCTGCGCAAGGTGCGCCACCGGTTCAGCTTCAGCAACCAGGGGCGTACGGTCGCGGTCGCGTCGACCACGCTGCTGTACGGGTTCGGGACGCGGGTCTCGGTCGAGCTGCCGGCGCGGGAGGACATCTACGCCGGGAAGATCAAGGCCTGAGCGCCCGCCCCGGGGCCGGGGCACGGGCCATGGGCAAATGGCCCGGACGTGTCATGTGCGGTCCGTAGGGCCCTCCCTACGCTGGGAGACCGACGCCGGCAGGAAGAGGTGAAGGCACATGGCTCCGTCGTCGGACGCGGCGACCTCGACCGCATCCGGGGCCGCGACCGCGACCGTCGGGCCGGGGGATCCCGAGCGCGTGGCCCTGGCCGAGATCGAGCTGTGCGGCGAGCTGATCATCGCGGCCTCCGCCGTCGAGGAGGAGCGGCTGAGCGCCGACCGCATCGACGAGGTCCTCCGGGTGGGCGTCCCCGGACCGCGCTGACCGCCGTCCCCCTCCCGGGTGCCTCGGCACCGTTCTCTTTGCGCCACCGGAGCCATCGGGCCTCGGGCCGGGCCATCAGACCTCGGGGCCGCGCCCTCGGACCTCGGGGCCGAGGCCTCAGGTCCGCAGCATCCGGGCGATCGCCTTCGTGGCCTCCTCGACCTTCGACTCGATCTCGTCGCCGCCCTTGGTGGCCGCGTCCGCGACGCAGTGCCGCAGGTGCTCCTCCAGGAGCTGGAGCGCGAAGGACTGGAGCGCCTTGGTGGAGGCGGAGACCTGGGTGAGGATGTCGATGCAGTAGACGTCCTCGTCGACCATCCGCTGCAGGCCGCGGATCTGCCCCTCGATGCGGCGCAGCCGCTTGAGGTGCTCGTCCTTCTGCTTGTGGTAGCCGTGCACGCCGTGGTCGTGGTCCGTCGTCGGCGGGGCGGTCTCGGGGGTGACCTCGGCCGCCGCCTCGGTGGTCGTCATCGCGTCCTCCCGTTGTCCATAAAGGGTGTCTATACCCCTCGTGGGTATATGGTACCGATCCCCGCGAATCGGGGCGGGGGCCCGTGCAGATCACTGTGCCTGATGGGCGACACTGAAGGGACGCCGGTTAGCCGTGGCCGGATGATGCGCCTAGCATCAGCCTGACCGAATTCCAGCACCCCGAGGACCCCACGTGCGATTTCGTCTGACCCCCAGGGAGACGAGCTTCTACGACATGTTCGCCGCGTCCGCGGACAACATCGTCACGGGCGCCAAGCTCCTGATGGAACTGCTCGGAGCGGACACCTCCGCCCGGGCCGAGATCGCGGAACGGATGCGGGCAGCGGAGCACGCCGGCGACGACGCGACCCACGCCATCTTCCACCAGCTGAACTCCTCCTTCATCACGCCGTTCGACCGCGAGGACATCTACTCCCTCGCCTCGTCCCTCGACGACATCATGGACTTCATGGAGGAGGCCGTCGACCTGGTCGTCCTCTACAACATCGAGGAACTGCCCAAGGGCGTCGAGCAGCAGATCGAGGTGCTGGCGCGGGCGGCGGAGCTGACCGCCGAGGCGATGCCGAACCTGCGGACCATGTCGAACCTCACCGAGTACTGGATCGAGGTCAACCGGCTGGAGAACCAGGCCGACCAGATCCACCGCAAGCTGCTCGCCCACCTCTTCAACGGCAAGTACGACGCCATCGAGGTGCTCAAGCTCAAGCAGGTCGTGGATGTCCTCGAAGAGGCGGCCGACGCCTTCGAGCACGTGGCCAACACGGTGGAGACCATCGCGGTCAAGGAGTCCTGAGGCTTCGTGGACACCTTCGCTCTGATCGTGACCATCGGCGTCGCGCTCGGCTTCACGTATACGAACGGCTTCCACGACTCCGCCAACGCCATCGCCACCTCGGTGTCGACCCGGGCGCTGACGCCCCGGGCGGCGCTCGCGATGGCCGCGGTGATGAACCTGGCCGGTGCCTTCCTCGGCCAGGGCGTGGCGCACACCGTCAGCAAGGGCCTGATCGAGACGCCGACCGGCGACAAGGGGATGGGCATCCTCTTCGCCGCGCTGATCGGCGCGATCGTCTGGAACCTGGTCACCTGGTACTTCGGCCTTCCCTCGTCCTCCTCGCACGCCCTGTTCGGCGGCATGGTGGGCGCGGCGCTCGCCGGCGGTACGGAGGTCATCTGGTCGGGCGTGCTCGAGAAGATCGTCATCCCGATGTTCCTGTCCCCGGTGGTCGGCCTGCTGGCCGGTTACCTGGTGATGACCGCGATCCTGTGGATCTTCCGCCGGGCCAACCCGCACAAGGCCAAGCGCGGCTTCCGGATCGCGCAGACCGTGTCGGCGGCCGGCATGGCCCTCGGTCACGGTCTGCAGGACGCCCAGAAGACGATGGGCATCGTGGTCATGGCGCTGGTCATCGCGGACGTGCAGGGCGCCGACGACCCCATCCCGGTGTGGGTGAAGATCGCCTGTGCGGTGATGCTGTCGCTCGGTACGTACGCGGGCGGCTGGCGGATCATGCGGACCCTCGGCCGGAAGATCATCGAGCTGGACCCGCCGCAGGGCTTCGCGGCGGAGACGACGGGCGCGTCGATCATGTTCGTGACCGCCTTCATCTTCAAGGCGCCGATCTCCACGACCCATGTCATCACCTCCGCGATCATGGGCGTGGGCGCCACCAAGCGGGTCAACGCGGTCCGCTGGGGCGTCGCCAAGAACATCATCCTCGGCTGGTTCATCACGATGCCGGCGGCGGCGCTGGTCGCGGCGCTGAGCTTCTACGTGGTGCGGCTGTTCTTCGGCTGACGAGCGGTGCCACCCCGCTTTGCTGGGGGTCCGGGGGTTATCCCCCGGGGGATGCAGTATCACGATGCCGGCGGCGGCGCTGGTCGCGGCGCTGAGCTTCTACGTGGTGCGGCTGTTCTTCGGCTAGGCGGCCGGCCGCTCGGGTCGAACCCGGGTTGAACGTGGTTGGGCCCGGCTCCCCTGGGGGAGCCGGGCCCATTCGCGTCGTACGGCGGCACCGCCATGCAGCACCGTACGACTTCTTCTATCCGAAGCGGCCGGAGATGTAGTCCTCGGTCGCCTGGACACTCGGGTTGGAGAAGATGCGCTCGGTGTCGTCCAGCTCGATGAGCTTGCCGGGCTGGCCGACCGCCGCCAGGTTGAAGAAGGCGGTGCGGTCCGAGACGCGGGCGGCCTGCTGCATGTTGTGCGTCACGATGACGATCGTGAAGCGCTCCTTCAGCTCGCCGATGAGGTCCTCGATCGCCAGCGTCGAGATCGGGTCGAGGGCCGAGCAGGGCTCGTCCATCAGCAGCACGTCCGGCTCGACCGCGATCGCGCGGGCGATGCACAGGCGCTGCTGCTGACCGCCGGAGAGGCCGGAGCCCGGCTTGTTGAGGCGGTCCTTGACCTCGTTCCAGAGGTTCGCGCCCTTGAGGGAGCGCTCGACGATGTCGTTCAGCTCGGACTTCTTGTACGAGCCGTTGAGGCGCAGGCCCGCCGCCACGTTGTCGAAGATCGACATGGTGGGGAAGGGGTTGGGGCGCTGGAAGACCATGCCCACGGTGCGGCGCACCGCGACCGGGTCGACCCCGGCGCCGTACAGGTTCTCGTCGTCCAGCATCACCTTGCCCTCGACGCGGCCGCCGGGGGTGACCTCGTGCATGCGGTTCAGGGTGCGCAGGAAGGTGGACTTGCCGCAGCCGGAGGGGCCGATGAAGGCCGTCACGGAGCGGGGCTCGACGGTCATCGAGATGTCGTCGATCGCCTTGTGGTTGCCGTAGTAGGCGGAGAGGCCGCTGACGTCGATTCGCTTGGCCATATCAGTTCACTTCCAGTGTGCCGCGTCAGCGGCCGGTCTTGGGGGCCTTCCAGCGGGCGATGCCGCGGGCCACCAGGTTGAGGATCATGACGAAGGCGATCAGGACGAGCGCCGCGGCCCAGGCACGGGCCACGGAGGCGTCGGTGCCGACCGCGTACTGCTCGTACACGTAGAGCGGCAGCGAGGACTGGGCGCCTTCGAAGGGGTTCGGGTTGATGAGCTTCGTACCGAACACGAGGAGGAGCACGGGGGCCGTCTCACCGGTGATGCGGGCGACCGCGAGCATGACGCCCGTGGTGATGCCGCCGATCGCGGTCGGGAGGACCACCTTCAGGATCGTGCGCCACTTGGGGATGCCGAGGGCGAGGGAGGCCTCGCGGAGCTCGTTGGGGACGAGCTTGAGCATCTCCTCGGTGGAGCGGACCACGACCGGCATCATCAGGATCGCGAGGGCCATGGAGCCGGCGAAACCGGAGGGGCCGAAGCCGAGGATCAGGTTCCAGGTGGCGAGGACGAAGAGGCCCGCGACGATCGACGGGATGCCCGTCATGACGTCGACGAAGAAGGTGACGGCGGAGGCGAGCTTCCCGCCGCCGTATTCGACCAGGTAGACCGCGGTCAGGAGGCCGATCGGGGCGGCGATCAGGGTCGCGATGCCGACCTGCTCGATGGTGCCGAGCAGGGCGTGGTAGACGCCGCCGCCCGCCTCGGCGTCGAGGACGCCGTTCATCGAGTGGGTGAGGAAGTAGCCGTCGAGGACTTCGAGGCCCTTGCTGATGGTGACCCAGGCGAGGGACAGCAGCGGGACGACGGCGAGGACGAAGCAGACCCAGACGAGGCTGGTGGCGACCCGGTCCTTGGCCTGGCGGGAGCCCTCGACCTTGGTGGTGATGGCGTACGTGGCGAGGACGAAGACCAGGGCGGCGACGAGGCCCCACTGGACCTTGCTGTGCCAGCCGGCGCCGAGGCCGATGCCGATGCCGGCGGCGATGGAGCCGAGGGCGGTCGCGGCGGGGGTCCAGCGCGGGAGGCGGGCGTGGGAGAGCGGGCGGCGCGGGGTCACGGCGACCGGCCGGTCCTGTACGGCGTGGCTCATGCGTTCGCCCCCGAGTACTCCTTGCGGCGCGCGATGATCATGCGGGCGGCGCCGTTGACCAGCAGGGTGATGACGAAGAGGACGAGGCCGGAGGCGATCAGGGCGTCGCGGCCGTACTCGTTGGCCTCGTTGAACTTCGCGGCGATGTTCTGGGCGAAGGTGCCGCCGCCCGGGTCGAGCAGGTGGCCCGAGAGCACGAAGCTGGGGGAGAGGACGACGGCGACGGCCATCGTCTCGCCGAGGGCGCGGCCGAGGCCGAGCATCGAGGCGGAGATGATGCCGGAGCGCCCGAACGGCAGCACCGACATGCGGATGACCTCCCAGCGCGTGGCGCCGAGGGCGAGCGCGGCCTCCTCGTGCATCCGCGGGACCTGGAGGAAGACCTCGCGGGTCACGTTGGTGATGATCGGGAGGATCATGATCGCGAGCAGGATGCCGACGGTGAACATGTTGCGGGCGACGCCGTCGCTGGACTTGTCGAAGATGTACGTCCAGCCCAGGTACTGGTCGAGCCACTTGTTCAGGCCGCCGAGGTAGGGCACGAGGAAGATCGCGCCCCAGAGGCCGTAGATGATGCTGGGCACGGCGGCGAGCAGGTCGACCACGTAGGCGAGCGGCTTGGCCAGCTTGCGCGGGGCGTAGTGCGAGATGAAGAGCGCGATGCCGATCGCGACCGGCACGGCGATGAGCATCGCGATGATCGAGGAGACGATCGTGCCGAAGGCGAGGACGGCGATGCCGAACACCGGCGGGTTTCCGGCCGGGTTCCACTCGAAGGTGGTGAAGAAGTTGGTGCTGTCCTTCGAGATCGCGAGGACGGCACGGTAGGTGAGGAAGACCGCGATCGCGGCCATGATCACGAGGAGGGTGATGCCGGAGCCGCGGGACAGACCGCTGAAGACGCGGTCCCCGGGGCGGGTCGCGCCCTTGGCGCGCCGGCTCCTTCGTATGTCTGGTGTGGTGGAAGCCATCTGGGTTTCTCCGGTCTGCGGGGGCCGGTACGCGAGGCGCGCGGTGTGGCGTGCGTACGGTCCGGTCCCCTGGCGGCGGTGCACCGGATGCCGGGGACGGCCCCCCTACGGGAGATGAGGGGCCGTCCCCGGTCGGGGTCAGGACAGGGTCGGGATGATCTCGCGGACCTTGGTCGCGATCTCGGCCGGGAGCGGGGCGTAGCCGGCGGCGGGCAGGACCTTCTGGCCCTCCTCGCTGGCGGTGTAGGTGAGGAACGCCTTCAGGGTCGAGAGGGTCTCGGCCTTGTTGCCCTTGTCGCAGGCGATCTCGTAGGTGACCAGGGTCAGCGGGTAGGCGCCCTCGGCCTTGGTGGCGTAGTCGAGGGACAGGGCCAGGTCGCTGCCGGTGCCCTTGATCTTCGCCGCGGCGATGGCCTTGGAGGCGTTCTCGGCGGTGGCGGCGACCGGGGCGGAGGCGCCGGTGTTGATGCTGACCGTGGAGATCTTGTTGGCGGTCGCGTAGGAGAGCTCGAAGTAGCCGATGGAGCCCTCGGCGTCCTTGACGGCGGTGGCGACGCCGGAGGAGCCGTTGGCGGCCTGGCCGCCCTGGGCGGGCCACGACTTGGTCTTCGGGTCGTACTTCCAGTCGGCCGCGGCGGTGGCGGACAGGTACTTGCCCAGGTTCTGGGTGGTGCCCGACTCGTCGGAGCGGTGGAAGGCCTGGATCGTGGAGTCCGGGAGCTTGGCGCCCGGGTTCAGCTTGGCGATCGCCGGGTCGTTCCACTTGGTGATCTTGTTGTCGAAGATCTTGGCCAGGGTGGGGGCGTCCAGGACCAGGTTGTCCACGCCGTCCAGCTTGTAGCCGATGGCGATGGGGCCGCCGACCATCGGCAGGTTGACGCCCTTGCCGCCCTTGCAGATCTTCTGCGACTCGGCGACCTCTTCGTCCTTCAGGGCGGAGTCGGAGCCGGCCAGGGCGACCTGGCCCTGGTTGAACTTGGTGATGCCGCCGCCGGAGCCGATCGGCTGGTAGTTGATCTCGACGCCGGAGCAGGCGGCCTGGAAGTTCTTCACCCACAGGTCCATGGCGTTCTTCTGCGCGCTGGAACCGGCGGCGAGCAGCTGACCCTTGGCACCGTCGCACTTGATGTTCGACGCGGCGGCCGAGGTCTTGCCGCCGTCCTTGGTGGGCTCGTTGTTGTTGTCCGAACCACACGCCGAGAGGACGAGCGCGCCGGAGACGACGAGGGCACCGATCGCGGAGGCGCGAAGCCCGTTCTTACGCGAAAGCTTCACTTTCGGCTGTTCCTTCCAGAAGTCGCCTGCCGTGGACCGTGGTGTCCTGAACGTTGTACGGCGGCGCGTGTCGGGGTGGTCGGTGCGTCGCTGGGATCCGCACCGTGTACGACCGAAATTAGGCAGAACAGGTGAAGCGGTCGACGGAGGAGAGTGAACGGCAGGTGAACCATGCCGGAAGCCCGGGTTAGGTCACGCCGTGGTTACGGAGCGGCCACGGCCATGGCTCGGCACACGGGTACGGGCACGGGTACGGGACCGGCGTGGCACGGGTACGGCGCGCGTACGGGGCTCAGCGGACGGGCGTCGCGAGCAGGGCGTCCAGGAGCTCGCGGTCCCGGGGCTGGGTGAGCCGGGCGCGGGCCCGGGCCGGCGGCAGCCAGACCAGGGCGTCGACCTCCCGCCCGGGGGTGAAGGTGCCGCCGAGGGCGCGGGCCGCCCAGTAGTGGACCTCCTTGGGGCGGCCCTGCGCGAGGTAGTGCACGGAGGGCAGCCGGGCGCCCAGCTCGCAGGACTGGCCGGTCTCCTCCGCGACCTCGCGCACCGCGCAGGCCGCGAGGGTCTCGCCGCGCTTGAGCTTGCCCTTGGGGTGCGACCAGTCGTCGTATTTCGGCCGGTGGACGAGCGCGATCTCGATCCCTCCGGCGCCCGCGGCCCCCGCGGCCCCCGCGGCGCCCGGGGCCGGGCGCCACAGGACGCAGCCCGCGGCCAGGATCACGGCACCGCCGCCGTGGCGCGGGTCCAGGCGCGCTGGAAGGCGAAGCGGGCGGCCTCGACCTCGTGGCGCTGGTCGGCGTGCAGGACCCCGAGGGCGTAGGCGGTGGCCGGGGCGATCCGCGGGGTGCGGGCGGCGGCGGCCGCGGCGGCGGCGGCCTCGGCGGCGTCGCGGTGCCGGTCCAGGGCGCGGGCCGCCTCGTACAGCACCGGGTCGGGCTCGGCGCCGCCGCGCAGCACCTCGGCGGCGTAGCGGTGCAGCCGCAGCAGGCCGCGGGTCTGGTGCCAGGGGGCGTCCTGGGCCTCGCCGGCGGCGAGCGCGAGGGCCTCGGCGTTGTACGGGTGGGCGGCCCGGGTGAGCGGGAGGGCGCCGACCGCGTCGAGCAGCCGGTGCTCGACGACCATCGCGGGCGCCCGGAGCACCTCGTCGGCGCGGGTGGCGGCGGCCGGGCCGAAGGGCACCTCGGAGGCGAGCAGGGCGACGGCGTCGGCCACGGCGTGGAAGCGGGAGGAGCCGAGGGCCTGCAGGGCGGCGGAGTGGGCGCGGGTGCGGGCGAGGGTGAGCTGGCGTTCCAGGAGGGCGCCGGCCCGGGCGGCGCCGACGGTGAGCCCCGGGCCCTGGGTGCCGCGGGCGGCGGGCACCGGCCCCGTACCGCTCGACAGCCGGGACAGCGCGTCCACCAGGCGGACGAGCCGGCTGGTGCAGGCGTGCTCCAGGGCGAGGGTGCCGGAGAGCCAGGCGAGCTCGGCGCGCAGCTGGTCGGCCCAGCCGGGGTCGAGCAGCGGCCGGAAGGTGTGCAGGGTGCCGCTGATCCGGCGGGCGGCCGCCCGCAGGGTGCGGGCGGCGGCCTCGGCGCCGGCCGAGTCGGCGCCGCTCTCGGTGTGCAGCCGCAGGCCGCGGAGGAAGTCCGCGGCCCGCGCGTGCAGGTAGGGGGCGAGCACCTCGCCCGCGGAGACCTCGGACGAGGGCGTGGGTCCGGACCCGGTGGTGTCCGGCGCGATCGCCGAGGTGATGTCAGGGTTGTGCACGCCGGCGCCTCCGCGCGTCGATGAGCATCTCCTGGACGTGCCGGAGCGGCTGGCCCTCGGGGTCGGTCGCGTGCCGCGTCCAGTTCCCGTCCGGTCCCAGGTGCCAGGAGGAGGTGGTGTCGGACATCCCGGTCTCCAGGAGCCGGGTCAGGGCGGCCCGGTGGGCGGGGTCGGTCACCCGGACCAGGGCCTCGATGCGGCGGTCCAGGTTGCGGTGCATCATGTCGGCGCTGCCGATCCACACCTCCGGCTCGCCGCCGTTGCCGAAGGCGAAGACCCGGGAGTGCTCCAGGAAGCGGCCGAGGACCGAGCGGACCCGGATGTTCTCGGAGAGGCCCTCGACGCCGGGGCGCACGGCGCAGATGCCGCGGACCCAGATGTCGACCGGCACGCCGGCCTGGGAGGCGCGGTAGCAGGCGTCGATGACGGCCTCGTCGACCATCGAGTTGACCTTGATCTTCACGTACGCGGGGCGGCCGGCCCGGTGGTGGGCGACCTCCTTGTTGATCCGCGAGACCAGGCCGTCGCGGAGCGACTTGGGGGCGGTGAGCAGGCGCCGGTAGGTCTCGCGGCGGGAGTAGCCGGAGAGCCGGTTGAAGAGGTCGGAGAGGTCGGCGCCGACCTGCGGGTCGGCGGTGAGCAGGCCGAGGTCCTCGTAGAGGCGGGCGGTCTTGGGGTGGTAGTTGCCGGTGCCGACGTGGCTGTAGCGGCGCAGGGTCTCGCCCTCCTGGCGGACCACGAGCGACAGCTTGCAGTGGGTCTTGAGGCCGACGAGGCCGTAGACGACGTGGCAGCCGGCCTCCTCCAGCTTGCGGGCCCACTTGATGTTGGCCTGCTCGTCGAAGCGGGCCTTGATCTCGACCAGGACGAGGACCTGCTTGCCGGACTCGGCGGCGTCGATGAGGGCGTCCACTATCGGCGAGTCGCCGGAGGTGCGGTAGAGCGTCTGCTTGATCGCGAGGACGTCCGGGTCGGCCGCCGCCTGCTCCAGGAAGGCCTGGACGGAGGTGGAGAAGGAGTCGTACGGGTGGTGGAGCAGCACGTCCCGCTCGCGCACCGCGGCGAAGATGTCGGGCGCGGACGCGGTCTCGACCTCGGCGAGGTCGCGGTGGGTGCCGGCGACGAACTTCGGGTACTTGAGTTCGGGCCGGTCGAGCGAGGCGATGCCGAAGAGGCCGGTGAGGTCGAGCGGGCCGGGCAGCGGGTAGACCTCGGAGTCGGAGATCTTCAGCTCGCGGACCAGCAGGTCGAGCACGTAGGGGTCGATGGACTCCTCGACCTCCAGGCGCACCGGCGGGCCGAAGCGGCGCCGCATGAGCTCCTTCTCCAGGGCCTGGAGGAGGTTCTCGGCGTCGTCCTCCTCGACCTCCAGGTCCTCGTTCCGGGTCACCCGGAACATGTGGTGGGCCAGCACCTCCATGCCCGGGAACAGCTCCTCCAGGTGCGCGGCGATGACGTCCTCCAGGGGGACGTAGCGCTCGGGGGAGGCCTCCAGGAAGCGGGACAGCAGCGGCGGCACCTTCACGCGCGCGAAGTGGCGGTGGCCGGAGACCGGGTTGCGCACGACGACGGCGAGGTTGAGGGAGAGCCCGGAGATGTACGGGAAGGGGTGCGCCGGGTCCACGGCCAGCGGGGTGAGGACGGGGAAGATCTGCTGCCGGAACAGGGTGAAGAGGCGGGCCTGCTCCTTCTCGGTGAGCTCGGGCCAGCGGATCAGGTGGATGCCCTCGTCGGCCAGGGCGGGGGCGACGTCCTGCTGGAAGCAGGCGGCGTGCCGGGCCATGAGCTCGCGCGAGCGGGTCCAGATGAGGTCGAGCACCTCGCGGGGCTGCAGGCCGGAGGCGGAGCGGGTGGCGACGCCGGTGGCGATGCGGCGCTTGAGGCCGGCGACCCGGACCATGAAGAACTCGTCGAGGTTCGAGGCGAAGATCGCCAGGAAGTTCGCGCGCTCCAGGAGGGGCGTGGTGGGGTCCTCGGCGAGTTCGAGGACGCGCTCGTTGAAGGCGAGCCAGCTGCGCTCCCGGTCGAGGAAGCGGCCCTGGGGGAGCTCGCCGGCGCTGTCGTCGTCCTCGTACGCGTCGAGGTCGGCGTCCAGGTCGGGGTCGAGCTCGCTCACGGCGGCGCCGTTGACGGCGTGCGGCCGGTGCGCGGCTATGGAACCGAGGGAGGGCTGGGCGGCGGGCGTGGTGGCCGCCCGGTCGTCGGAGGCGGCGCGGGCCGCCTTCGCGGAGGCCTTGCCGGACCTCGTGCCGGACGTCCTGGCGGACGGCGCGGCCGTGGACGCGGACGACGGGGTGGACGACTGGACCGGGACCTCGGCGGGCTGCTGGCTCATGGCCCCATTCTTCCGCGCGAAGGGCTGGTCGGGCGCGTCGGAGCGGGCCGTGGTGGAGGGGAGTCTCCCTTTGGGGAGTCTGCCCCTCGGGTGGGCGGGCACGGAGCGCTTCATTGCGTGAGCGTCGCAAGCGCGTCTGAATGATTGGTAACGGGGACGTGACGTGAGGGAATCAGGGGCGGGACCGGGTCGCGGCCCCGCCCCCGTTCCTTCCACGGCCGCGGACGGTTACGGCAGCCGCGCCCGCAGCACCCGGAAGGCGAGGAGGGCCGCGAGGGCGGCGAGGGCGAGGAGGATGCCGGTCTCGACGAGCTGGGTGGGCCAGTAGTGGGACGCGGGGTGGTAGTCGACGTACTGGGCGGTGGCGCCGCGCCGGGCGAGGCAGCGGTCGAAGAGCGTCGTCCCGCCGTCTTCCAGGGCGTCCGTGCCCGGGGTCCTGTTCACCTCGTCCCAGCAGACCGACTGGTCGAAGCGGGCGCCGGAGGCGGTGAGCATGCCGGTGTCCATCACCAGTCCGTCGCCCGGCGCCCACAGGGCCCGCTCCACCGGTCCGGTGACCGTCCGCACCGGCAGGAAGGACCAGCGCAACGCGCCGAGCAGCAGCAGGACGACGCCCATGACCAGACCGGTGGCTGCCATGGCGACGAGGGTGCGGCGGATCAGCAGGCCGAGGAGGGCGCCGACGGCGACGGCCGCGAGGACGTACGCGAAGAGGACGGTGCCGGTGGCCATGTACGGATGCGGGTTCCAGCTCGTGTACCGGGCCCCCGGCATCCGTGCCCAGCCGAGCCGGTAGACGCCGGTGAGGGCGAGGGAGGTGAGCAGGGCGACGGAGGTCGCGGTGAGGAGCTTGGCGCGGAGCCAGGCCGCCGGGCTCACCGACTGGGTGAGCGAGAGCTGGTACGTCCCCGACTCGAACTCGCGGGCCACGAGCGGTCCCGCGACGAGGACGCCGACCAGGAGCGGTACGACGAGCAGGCCCAGGCCGAGGTAGTCCACGGCCAGGTCGAGCACCCGGTAGCCCCTGTTCTCGTACGAGGGCGTCCAGTGGCCGTCCTGCGCGTACACGTCCGGGGTCTGCGCGTCCCACAGGCGCAGCCCGCCGATCACCGCCAGGGCGCCGGCCACCGCGGTGGCCGCCAGCCAGAGCGTCCGCCGGTACTGGCGGACCGTCACCCAGTACGTGCCCTTGAGGGCGAGTGCGCTCACGCGGCGGCTCCTTCGGTGGTGCGGAGGTGGGCGAGGAGGAGGTCCTCCAGGGAGGGCGGCACGGTCTCCCAGGGGCCTTCGACGGGGCCCTGGTGGCGGACCAGGGCGGTGAGCTGACGGCCCGTGGTGCGGGACTCGACGACGGTGTGCGGGGCGAGGTCCGCGACCGGGCCGGTGAGCAGGGTGTGGGCGGCGAGGAGGTCATCGACGGGTCCGTCGAGGCGGACCCTGCCGCCGTGCAGCAGGAGGAGGTGGTCGCAGGCACCCTCCAGCTCGCTGAGGATGTGCGAGGACATCACCACCGTCGTCCCGTGCTCCGCCGCCTCCGCCAGCAGCAGGCCCATCAGCTGGTGGCGGGCCAGTGGGTCCAGGTCGGCCATCGGCTCGTCGAGGAGGAGGAGTTCGGGGCGCTTGCCCAGGGCCAGGGCGAGGGCGACGCGGGTGCGCTGGCCGCCCGAGAGGGTGCGGATCCGCGCGTCGGGGGCCAGCGCGTCGGCGAGGACGCGGCGCGCGGCGGCCTCGTCCCAGCGGTCCGGGTTCAGCTCGCGGCCCATCCGCAGGGTGTCGGCGACGGACAGCCGGGGGTGCAGCGGCTTGTCCTGGGCCACGTACGCCAGCCGCTCGCGCGGCGGCACCGTGACCGTGCCCTCGGTGGGGCGGCGCAGTCCCGCCGCGAGGGCGAGGAGGGTGGACTTGCCGGCGCCGTTGGGTCCGACCAGGGCGCAGACGCGGCCGGCGGGCAGGGCGAAGGAGCAGTCGCGCAGTGCCCAGGGGCGGGACCGTCCTCCGTACCGGGCGCCCAGGCCCTCCGCCCGCAGCGCGGTCTCCTCTGTCATGCGTCGTCCCCCTCGAAGAATTCGTTCAGTACGGATGTGAAGAGCGCGGCCACGTCGTCCCGCTCCAGGCCCGCCTCGCGCGCCCGCCGGGCCCACGCGGCGAGTTCGCCGCGCAGCGGCGAGTCGGCGGGGCCGGCGGCGAGGGTGCCGAGGGTGGCGCGGACGAAGGTGCCGAGGCCGCGGCGGGCCTCGACGAGGCCCTCGCGTTCCAGCTCGCGGTAGGCCTTGAGGACCGTGTTCGGGTTCACGGCGGTGGCCTCGACGACCTCGCGGGCGGTCGGCAGCCGGTCGCCGGGCTCCAGCAGGCCCATCCGGAGGGCCTGTTTCGTCTGCTGGACGATCTGGAGATAGGTGGCGACCCCGCTGCGCCGGTCGATGCGGTAGGCGAGCACGACTGCTTCCACCACCCTTTCACTAATCAAGTAGTGAAAGGGTGGTGGAAAGAAGGGGGCGGTGTCAACCGCCCCCTTCCGCAGCCGGGTTCAGGACTCCGTGCGGTACATCAGGTCCACCTCGTGGGTCCGGAAGCCCAGGCCCTCGTACACCCGCACCGCCGCCGTGTTGTCCGCGTCCACGTACAGCATCGCCGTCGGCAGCGTCTCCGCCGCCAGGTGCCGCAGGCCGATCGCGGTCAGCGCCCTGCCCAGGCCGCCGCCCTGGGCGTCCGGCAGCACGCCCACCACGTACACCTCGCCCAGCTGCTCCTCGGCGTGCACCTTCGTCCAGTGGAAGCCGACCAGCCTCCCCTCCCGCTCCGCCAGGAAGAAGCCCTTCGGGTCGAACCACGGCTCGGCCATCCGGTCGTCCAGGTCCCGCTGGGTCAGCGAGCCCTGCTCCGGGTGGTGCGCGAAGGCGGCCGCGTTCACCGCGAGCCAGGCCGCGTCGTCCTGGCCCGGCACGAAGGTGCGCACCGTCACGTCCGCCGGCAGCACCGGCTCCGGGATGTCCAGCGGCACCAAGGAGCGGCGCAGCTGGCGCAGTTCGCGGAACAGGGTCAGGCCGAGCACCTGCGCGAGGTGCCGGGCCGCCGACTTGCCGCCGTGCGCCCACACCCGCAGCCGCTTCCCGGAGGCGTCGAGCAGTGCGGTGCCGAGCGCCCGGCCGTGGCCGCGGCCCCGGTGCGCCGGGTGCACCACCAGCTCGGCCGCCGGCGCCTCCACCGGGTCGGTCTCCTCCAGTTGGGCGTAGCCGTAGAGGCGGGGGCCGACCGTGAGGAGGAAGTGCCGCACCCCCTCGCGCCGCCCGTGCCGCAGGTAGAGCCGCCCCTGCTCGGACACGGCGTGCACGCCGTCGGCGCGGTCGGCGGCCTCGAGCAGGTCGAGGACGTCACCGATCTGCTCGGGGCTCAGTTCTTCGTAACTGTTGATCTGCCGTCCCGGTTCGAGGGCCGGCGCCGCGTCGGAAGTCATGCCTCCGAGCCTACGGCGGGGGCCCGGCACCCCGTGGGAGATCAAACGGAGGCTGTCAGGTTCAGGGGGCCCCGTCCGGCGAGTGAGGAAAGTCAACCAGGTCGTAACCCGTGACCCCCTGTTGCGCTACGCGCGTTGACCCTAGGCTGCGCGGGCAGGACCGGAGTCGTTCAGGGAACTGGGGAGAAATGGCAGCGACACGGAAGAACAACAAGGCGGTGCGGCGGATACTCGCCGCGGGGGCGGGACTCGCCACCGTCGGTGCGCTGGTGGCGGCGCTGCCGGCCGGCGCCTCGCAGGACCGGGCCGAGGACGCCGGATACGGCAACGGCAAGGGCTGGGGGCGGATGGTCGACGTCCAGCTGCTCTCCTTCAACGACCTCCACGGCAACCTGGAGCCGCCGACCGGCTCCTCCGGCCGCCTCACGCACCGGAACGAGGACGGCACCACCCGGACCATCGAGGGCGTCGGCGGCGTCGAGTACCTCGCCACGCACCTGCGCGAGGCGCGCGAGGGCCACCGGTACTCCATCACCGCGGCCGCGGGCGACATGATCGGTGCCTCGCCGCTGGTCTCCGGCCTGTTCCACGACGAGCCGACCATCGAGGCGCTCAACAAGCTGAAGCTCGACGTCACCTCCGTGGGCAACCACGAGTTCGACGAGGGCGCGCGCGAGCTGGCCCGCATCCAGAACGGCGGCTGTCACCCGGTCGAGGGCTGCTTCGAGGAGGGCCGGTCCTTCTCCGGCGCCGACTTCCCGTACCTCGCGGCGAACGTGACGGACGAGAAGACGGGCCGTCCGATGCTCGACCCGTACTTCGTCTGGGAGCGCGACGGCGTCAAGATCGGCTTCATCGGCGTGACCCTGGAGGGCACGGCGGACATCGTGAACGCCGACGGCATCAAGGGCCTGAAGTTCGGCGACGAGGTCGAGACGATCAACAAGTACGCCAAGGTGCTGGAGAGCAAGGGCGTGAAGTCGATCGTGGCCCTGCTCCACGAGGGCGGCATGCCGGCCTCGGGCGCGTACAACTACGACTGCGACACCCCGGGCGCGGGCGCCGGCATCTCCGGCCCGATCGTGGACATCGCCAAGAACGTCACCCCGCAGGTCGACGCCCTGATCACGGGTCACACCCACCAGGCGTACGCGTGCAGCATCCCGGACCCGTCCGGCAGGCCGCGCACCGTCACCTCGGCGGCCTCCTTCGGGCGGCTCTACACCGACACGACGCTGACCTACGACCGGCGCACGAAGGACATCGTCCGCACCGCCGTCGCCTCCGCGAACCACGTCGTCACCCGTGACGTGACCCCGGCGTCGGACATGACCGAACTGATCCGCCACTACAAGACGCTGTCCGCGCCGGTCGCGAACCGTCCGGTGGGTCACATCTCGGCCGACATCGAGAACCCGCTGCCGGACCCGAAGAAGCCCTTCGCCGACGTCGAGCGGCCGGCCGGCTACCTGATCGCGGACGCGCAGCTGGAGGCCATGGCCCCGGCGGACAAGGGTGGCGCGCAGCTCGCGCTGATGAACCCGGGCGGCGTCCGCACGCCGCTGATCTACGCGCAGTCCGGCGGTGAGGGCGACGGCGTGGTGACCTACGCCGAGGCGTACGCGGTCCAGCCGTTCACCAACATGATGACGACGGTCGACCTGACCGGCGCCCAGCTGATCACCGCGCTCCAGCAGCAGGTCAGCGGCGCGAACCTGGCCGCCCCGAAGTACCTCCAGGTGTCGAAGGGCTTCACCTACACCCTGGACACGACCAAGACCGGCGCGGACCGGATCGTGGTCGACTCGGTGAAGCTGAACGGCGAGGCGATCGACCCGGCGAAGACCTACCGGGTCGCGATGAACGAGTTCCTGGCGGCCGGCAGCGACGGCTTCCCGGTGCTGAAGGAGCACAAGAACAAGCTCGTCGGCGTCTCCGACCTGGACGCGCTCGTCGCCTACCTGGGCGCCCACTCCTCGGCGAGCGCCCCGCTGGCGCCGCCGGCCCTCGGCCGGATCACCGTCATCAAGTGAGCCACCCTCACCTGATCCGCGCCTAAGGCGCTTCGAGCGAAGGGGCGGCGGCCGGTACGACCGGTCCGCCGCCCCTTTCGCGTACGACTCCTGGCCGTACCACTCCGGCGCCGCACGCCTCCGGGCCGTACCACGTCGCGCCCGCACACCCCTGGCCGTTCTTGTCGCGTACGCGTCATACTCCGGGCATGGACCGACGACGCTTTCTCGCGGGCGCCGCCGCGGCCGGTGCCGCGCTCCTCGCGGGCGCCCCCTCCGCCCGGGCGGCCACCGCCCTCGGGACGCAGGACTGGATGGCCGCGCACGGCGACCCCACCCCGCTCCAGAAGCTCACGATCCCCGGAACGCACGACTCCGGTGCCCGTTACGGCGGGCTGTGGACCGAGTGCCAGAACACCACCATCGCCCAGCAGCTGGACAGCGGGATCCGCTTCCTGGACATCCGCTGCCGGGTCACCGGCGGCTCCTTCGCCATCCACCACGGCTCCTTCTACCAGAACCTGATGTTCGGCGACGTGCTCGCGGCCTGCTGGGACTTCCTCGCCGCACACCCCTCCGAGACCGTCCTGATGCGGGTCAAGCAGGAGTACTCGACCGACTCCGACGCCACCTTCCGCGCGATCTTCGACGACTACCTCGACCGGCGCGGCTGGCGCCCGCTCTTCCGCATCGGCGACGGCGTGCCCACCCTCGGCGAGTCCCGCGGCCGGGTCGTGCTGCTCGCCGACAACGCGGGCCTGCCCGGGCTGCGCTGGGCCGACGGGCGGTACTTCGACGTCCAGGACGACTACCAGGCCGAGCCGTTCGCCAAGTGGCCGAAGATCCGCGACCAGTTCCGCGAGGCGGCCGCCCGGCCCGGCCCCTTCTACGTCAACTTCGTCTCGACCGCCGCCGGACTCCCGCCCCGCTGGAACGCCGACCGCCTCAACCCCCAGGTCCACTCCCTGATCGACGGCGAGGGCGCCGCCTGGAAGGGCCTCGGGATCGTCCCCATGGACTTCCCCAACACCCGCTCAGGACTCGTCGAGTCCCTCATCCGCCACAACTGACCCGTCCGCCCCGCCCGGCGGCGGTGTCGGCGCCCCCGGCAGCCGCACCGTCGCCACCGTCCCGCCGCGCCCGTCGGGCGCCGGCGCCAGCGCGACCGTGCCGCCCGCCTGCCCCACCGTACGGGCCACGATGGACAGCCCGAGGCCCGAGCCCGGCAGGCTGCGCGCCGACGGCGAGCGCCAGAAGCGGTCGAAGACGTGCGGCAGCTCGTCCGCCGGAATGCCCGGCCCGTGGTCCCGCACGGTCAGCTCGCCGCGCATCAGCCGCACCTCGACGGTGCCGCGCGGCGGCGAGAACTTCACCGCGTTGTCCAGCACGTTCACCAGCGCGCGCTCCAGGGCCGCCGGCTCCGCCCGTACGTACCAGGGCGCCAGGTCCGTCTCGAAGCGCAGCTCCGGACCGCGCAGCCGGGCCCGGTCGAGCGCCGCGCGCAGCACCGTGTGCAGCGGCACCACCTCCAGCGGACCCAGCGCCGCCGCCTCCGGCCGGGACAGCTCCTGGAGGTCGCCGATCAGTGCCGCCAGCTCCGTCATCTGCGCCTTCACCGAGGCCATCAGGGCCCGCCGGTCGTCCGGCGGCAGCGCGCGCCCGGTCTCCTCGCTGCGCGCGAGCAGCTCCACGTTCGTCCGCAGCGAGGTCAGCGGGGTGCGCAGCTCGTGCCCCGCGTCCGCGATCAGCTGTGCCTGCCGGTCCCGGGAGGTCGCGAGCGCGGCCGTCATCGCGTTGAACGAGCGGGACAGCCGGGCGATCTCGTCCTCGCCCTCCACCGGGATCCGCACCGTCAGGTCCTCGGTCGCCGCCACGTGCTCGACCGCCCCGGTCAGCCGGTCCACCGGCGCGAGCCCGGTCCGCGCCACCCACAGCCCGGCCGCGCCCGCGCCCACCACGCCGATCCCGGAGACCAGCAGCAGCACCCAGGCCAGCGTGGACATCGAGTTGTCGATCTCGGACAGCGGCCGGGCCAGCGACACCGCCATGCCGGGCCGCTCCGGGTCCGGGTAGGTGTAGACGCGCATCTCGCGCCCGTCGCCGTCCTTCGTCGTGTGCAGGGCGTCGTCGACCAGCCGGCGCGCCACCGCCACGTCCGAGGGCCGCGCCGGGATCGCCGCCTGGCCCGAGGTGCACACGGTGCCGTCGGCGAGGATCACCTGCACCGTGTACTGCGCGAGCGGCGGCGCCTGGTGCCCGGTCCGGCAGCCGGCGAGCACCATCGTCAGGTAGTCGCCGTCCACCTTGGTCCCGCGCAGCCCCGAGTCCAGCTCGCTCTCCAGCTGCGCGCGGGTCACGAACCAGCAGGCCAGTGACACCGCGGCGACCGCGACCGCCACCGCGAAGGCGGTGAGCAGCGCGAGCCGGGAGCGCAGCGGCCGGGCCCGGAACCAGGCGAGGGGACCGCTCATTCGGTGCCTCCGCCGCGCAGGACGTAGCCGACGCCCCGCACGGTGTGCACGAGCCGCGGCTCGCCGCCCGCCTCGGTCTTGCGCCGCAGGTACATCACGTACACGTCCAGGGAGTTGGAGCTGGGCTCGAAGTCGAAGCCCCACACGGTCTTGAGGATCTGCTCGCGGGTGAGCACCTGCCGCGGGTGCGCCAGGAACATCTCCAGGAGGGTGAACTCGGTACGGGTCAGCTCCACCGGCCGCCCGCCCCGGGTCACCTCGCGGGTGGCCAGGTCCATCCGCAGGTCCTCGAAGGCGAGGGCGTCCTCGGTCACGGCGGCCGGCGCCTGCTGGGCGGCGTACGAGCTGCGCCGCAGCAGGGCGCGGATCCGGGCGAAGAGCTCGTCCAGCTCGAAGGGCTTCACGAGGTAGTCGTCGGCGCCCGCGTCGAGGCCGGTGACCCGGTCGCCGACGGTGTCGCGGGCGGTGAGCATCAGGATCGGCACGGTCGATCCCGAGGCCCGGATCCGGCGGGCGGCGGTCAGCCCGTCCATGCGGGGCATCTGCACGTCGAGGACGACGAGGTCGGGGGCGTACGACTCCAGTTTGGCGAGCGCGTCGAGCCCGTCGACGGCGTCCTCCGTGCCGTACCCCTCGAAGGCGAGGCTGCGCCGCAGGGCCTCGCGGACGGCGGGCTCGTCGTCGACGACGAGGATGCGCTCGGGTGTGTTCGGCTGGCCGCTGCTCATGGGGCCAGCGTCCCATGCGTTCAGCTCCGGCCGCCCGATCGCAGCGAGTCCAGGTCGGCCTTCAGGGTGTTCACCGGGATCGCGAATCCGAGGCCGACGCTGCCGGCCGTGGAGCCGTTCGCGGAACTCGGCGAGTACATGGCGGAATTGATTCCGATGATCTCGCCGTTCATATTGATCAGCGCGCCGCCGGAATTCCCGGGATTGAGCGAGGCGTCGGTCTGGATCGCCTTGTACGTGGTCTTCGAGGAGCCGGTGTCGCCGTTGAACTGCTGTCCGCCGAACTCGAACGGCCAGCCCTGGCGCGGGTCCCACTGCTGCCCCTGGTCCTGGCCCTGGTCCTGGCCGCCGTCCTCCCTGGCGACGGTCACGTCGCGGTCGAGGGCGGAGACGATGCCGCTGGTGACGGTGCCGGTCAGGCCTTCGGGGGAGCCGATGGCCACGACCTGGTCGCCGACCCGCACCTTGGAGGAGTCGCCGAGGGTGGCGGCCTTCAGTCCGGAGGCGCCCTTCAGCTTGATCAGCGCGAGGTCCTTGTCGGGGTCGGTGCCGACGACCTCGGCCTCGTACGTCTTGCCGTCGCTGAGCCGCACGCTGATCTGCGAGGCGCCGGAGATCACGTGGTTGTTGGTGACGACCTCGCCGTCGGAGGTGACGATCACGCCCGAACCGGTCGACTTGCCGGAGGTCGAGCTCGCGGAGATCTCCACGATGGACGGGGAGACCGCCTGGGCGACCCCGGCGACGGTGCCGAGGCTGCTCGCCGAGACGTTGGTGCCGGGGACCGGGCCGGCCGCGGTCGGGGACCCGCCGTCCGTCCAGCGCTCGACGAGGGTCGCGGTGCCGCCGCCGACCGCCGCCGCGGCGATTGCCACGGCCGCCATCAGCCCGACCCCGCGCCGGGCCCGCCGGTGCGGCGCGGGGCCGGAGGGGGCGGTGGCGAAGGCCGCCGGTGCGGCCGGGGGCGGCGGCACGGTCGCGGTGGGTCCGGGGCCCGCGGGCCAGACGGTGGTGCCGGGCTCCGGCTGGTACGGCCGCGCCGGCTCGTACGGGGGCCGCGGCGGGTAGTACGGCTGCTGGGGCTGCTGCGGCTGGGGCTGGGTGTCGTCCGTCATGACCACGACTCTCGGAGCCGTAGATGAGAAGCGTCTGAGGACGGGGTGAGAAGCCCGACAGAAGCCTGTATGCCCGAAATAAAGCTGCGGCGGGCGGGCCGGTGCGTCCGGTCCGGTCAGTGCTCGCAGCCGCAGGAGCGGCGCACGATCAGCGCCGAGGGGAACTGCTTCACCCGCTCGCGCCGCGAGCCCGCGACCCGCAGCGAGTCGTCGAGCACCAGGTCGACGGCCGCCCGGGCCATCGCCGGACGGTCCGAGTAGACCGTGGTCAGCGGCGGATCGGCGAGCGCCGCTTCCTTCACGTCGTCGAAGCCGGCCACCGCCAGCTCGGTCGGCACGTCGATGCGCAGCTCGCGGGCGGCCCGCAGCACGCCCAGGGCCTGGTCGTCGGTCGAGCAGAAGATCGCCGGCGGGCGCTCGGGTCCGGACAGGATCTCCAGCGCGATCTTGTAGGCGTCGTAGCGGTTGTACGGGGCCTCGAAGAGCCGGCCCTCGACGGAGCGCCCGGACTCCAGCATGGCCCGCCGCCAGCCCTCGACGTGGTCGGCGACCGGGTCGCCGACGGCCGGGGTGTTGGGCACGCCGCCCAGGCACGCCACGTACGGATGCCCGTGCTCCAGGAGGTGCCGGGTGGCGAGCTGCGCGCCGCCGATGTCGTCGGTGACGACGGCCACGTCGTCGATCGCCTCGGGCCGCTCGTGCAGCAGCACGACCTTCGCGTCCCAGGCCTCGATCTCGCTCGCGGCCTGCTCGCTCATGCCCTGGCTGACCAGGATCAGACCGGACACGCGCATGCCGAGGAAGGCCCGCAGATAGTGGATCTCGCGCTCGGTGCGGTAGTCGGAGTTGCCGACCAGGACCATCTTTCCGCGCTCGGCGGCGGCCTGCTCGACCGCGTGCGCCATCTCCGCGAAGAACGGCTGCCGGGCGTCCGGCACGATCATGCCTATGAGGTCGGTGCGCCGCGAGGCCATGGCCTGGGCCACCCGGTCCGGCCGGTAGCCCAGCTCCTTGATCGCGGCGAGGACACGCTCGCGCGTGGCCGGGGCGACCGGCCGGGGTCCGTTGTTGATCACGTAACTCACGACCGCGGTGGAAGTACCCGCCAGTCGCGCAACGTCATCCCGCGTCACCTTGGCCACGCGCGGAAGTCTACGCGGGGTGACCTAGCTACCGGCAGGTCGCGCTGTGGCATACGCCACGTTAACGGTCCTCCACCGGAGTGAGTTCCCGCGTGTCCGCCTTGACGCGCGCCTCCGCGCGCCCACCCTGCGGCGCCCGGGTCTCCTCGGGCGCGCGCTCCGGCTTCTCGGGCGTCACGAAGCGGTAGCCGACGTTGCGGACGGTGCCGATTAGCGACTCGTGCTCGGGGCCGAGCTTCGCCCGCAGCCGCCGTACGTGCACGTCGACCGTTCGGGTGCCGCCGAAGTAGTCGTACCCCCACACCTCCTGGAGGAGCTGCGCCCGGGTGAAGACCCGCCCCGGGTGCTGGGCGAGGTACTTGAGCAGCTCGAACTCCTTGAAGGTCAGGTCCAGGACCCGGCCCTTCAGCTTGGCGCTGTACGTGGCCTCGTCGACCGACAGGTCGCCGTTGCGGATCTCCATGGGGGAGTCGTCCACGCCGATCTGCTGCCGGCCCATGGCGAGCCGCAGCCGGGCCTCGACCTCGGCGGGGCCCGCGGTGTCGAGCAGCACGTCGTCGATGCCCCAGTCGGCGGTGACGGCCGCGAGACCGCCCTCCGTGACGACCAGGATCAGCGGACAGCCCGGGCCGGTGGAACGCAGCAGCTGACAGAGCGAGCGCACCTGCGGCAGGTCGCGCCGCCCGTCCACGAGGATCACGTCCGCGCCGGGGGTGTCCACCAGGGCCGGGCCCTCGGCGGGGGCCACCCGCACGTTGTGGAGCAGCAGGCCGAGGGCGGGCAGCACCTCGGTCGAGGGCTGCAGGGCGTTGGTGAGGAGTAGCAGAGAACTCATCGCGACCCACCTGCCGGGTTCGTCGGTCGGTTGTGCGGTCGGTCGTGCTTCGTACGTGGTCGATCGTCCATGACGTCGGTTCCTCCTCGGCCCTCGCGCCCCGAGAGCTTTTGTTCACCTGTCCGTAACAACGGTCGGAAAACACAAAAGGACCCGGTGGCGGCGTCGCCCGGATCCTCTGCAAGCAGAATAGCGGACATGAGTTCCGAGGCAGAGGGCTGATTTCACATGGTGGATGTTTCCCCGATCACTTCCGGCCCCCTCCCGGACACGCCCGGCGCGGCACGGCGGGCCTGGCTCCGCACCGAGGACGGGGTCCGGATCGAGGCGGTGTACGAACCGTCCACCGCCACCAGTGTCACCGATCCGGCCGGAAGCGCGAGCGGCACGGCCGTCGTCCTCGCGCACGGTTTCACCGGCTCGGCCGGCCGGCCCGCGGTCCGGCGCGCCGCGCAGGTGTTCCGCCGCCACGCGCACGTGGTGACGTTCTCCTTCCGCGGCCACGGGCGCTCCGGCGGGCTCTCCACCGTCGGCGACCGCGAGGTCCTGGACCTGTCCGCCGCCGTCCGCTGGGCGCGCGAGCTCGGCCACGCGCGCGTGGTGACGGTCGGCTTCTCCATGGGCGGCTCGATCGTGCTGCGGCACGCCGCCCTGGAGAAGGGGACGGACGCCCGGGCCGACGCCGTCGCGGCGGTCTCCGCGCCGGCCCGCTGGTACTACCGGGGGACGCCGTCGATGCGCCGGGTGCACTGGGTGGTCACCCGGCCGGTGGGCCGGCTCGTCGGGCGCTACGGCCTCGGGACGCGGATCGACCACAGGCCCTGGGACCCGGTGCCGCTGGCGCCGTTCGAGGCGGTGCCGCTGATCACGCCGGCCCCGCTGCTCGTCGTGCACGGCGACCGCGACCCGTACTTCCCCGTCGACCACCCGCGGATGCTGATGGCCGCGGCGGAGGCGGGCGGCGGCCCGGCCGAGCTGTGGCTCGAACACGGCATGGGCCACGCCGAGAACGCCGCCGCCGACGAGCTGCTCGACCGCCTCGGGAACTGGCTCGCCCGGCCATAGCCCATCATGGGGGGCGGCGCGCACACGAACGAAGGGAGTGCCGCTATGGCAGCGGGAACCATCCGCTACTGGGCCGCGGCGAAGGCGGCCGCGGGGGTCGCCGAGGAGCCGTACGCCGCCGAGACGCTCGCGGAGGCGCTCGACGGCGCCCGCCGGCGGCACCCCGGCGAGCTGACCCGGGTCCTCCAGCGCTGCTCGTTCCTCATCGACGGCGACCCGGTCGGGACCCGTCCGCATGAGACCGTACGGCTGGCCGAGGGCGGCACGGTCGAGGTGCTCCCCCCGTTCGCAGGAGGGTGAACCGCACACCATGAGCAGTGATCAGCAGTACCCGTACGACCCCCGGCCCCAGGGCTTCCCGCAGGCCGGGCAGCAGCCGGGTCAGGCCCACGACCCCGGCGTCACCCAGACGTGGGAGGGCCAGACCTGGGACACGCAGTACCAGCCGGTGGTCCAGCCGCAGGCGGCCCGGCCGCAGGCGCCGGTGTCGTACGACACGGCCTACCTGCCGCCGCAGGGGTACGGGCAGCAGGGGTACGGGCAGCAGCCCGTGACGGGCGGGCATCCGCTGCCCCCGGAGATGCCGTACGGCTACGAGAACCAGGCGCAGGCTTCGGGCGCGGCCCCGGCCCCGGTGTCGTACGAGCCGCCCGCGGCCTACGAGGCCCCGGCCCCGGCACCCGAGGCGCCGGCCCCGGAGCCCGGCCCCGCCTACTCGCCGCCGACCCTGTCCGGGAACGCCCGGATCACCGACGCGCAGCGGGCCCGCGCCGAGGGCCGCTCGCCGATCATCGAGCCCGGGATGCAGCCGGCCGCGCTCACCGCCGCGCTCGGCGCGCTGCTCGCGGTCGGCGCGGCCGTCGGCCCGTACGCGCTGCTGGTCCCGCTGCTGCTGCTCCAGGGCCTCACCGCGGCCGGCTGGTTCCGGCTCAACGGCATGTGGCCCGCCCGGCAGGGCATCGCGCTCGCCTTCCTCGGCGGGATCGTCGCCGACGCCGCGCTGCTGGTCACCGGCCGGGAGCACGCGCCCGCCGCGGTCATCGGCACGCTCGGCGTCTGGGTGCTGCTCACCCTCGTGCTCCAGTTGCGCAGCCACGCCGATCCGGACGAGCGGATGTACGGCCTGATGGCCACGGTCGCCTCGGCGGCCCTGGCGATCCTGGCCGCCGGACAGCTCGGCGCCGAGCCCGACGCGGTGGTCGTCGGCGCGGTCGCCGTCGCCGCCACCGTCCTGGCCCGCGCCTTCCCGCTGCCCGGCCCGGCCTCCGTGATCGTCGCGCTGCTCGCGGCGGCGGGCGGCGGCATCGCGGCCGGCGGCCTGACCGGGCTCGGCAGCGCCGGCGCGCTGCTCGGCCTGGGCGCCGGCGTCTGCGCGCTGGTCGGACTGCGGGTGGCCAGCTACGACTACCCCTCGCGGTTCGTGCACATGACGGCCGGTGTGGCGCTCCCGCTGACCGCCGCCGTGCCCGCGGTGTATCTGCTCGGCAGGGCGCTCGTCTGACGCCCGCACCCACCGGAGCCCGGGGCTCCGGGGAACCGACCGGCCCCCCGACACGTCGATCTTGTGTCGGGGGGCCGGGATCGTTCGTCCGTTCGGGCGGGCTCACCGGCTCATCAGGGTTCTGTACGTACAGGGGGCTGGAACGCATGCGGGCACTGCGGATGGTGCTGATCGTGGCCGTGGTGCTCGGCGGGCTCCTGGTCGGCGCCGACCGGATCGCCGCCTCCTACGCGGAGTCGGAGGCTGCCGACGGGGTGCGGATCGGCGCGGTGCGCCCGGAGTCCACGGACGTCGACATCAAGGGCTTCCCGTTCCTCACCCAGGCCGCCGGGCGCAGCTTCGACGAGGTCGAGGTGCGCTTCACCGGCGTGCAGGCGATGGCCGGCGGCCGTCCGGTGCGGATCGGCGAGATGACCGCCACGCTGCACGACGTGTCCCTGACCGGGGACTACGCGATCGAGCGGGCGGGCAGCGCCGACGGCACCGCCCTGATCTCCTACCCCGACCTGGCGGCGGCCTCGGGCCGGGAGGCCCAGGTGGCGTACGGCGGGGACGGCAAGCTCAAGGTGACCGGCGGGGTGCGGATCCTGGGGCGGACGGTGACCCGCAGCGTGCTGTCGACGGTGACCCTGGTGAACGGCGACACCATCCGGGTGCGCGCCGACCGGGTGCCGGGCGAGGGCATCCCGATGCTGGAGGACGCGGTGCGGGCGAAGACCGACTTCGACCGCCGCATCGAGGGCCTGCCGAAGGGCATGCGGCTGACGAAGGTCGAGGCCCGCGAGAACGGCCTGGTGGTGACGGTGACCGGCCGGGACGTGGTGCTCGCGGCCGGCTGACGGGCCGGTTTCCGGCCATCGGAACGCACGCTGATCACATGTTGAGACGGTGACGTCCGATCCGCAGAAAGCGCAGGGGCGCGGCGGTGCGGGAGGCGTCCGGGGGTGATCCGTACCCTTTTCGTATCCCACATCCCGGACGATCGTGTCTCAAAATACGACACGCCGGTGACACGGCCGCCGGTC
Source organism: Streptomyces sp. NPDC053541 (assembly GCF_044544705.1). Taxonomy (NCBI): domain Bacteria; kingdom Bacillati; phylum Actinomycetota; class Actinomycetes; order Kitasatosporales; family Streptomycetaceae; genus Streptomyces; species Streptomyces sp. NPDC053541. Next base: position 42,616 of record NZ_JBITXM010000001.1, read on the forward strand.
CGTCCCTACGATCGAGGGCATGAAGCGACAGGCGGAACTCACGAAGCGGCGGGCAGTCGACCTGTGCCGCGTCGCCGCCATGCTCTGTCGCTCAGTCTGAGCGGGACGCACGTTCTCCCGTATTCCCTCAGGCCCCACGACCCCACGTCGGGGCCGCCCCTGCGCAGCCGTACGCCGTCGTCCGCACCGCGAGCCGACGTGTCGTACCCGCACCACCCTGCACGAACCGCCGCACACTGCCCCGGAGGAGAAACAGCATGGCTCGCAGCGACGTCCTGGTCGACGCCGACTGGGTCGAGGCCAACCTCGACAACCCGCAGGTCGCCATCGTCGAGGTGGACGAGGACACGTCCGCCTACGACAAGAACCACATCAAGAACGCCATCCGGATCGACTGGACGAAGGACCTCCAGGACCCGGTCCGCCGCGACTTCGTCGACCAGGAGGGCTTCGAGAAGCTCCTCTCGGCCAAGGGCATCGCCAACGACACGACGGTGGTCCTCTACGGCGGCAACAACAACTGGTTCGCGTCCTACGCCTACTGGTACTTCAAGCTCTACGGCCACCAGGACGTGAAGCTCCTCGACGGCGGCCGCAAGAAGTGGGAGCTCGACTCCCGCGACCTGGTCGACGGCTCCGAGGTCCCGAACCGCCCGGCCACGAACTACAAGGCCCAGCCGCAGGACACCTCCATCCGTGCCTTCCGCGACGACGTCGTGGCCGCGATCGGCACCCAGAACCTCGTCGACGTGCGCTCGCCCGACGAGTTCTCCGGCAAGCTCCTCGCGCCGGCCCACCTCCCGCAGGAGCAGTCGCAGCGCCCGGGCCACGTGCCGAGCGCCCGCAACATCCCGTGGTCGAAGAACGCCAACGACGACGGCACCTTCAAGTCGGACGAGGAGCTCAAGGCCCTCTACGCCGAGGAGCAGGTCGACCTGGCGAAGGACTCCATCGCCTACTGCCGCATCGGCGAGCGCTCCGCGCTCACCTGGTTCGTCCTGCACGAGCTGCTCGGTGTCGAGAACGTCAAGAACTACGACGGCTCCTGGACCGAGTACGGCTCCCTCGTCGGCGTGCCGATCGAGCTCGGCGCCAACAAGTAAGACCCCGAGACCTCCCCTCTTCGACCGTAAGGATTCCTGACATGTGCGGAGCGCAGCCCGGCGGCCCCGACCCCTCGACCATCAAGCCCGGTGAGACCACCATCCAGGGCTACGTGACCAAGGACGGCCAGCCCGTCACCGGTTACGTCCGCCTCCTGGACTCGACCGGCGAGTTCACGGCCGAGGTCCCCACCTCCGCCACCGGCCAGTTCCGCTTCTACGCGGCGGAGGGCACCTGGACCGTCCGCGCCCTGGTCCCCGGCGGCACCGCCGACCGCCAGGTCGTGGCCCAGCAGGGCGGCCTGGCCGAGGTCGCCATCGCGGTGTGACCTCACACCACCGACCGGCCGAAGGGCCGTGCCTCCTGGGGGTTGGACGCTTTCCGGGACTTGGGGCACGGCCCTTCGGTCATTCCTCAACCCGGCCCGACGGTCGTACGCTGAAGGTGTGTACGCACGGCGACGGCGCGTCTACTTCTGGATGATGGGCGTCTGCCTGGTGCTTTTCGTGGGCGCCTGGGCCGTCGTGCGGCTGTTTTCCGTGCCCGCCGCGATCGCCATGTGCGTGGTCGCCATGGTCATCCCGCCGTTCGCCGCGATGGTCGCGAACCGGCGCGGCCCCGAGGACCGCTGGTGGGACGACCCCAGCGGCGACAAGCAGTCCGACGAGTGGTGGGACGAGCTGGACGGCAAGGACAAGCGGGACCGGTGAACCCGGCCGGCCGGCCTCGGCGGACGGAGTACGGCGCAGCGCCTCGAAGCCGCTGAGGCCCCCGGGGCCGAGCAGTGCGAGCTAGTACACCAGGGCCTGGGTGTCGTCCGACATGGCCTCCTGGACGAAGACCTGGGCGCCGGCGATGCGGACGCCCTTCAGGACGGCGTCCTCGGTGATCTCGCGGCGGGCGGCGCACTGCGTGCAGAGGGTGACGCGGCCGGCCGCCAGGATCGAGTCGATCAGGTCGGGCAGCGGCGCGGCGTGCGGGAGCTCGAACTCGGCCGCGCGGCCGGGAAGGGCGAACCAGGAGGACTCGCCGGTCAGCCACAGCGAGACCTCGACGCCGCTCGCGACCGCGACGGCGGCCACGGTGAAGGCCTGCGAGCAGCGTTCGGGGGCGTCCGCCCCGGCGGTCACCTTGATCACGAGCTTCTTCGCCATATACCGAACTGTAATGCGGTTCCCGGCAACCCCACGCACCCCTCGCGTGTCAGCTAGGCGCGCGGTCAACGGAATCCGCGCTTCTAGTCTCGTGGGGGGACTCTTTTGGAAGCCTCAGAAGCGGTGGAATCCGCTCAGACCACCCCGGAGGGCGTGCCCGCAGCCGCTCCCGGCCCCGCCGTCACACGGCCGGAACCGCCGTCCGTGCCGGTTCCGGCCGATCCCGCGCCCACCGCCCGCCGTCGCGGCCGGCGCACCCTCGCCCTGCTCGCGGCCGCCGCCGTGCTCGGCGTCGTCGGCGGCGTCGCCGTGGGCTACGGCGTCCAGGCGCAGCGCGAGCCCACCTCACTCCCGCCGCTCAACCAGGTCGACCTGGCCTACCCGGCGAAGCCCGCCGCCAAGGGCCAGGAGCCGGCCGTCCTCGCGGCCGCCGACGACCGCGGGCTCAGGACCGAGGGCGACCTGCGCAAGCTGCTGCTGCCCAAGCCGGCCGGCGCGAAGGACGTGCCCTTCGCGCCGGACGACCGCTGGCGGAGCGTCGCCTCGTACAGCAACACCTTCACCTCGCCCAGCGGTGCCTTCGAGTACCTCCTGGACAACGGTGTGCGCCGGGTCGCCAGCACCGCCTGGCGGGTCGGCCAGTACAAGACCGTCGAGATCAACCTGGTGCAGTTCCGCTCCAACGACCGCCTGGGGGCCGCCGACCACGCAGCCGAGCAGCGGGGGTACGAGGAGGACGACTCCGGCTACGGCGAGCCCATCAAGGGCAGCACCGACGGCCGCACCTACCTCCTGCCGGTGGACAAGGAGGAGGGCTACCTCGACGTCTACGAGGCGCGTGCGATCTTCCACCGCGGCGACGTCATGGTCCAGATCTTCGTGACGGACACCAAGAAGGTCAGCCAGAAGGAGATCACCTCGCTGGCCGAGCGGCAGCTGGGGCGCCTGTGAGCGAGGAGACCACCACCGTGGGCGAGCACGTGGAAGAGCACGCGGAAGAGCGCGTGGCAGGGCCCGTGGACCTGCACCAGAACCAGGAAACGGCGGCCGCCGCGCCCCGCGCGCGCCGCCGCCTCTTCCCGTACGTCCTCACCGGCGTCCTCGTCCTCGGCGTCGGCGCCGGCGCGACCTACACCGGCGTCACCGTCGCGGGCGCCGAGCGCCACGCGCCGACCGTCGCCTGGGAGGAGCCGCCGACCCCGCCCAAGGACCCGGCCGCGAACGCCGCCGACGGGCGCGCCTCGACCCCGCTGAGCAAGCTCCTCCTGCCCGTGCCCCTGGGGTACGCCCTCGGGCCCGACATCGAGGAGTACGGCAACGACGTCGAGCTCAGCGCCCAGGACGCCGTCGCCCTGGCCAAGCAGAGCGGCAAGGGCCTGTCCGGCAAGAAGCGCCGCGACTTCGACAAGCGGATCGAGAAGCTCGGCATCCAGGGCATCGCGATGCGCTCCTTCGTCTCCGACGACTCCGACCTGGTGGTCGAGGTGCAGGTCGTGCGGATGAAGGACAAGCGCTTCGGCGAGCGGATGTACGCGATGCGCGGCGAGGTCGCCGACCTCCTGAAGTTCCCCAAGGGACCGAAGATCGACGGCCACAAGAACGCCGGCTGCTGGTTGATGCCGCAGCCCAAGGGCGACGGCGAGGACGGGGACGCGGAGGAGAACCTCGACGGGATGCTCTGCTCCGCCTACGACTCCGAGTACTCGGTGAGCGTCACCGCCTTCGGCAGCCGGCCCTTCGACAAGTCGGCCGTCGCCGCGCTCGTGAAGAAGCAGCTCGACCACATCAAGTCCCCGGGGGAGTACGTATGACCGTGACCGAGCCGACGGGCGCCACCGCCCCGGAGACCCCCACGGAGACCACGGAGACGACTCCGGAAGCCGCTGAGGCCCCTGCGGCGCAGGCCCCCGAGGCCGTTCCCGCGACGAAGGCCCGCTCCCGCAGGGTGCTGGCCGGCGTGCTGCGCTGGGCGGCCGCCGTCGTCGTGTGCGGCGGGCTCGGGGCCGGGACGGCCGCCGCGATCACCTCGATGGAGCGCACCGACGTGCCCGGTCTCGCGACCGCGAGCGACGGCCGCTGGACGTACCCGAAGCTCAGCCTGCCGCCGCTGCCCGAGGGGTCCCCGCGCCCCTTCACCGTCGGCAACGAGGGCGAGGTCCACCACGCCGACCTGCGCCGGCTGCTGCTGCCCGCGCCGGCCGGCGCGACCGTCGACCCGAAGCTCGACGGCGCGTGGGTGAGCGTCGACCAGTACGTCTCCCTCTACACGAAGGCCGACCGCCCGAAGCTGAAGCAGGCGATCGCGGACTCCGCCCTGCGGCACGTCACCGCACGCTCCTGGACGATGCCGGACGGCACCAAGAGCGCCGTCTACCTGCTGCGCTTCAAGTCCGTCGCGTTCTCGGAGGACTTCAAGGACGAGGCGGTGAACGCGGGTACCCCGGCCACCGCGCTCCTGGAGGGCATGCAGTCCTTCGACGCCGAGGCGCTCGGCAACGAAGCCCGGGTGGCGAACACCGCGCAGTACGCCATGGCCGAGAAGGAGCCCTACGGCGCCGAGCAGACCCGCTGGGCGTACATCCAGGCCGGTGACACGCTCGCGCTGATCGTGCAGTCCCGCAAGGGTGGGGCGGCGGCCGTGCCGTTCCAGCAGACGGTCACCCTGCAGAACCAGCTCCTGGGCTGAGGCCCACCTCACCGAGAGGGGTCGGCCCCCGCCCACTAAGCTGGGGGCCGGCCCCGTCCGCCTTCACCGCTCACCGAGGAGCACCACGTGATCGTCTTTTTCGAAGTCCTGCTCGTGCTGGTCGCCGTCGCGGTGCTGGCCTTCGCCGGTCTCACCGTGAAGAAGCTGTACCAGGGCCAGCGCTGACCGCCGCCACCACAGAGATCGCCTGAGCTGCTCATGATCCAGATCCCGTCCGACCTCAATCCGTCCCTCGTCCCCCTCGCCTTCCTGCTGGGCACGTGGGAGGGCGCGGGCGTCTCCGACTTCCCCGGCGCCGAGAAGTGCAACTTCGGCCAGACCGTGACCTTCAGCCACGACGGCCGGGACTTCCTCGAGTACCGCTCCCAGACCTGGGTGCTGGACGCCGAGGGCAAGCAGGTCCGCCCGCTGGAGAGCGAGAGCGGCTACTGGCGCATCGACAAGGAGCGCCAGGTCGAGATCGTCATGGTCCGCGACCAGGGCATCGTCGAGGTCTGGTACGGCGAGCTCGCCGACCAGAAGCCGCAGATCGACATCGCGACCGACGCCGTCGCCCGCACCGCGGCCTCCGGCCCGTACAGCGGTGGCAAGCGCCTCTACGGCTACGTGAAGGGCGACCTGATGTGGGTCGGCGAGAAGGCCACCCCCGAGGTGCCGCTGCGCCCCTACATGTCGGCCCAGCTCAAGAAGGTCGTCACGCCGGAGGAGGTCGCCGAGATGGCGCGCAACCTCCCCGACATGCCGGACGACGGCATCGCCTTCTTCAAGTAGGACACCCGGGGTCGCTCGCCGCGCCTCCTACACTGGGGGCGTGGTGAGCACCGACTGGAAGAGCGACCTGAGGCAGCGCGGCTACCGGCTGACGCCCCAGCGCCAGCTTGTCCTGGAGGCCGTGGACGCCCTGGAGCACGCGACCCCGGACGACATCCTCGTCGAGGTCCGCAAGACCGCCTCCGGGGTGAACATCTCCACCGTCTACCGGACCCTGGAGCTCCTGGAGGAGCTCGGCCTGGTCAGCCACGCCCATCTGGGCCACGGCGCGCCCACCTACCACCTGGCCGACCGGCACCACCACCTGCACCTGGTGTGCCGGGACTGCTCGGAGGTCATCGAGGCGGACGTGGAGGTGGCGGCCGAGTTCACCGGCAAGCTCCGCGAGACCTTCGGCTTCGAGACCGACATGAAGCACTTCGCGATCTTCGGCCGGTGCCGCGACTGCACCCGCAAGGCCGGTGCCGCGGAGTCGTAGGCTTTTCCCATGAAGAGCCCTCTGTCGAAGAGCCCTCTGCTGTCCCTGCCGGGTGCCGTTCCCGCCGAAGGCCGTGACGAAGGCGTCGCCGCGCACTACGGCGACCTGTTCCGCGAGCAGCGGACCCTCGCCGACGGCACCGGATTCGTCGACCTCTCCCACCGCGGTGTCGTCACCGTCACCGGCGACGACCGGCTCAGCTGGCTGCACCTGCTGCTCACCCAGCACGTCAGCGACCTGCCGGCGGGCCAGGCCACCGAGGCGCTGATCCTGTCCGCGAACGGACACATCGAGCACGCCCTGTACCTCGTCGACGACGGCGAGACGGTCTGGGCGCACGTCGAGCCCGGCACGCAGGACGCGCTCCTCGCGTACCTGGAGTCGATGAAGTTCTTCTACCGGGTCGAGGTCGCCGACCGGACCGAGGACTTCGCCGTCGTCCACCTCCCGGCCGGTTCGATCGCCGAGGTGCCGGACGGCGTGGTCGTACGGGAGACGGCGCACGGCCGCGACCTGTTCCTGCCGCGCGCGGACCTGGAGGCCTTCGCGGCCACGCACGGCCCGGCGGCCGGCATCCTCGCCTACGAGGCGCTGCGGGTCGAGGCGCACCGGCCGCGGCTCGGCTTCGAGACCGACCACCGGACCATCCCGCACGAGATCGGCCTGATCGGCAGCGCCGTGCACCTCCAGAAGGGCTGCTACCGCGGCCAGGAGACGGTCGCCCGGGTGCAGAACCTGGGCAAGCCGCCGCGCCGGCTGGTCTTCCTGCACCTGGACGGCAGCGAGGTGCTGCTGCCCGGGCCCGGCACCCCGGTCCGCCTCGCCGCGGACGGGTCGGAGGGCCGCCAGCTGGGCTTCGTGACCACCTCGGCCCGCCACCACGAGCTGGGCCCGATCGCCCTCGCCCTGGTGAAGCGGAACGTGCCGGTGGACGCCGAGCTGATCGCGGGCACGACGGCGGCGGCGCAGGAGACGGTCGTCGAGCCGTGAGCCGTGAGCCGTGAGCCGTGAGCCCGGAGCCGTGAGCCGTGAGCCCGGAGCACTGAACCGTGCGGCTCCCGGTTCCCGGCTCCCGACGCTGCTCCGGAGCCGGGCCGTCAGACCTCGACGAGGACCGTGAACGGGCCGTGGTTCGTGAGCGAGACCCGCATGTCCGCGCCGAACCGGCCCGTCTCCACACGCGCGCCCAGCTGTCGCAGCTGGGCCACCACCTCGTCGACCAGGGGCTCGGCGACCGGGCCGGGCGCGGCGGCGTTCCAGGTGGGGCGGCGGCCCTTGCGGGCGTCGCCGTACAGGGTGAACTGCGAGATGACGAGCAACGGCGCGTTCACGTCGGAGCAGGACTTCTCGCCCTCCAGCACCCGGACGGACCAGAGCTTTCTGGCCAATTGCGCCGCCTTCTCGGGGGTGTCGTCGTGGGTCACCCCGACCAACACGCACAGGCCCTCGCCGACGATCTCGCCGACGGTCTCCCCTGCGACGACGACGCTCGCGCCGTCGACCCTCTGCACCACTGCTCGCATGGGGACCAACCTACCGATCGGCCCATCGACCGACACGGGGAGGGCCGAACGGGTGCAGAGCGCCTGCGTCCGCCGGGTCCGCAGTGGCACCATGCGTGTCAGGCGGTGCGGCCGACCGCACCGGTCGAGGGGACGATTCTCATGAGTGCTTCTGGCACCGGGCCCACGCCGTCCGGTCCCGTACCGCTGACCACGATGACCACCACTGCCACCACGTCGGCGGGCGGCCGCCCGCCCGTGCAGCGGACCGCCGAGCCGGAGCTGTCGCCGGACGACGGGGCGCAGCCCGACCTCGGGGGGCTGCGGCTGCCCGAGCTGCGCGCGCTGCGCCGCGACGCGCAGGGCGACGAGGCCGACCTCAGCTACGTACGGCGGATGCTGCAGGGCCGGATCGACATCCTGCGGGCCGAGCTGGCCCGGCGCACCGACCCGGAGACGCCCGTCGTCGACCGCCTGTCGGAGATCCTCGCGGACACGCCGTCGCGGCCCGGGGCGGCGGCCCGTTCGGCGCGGCACGTGACGCTGTCGACGCCGCGCAGCGAGGAGTACCGGCGGCTGGCGTCCGAGATGCTCTCGGAGGTCGAGCTGTCCGACCTCACCGCGCGCACGGACGAGGAACTGCACCGGGCGATGGGCCGGCTCGCGGGCTACGAGCAGCAGGTGTCGCGCCGCCGTCAGCAGCTCCAGCGGACCGCCGACGACTGCAGCGCGGAGATCGCCCGCCGCTACCGCGAGGGCGAGGCCCAGGTCGACGACCTGCTGGCCTGAGTGCCGGCCGCCCCCGGCACACCCGCCCTCACGCGCGTCCTCAGGGCGGACCCTCAGGGTGGACCCTCAGGGCGCACCTTCCGGTGGTCGCCTCTGGTCGTGGCCTCCGGTCGTGGCCCCCGGACGTGCCCGCGCGGGACAAGGCACCGGACGTGCCCCGCGCGGGAAAACTCGCGTGCGGCCGTCGGGCGCGCCCGCATAGCCTCGAAGGATGAGTCTTGAGGTGCGCCCGATCGACGAGTCCGAGTTCCGCGCCTGGCTGGTGGCCAAGCGCGTCGGCTTCCTCGCCCCGCCGGTGGTCGCGGACGAGGAGGTCGCCGACCGGCTGCCGCACACCGACCTCTCCCGTACCTACGGCGCCTTCGACCGCGGCCGGCTGGTCGCCACCTTCCAGTCCTTCGACCAGCGGCTCTCCACGGTCGGCGGCGCGGACCTCGCCGCGAACGCGGTCAGCGGCGTGACCGTCTCCCCGACCCACCGCAGGCGCGGCCTGCTCAGCGGCATGATGGCGGACGACCTGGCGCTCGCGAGGGAGCGCGGTGACGCGTGCGCGACGCTGATCGCCGCCGAGTACCCGATCTACGGACGGTTCGGGTACGGGGTCGCCAGCTGGATCACCCAGTGGCTGGTCGACGTGACCCGCTCGGGCCTCGACCGCCGCTGGTCCGGGCCGGGCGAGGCGGACGGCGGCGGGCGCATCGACCTCGCCGACGGCGCCGAGATCCGCAAGGAGGGTCCGGAGCTGCACCGCCGGCTCGCCGCGCAGCGCGCCGGGATCACCGACCGGACGCCGCGCGCCTGGGACGTCGGTACCGGCAACGCGTACCACGTGCGCCCCTGGACCGAGCCCTTCTACGCCGTCTACCGCTCGGAGGCCGGCGAGGTCGAGGGCTATGTCGCGTACACCTCCGACGACAACTGGAGCGACCAGAAGCAGCCGGGCAACACGGCGAGCGTGCGCGACCTGATCGCGGTCACCCCGGCCGCCGAGCGCGCCCTGTGGCGCTTCGTCTGCTCCGTCGACTGGATCACCAAGGTGCGCACCGGCTTCCGCGCGCCCGACGACGTGCTGCCGCTGCTGCTCCCGGACCCGCGCGCGGCGCAGGTGCTCACCCACACGGACATGCTGTGGCTGCGGGTCCTGGACGTGCCGAAGGTCTTCGAGCCGCGGACGTACGCGACGGAGGGCACCCTCGTCCTGGAGGTGAGGGACGCCGCCGGTTACGCGAACGGGCGCTTCCGGCTCGACGCCTCCCCGTCCGGTGGTGCCTGCGCCCCGACGAGCGCGGCACCCGACCTGGTCCTGGACGTGGCCGAGCTGGCGACGCTGGCGCTCGGCGACGAGTCGGCGGTGCGGCTCGCGACCCTCGGCCGGATCGAGGAGGCGGTGGCCGGGGCGGCGGCCCGGGCGGACCTGCTGCTGCGTTCCCCGCGCCGACCGTGGAGCATGGACATCTTCTGATCCCCGATGGGGATCCGACGTGCGAACGTGAAGGGGTGACCGTGAGCGGGCTTCGGGAGCTGAAGAAGGAGCGGACGCGGCAGACGCTCTCGGACACGGCCGTCGCGCTGTTCCTGGAGCGCGGCTTCGACGCGGTGTCGGTCGCCGAGATCGCGGCGGCGGCGGAGGTGTCGAAGCCGACGCTGTTCCGCTACTTCCCGGCCAAGGAGGACCTGGCCCTCCACCGCTTCGCCGACCACGAGGACGAGCCGGCCCGGGTGGTGGCCGCGGCCCGCGCCGCCGGCACCGCGCCCCTCGCGGCCCTGCGCGACCACGTCCTCGCGGGCCTGGAGCGCCGCGACCCGGTGACCGGCCTGAACGACGACCCGCGCGTGCTCGCCTTCCTGCGCCTGCTGTACGGCACCCCGGCGCTGGTCGCCCGCATGGCCGCGTACCAGGCCCGTTCGGAGGAGGCCCTCGCGACGGCCCTCGGCGGTACGGACCCCTTGGCGGCCCGGCTCGCGGCGGCGCAGATCGTGGCCGTGCTGCGGGTCCTGGCGCACGAGAACGTGCGGCGGGTCGAGGCGGGGGAGCCGGTGGAGGAGCTGTTCCCGGCGGCGGTGGCGGCGACCCGGGAGGCGTTCCGGAGCCTGGCGGAAGGCCTCCCGGCCGAGCTCGCGCGCTGAGGGGCCGGGAGGTCCTGGGGGTCGGTACTGGTGGTCGGTCCTGGGCATCGGTACTGGGGGGTCGTTCACGTGGCGACGTTCATACGGTGACGGGGGCGCGGCGCGTGCGGGCGGCGGGTTCGCGCGGGGTGCGCCGCAGGAGGACCAGGGCGACCGCGAAGGCGGCGACGAGCAGTCCGGCGCCGACCGCGAAGGCGAGGTGGTAGCCGCCGGTCAGGGCCTCGGGGGCGGGCCGGCCGGCGGCGGTGAGGGACGCGGTGCGGTGGGCGGCCAGGGTGGAGAGGACGGCGACGCCGAGGGCCATGCCGATCTGCTGGGTGGTGTTGAACAGGCCGGAGGCGAGGCCCGCGTCCGCCTCCCGGGCGCCCGACATGGCGAGTCCGGTGAGCGCGGGCAGCGCGAGGCCGAAACCGGCGGCGAGCAGCATCACGGGAAGCAGGTCGACGGCGTAGGAGGCGCGCACCGGCACCCGGGCGAGCAGGCCGAGGACGCCGGTGAGCAGGACGAGGCCGGTGAGGAGCACGTTCCGCTCGCCGAAGCGCGCGATCAGGCGGGCCGAGAGGCCCAGCGAGACGACGCCGATCACGACGGCGGCCGGCAGCATCGCGAGACCCGTCTCGGCGGCCCCGTAACCGAGCACCTTCTGGAGGTAGAGCGCGACCAGGATCTGGAAGGAGAACAGCGCGGCCACCATCAGCATCTGCACGAGGTTGGCCGCGGCGACGGCCCGGGAGCGCAGGATCCGCAGCGGCATGAGGGGCGTCGCGGCCGTCGCCTGGCGGACGAGGAAGCCGGCGAGGAGGACGAGCGCGAGCACTCCGAGGCCGAGGGTGCGGGCGGAGGCGGCGCCGTGCTCCCCGAGGGTGACGACGGTGTAGATGCCGGTGGTGAGGCCGGAGGTGACGAGCAGGGCGCCGAGCGCGTCGGCGCCGCCGCGCGGCCCGGCGGGGGCGGCCGGGCGGTCGGCGGCCGGGCGGTCGGCGGGCAGCGCGGGGAGCGCGAGCAGGAGCGCGGCGAGGCCGATGGGGAGGTTGATGAAGAAGATCCAGTTCCAGGACAGGGCGTCGGTGAGCAGTCCGCCCGCGACCTGGCCGATGGAGGCGCCCGCGGCGCCGGTGAAGCTGAACACGGCGATGGCCTTGGCGCGTTCGCGGGGCTCGGTGAAGAGCGTGACGAGGATGCCGAGGCTGACGGCGGAGGCCATGGCGCTGCCGACGCCCTGGAGGAAGCGGGCGGCGATCAGGACGGCGGGGGAGGCGGCGACGCCGGCGAGGAGGGAGGCGGCGGTGAAGACGCCGGTCCCGGCGAGGAACATCCGCTTGCGCCCGAGGAGGTCGCCGAGCCGGCCGGCGAGCAGGAGCAGGGCGCCGAAGGCGATGAGGTAGGCGTTGACGACCCAGCTGAGTCCGGTGGGGGTGAAGCCCAGGTCGGCCTGGATGGCGGGCATGGCCACGGTGACGATGCTGCCGTCGAGGACGGTCATGAGGAGGGCGGTGGCGAGGACGCCGAGGGCGGTCCAGCGGGAGGTGAGACGGGGGGAGGCGGGGCGGAGGGACGGGCGCATGGCGGTTCTCCTGTCGGGTGTGGCGACAGGTAGGACGCTAGCAGATAGTTTTGTTGCAGACCATCTATCTCGGATCGATGGTGGAGGGGTTCGTCCCGGGGTCAGCCCTTCTGGCGGGCCCGGCGCGCTGAGCGCGGCCCCTCGACGGGGGTCTCCAGATGCCCGGTGACCAGCCGGTTCAGCGCACTGAGCAGCACCCTGCGCTCCTCGTCGGGCAGCGAGCCCAGGGCGTCCTGGTGCACCTCGTCGACGATCCGCTGACTCCGTGCGGCGACCTCCGCCCCCGCCTCGGTCACGGCGATGATCCGCGCCCGTCGGTCCCGGCTGGACGGCCGCCGCTCGGCGAGCCCGGCCTTCTCCAGCGCGTCGACGGTGACCACCATCGTCGTCTTGTCCATGTCCCCGAGCTCGGCGAGCTGCGCCTGCGTCCGCTCCTCCTCCAGCGCGTGCACGAGGACGCAGTGCATCCGCGCGGTCAGCCCGATCTCCCCGAGCCGGGCGGCCATCTGCGTGCGCAGCACGTGACTCGTGTGATCGAGCAGGTAGGAGAGATCGGGCTCGGTCCGGGTGGGCGCCATGGCAGTCATGCCGCCAGCCTAACGAGAACCGTTCCGTTGCGGACGATACCGGCCCCGGGGTGCGCGACGCTGGGTACATGCGCCCCCTGATCTTCCTCGACGTCGACGGCCCCCTCCTCCCCTTCGGCGGCCCGGGCCCCCACCCCTCGTACGCCCCGCACCCGGCGCCGGGCGCCCACCCGCTCCTCGACCGCGTCGACCCGGCACACGGCGCCCGGCTCGCCGCCCTCGGCGGTGATCCGGTCTGGGCGACCACCTGGGCCTCCGACGCCAACGAGGTCCTCGCCCCCCGCCTCGGCCTGCCGGCCCTGCCGGTGGTCGACTGGCCGGACGAGGACGCCCCCGAGGACGGCCTGCACTGGAAGACCCGGCCCCTCGCCGCCTGGGCCGCCGGGCGCCCGTACGTCTGGCTCGACGACGAGATCACCCCCGCCGACCGCACCTGGACCCACACCCACCACCCCGCGCCCACCCTCCTCCACCGCGTCGACCCGCGAACGGGCCTCACGGAGCAGGACTACACGGCGGTACGCCACTGGCTCGCCGGGCACGGCTGAGTAGCGGGGCGCCCGGGGGATGAGTGCCGATGCTCAGGTGGTGGCGTCGGGCCGGGGGCAGGATGAGGGCGTCCGGGGGAGCCACCCCGTACGCCCAGCCCGTTTTGACGTCCGCGCCGAAGGAGCCCGGCCCATGAACCCGCAGACCTACGCGCGGCTGTACGGAGCCGCCCGGCCGGCGTCCGGGGGACGGGGCACGGGGGTCGCGGTCGTGGCCGGTGTGGTCTGGGGGGTCGTGGTGCTGGTGCTCCACGGGTTCGGGCTGCTGGCCTTCGTGATGCTCGCCGGAGGTGAATCCGCCGGCGAGCTCCTGGTGCGGGCCGCGCCGGCCGGGGTGCCCGCCGTGGCGCTGCCGGCGGTCGTCGCCTGCACGCCCGCCGTGCGGCGGCTCACGGTGCCGGGACGGTTCCTCGTCACCGGCCTCGTGGCCCTCCCGGTCTTCCTCGGGCTCGCGCTGTGGGCCCTCGCGTCCGGCTGACCGGCTCGTCGAGGGCCCCGTGCCCGCGAGGAGGATCAGGCGCGCGGCTGGTTGAAGCGGAGCATGTTGCCCGCCGGGTCGCGGAAGGCGCAGTCGCGGACGCCGTACGGCTGGTCCATGGGCTCCTGGAGGACCTCGCCGCCCGCAGCGCGGACGCGCTCGAAGGTGGCGTCCACGTCGTCCGTGCGGAAGATGACCCCCCGCAGCATCCCCTTCGCGAGGAGCTCCGCGGCGGCCTGGCGGTCGGCGGCGGGGGCGTTCGGGTCGGCCAGCGGGGGCTCCAGGACGATCTCCACGTCCGGCTGGGTGGGGGAGCCGACGGTCACCCACCGCATGCCCTCGAAGGAGACGTCGTTGCGCACCTCCAGGCCGAGGGCGTCGCGGTAGAAGGCGAGCGCCTTGTCGTGGTCGTCGACGGCGATGAAGCACTGGGCGAGATTGATGGTGTTCGTCATGCCGACGACGCTACGAGGACGGCTCGCTTTCCGCTTCTCCGTTCCTGATCTGTTCTCCGCCCCCGCCCGTTACCCCTTCCCGGCCGGTTCGCCCTTCCCGGCCCGTTCTCCGTCCCCGGCCGGTTCTTCCTTCCCGACCCGTTCTCCCTCCCCCGCCGCCGCCTCCTCCGGAGGTCTCGCCCGCGTCGGGCGGGTCAGGAACTTCGCCACGCACGCCGGGATCGGCTCGCCCGCCTCGTGGTCGCGCGCCCGGTACGCACTCGGGCTCTCCCCGACCAGCTCCGTGAACCGCGTGCTGAACGACCCCAGCGACGTACACCCCACCGCGAAGCAGACCTCCGTCACGCTCAGGTCGCCCCGCCGCAGCAGCGCCTTCGCCCGCTCGACCCGGCGGGTCATGAGGTAGCTGTACGGCGTCTCCCCGTACGCGGCCCGGAAGCTGCGCTGGAAGTGCCCCGCCGACATCAGCGCGGCCCGCGCCAGGGCCGGCACGTCCAGCGGCTCCGCGTAGTCCCGGTCCATCATGTCCCGGGCCCGCCGCAGTCTGACCAGGTCATCGAGGGAGGGTGGTGGCGTCACAGGCCCCAGGATGGCACGCGACGCCCACCGGGGCCCGGAGTTGTCCACAGGCAGCAGGTTTTCCACAGGTGAGCAGGAATCGAGAAGCACGGCGCCGGGCCCGCGCCTAGCCTGGCTCCCAGGACACGACACGGGGCCGCAGGGAGAGACGATGACCAAGCCGCACGCCGCCGACAGCCACGATCTGATCCGCGTGCACGGCGCGCGGGAGAACAACCTGAAGGACGTCAGCATCGAGATCCCCAAGCGCCGCCTCACGGTGTTCACGGGCGTCTCGGGCTCCGGCAAGAGCTCCCTGGTCTTCGACACCATCGCCGCCGAGTCGCAGCGGCTGATCAACGAGACGTACAGCGCCTTCGTCCAGGGCTTCATGCCCTCCCTCGCCCGCCCCGAGGTCGACGTCCTCGACGGACTGACCACCGCCATCACCGTCGACCAGCAGCGGATGGGCGGCGACCCGCGCTCCACCGTCGGCACCGCCACCGACGCCAACGCGATGCTGCGGATCCTCTTCAGCCGCCTCGGCGAGCCGCACATCGGCGGCCCCAAGGCCTTCTCCTTCAACGTCGCCTCCATCAGCGGCGCCGGCGCCGTCTCGGTCGAGAAGGGCGGCCGTACGGTCAAGGAGAAGCGCACGTTCTCGATCACCGGCGGCATGTGCGCCCGCTGCGAGGGCCGCGGCACCGTCTCCGACATCGACCTCACCGCGCTGTACGACGACTCGAAGTCCCTCGCCGAGGGCGCGCTGACCATTCCCGGCTACACGATGGACGGGTGGTACGGGCGGATCTTCAGCGGCAGCGGCTACTTCGACATGGACAAGCCGATCCGCCGCTACACCAAGCGCGAGCTGAACGACCTGCTGTACCGCGAGCCCACCAAGATCAAGGTCGAGGGCATCAACCTCACCTACGAGGGCCTGATCCCCAAGCTCCAGAAGTCGATGCTGTCCAAGGACGTCGACTCCCTCCAGCCGCACGTCCGCGCCTTCGTGGAGCGCGCCGTCACCTTCACCACCTGCCCGGACTGCGAGGGCACCCGGCTCAACGAGGGGGCCCGCTCCTCGAAGATCGGCAAGGTGAGCATCGCCGACGCGTGCGCGATGCAGATCAGCGACCTCGCCGAGTGGGTGCGCGGCATCGACGAGCCCTCCGTGGCGCCGCTGCTCGCCACCCTCCAGCAGACCCTCGACTCCTTCGTGGAGATCGGCCTCGGCTATCTGGCGCTCGACCGGCCCTCCGGCACGCTGTCCGGCGGCGAGGCGCAGCGGGTCAAGATGATCCGGCACCTCGGCTCCTCGCTCACCGACGTCACCTACGTCTTCGACGAGCCGACCACCGGCCTGCACCCGCACGACATCCAGCGGATGAACGACCTGCTGCTGCGGCTGCGCGACAAGGGCAACACGGTCCTGGTGGTGGAGCACAAGCCGGAGACGATCGCGATCGCCGACCACGTGGTCGACCTCGGCCCGGGCGCCGGCTCGGCCGGTGGCAGCGTCTGCTTCGAGGGGACGGTGGCGGGGCTGCGCAAGAGCGGCACGGTCACCGGCCGGCACTTCGGCGACCGCGCCAAGATCAAGGACGAGGTGCGCACGCCCACCGGCGCCCTGGAGATCCGCGGCGCCCACGCCAACAACCTCCAGGACGTCGACGTCGACGTGCCGCTCGGGGTGCTGGCCGTGGTCACCGGTGTCGCCGGTTCCGGCAAGAGCTCCCTGGTGCACGGGTCGATTCCGGCCGGCGCGGGCGTCATCTCGGTCGACCAGGGCCCCATCCGAGGCTCGCGGCGCAGCAACCCCGCCACGTACACCGGGCTGCTCGAACCGATCCGCAAGGCCTTCGCCAAGGCCAACGGGGTCAAGCCGGCGCTGTTCAGCGCGAATTCGGAGGGCGCCTGCCCGACGTGCAACGGGGCCGGGGTGATCTACACCGACCTGGCGATGATGGCCGGGGTGGCGACGGTCTGCGAGGAGTGCGAGGGCAAGCGCTTCCAGGCCTCGGTGCTCGAATACCGCTTCGGCGGGCGGAACATCGCCGAGGTCCTGGAGATGTCGGTGGCCGATGCGGAGGAGTTCTTCGGCGCGGGCGAGGCCCGCACCCCGGCCGCGCACCGCATCCTGGAGCGCCTGGTCGACGTCGGCCTCGGCTACCTGACGGTGGGTCAGCCGCTGACCACGCTGTCGGGCGGCGAGCGCCAGCGCCTCAAGCTGGCCACGCACATGGGCGACAAGGGCGGGATCTACGTGCTGGACGAGCCGACCGCCGGCCTGCACCTCGCCGACGTCGAACAGCTCCTCGGCCTGCTCGACCGGCTCGTCGACTCCGGCAAGTCCGTCATCGTCGTCGAGCACCACCAGGCGGTCATGGCGCACGCCGACTGGATCATCGACCTGGGCCCGGGCGCCGGCCACGACGGCGGCCGGATCGTCTTCGAGGGCACCCCGGCCGACCTGGTCGCCGCCCGCTCCACCCTCACCGGCCGGCACCTGGCGGACTACGTGGGCGCGTGAGCGGAGCCTGAGC
Organism: Streptomyces sp. NPDC053541; assembly: GCF_044544705.1. Lineage (NCBI taxonomy): Bacteria > Bacillati > Actinomycetota > Actinomycetes > Kitasatosporales > Streptomycetaceae > Streptomyces > Streptomyces sp. NPDC053541. The sequence continues at coordinate 59,984 of NZ_JBITXM010000001.1, forward strand.
GCCGTCCGGCAGCCATGTCGGAATCTGTTCGGGTCACGTCGTTTCCGACACTCACGGCGGCGGGTCGGCGGTGGCCAGGATGGCGTCATGAGCGAAGCACACATCAGCGCAGAGAACCTGAGCGAAGAGCAGCGGACCGTGGTCGTGTACGGCGCGTACGGGCACACGGGCCGGTTCGTGGTGGCGGAGCTGCGGGAGCGCGGGTTCGCCCCGGTGCTCGCGGGCCGCGACGAGCGGAAGCTGAAGGAGCTGGCGGCGGAGTCGGGCGACGGGCTCCCGGTCCGGGCGGCCGCGGTCGACGAGCCGGAGGCGCTCGACCGGGCGCTGGCGGGCACGGCGGCCGTGATCAACTGCGCGGGCCCGTTCGCGACGACCGCCGCCCCGCTGGTCGAGGCGGCGCTGCGGGCCGGGATCCCGTACGTGGACGTGGCGGCGGAGATCGAGGCGAACGCCGACACCTTCGCCCGCTTCGACGAGCCGGCCCGGGCGGCGGGGACGGTCGTGCTGCCGGCGATGGCGTTCTACGGCGGTCTCGGCGACCTGCTGGTGACGGCGGCGATGGGGGAGTGGACGGAGGCGGACGAGGTACGGGTCGCGTACGGCCTGGACAGCTGGCACCCCACGGCGGGCACCCGCGCCGCCGGCGCCGCCTCGCGCGAGCGGCGCGGCGGCCGGCGCCTGGTGTTCACGGACGGGCGGCTCCAGCACCGGGACGGGACCCCGCCGACGCGCGAGTGGGGCTTTCCGGAGCCGCTGGGGCGGCGGGCGGTGATCGACGAGTTCACGATGGCGGACGTCGTCACGGTGCCGAGCCACCTCGCGGTCCGCGAGGTGCGCACCCTGATGACGGTGGAGGCGGCCGGTGACCTGGCCACCGCCGACACCCCGCCGCCGGTCCCGGACCCGGCCGACCCGGCGGGCCGCTCCGCGCAGCGCTTCCTGGTCGACGTGCGGGTCCGCGCGGGCGGGCAGGAGCGGCGGGCGGTGGCCTCCGGCCGGGACATCTACGCGGTGACGGCGCCGCTGGCGGTGGAGGCGGTCGCCCGCCTCCTCACGGACCCCGAGTCCGGCCGCCCGACGGCGGGCGTCCACGCGGCCGGCGCCCTCTTCGACGCGCCCGACTTCCTCCACGCGCTGGCGCCGCACCTCACCGTGCGCTTCGAGGCAGGATCGGTGGATGCCCCTTGACGTCCCCACCCTCCCGACCCGGTCCGGCCTCACCCTGCGCCCCTGGCACCTGACGGACGTCCCCAGCCTCGAACGGACTACATGTCACGGGGACGTCGGCGTCTGCCAGAGGCGTCTGAGGGCTTCGAGCTCGGTTCGGGGGAAGTGCTCGCCCCACTTGCCCCGGTAGGCGCTCTCGCCGTAGGTCTGTGCGACCGCGTCGAAGCAGCGGATCACGGCGCGGGCGAGCTGGTGGATGCCGAGCGGGCTCGACCAGACGTCGACTCCCCTGTTGTCGTGGTCGCGGCCGTCGCGCAGTTCGAGCACGCGGATCCAGGCGTGCTCGCCTTCGCGGTGGAAGATCCACCGGTAGGCGGTCGGCTCGGCCTCGAACTGGGCGCGGGTCTCCGCCTCACCGGCGACGAGGCGGGCCACCGCGGTCAGGAACTCCTCGGGTGCGCTGCTGATGCAGGACGCGGTGAGTTCGGCCTTCGCCCGGTGGTCCTCAAGGGTGCAGTCGGCCCATCCTGGCCCGGTCAGTCTCCAGGTGATGCGGAAGTCTGATGTCACGGCTGCTCCCCGGCGAGGAAGTTCCCGACGTTCGCCGCCAGGGAAGCCATCTGCTCGCCGGCCTCCAGCCAGGTGGTCACCGAGGCGTCCCAGCCGCCGGCGGCCTGGGGCCACGGCCGCAGGGTCCAGGTCAGTCCGACGTAGCCGCCGGATCGGAAGACGCCCGACACCGTCAGGTCTCGGTCGTCCGTTTGCCAGCTTCGTTCGCCGTCCCATCCCCGGTAGTCGGCGGCGAGCTCTTCCAAGAACGTGGTGAGGTCGTTGTCCCAGATCCAGGCGACGACCTCGTCGACCCGAGCGGTCAGGCCCGGAGCCCGCAGCTCGACGGCATAGTGCACGGAGTCCGCGTCGAAGCTGAATCGGTCGCAGAACGTCACGCCCACGGACGGGTTGTCCTGGCAGCGGATGGTCACGCTGGGTTCGTCGTCGAGGTGGCCGTCCGGGGAAGTCATGCGCGGAACGCTAGGCCAGTGCCGCCTTGAGCGTCATCCGGTTTCGGCGCCGGCCGGCGCCTTCCCGGGGCGGTCCGTGAGAGCCGGCGTGAGCGCGTAACTATTGCAAGCGGGTGCTTGCAATAGTTAGCGCAAGCTGGCATGGTCGGAGCATGGCTTCACTCAACGTCGGGAATCTCGGTGACTACCTCCGTGAGCAGCGGCGCAGTGCGCAGTTGTCACTGCGGCAGCTCGCCGAGGCGGCGGGGGTGTCGAATCCGTATCTGAGTCAGATCGAGCGGGGGCTGCGCAAGCCGAGTGCCGAGGTGTTGCAGCAGGTCGCCAAGGCGCTGCGGATCTCTGCCGAGACGCTGTACGTGCGGGCCGGGATCCTTGACGAGCAGGAGCGGGACGAGCTGGAGACGCGGGCCGTCATCCTGGCCGATCCGTCGATCAACGAGCGGCAGAAGCAGGTGCTGCTCCAGATCTACGACTCCTTCCGCAAGGAGAACGCCGCCGAGCAGCAAGCGCAGCAAGCAGAGCAGCAAGCACAGCAGCAGGCGGCCGATCGGCCGGCGCCGGCGCAGCCCACCGACACGCAGCACTGAACCTCCGGGAGGACCACACCATGGCCATCATCGACGAGCTCCGTACCCCCCTCTACTTCGCCGCCGGCGCCGCCGACCTCGCCGCGCAGCAGGCCAAGAAGGTGCCCGCGCTCATCGAGCAGCTGGCCGCCGACGCGCCCGCGCGCATCGAGGCCGTGCGCAACACGGACCCGAAGGCGGTGCAGGAGAAGGCGCAGGCGAAGTTCGCCGAGTTGGTCGGCGGTCTGGACACCGACCTGAAGAAGCTCGGGGAGCAGGCCCAGGACCTGGCCCTGCGCGGGGTCGGCGTCGCCGCCGAGTACGCCGTCAAGGCCCGCGAGAAGTACGAGGAGCTCGCCGCCCACGGCGAGGAGGCCGTGAAGGCCTGGCGCGGCGAGGCCGCCGAGGAGCTCACCGAGATCGCCGTCGTCGTCGAGCCCGACTCCGAGCCCGGCTCCGAGCCCGAGACGAAGGCTGAAGCGAAGGTGGAGGAGGCCGAGCCCGAGGCGAAGAAGGCGCCGGCCCGCAAGACCACCACCCGCAAGACGCCCGCCAAGAAGGCCGTCGCCGCCGAAAGCGGCGAGTAGTTCCCGGTCCGGGCACCAATCCCGGTGTCCGGAGCGTTGTACCGGGTACCTTGGCCGCGAGGCGCTCCACCCACACACCTAGGCGGTGCTCAGCATGTTGGCGAACGGCTTCGACTCGCTCCTGTCCCTGGTGACCTTCCTGGTCTTCACCGGCTTCGCCGTCGCCGCGTTCGCCTTCGCCGCCGCGGCGCGCGAGGACGCGTACCGCGCGGCGGACAAGCAGACCAAGAAGTTCTGGCTGATCCTGCTCGGCATCAACCTGCTGCTCAACCTGCTCCTGCCGATGCTGTTCCTGCAGATCGCCGGGCTCATCGCCGCCATCGTCTTCATGGTCGACGTGCGGCCGGCCCTCCGCCAGGTCTCCGGCGGCGGCCGCCGCGGCGGCTCCAGCAGCGACGGCCCGTACGGCCCCTACAACGGCGGCCGGTAACCCAGAAGACGGCTCACCCGAGGCCCGGGCGGCTCACGCCCGGGCCTTGTCCCGTTCCAGGGCCAGGACCGCCACGTCGTCCGTCAGCTCGCCGCCGTTCAGCGTGCGCACCTCCGTCACCGCCGCGTCGAGGAGTTCCTCGCCGCGCAGCCCGGCCGCCAGCTGCCGGTTGATCATCTCGACCATGCCGTCCTGGCCGAGCCGCGGCGAGCCCGGCCCCGCCGAGCGGCCCTCGATCAGGCCGTCGGTGTACATCAGCAGGCTCCAGGAACCGCCCAGCTCCACCTGCCGGCGCGGCCAGCGGGCGCGCGGCAGCAGGCCCAGGGCCGGGCCCCCGTCCTCGTACGGCAGCAGCTCCGCCACCCGCCCGTGCCGGGCGATCAGCGGCGAGGGGTGGCCCGCCAGGCACAGTCCGGCGCGGCGGCCGTCCGCCGAGATGTCGACCGTGCACAGGGTCGCGAAGATCTCGTCGCTCTCCCGCTCGTGCTCCAGCACCTGCTGGAGCGTGGAGAGCAGCTCGTCCCCGCACAGCCCCGCGAAGGTCAGCGCCCGCCAGGCGATCCGCAGCTCGACGCCGAGCGCGGCCTCGTCCGGGCCGTGGCCGCAGACGTCGCCGATCATCGCGTGGACGGTGCCGTCCGGGGTGCGCACGGTGTCGTAGAAGTCGCCGCCGAGCAGCGCGCGGGACCGGCCGGGCCGGTAGCGGGCCGCGAACCGCAGGTCGGAGCCCTCCAGGAGCGGGGTGGGCAGCAGCCCGCGCTCCAGCCGGGCGTTCTCCTGGGCGCGCAGCCGGGACTCGGCGAGCTTGATCTTCACGACGTCGTTGCGCTTGCGCTCGACGGCGTAGCGGATGGCGCGGCTCAGCAGCCGCCCGTCCAGCTCCTCCTTGAAGAGGTGGTCCTGCGCCCCGACGCGTACCGCCTCGGCCGCGAGCTCCGCGTCCGCCGAGGCCGCGAGGGCCAGCACGGCGTGCCGCGGCGCGAGCCGCAGGATGTGCCGCAGCGGTGCGAGCAGGTCGTCCTCGGCCCCGCGGGGGGCGGGCAGGGCGAGGTCGACGAGGACGCAGTGCACGTCGTCGGTGAGCAGACGCTCGGCCTCGGTGAGGTTGCGGGCGGTGCGGATGCGGACCCGGGTCCCGGCCGCGTCGAGCAGCTCGGGTACGGCGAGGGCGCCGGCCGGGTCGTCCTCGACGACCAGGAGCGTGAGGTCGTGGGTGGTGCCGGGCGTTCCGGGTGCCGCGACGGGAGAATCGATTCTCTGGCGCGGTACGGGTACGGGCATCGGTCTGGGTTTCCTTCCCTCCCCCCGAGGGCCGGGCACCGACCATAGCGGTACGGCGGGGCGCAGCGGAATGGCGATCACCGAGTGAACCGGCACGGCGGTATGGCATATGCCACGGATGGGGAGGTAGTCGCCGCTCGGAGGCCCGGACGACGCCGCGCCGGGGCCTCGGGACGATGAGAAACGTCACTCCGGGCGAACGGCTCCGAGGCCCGTACGGCCGCCTCCCGAGGCCCGCACGAAGGCCCCGGGGCCCGTACGGACACCCCGAGGCGCGTACGAAGGCCCCGGGGCCCGTACGGACACCCCCGAGCCCCCGGGGCGCGCGCCCCAGGCCCCCAGGCCCCCGAGCCCCGCCCCCCGGGCGGCCTCACTCCGGGCGGACCACCCCGAGGATCTCCATCGAGCCCGCGCCCGCGATCGTCACGTTCCGGCCGGGGCGCGGGGCGTGCACGATGGCGCCGTTGCCCACGTACATCCCGATGTGGCTGGCGTCCTTGTAGTAGACGATCAGGTCGCCGGGGCGCATGTCCTTGATGTCCACCCTCGGCAGCAGGCGCCACTGCTCCTGCGAGGTGCGCGGGATCGGGCGGCCGGCCGCGGCCCAGGCGGACTGGGTGAGGCCGGAGCAGTCGTACGAGCCGGGGCCCTCGGCGCCCCACACGTACGGCTTGCCGATCTGCGCCGTCGCGAACTCCACCGCGCGCTTGCCGGCCGGGGTGGCCTTGTCGCTGAGGCCCTTGAGGACGCCCGAGTTGATCCAGGCGGTCTGCGCCTTGTACTGCTCCTGCTCCTCCAGGCGCAGCAGCTTCGCCCGCTCCTCGGCGGCGAGCTGCGACTCCAGCTTCTTCGCCGCCTCTATCTTGTCGTTGATCTCCTTCTTCGCCCGGGCCTGCTTGACCCGGTTGGCCTCCAGCTTGGTCCAGTTGAGGCTGGCGTCCTTGGCGTAGGCGGTCAGCTGGGCCTGGGTGCTCGTCATCTCGGCGAGCAGGTCCTTGGTGGCCTTGTGGCCCTCCTTGAGGCGGGCCGCGTTGTCGAGGAAGAGCTGCGGGTCGTCGGTGAGGACGAACTGGGCGCCGTCCGGCAGTCCGCCGTTGCGGTACTGCGCGCGGGCCGCGGCGCCGGCCCGGGCCTTGAGGTCCTCGATCCGCTCCTGGCCCGCCACGATCTGCCGGGCGAGCTGCACGATCTCGTCGGACTGCTCCTTGGCCTTCTCCTCGGCCAGGTTGTACGCGTCGGTGGCGGCGGCCGCCTGGCGGTAGAGCCCGTCGATCTCCTTGCGGACCTCTTCGAGGGTCTTCTTCGGCAGCGCGGGCGGCCCGGGCGGGAGCGGGGCGGCGGCGGCCTGGAGGCTGAGCGCGGGTGAGGCAAGCACCGTCAGGGCGCAGACCACGGTGAGCGTGGCAAGGGCGTGGCGGCGTCGGTTCACTGGCTCCCCCTCAGGACACCGAATCTGAAGCTGTGGTCGATAGCTGTGGTCGATGCCGGTAGCCGGCACCCCATCTGATTTACCGTCAGTAACTTAACGGTGACCTTGGCGATAGTGCCATGCCGGACCGGAAAGCAACAGGGGAAAGCCGGGCCTGTCGGGTCACTTCCCCCCACGGTGGACGAGCGCCGCGCCGGGCGCGTTCCCCACCCTGGCCAATTTCAGGGGGAGTTCACCTCCGGCCCGGAGGTGAACCGGAGTCATCCCGTACGGGGCGCCAGCGCGTCCCAGCGCACGCTCACCTCGCCCTGGCGCCAGCGCCGCGGGCCGTCGGTGAGCGGCCAGTCCGCAGCCAGGTCGCGGACCGAGCGGATCCAGCGCTGCCGGGCGCCGAGCGAGGCGAAGGGCGCGGCGGCGGCCCAGGCCCGGTCGAAGTCGCGGAGGAAGGCGTGCACCGGCTCGCCGGGCACGTTCCGGTGGATCAGCGCCTTGGGCAGCCGCTCGGCGAGGTCGGAGGGGCGGTCGAGCGAGCCGAGGCGGGTCGCGAAGGTCACCGTGCGCGGGCCGGAGCGGTCGAGCGCGACCCACACGTGCCGGCGCCCGATCTCGTCGCAGGTGCCCTCGACGAGCAGCCCGCCCGGCGCGAGCCGCCCGCACAGGCGCTCCCAGACGGCGGCGACCTGCTCCTCGTCGTACTGCCGCAGCACGTTCGCGGCCCGGATCAGCGCGATCTCGCCCGGCACCGGCACCTCGAAGCCGCCGTGCCGGAAGGTCAGCCCCTCCCGCTCGTAGGGCCGGGCCGCCTCGACCCGGGCCGGCTCGATCTCGACCCCGAAGACCAGGGTGCGCGGATCGGCCGTGCGCAGCCGCCCGAGCAGCTCGACGGCGGTCCACGGCGCGGCCCCGTAGCCGAGGTCGACGGCGACCGGTGCCGCGTCGGAGCGCCGCAGCGCGGGCCCGTGCACGGCCGCGATCCACCGGTCCTGGCGCCGCAGCCGGTTCGGGTTGGTGGTCCCGCGCGTCACCGTTCCGACGGGGCGGACGGCGGCGTGAGCGGTGGTGCGGCGGGCCATGTCACGAGCGTAAGGGGTGTCGGGCGGCACCCCGGGCCGTAATGAATTGGCAAAGCGAGTGCCCGGGGGGAAATGAAAGCGGGCATTCCGGTGTTCTGGAGGCCGGTGGGTGTTCCGCACCCTCCCTCTGCCATGCCCGACAGCGGAACCACAGCGGAAGGACCGCCGACGTGAGCCAGTACGTGTCCCGGTTCGCCGGCACCCTGGCGACGCAGTCCCGGCTCCGGCTTCCCGGCCGGCACCGCGGGCCGCGCCGGGTGGCCATGCTCAGTGTGCACACCTCTCCGCTGCACCAGCCGGGCACCGGCGACGCGGGCGGGATGAACGTCTACATCGTGGAGCTGGCCAAGCGGCTCGCCGCGATCAACGTCGAGGTGGAGATCTTCACCCGGGCCACCACCGGCGGTCTCTCGCCCGTCGTGGAGCTCGCGCCCGGTGTGCTCGTACGGCACGTGGACGCCGGTCCGTACGAGGGGCTGGCCAAGGAGGAGCTGCCGGCGCAGCTGTGCGCCTTCACGCACGGCGTGATGCAGGCCTGGGCGGGGCACCGGTCCGGCCACTACGACCTGGTGCACTCCCACTACTGGCTCTCCGGCCACGTCGGCTGGCTCGCCGCCGAGCGCTGGGGCGTCCCGCTCGTCCACACCATGCACACCATGGCCAAGGTCAAGAACTCGGCGCTCGCGGAGGGCGACACCCCCGAGCCGGCCGCCCGCGTGATCGGCGAGACCCAGATAGTGGAGGCCGCCGACCGGCTCATCGCCAACACGGCCGAGGAGGCCGACGAGCTGTCCCGCTTCTACGACGCCGATCCGGCCAAGGTCGCCGTCGTGCACCCCGGGGTCAACCTGGACCACTTCCGCCCCGCCGACGGCCGGGCCGCCGCCCGCGCCCGGCTCGGCCTGCCGCAGGACGCCTTCGTCCCCGCCTTCGCCGGCCGCATCCAGCCGCTCAAGGCCCCCGACATACTCCTGCGCGCCGCCGCGATCCTGGTGGACCGCGACCCCTCGCTGCGCTCCCGGATGGTGGTGCCGGTGGTCGGCGGCCCCAGCGGCAGCGGCCTGGCCAAGCCGGAGGGGCTGCAGAAGCTCGCCGCCAAGCTGGGCATCTCCGACATCGTGCGCTTCCACCCGCCGGTCGGGCAGGACCGGCTCGCCGACTGGTTCCGGGCCGCGAGCGTGCTGGTCGTGCCCTCGTACAGCGAGTCCTTCGGCCTGGTCGCCATCGAGGCCCAGGCGGCCGGCACCCCGGTCGTCGCGGCCGCGGTGGGCGGGCTGCCGGTGGCCGTACGGGACGGCGCGACCGGCTTCCTGGTGCCGGGCCACGACCCGGTGGACTACGCCCGGGCCCTGGAGCGGTTCGTCGCCGATCCGCCGCTGTCCGAGCGGATGGGCGCGGCGGCGGCCCGGCACGCCGGTTCCTTCGGCTGGGACACGGCGGCCTCGGCGACGGCGGACGTGTACACGGCCGCGATGCACGACCACCGGGCGCGCCACGACCACGGGCTGCGCGAGCTCCGCGAACTGCGCGAGCACCGGCGTCGCGTACGCTCGCACCATGTCTGAGGCAGCAGGGGCAGCAGGGGCAGCAGAGGCGGCGGTGGCGGCAGGGGCGGCAGAGTCGGCCGTGGGCGCGGCGGGGCCGGGCGACGTCCGGCGGATCGTCGAGGACACCTTCACGGACGCGGAACTGGAGTGGGAGTCCCCCGAACCGGGCTCCTACGTGGTCAAGCTGCCCGGCACGCGCAAGCTGTTCACCACCCTCTCGCTGCGCGTGGGACGCCACTCGCTCTCGCTGAACGCCTTCGTCATCCGGCACCCGGACGAGAACGAGGCCGGTGTGCACCGCTGGCTGCTCGAACGCAATCTGCGCCTGTACGGGGTGAGTTACGCGGTCGACCCGCTCGGCGACATCTACCTCGCCGGCAAGCTCCCGCTCGCGGCCGTCACCCCGGAGGAGCTGGACCGGCTCCTCGGGTCCGTCCTGGAGGCGGCCGACGGCGACTTCAACACGCTCCTGGAGCTGGGCTTCGCGACGGCGATCCGCCGCGAGTACGCGTGGCGGGTGTCCCGCGGGGAGTCGACCCGCAACCTCGACGCGTTCAAGAACCTGACCCAGAAGCCGGCGAACTAAGCCCTTTTCGTACGGGCCCTTCCGGTGAGGGCCCGGCCCTGCCATGCTCTCGGCCATCGCAAATCTGAACACCGTTCATATACGTGAAGGGGTCAGGTTCATGGCACTCGGCAGGCTCAGCAGAAGGCAGTTCGTCGGCGGCGCGATCGGGGTGGCCGCGGCGGCGGCCACGACCGCGACCACCACGGGATTCACCACTACGGGAATCACGACCACCACGGGAATCACGACCGCCACCGGAATCACGACCGCCACGGGATTCACCACCCCCGAACCCTCCTCCCTCTGGGCGGAGTACGCCGCCGCCCCCTACACCCACCCCCAGATCCCCTACGTGGGATCCGCCGGCGCACACGGGGGCGCCGCCCGGCTCCCGCGCCCGCCGGTCGTCACGGACGTCCTCGCCCACGGGGCCACCCCCGACGGCTCCACCGACTCGGCGCCCGCCTTCAACCGCGCCCTCGCCGCGGCCGGGGAGCGGGGCGGCGGCACCGTGCTCGTGCCGCCCGGCACGTACCGGCTCGACGGCTACGTGCACATCGGCGACAGCGGCGTCGTGCTGCGCGGCGCGGGCTCCGGCCGTACGACCCTGCGCGCCACCCGCAGCCTCACCTCCCTGATCGGCCCCTACGGGTCCCGCTACGGCGGCGACAAGTCCGCCTGGTCCTGGGCCGGCGGCCTGATCTGGCTGTCGCCGCGCGCCCGGCACGCCTCCCTGCTCGCCGCGATACGGGAGCGGGCCTGGCCCTTCGAGGGCTGGACCGGCAACCGGCGCGACGCCTGGACCACCCTGACCGCCGTCCGCCCCGCCCGGCGCGGCGACCGCGCCGTCACCGTCGAGGACCCGGCCGCGCTCCACCGCGGACGGTTCGTGATCCTCCGGCTCGCCGACGACGCCGACCACACCCTCCTGGAGCACATGGCGGGCGGCGGCCCCGGCCCCGAGGCGTACCCCTGGGCCGAGAAGACCAAGCTGACCAGCTACGTCCCCTACGAGTGGCCCGTACGGATCACCCGCGTCGAAGGCCGCCGGGTACACCTCGAACGCCCGCTGCCGCTCGACCTGCGCCCCGAGTGGGACCCCCGGCTCGTCTCCGGGACCACCCCGATCACCGGCTCGGGGGTCACCGGCCTGACCCTGGAGGCGCCCCTGATCCCGCAGTCCCCGCACCTGCTGGACCAGGGCTTCAACGGCGTCACCTTCCAGTGCGCGTACGACTGCTGGGCCGAGGACGTGGTCGTCCGGCACGTCGACAACGGCTTCGGGCTCGTCGCCGCCTCCGCCTGCACCCTGCGCCGCACCGCCGTCGAGGGGCGCGGCGCCCACCACCCGTACTTCTGCCGGGAGGGCGCGCACGACAACCTCGTCGAGGACTTCCGGATCGCGGCGCGCAGCGTGCCCGCCGCGCCCGGCACCCAGCTGCACGGCATCAACGTCGAGGGCCTGTCCAGCCACAACGTGTGGTCGCGCGGGGTGATGGAGACCGGCACCTTCGACACCCACCGGGGCATGCCCTTCGCCAACGTGCGCACCGAGATCACCGTCGAGAACGACGGCCGGCACGGCGGCGACGCCTCCGCGGGCCCGCTCTACGGCGCCCGGTTCGCGCACTGGAACGTGACGGTCACCAACGGCCGGGCGGGCCTGGTGAAGCTGGACGGGATCGCCCCGTACAGCGCGACCGTCGGCATCAGCGAGGTGCGGGAGTTCGACCAGATCGACGTGCCGGACTTCGCGGGCGAGCTCCACACGCGCGTGGAGGCGTACGGCGCGCCCGGCGCCGTACGCCCCCGGAACCTCTACGAGGCGCAGAAGCGGTTCAGGGCGGGGCTCAGGAGGAGCTGACCTTCGCGGCGGCCCCGGTGGCGGGCCCGGCGGCGGACCCAGTGGCGGCCCCGGTGGCGGGCTCCGAGGCGGCGGTGGGTGCGGCCTCCTGGACCGCGACCCCTCGGATCGCCGCTTCCTGAACCGTGTCCTCCTGGACCGCGTCCTCCTCCGCGTCGGCGAGGGCGGTCCGCAGCCGCGTCTGGTAGCCGAGGGCGGCGATGCCGCCGATCACGGCGCAGGCGATCCACAGCACGTCCGGGCCGGGCCCGTCCACGATCCAGCCGGCCAGGATCGGCGCGACGAAACCGGCCACCGCCCAGGACATGCCCATCACGCCCTGGTAGCGGCCGCGGGCGTGCTCGGGCGCGAGCCGGGCGGTGGCGGCGGCGTTCGTCGGGACGTGCACCATCTCGCCGATGGTCCAGACGACGACGGTCGCGGCGAAGGCGACGGAGCTGCCGGCCAGCGCGGTGGCGCCGGTGCCGACGGCGAAGAGGAGCGAGGAGACCGTCAGCAGGAGCACCGGGGAGCGCTTGTCGGTGACCTTGTTGACCAGCAGCTGGAAGCCCACGATGACGATGCCGTTGACGGCGATGACCGCGCCGTACGCGGAGGGCTTCAGGCCCTCGCCGGTCATGGTGAGCGGCAGACCGATCCAGGGGGCGGTGAAGACCAGGCAGACGAGCAGGTTGAGGGCCACCAGCGTGCGGAAGGGCGCGTCGCGCAGCACGGTGAGGACGCTGACCTTCTCCTCGGCGACGGCCTTGCCGGTGCTCTCGTCGACGGCCGCGGCCGGCCGGGTCTCCGGCAGGCGGAGGAAGACGATCAGGGCGCAGAGCGCGGTGGCGGCGGCGTCGACGAGGAAGAGGGTGCGGTAGCCGAGGACGATCGCGACGCCGCCGCCGATGGCGGCGATGGCGAAGCCGAGGTTGAGCGCCCAGTAGTTGAGCGCGTAGGCGCGGCGCAGCTCGTGGGCCGGGACCATGTCGGCGATGGTGGCGTTGATGGACGGCCGGACGCCCTGCATGGCGACGCCCATGAGGAGGACGACGAGGGCGATGCCCCAGGCGCTGGTGACCACGGCGAGCAGCACGGCGCAGCTCGCGGCCGCGAGGTGCATGGTGACCATGGTGGGGCGGCGGCCCCAGCGGTCGGTGAGCATGCCGCCGAGCGGGGAGCCGGCGACACCGCCGAGGCCGTGCAGGGCGACGACGAGTCCGGCGAACCAGGCGGAGTGCCCGAGTTCCTGGGTGAGGTAGAGGGAGAGGAAGGTGAGGACGAAGGCCCCGGTCCGGTTGACCAGGGTCGACAGCCAGAGCCACCAGAACCCGCCGGGGAGTCCCGAGACGGTGGCGCGCGCTGAGCGTCTGAGCGAGTCGATGGTCACGGAGCAGCCCCCTGGTAAGTCCCTCTGGCAGTGCTCGTAACTTACGAATCTCATACGCCGGACGCCAGTGAATTGACGGTGCGCGTCAATCGACGGGTGTCGTCTAGGCTCGGACACATGGCCGACGCACCGTACAAGCTGATCCTCCTCCGCCACGGCGAGAGCGAATGGAACGCGAAGAACCTGTTCACCGGCTGGGTGGACGTCAACCTCACCGAGAAGGGCGAGAAGGAGGCGGTCCGCGGCGGTGAGCTGCTGAAGGACGCCGGTCTGCTGCCCGACGTGCTGCACACCTCGCTGCAGAAGCGCGCCATCCGCACGGCGCAGCTCGCCCTTGAGGCCGCCGACCGCCACTGGATCCCGGTCCACCGCTCGTGGCGCCTGAACGAGCGCCACTACGGCGCGCTGCAGGGCAAGGACAAGGCGCAGACCCTCGCCGAGTTCGGCGAGGAGCAGTTCATGCTGTGGCGCCGCTCGTACGACACCCCGCCGCCGCCGCTCGCCGACGACGCCGAGTACTCCCAGGCCGGCGACGCCCGCTACGCGACGATCCCGCCGGAGCTGCGCCCGCAGACCGAGTGCCTGAAGGACGTCGTGGAGCGGATGCTCCCGTACTGGTACGACGGCATCGTCCCCGACCTCCTGGCCGGCCGCACGGTCCTGATCGCCGCCCACGGCAACAGCCTGCGCGCCCTGGTGAAGCACCTCGACGGCATCTCGGACGCCGACATCGCGGGCCTCAACATCCCCACGGGCATCCCGCTGGTCTACGAGCTCGACGAGAACTTCAAGCCGGTCAACCCGGGCGGCACCTACCTGGACCCGGAGGCCGCGGCGGCGGCGATCGAGGCCGTGAAGAACCAGGGCAAGAAGTAGCCTTCCCTCCCGTCTCGGGTGACGCGAGAGCCCCTGCCCCGCCGGTTTCCGGTGGGGCAGGGGCTCTTTCGTCGGGGTGGCGTTCGGGTCGCGTGACGGGGATGTACCGGGTGTGCGACAGAGTGTGGCCGGATCTCGTCGGTGGGGGTGGGGGGTTGCTACGTTCCGGGGCGGGATGCGGCTTTGGGTGGCCGCCGTCACAAAAGGGGGAGTCCCGGATGAACATCACGCGCTTCAGATCCGCCGCCGTCGCGCTCGCAGGGGTCGCCCTGGTCGCCGCGCTCACGGGGTGTCAGAAGGGGGACGCGGCGGCGCCCGCTCCGGCGGGTCCGGGTGGGCCGACCACCGCGGCGCCCACGAAGGCGCCGGCTTCGAAGGCGCCCGCCTCGGACGCACCGGCTCCCGCCGCCACGCCCTCCGCCACCTCCGGGGCGAAGAAGACGTCGACGAGCAGCAAGAAGGGCACCAAGAAGAGCACCAAGAAGACCACGGGAACCGGGTCCGGGTCCGGGTCCGGGGCGCCCGGGTGTGTGACGAGTGCGCCGAACCCCGAGGCGTACGACCCCGACGAGTTCGCGCTCTACCGCATCGAGGAGTTGCCCGGAAGCACCGGCAAGGTCAACCTCGTCCTCCAGCACGGCGCCTGGGGCTGCGGCGAGCCCGACACCGACGGCGCGCCGTTCGTCGTCAGCGGCGAGGACAGCCGCTGGGCCCTCGACCAGGCCGCGTACGTCACCGCCACCAACCCCATCGTCGAGAGCACCGAGAACCAGCGGATCGGCGTCCAGGAGCTGATCGACTGGGTGAAGGCGCACCCGGACTCCGGTCTGGTCTTCCGTTACGAGACCGGCGAGGACGGCGCCATCCACCGCCTGGACCAGGTTTTCATGCCGTAACACCGCAACACCGCAACACCGCCCCGCGCGGGGGCCCGTGGGCCGGACGGGTGACACAGAAACCTTCCGGCTCGCGGGCGCGGCATGAGCGGCGTACGGGAAGCGGTAGAGCTCGGGGGAGCGGGTCGTCCCGCTCGGGTTCCGTCCGGTTCCGCCAGCCCGTATCCCCTCTCATGAAACGAGACCTTCCCGTGCGCCTTCGGCACACCCTCGCCGCCGCCTGCGGTGCCCTCGCCCTCACCGCGGCCCTCGCCACCCCCGCCCAGGCCGCCACCGGCGACTTCTCCTACCGCGTGACCGGCCTGAACGGTGCGCCCGTCGCCGTCACCCTGCACGACCCGGCCACCGAGGTCTGCGTCACCCTCCCCGAGGTGGCGGACCCGGGCGCCACGGAGCCGGCCTTCGCGCCGCACAACGACACCGACGAGTACGCGATGGTCTTCACCGAGCCCGACTGCACCGGCGACTCCTGGACCCTCCGCCCGCACGGCCGCCCGGCCACGGACCGCCTCAAGCTGCGCTCGGTGGTCTTCCTGCGCCCCTGACCCGGCCATTAATGGAGGCGCGGTGCCGGGCACGGATCGCCTAGCGTCCCCCGTATGAGTTCACCGCGCCTCGTGCCCGTCACCCCGGCCAACGTCGACGCCGCCCTCGCCCTGCGGGTCCACCCCCACCAGCAGGACAACGTCGCGCCCGTCGTCCGCTCGCTCGCGGAGGCGTACGCGTACGGGGAGACCGCCTGGCCACGGCTGATCGTCGACGGGGACCAGGACGAGCCGGTCGGCTTCGTCATGGCCTTCGTCGACATCCAGTGGGACGCCGAACGGGACCCGGACGACCGGCGCAGCGGCCTGTGGCGGCTGAACGTCGGCGCCGAGCACCAGGGCAAGGGGTACGGGCGCTTCGCCGTCGGCGCCGTGCGCGACGAGCTGCGGCGGCGCGGCGCCCGGCGGATGTACGTGAGCTGGCACCGGGGCGAGCACGGGCCCGGTGACTTCTACCGCCGGCTCGGCTTCCGCGAGACCGGCGAGTTGGCCGGCGACCAGGCCGTCGGCGTCCTCGACCTCATATAGCCGGACGCACCCGTGCAGCAGTGTGGGGCCCGCCGGTCGGCGGGCCCCACACCCGTGTCCTACGAGGAGCCGGTCCTACGAGGAGCCGGCCCTACGAGGAGCAGCCCCCGCACTGGCACGGCCCGCCGGACTGGCAGCCGCAGCCACAGCCGGAGCCGCAGCCGCAGGCGCCGAGGACGGGCAGGAACTCGGCGCCGCGCGGGGCCGCCGCAGGGTCCTGCGAGTGGTCGGTGATCGGAGCGGTCTCGGCCATGGGGTCCCTCCCTGAGAGGCGTACCTCGCCTCCCCCCATTGCATGCCCACCGCCCAGGGCGCATCAACGGCGCACTGTTGTGCGAGCGCCCGCACCCCTACGCGGTCACGCGCCCTCGACCGGCGCGTCCGCCTGCTGCAGCTCGTCCGCGTGCTCGCCCGTCACCAGGTACACCACGCGCTTGGCCACCGACACCGCGTGGTCGGCGAACCGCTCGTAGTAGCGGCCCAGCAGCGTCACGTCCACGGCGGTCTCGATGCCGTGCTTCCAGCGGTCGTCCATCAGGTGCTGGAAGAGCGTGCGGTGCAGCAGGTCCATCTCGTCGTCGTCCTGCTCCAGCTGCATCGCCAGGTCGACGTCCTTGGTGATGATCACCTCGGCGGCCTTCGCCATCAGGCGCTGCGCCAGCTGACCCATCTGGAGGATCGTCGCGTGCAGGTCGTTCGGCACGGCCCGGTCCGGGAAGCGCAGCCGGGTCAGCTTGGCCACGTGCTGGGCCAGGTCGCCCGAACGCTCCAGGTCGGCGCTCATCCGCAGCGAGGTCACCACGATCCGCAGGTCCGTCGCCACCGGCTGCTGCCGGGCGAGCAGAGCGATCGCCCGCGCCTCCAGGTCGTGCTGGAGGTCGTCGATCTTCTGGTCCGCGGCGATCACGCTCTCCGCGAGCTTCAGGTCGGCGTCCAGCATGGCCGTCGTGGCGCGCCCGATCGCCGACCCGACCAGGCGGGCCATCTCGACCAGGCCCTCGCCTATCGAGTCAAGTTCCTCGTGGTACGCGTCCCGCATCGATGTCCCTCTCTCTGCCTACCGGCCTCTGTCCGCCCTGCGGCGTCGCCCGCCTACTGGCGTCTGCCCATTGGCGTCTGCCTACCGGCGTCTGCCTCTCGGCGTCCGTCTACCGGCCTCTGTCCGATGGTCTCTGTCCACTGGCCATGCCTCTACGCATCGCACATCCCACGTTCGGCCCCCTACGCGTCCGGCACCAGCCCCCTCGGTGAATCACCACCGTCCCCCAGGTGAACTCTGGGCAACGCCCGCCACGGCTCCGACCGGGACAAATGAACCCGGCCCGTCCCCTCGGTGAACTCTGGGCGACGACTGTTCGAGCAGCCACTCGGACGGCTGGGAGAGTGTCATTCGTCCCGCATAACCTGGATGGCATGGACGTGAACGCGGCGGTCGCCGCATTGGCCGCGATCGCCGGCGTGTGCACCGGCGTGATCGCCATGCTGGCATTCCGCTGGAGCGAGCGCGACCAGGCGCGACCCACCCGTACCTCCCTGCACACCGATGCCGTGCTGCCGCCCGGCGTCGACACCGTGCTGTCCGTGCTGCGCTCCTCCGCGGTCGTCCTCGACGAGAGCGACTCGGTGGTCAAGGCCAGCTCGGCGGCTTACGCGCTCGGGCTGGTCCGGGGCGGGAAGCTGGCCGTGGAGCCCATGCTCAACATGGCCCGCGACACCCGCAGGGACGGGGAGATACGACAGGTCGAGCTGGACCTGCCCCGGCGCGGCACCGGGCGCGGCGAGGCCCTCGCCGTCTCCGCCCGGGTCGCCCCGCTGGGGTCCCGGCTCGTGCTCCTGCTCGTCGAGGACCTGACGGAGGCGCGGCGCATCGAAGCGGTGCGGCGCGACTTCGTGGCCAACGTGAGCCACGAGCTGAAGACCCCGACGGGCGCGCTCTCCCTGCTCTCCGAGGCGGTCATGGACGCCTCGGACGACCCCGAGGCGGTCACCCGCTTCGCGGGCCGGATGCAGATCGAGGCCACCCGCCTCACCAACCTCGTGCAGGAGCTCATCGACCTCTCACGGGTGCAGAACGACGATCCGCTGGAGGACTCCGAGCCGGTGCGGGTGGACGAGCTGGTCGCCGAGGCGATCGACCGTTCCCGGCACACCGCCTCCACCAAGCAGATCACCATGGTCTCCGGCGGCACGGCCGACCTGTCCGTCTGGGGCAGCCGGGGGCAGCTCGCCGCCGCCCTCGGCAACCTCGTGGAGAACGCCGTCAACTACTCGCCGGCCCGCACCCGGGTCGGCATCGCCGCCCGCCGGGTGGCGGCGCCCGGCGGCGACCTGATCGAGATAGCGGTGACCGACCAGGGCATCGGCATCTCGGAGAAGGACCGCGAGCGCATCTTCGAACGCTTCTACCGGGTCGACCCGGCCCGCTCCCGTGCCACCGGTGGTACGGGGCTCGGCCTGGCCATCGTCAAGCACGTGGCCGCTTCGCACGGTGGCGAGGTCACCGTGTGGAGCACCGAGGGCCAGGGCTCGACCTTCACCCTGCGGCTCCCCGAGGCGGGCGCCGCGCGGAACCGCCGATCCGACGAGGACGGGCCCGGCGCCGGAAGCGGCGGCGGGTTCGGCTCGGGCCACGGTGCCGCCTCCACCTCCTCCCCCACCCCCGATCTCATGACCGAACCACTTCCCGCCCCGGAGGTCCTTCCGTGACCCGTGTGCTTGTCGTCGAGGATGAGGAATCCTTCAGCGACGCCCTGTCGTACATGCTCCGCAAGGAGGGCTTCGAGGTCGCCGTCGCGGCGACCGGGCCCGACGGCCTCGACGAGTTCGAGCGCAACGGAGCGGATCTCGTCCTCCTCGACCTGATGCTGCCGGGTCTGCCCGGCACGGAGGTGTGCCGCCAGCTGCGGAGCCGCTCCAACGTCCCGGTGATCATGGTGACCGCCAAGGACAGCGAGATCGACAAGGTCGTCGGCCTGGAGATAGGAGCCGACGACTACGTGACGAAGCCCTTCTCCTCGCGGGAGCTGGTCGCCCGCATCCGCGCGGTGCTGCGCCGCCGCGGCGAGCCGGAGGAGGTCACCCCCGCCGCCCTGGAGGCCGGCCCGGTCCGCATGGACGTCGACCGCCACGTGGTCACCGTCGGCGGCGGCAAGGTCGACCTGCCGCTGAAGGAGTTCGACCTCCTGGAGATGCTGCTCCGCAACGCGGGCCGCGTCCTCACCCGCATGCAGCTCATCGACCGCGTCTGGGGCGCGGACTACGTCGGCGACACGAAGACCCTCGACGTCCACGTGAAGCGCCTCCGCGCCAAGATCGAGCCGGACCCGGGTGCGCCCAGGTATCTGGTGACGGTGCGCGGTCTGGGTTACAAGTTCGAGCCGTAGACCGCCCGGCCCCGGCCGGCCGCGGTTGCCGGGCGGAGCCCGGCGCAGCGTCCCGAAGCCTGTGAGGCCCCCTGGGGCCGAGCAGTGCGAGGGGCGCCGTGCGGGCAGGGGTTCGAGCCGTAGACCGCCCGGCCCGGCACCGGCCCCCGCCCCGGCGGCCGGGACGGTCTCAGGTACGGAAAGGGCGCCCCCTCCGAGGAGGGGGCGCCCTTCGCGTACGTGCGTGGGTGCGGGTCAGTGGCCGGCGGCCGCGTGGCTCGCCTCGCCCGAGGGGGTGGCCTCGCCGGACGGGGTGGCCGTGCCCGCGTGCGTGGGCTCGCCCGAGGGGGTCGCCTCGCCGGACGGGGTGGCCGTGGCGGAGGTGGTCGGGGCCTTCGGCATCTCGGCGGGGCCGAACTCCTTGAAGTAGCTGTGCGCCGGGACGACGAAGGCGCTCAGCGCCACGTCGCCGGTCTTGCTCAGCTTGAAGACGACCTTCTGCGCGTCGCCGTTCCTGGCCTCGCGCAGGCCGCCCTCGATCGTGGCGGAGGCGTTGCCCGGGCCGCCGATGACGACGGAGCCGCCGGCGGGGACGACGACCGGGCCGTCGCCCTTGGCCGCCTTGAGCTTCACGGTGCCGACGGTGCCCGGCAGGGTGACGGACTGGATCGTCTGCGGCGTGCGGCCGTTGTTGAAGACGGTGGCGGAGACGACCGCCGGACCGACCGCGCCCGGGTCGGGCTGGGTGATCACGAGGGCGTTCTGGATCTTGACGTCGTCGACCGTGACGGCGGCATTGTCCGGACGGATCTGGAGCGTCTGCGCGTCGTTGCCCGCACCACAGGCGGACAGGGCGGCGATCGAGATCACGACGGCGGTGGCGGCGAGGGCGCCGCGTCGAAGGCTGCGGCTCACGGCGGCGGCAACTCCTTGGACGAACGGACGGACTGGGAAAACGGCTAAAGGTGCGTCAGCGCGCTTAGGTTACCGAGCCGCACTCTCCGTCCCGCACCCGACCCGCCCCCTGCGTGCCCACTGCGTGCCCCGGCCACGCGCCCGGACCCATCCGGCGGCCCCTGCCGCGGTCCCTTCCGCGGCTCCTTCCGCGGTCCCTTCCGCGGCTCCTTCCGTGGCCCCTCCCGCGGCTCCTTCCGTGGTCCCTTCCGCTCCCCTCACTCCACCGTCGAGAACTCGCCGTCATGGCCTGATCACGATCCATTGACCCCCCGTTCACATAAGTGCCGTGATCAATTCGGCCGCCCGCTCCGGATTACCCGCCCTTACGTCGCCCCTTACACCGCCTCGATCATTCGAGAAACCGCAGTGATCAATTCGGGAATCCGTCCGTATGGGTGGTCGATCCTCGAACGGAGTACGTGAAGAGGGCCACATCGAACCCGGCAAACCCGGACATCAACCCTCCTCCGGGCGCCCTCCGGAGCCTGTAACGTGGGCGTTTCACTGTGTCCGCGCAGCCGCTCCGACCTGCGAATACCGCCTTCCGGAAGCCCGCCGCAGCACGCGGGCGACGCACTTGTCAAGCCCCGAGATATGCCCTGACCTGCGAAAACGCCATTCAGAAGAAGCCGTATCCGTGTTACCCTGGATAGCCACGGAAGGGGTACCTGTCACATGACGTTCAAGGTTGGCGACACCGTGGTCTATCCCCATCACGGGGCCGCGCTGATCGAGGCCATCGAAACTCGCCAGATCAAAGGCGTGGACAAGACCTACTTGGTGCTCAAGGTCGCGCAGGGCGACCTGACGGTGCGTGTGCCGGCGGACAATGCGGAGTTCGTCGGTGTTCGCGACGTGGTCGGTCAGGACGGGCTGGACCGGGTCTTCGAGGTGCTGCGCGCGCCGTACGCCGAGGAGCCGACCAACTGGTCCCGTCGCTACAAGGCAAACCTGGAGAAGCTCGCCTCCGGCGACGTCATCAAGGTTGCCGAAGTGGTGCGCGACCTGTGGCGTCGCGAGCGCGAGCGCGGTCTCTCCGCCGGTGAGAAGCGCATGCTCGCCAAGGCTCGCCAGATCCTGGTGAGCGAGCTGGCCCTCGCGGAGAACACCAACGAGGACAAGGCCGAGGCGCTCCTCGACGAGGTGCTCGCGTCCTGACGCCGGCTCCTGTCGCCTGAAGCAGCAGCCTGCACGCCTGGCGCACCACCCGCCATGCCCAGCAAGCGCAAGCCCAGCATCAATGCCGCGGTGCCCGTCGGCGCGCTGTGAATCCCACCCGATTCCACAGTGCCGTCGCCGGGCACTGCGGCATGTTCGTCTCCGTTTTCGCTGTCTCTCCCATCCCCACGCACGACCCCCGCACCCACCATCGGGCTCTCGCATGGCGACGCCTCGACCGTCGTCACGGAAGGGTCCGGTCGAGGCGTCGCAGCAAGCCTGCTGACGCCATACCCACGACGCCCTCGGAAACAAACCTGCCGGAGTGCAACCGATGACAGACCAAGCGCGTCCACTTCGCACCGCCGTGGTGATCCCCGCGGCCGGCCGGGGCGTGCGCCTCGGCCCGGGCGCCCCCAAGGCGCTGCGCGCGCTGAACGGCACCCCCATGCTCATCCACGCCGTCCGGGCGATGGCCGCCTCCCGCGCCGTCTCGCTCGTCGTCGTGGTCGCGCCGTCCGACGGCGCCGCCGAGGTGAAGAACCTCCTCGACGCCCACGCCCTGCCCGACCGCACCGACTACGTGGTCGTCCCCGGCGGCGACACCCGCCAGGAGTCCGTCCACCTCGGCCTCAAGGCCGTGCCCGACGACATCACCACCGTCCTCGTCCACGACGCCGCCCGCCCGCTGGTGCCGGTCGACACCGTCGACGCGGTCATCGAGGCCGTACGCGACGGGGCCGTCGCCGTCGTCCCCGCGCTGCCCGTCGCCGACACCGTCAAGGAGGTCGAGCCGGCCGAGCAGCCGGGCGGCCCCGAGCAGGTCGTCGCCACCCCGGTGCGCGCCCGCCTCCGCGCCGTACAGACCCCGCAGGGCTTCGACCGGGAGACCCTGGTCAACGCCCACGCCACCGTCGCCCTCACCGGGGACGGCGCCACCGACGACGCCGGCATGGTCGAGAAGCTCGGCGCGCCCGTGGTCGTCGTGCCCGGCCACGAAGAGGCCTTCAAGGTCACCCGCCCCCTCGACCTCGTCCTCGCCGAGGCCGTACTCGCCCGCAGGAGGGCCAACGATGGCTTCTGAGCCCACCCCGCAGATCCCCGTGCTGCCCCGCACCGGCATCGGCACCGACGTCCACGCCTTCGAGAAGGGGCGCGAGCTCTGGTGCGCCGGCCTGCTCTGGGACGGTCCCGACAGCGACGGGTACGGGCTCGCCGGGCACTCCGACGGTGACGTCGCCGCCCACGCCGCCTGCGACGCGCTGTTCTCCGCCGCCGGCCTCGGCGACCTCGGCGCCCACTTCGGCACCTCGCGCCCCGAGTGGTCCGGCGCCTCCGGCGTCACCCTGCTCGCCGAGGCCGCCCGGATCGTGCGCGCCGAGGGCTGGGAGATCGGCAACATCGCCGTCCAGGTCGTCGGCGTCCGCCCCAAGATCGGCAAGCGCCGCGACGAGGCCCAGAAGGCGCTCAGCGAGGCGGCCGGAGCGCCCGTCTCCGTCTCCGGCACCACCACCGACGGGCTCGGACTGACCGGCCGCGCCGAGGGCCTGGCCGCCCTCGCGACCGCCCTCGTCGTCCCCGTACGGCCGCCGGCCCTCCCGTAACGTCCGGCCCGCCCCCGTACGGGACCGGCCACGGACCGGCCCACGTGCCGGCCCACCGGGCCCCGGCGCGGAAAAAAGGCGCCCCGCGATCCCCGAGCGGTCGCGGGGCACTGCCCCCCGCCCACTACCCTGGTGTGGTGACTATTCGCCTGTACGACACCAGCGCCCGGCAGATCCGCGACTTCACCCCGATCAAGCCGGGCTGCGTCTCGATCTACCTGTGTGGCGCGACCGTGCAGGCCGCCCCGCACATCGGGCACATCCGCTCGGGCCTGAACTTCGACATCATGCGCCGCTGGTTCGAGTACCGCGGCTACGACGTCACCTTCGTCCGCAACGTCACCGACATCGACGACAAGATCATCGCCAAGGGCGCCGAGCAGGGCCGCCCGTGGTGGTCCATCGGCTACCAGAACGAGCGCGCGTTCAACGACGGCTACCAGGCCCTCGGCTGCCTGCCGCCCAGCTACGAGCCGCGCGCCACCGGCCACGTGCCCGAGATGATCGAGATGATGCGCGGCCTCATCGAGCGCGGCCACGCCTACGAGGCCGACGGCAGCGTCTACTTCGACGTGCGCTCCTTCCCGGGCTACCTGGAGCTGTCCAACCAGGACATCGACGACCTGCGGCAGCCCGACGAGGGCGTCTCCGGCAAGCGCGACCCGCGCGACTTCGCCATGTGGAAGGCGACCAAGCCGGGCGAGCCCGACTGGGAGACCCCGTGGGGCCGCGGCCGTCCCGGCTGGCACCTGGAGTGCTCGGCGATGGCCCACAAGTACCTGGGCTCCGCCTTCGACATCCACGGCGGCGGCCTCGACCTGATCTTCCCGCACCACGAGAACGAGATCGCCCAGGCCAAGGCCTTCGGCGACGAGTTCGCGCACTACTGGGTGCACAACGCCTGGGTCACCATGAGCGGCGAGAAGATGTCGAAGTCGCTGGGCAACAGCGTCCTCGTCTCCGAGATGGTGAAGAACTGGCGCCCGATCGTGCTGCGCTACTACCTCGGCACCCCGCACTACCGCTCGATGATCGAGTACAGCGAGGAGTCGCTGCGCGAGGCCGAGGCCGCGTTCGCCCGCATCGAGGGCTTCGTGCAGCGCGCCACCGAGAAGGCCGGGGCGCCCGTCGCCCCCGCCGCCGAGGTGCCGCCGGCCTTCGCCGAGGCCATGGACGACGACCTGGGCGTGCCGCACGCGCTCGCGATCATCCACACCACCGTCCGCCAGGGCAACAGCGCGCTGGCCGCCGACGACAAGGACGAGGCCATCGCCCGCCTCGCCGAGGTGCGCGCCATGCTCGGCGTCCTCGGCCTGGACCCGCTCGACCCGCACTGGGCCGAGGAGACCGGCGGCGGCGAGGAGCTGCACGGCGTGGTCGACACCCTCGTCCGGCTCGTGCTCCAGCAGCGCGAGTCCGCCCGCGAGCGGAAGGACTGGGCCACCGCGGACGCGATCCGCGACCAGCTCAACCAGTCCGGCCTGGCCATCGAGGACAGCCCCGACGGCCCGCGCTGGACGCTGGGCAACCGCTAGACAAATCGACGAGTGTGCCGCCCGGGCCCCCGGGCGGCACACTTCACTTACGGACTTCGTACGCAGCAGGCAGAGGAAACAGGTAGCAGTCATGGCCGGGAACAGCCAGCGCAGGGGACGTCGTACGTCCAACAAGAAGGGCGCGACGGTCGGCAGCGGTGGCCAGCGGCGCAAGGGACTCGAGGGCAAGGGCCCGACGCCCAAGGCCGAGAACCGCAAGGGCCACAAGGCGTACCGCGTCGCCAACGCGATGGCGCGGAACGCGGCCAAGCGCAAGCCCGTCGCCCGCCGCGGCGGCAAGGGCCAGTCCGAGATGGTCGTCGGCCGCAACCCGGTCTTCGAGGCGCTCCGCGACGGCGTGCCCGCCACCACCCTGTACGTGCAGCAGTTCATCGACAACGACGAGCGCGTGCGCGAGGCCCTCAACCTCGCCACCGGCCGCGGCAACATCAACATCATGGAGGCGCCGCGCCCCGAGCTGGACCGGATGACCAACGGGCTCAACCACCAAGGCCTCGTCCTCCAGGTCCCGCCGTACGAGTACGCGCACCCCGAGGACCTCGCCGAGGCGGCCTACGACGACCACGAGGACCCGCTGATCGTGGCCCTCGACGGCGTCACCGACCCGCGCAACCTCGGCGCCGTCGTCCGCTCCGTCTCCGCCTTCGGCGGCCACGGCGTGGTCGTGCCCGAGCGCCGCGCCGCCGGCATGACCGCCGGCGCGTGGAAGACCTCCGCCGGCACCGCCGCCCGCACCCCGGTGGCCCGCGCCACCAACCTGACCCGCTGCCTGGAGCAGTACCAGAAGGCCGGTCTCACCGTCGTCGGCCTGTCCGCGGACGGCGACACCGAGGTGCACGAGCTGGACGCGCTGGCCGGCCCGGTCGTCATCGTGGTCGGCTCCGAGGGCAAGGGCCTGTCCCGCCTCGTCGGCGAGACCTGCGACTTCCTCGTCCGCATCCCCATGCCGGGCGGCGCCGAGTCGCTCAACGCCGGTGTCGCCGCGGGCGTCGTGCTCTACGAGGCGGCCCGCCGCCGCAGGGGCTGAACCGTACGGGTCACCACGGGCTGACCCGAAAGGGTGAGCCGCCCCGGCCGTGATCTTGACGGGCCTCGGACATTTCGAGGCCGTCAAGGCAGTGTCCTAACCGCGCGTCACTCGGTTAGATGAGTGTGGACACCAGAACGCCCCGGCCGGGGTTCGACGATCAGCCCGCGCTGAGCATGGTCAAGGTGGATTCCGATCCCGCCCAGGTGATCGTGAACCACGCCAGCTTCCGTGTGCGGCTCGCGACGGCCGGCCAGCCGAAGTTCGCCGCGAACCCCCGTCTCGCCGCGCTCGCCGGAGCCGCCGGGATGACCGGTGTCGCCGCGGGCGGCGCCGCGGGCCGTCGCCGCCCCGTCGTCTGGACCGGCAAGTCGGCCCCCGGCGCGACCGGGCTGCTCCAGGCCGTCCGCGCCACCTCCGGCCCCGACCGGCCGGCCGGTGGCGTCTCCACCCTGGAGCCGACCACCCAGACCATCCCGCGCATCGACGACACGATGCCCACCCCGGTCGTCCCGCCGACCCCCGCCACCCCGCTGCTGCCGCCCATGCGGCGCGCGGAAGGCGCCTACGACGAGCTGTACGAGATCGGGCCCGACGCCTACGAGGACCAGGGCGCCGAGCAGGACGGCCGCACCCCCCACCGGCAGGGCAACGACGCGGTCCGGCACGCCTACTACCCGGGCCGCCGGATGAACCTCGGCGTCGTCCTCCTCCCGCTCCGGGTCTTCCTCGGCTTCATCTCCATCTACGCGGGCATGGGCAAGCTCTGCGACCCCGTCTACTTCGACGGCGGCGAACGCGGCTCCATGGTCAAGTGGCTGCACTCGCTGCACCCCTGGGCCCTCGCCGAGCCGCTCCGCGACTTCGCCCTCCAGCACCCGGTCGGCGCCGGCCTCACCGTCGCCTTCCTCCAGGTCGTGGTCGGCGTCCTCACCGTCCTCGGCCTCTGGCAGCGGGTCGCGGCCGTCGTCGGCGGCCTGCTCTCCGCCGCCCTCCTGCTGACCGTCAGCTGGAAGACCGTCCCCGTCTACGACTCGGCCGACATCATCTACCTGGCCGCCTGGTCGCCGCTGATCATCGCCGGCGCCCCGGTCTACTCGGTCGACGGGCGCCTCGCCGGCGAGGCCTGGCGCACCCTCGGCCCGCGCTCCGAGCTGTGGGAGCTGCGCCGCCGGGTGCTGCGCCGCGGCACGGTCGTGGCCGCCGTCGTCGTCGGCCTCACGCTGCTCGTCGGCTCGATGCTGGGCGGCGCCGTCCGCTCCTCCACCGTGGTCACGGTCCCCGGTCCGAACGAGGACCCGGTCAACCACCTGCCGGGCGAGCCGCTGCCGGCCGAGCCGGGCACGACCAGCCCGTCCCGCGGCGCCTCCAAGAGCCCGCGCCCCACGGCGACGAGCGGCGCGAGCGGCACCAAGGAGCCCACGAAGAAGGCCACGCCCTCGGAGTCGGCGCGCGAGACGACCCGCACCCAGGAGCGCAGCCCCAGCGCCTCGACCACCACGCGGAGCCCCAGCCAGAGCCGTACGAGCGCACCGTCCTCGTCGACCACGGACTCCACCTCGGGCGGCACCAGCGGCACCCCGACGAGCGGCAGCACCACCGGCGGCACGTCGGACGGCGGCTCGACCTCGGGCGGGGCGCGGAACCCGATCGGCGGCCTGCTGGGCTGACGGAGCCGGAGCGCCACGGACAGCGCGGAGGGGCGGCACCACGGGAACGTGGTGCCGCCCCTCTTCGACGTACGGAAGGCGGCAGGCGGGAGGACGCGGGCGGGGCGTGGCGCGGGCGTACGGAGGGCGGGGCGTGGCGCGGGAGGACGCGGGCGGGGCGTACGGAAGGCGGGTCGCGGCGCGGGAGGACGCGGGCGGGGCGTGGCGCGGGAGGGGCGGCGGGTGAGGCTCAGGCCTGGGCGGCGAGCTCCCTGGCGGCCTCGGTGAGGTCCTTCGCGGTGTCGATGGCCCGCCAGTACGCCCCCTGGGGCAGCGGGAAGCCGGCCAGGCGCCGCTCGCGGGCCAGCCGGGGGAAGGTGGTGCGTTCGTGGTCGCCGCGGTCCGGCAGGAGGCCGGTGAAGGCGGGGGAGAAGACGTACACGCCGGCGTTGATGAGGTACGGGGACGGCGGCGCCTCGATGAAGTCGGTGATGTGCCCGAAGGCGTCCGTCTCGACGGCGCCCCAGGGGATGCGCGGCCGGGCCAGGGCGAGGGTCGCGGTGGCGTCCCGCTCGGCGTGGAACTCGGCCATCTCGCGCAGCGAGAAACGGGTCCAGATGTCGCCGTTGGTGGCGTACCAGGGGCGGTCGGGCTCGGGGAGGTGCGCGGCGGCGTACTTGAGGCCGCCGCCGCGGCCGAGCGGCTCGGCCTCGACGACCGTGGTCACCTTCAGCGGCAGCTCGGCGGTGGCCAGCCAGTCCTGGAGGACCTCGGCGAGGTGGCCGCAGGAGACGACGGCGTCGGTGACTCCCTCGGCGGCGAGCCAGGAAAGCTGATGGCCGATGATCGGGGTCCCGGTGCCCGGGATCTCGACCATCGGCTTGGGGCGGTCATCGGTGTACGGGCGGAGCCGCGAGCCCTGGCCGCCCGCCAGGACCACGGCCTGCGTCGGGGAGGAGTTCATACCTCGAACGATATGCGGACGGGTCCCCGCTCAGCTCGCGTGCATGACGCCGTAGGCGAAGGAGGTGTCGCAGACCGGACGGGAGAACGTCTGGGCCTTGGTGGGGCCGTAGCGCTGCACGGCGGCGGTGCCGAGCGAGCGGGCGATGGACATGCAGTGCTTGGCGAGCGACGGGCGGTTCTCCACCTCGCGCTGCAGGTGGGTCAGGGCCACCCCGGGGTCCTTCTCCTGGAGCTCGGCGAGGAGCTTCTCGCGGAGGACGTCCTGCGGGGCGCGGGACTTGGCGGGGGTGGAGACGTCCGTGGAGGACGCGGTCAGCATCTGCGTCCCGGAGCCATGTCCGGCCCACGGAACGGCGGACACCGCGAGCGTTCCGGAGAGCACCAGGACGACGGGCAGGACGAGGGCGAGAGATCGGCCGATACGGCGGGCAGTGTGCGTCACGCAGGCGAGCGTAGCGGGCGGTAGTGACATGGCGACATTTAGTCACTCTCGCGAGGGATGGTTCGAGGCGGCTTTTCGAATCGCGTGTTGACGCGGGTCCGATGGTCGGCGCCTGATTGCCCAGTTCTGCCGGGGTTTTCGCCGACTTCGGGTTTCATGCCTCCTGTACGCCAACGGCCCCGCACCCGCAAGCGGGAACGGGGCCGTACGGCATCGGTGTCCGGGACCGGGCCCGGGTCAGTCGGAGAGGCGCTCGCCGGTCGAGGTCGAGAAGACGTGCAGCTCGGCGGGGCGCGGGACGACCTTCAGGGTGGAGCCCTTGGCCGGGACCTCGCGGCCGCCGACGCGGACCACGACGTCCTTGTCCTCGCCGCCGACGCGGGTGGAGCCGTAGACGAAGCCGTCGGAGCCGAGCTCCTCGACCACGTTCACGGTCACGGCCAGGCCGTCCTTGCCGGTGGCGCTCTGCACGTCGAAGTGCTCGGGGCGGACGCCGACGGTGACCGTGGTGTCGCCCTTGGCGGACGCGGCGGCGATGGCCTCGCGGGAGACCGGGACGACGCTGTCGCCGAACTTCACGCCGCCGTCGGTGATCGGGACCTCGATCAGGTTCATGGCCGGGGAGCCGATGAAGCCGGCGACGAAGAGGTTGGCGGGCTTGTCGTACATGTTGCGCGGGGTGTCGACCTGCTGGAGCAGACCGTCCTTGAGGACGGCGACCCGGTCGCCCATGGTGAGCGCCTCGGTCTGGTCGTGCGTGACGTAAACGGTGGTGATGCCGAGCCGGCGCTGCAGGCTGGCGATCTGCGTACGGGTCGAGACGCGCAGCTTGGCGTCGAGGTTCGACAGCGGCTCGTCCATGAGGAAGACCTGCGGCTCGCGGACGATGGCGCGGCCCATGGCGACGCGCTGGCGCTGACCGCCGGAGAGCGCCTTCGGCTTGCGGTCCAGGTACTCGGTGAGGTCGAGGATCTTCGCCGCCTCCTCGACCTTGGTGCGGATCTCGCTCTTGTTGACGCCGGCGATCTTGAGCGCGAAGCCCATGTTGTCGGCGACGGTCATGTGCGGGTAGAGCGCGTAGTTCTGGAACACCATGGCGATGTCCCGGTCCTTGGGCGGCAGGTGCGTGACGTCGCGGTCGCCGATCCGGATGGAGCCGGCGGTGACGTCCTCCAGGCCGGCCAGCATGCGCAGCGAGGTCGACTTGCCGCAGCCGGAGGGGCCGACGAGAACGAGGAACTCGCCGTCGGCGATCTCGATCTCCAGCTCGTTGACGGAGGGCTTTTCGGCGCCGGGGTAGACCAGGGTCGCCTTGTCGTAGGTGACGGAAGCCATGGTGATGTGTCCCTTCACCGGCAGGAACGTGCCGGACGATCCGAGTAAAGGAAGGATGTGGTGTAGTCCACCTGGGTGAACTCCGGGTGACGCTACCTGGCGATGTCCGATCTGTCAGCACTCCGGGGGACGTGAGATTTCCGACCGGCGGCGGGCGGGCGTTCGTTACACTGCACTCGCTGCCTCCTTAGCTCAGCTGGCCAGAGCACCGCTCTTGTAAAGCGGGGGTCGTCGGTTCGAACCCGACAGGGGGCTCTCTGAAACAGCACCAGGTCCGAGGCCCTGTCGTCCGTGCGGGCGGCGGGGCCTTGGTTCTGGGTACGGGCGGGAGCTGACGGGGAGGTGGCCGCCTTGGGCGTGAGGTACCGCGTGTCGCCGCGAGGCGGCATGGGGGTGCACCGCGACATCGCGTCCGCGCTCGCCGCGGCGGCCCGCAAGAACCGGCCGGCCCGGATCGAGATCGCGCCCGGGCACTACGCGGAGCCGCTGCTCGTCCGGGGCGAGGTCGAGCTGGTCGCGACGGGCGAGCCCGGTTCGGTGACCGTGGTCCTGCCGAGCGGTACCGCGCTGGAGACGGCCGGGACCGTCCTGGTCCGCGGTCTCGTCCTGGCCTCGCGCGACGCGGACGTCGTGCGCTGCGCCGCCGGCACGCTCACGCTGGAGCACACGGAGGTGCGGGGGCCCGGTGGCGTGTGCGTGCACGCGACGCCCGGGAGCGCCGTGACGCTCCGGGACAGCGCCTTCCGGCAGGGCCGGGTGCTGTTCGCCGGGGCCGGCGGGCACGTCGAGCGGTGCGCCTTCACCGACGCCGCGGACAACGCGCTCGCGGCGATCGACGGCGCCCGGGTGGTGGTGCGGGGCAGCCGGTTCGCGGGGCCCCGGCTGCACGCCGTCCGGGTCATCGGCGCGCACGCCGAGATCACCGGCTGCGAGGTCACCGGGACCGGGCTCGCCGCGCTGTTCGCGGACACGCAGGCCTGGCTCGCGGTGGCCGACTGCACCATCGCCGACGCCGGCGGGGAGGGCATCGGATTCCTCCGGCACGCCCGCGGGACCGTCGAGCGGGTCCGCGTCACCGGCGCCGAGAGCGGCGTCGCGGTCGCGGAGGGCTCCGACCCGGTGGTGCGGGGCTGTGTCTTCGCCGACTGCCGGGACACCGGCATCGCCGTACGGGCGGGGCGCGGCCGGTTCGAGGAGTGCGAGGTCACGGAGGCCGGCAACGTCGCGGTGTTCGTGTCCGAGCGCGGTGCGCCGGAGGTGCGCGGCCTGCGGGTCACCGGCGGGAACGTCGGTGTCGTCGTCACCGGCACGGGCTCCCGGGGCACCTTCCACGGGGTGCGGGTCGCGGATCTGCCGAGCGTCGCGCTCCGGGCGTACGAGGGCGGCAAGGCCGTCTTCCGGGACGTGCGGGTGGAGCGCTGCGCGACCCATCTGGAGACGCGGGGCGACGCCGGCACGACCGCGGAGGTGGAGGGGGCGGTGTTCACGGACTTCTCGATGTCGGCCGTGGAGGCCATCGGCACCTCCCGGGTCACCCTGCGCCGGGTGACCGCCGAGCGCGGCACCGTGGGCTTCGCCGTCGCCGAGGACGCCCAGCTCCTCCTGACCGACTGCACGGCACGGACGGTGACCTCGGCCGGCGCCGCGGCCCTCGGGAAGGGGCGGCTCGTCGCCCGGCGGCTCCGGGTGGAGGGCTCGGAGTCGATCGGGATCCTCGCCCAGGACCAGTCCAAACTGGAGGTCCACGACAGCGAGTTCGTCGATTGCGGGTCGGTGGGCGCGTTCTTCCGGGACGAGGCGGGCGGGCTCTTCGTGGGCTGCGCGGTGTCGGGGACGGGTCCGGCGGGCGTGCGGCACAACGGGCGGGTGGTGATGCCGTCGCTGCGCACCTCGCTGTCGGTGGCCGAGTGGGAGGACGAGGCGAACCGGCCGTCGCCCACGCACGTCACCTACAACAACCACGTGACGGTCCACGGCAGTGTGACGGACTCCCAGCTCGCCGTGGGCAACGCACGGGTCGACATGAACCAGCGCATCGAGGGCCGGCCGAGGCCGCGCACCGACGAGGAGGGAACTCCCGCATGAACGGTCCCCAGCAGGGCACGCCCGCGCACCAGGGAGCGGGGCTGCACATCCACGGTGCGGTGACCGGTTCCCAGATCGCCGTGGGGAACGAGCAGGTCACCCAGAACCAGATCAACCGCACGGAAGCCGCCGCGGACCTCGTGTCCGATCCGGTCCGACTGGCGGCGTTCGTGCGGGAGTTGCTGCAGCAGCTGCCCGAGCAGCGGCTCGCCGCCGAGGACCGCGAGGACACCGAGGCGGCGGCGAACGAGGTCCTCGGCGCCCTCGCCGACTCGGATCCGCCGGAGCCGGGCCGGCTGCGCCGTGCCATGGTCCTGCTGCGCGGTGCGCTGACTCCGGTGGCGCAGGGCGTCGCGGCGGGGGCGACCGTGGGGGCGCAGCAGTGGGCGGAGGCGGCCCTGGCGAGCCTCGGCGGGTAGGGCGGGCCGGGGCCGCGCGGTGTTTCGCGCGGCCCCGGCGTGGTGGGCGGTCAGCGGCCGCTGAGGCGGTTCGCGAGGACCGCGATGCGGTCGGTGGCGGCGCTGCGGGCGGCGGTCTCGCGGCGGTCGGCGGCGCGGAAGGCGGCGTACATCGTCTGGACGCCGAGCCAGCGCAGCGGCTCCGGCTCCCACTTGCGGACCCGGTGGTTGACCCAGGGCAGGGCGGTGAGCTCGGTGGGGCCGGACTGGCCCGAGTCCTGCTGAATGAGGTCGCGCAGGGTGCGGGCGGCGAGGTTGGTGGTGGCGACGCCGGAGCCGACGTAGCCGCCGGCCCAGCCGAGGCCGGTGGAGCGGTCCAGGGTGACGGTGGCGCACCAGTCGCGGGGCACGCCGAGGACGCCGGACCAGGCGTGCGCGATCCGTACGCCGGCGAGTTGCGGGAAGAAGCGGATCAGGATCTCGCGCAGGGCGTCGACGGTCTGCGGCTGGGTGCGGCCGTCGTTGTCGGTCTTCGAGCCGTAGCGGTACGGGACGCCGCGGCCGCCGAGCGCGATGCGGCCGTCGGCGGTGCGCTGGGCGTACATGTAGGCGTGCGCCATGTCGCCGAGGGTCTCCAGGCCGTCCCAGCCGATGGACTCCCACTGGGCGTCGGTGAGCGGCTCGGTGGCGATCATGGAGGAGTTCATGGGGAGCCAGGTGCGGCGCTGGCCGGCGAGGGAGGCGGTGAAGCCCTCGGTGCAGCGCAGCACGTACGGGGCGCGGACCGTGCCGTACGGGGTGACGGCGTGCTTGGGCCGGATCTCGGTGACCGGGGTGGACTCGTGGATGGTGACGCCGAGTGCTTCGACGGCGGCGGCGAGGCCCTTGACGAGCTTGACCGGGTGGAGGCGGGCGCCGTGCGGGGTCCAGGAGGAGCCGACGGCGCCGGTGACGCGGACGCGTTCGGCGGTCTCGCGGGCGCCGTACAGCTCGCGGTCCTTCTCGCCGAAGGCGATCTCGACGGCGTGGAAGGCCTTGAGCCGGGCGAGTTGGGCGGGGGAGGTGGCGACCTCCAGGACGCCGCCGCGGTGGATGTCGGCGTCGATGCCCTCGGCGGCGCAGACGTCGACGACCTCGCCGACGGTCTCGTTCATGGCCTGCTGGAGCCGTACGGCGGCCTCGTGCCCGTGCTCCTTGGCGTAGCGGTCGCGTCCGGCGATGCCGTTGTAGAGCCAGCCGCCGTTGCGCCCGGAGGCGCCGTAGCCGCAGAAGGCGGCCTCCAGGACGGTGATGTTGAGGAAGGGGACGGCCTTCTTGAGGTAGTAGGCGGTCCACAGCCCGGTGTACCCGCCGCCGACGATGCAGACGTCGGCACTCGCGTCACCGGGCAACGGCTCGCGCGGCGCGGGTGCGCCCTCCTGCGCGTACCAGAAGGAAATTCCGCCGTTGACCGTGCTGAGCTGGCTGGTCGTGCTCATGTGTATCCCTCTTCCGGGTCGTGCGCGGGAGGTTACCGGGGAGGTGGCGGGTGATCCAGGGGCAGCAATCCGCTGGCCCGGCGGCCGTGACGGGGTGCACTCTGGGTTCATGATCCGTACTGCCACGCCCGATGACGTTTCCCACATCCACCGCATGGTCCGTGACCTCGCCGAGTACGAGAAGGCGCTCGACGAGGTCCGCGCCACGCCCGAGCAGTTGCGGGAGGCGCTGTTCGGGGAGCGGCCGGCGGCGTTCGCGCACATCGCGGAGACCGACGACGGGGAGATCGCCGGGTTCGCGTTGTGGTTCCTGAACTTCTCGACCTGGCGCGGGGTGCACGGGATCTATCTGGAGGACCTGTACGTGCGGCCCGAGCTGCGCGGTGGCGGGTACGGGAAGGCGCTGCTCGCCGAGCTGGCCCGGATCTGTGTGGAGCGGGGGTACGAGCGGCTGGAGTGGTCGGTGCTCGACTGGAACGCGCCGTCCATCGCCTTCTACGAGTCGCTGGGGGCCCGCCCGCAGGACGAGTGGACGGTGTACCGGCTGACGGACGGGGCGCTGAAGGCGCTGGGGACGGCGTAGCGGCCCGGGCCGGTTCGGCGGGACGCCCGACGAGACGGTAGGAAGGGGGGCATGGACAAGGACATTCAGCAGCGGTTCGAGCGCATCACCGGCTTCGTCGAGGCGCGGCTCACCCCCCTCTTCGATCCCGAGAACGGCAGCGACCACGGCTTCGGCATGGACGACACCTCGCGTGCCCTGCGCGCCCTCCGGTACACGGTGCAGGCCGCGTCCGCGGTCAACGGGCTGCTGGAGAAGCGGGCTTCGGCGCCCGAGCTGCGGCAGGTGGTGGACCAGGCGCTGGAGCACAACTGGGACGTGCTGCGCTCCATCGCCCGGATGTGGGAGGACCACCCCGATTTCCTCAAGGAGTTCAAGGGGCACTCCTGGGACGTGCTCGGGATCTGATCCCGGCCGTTCCCTTCCGGCCGTTCCCTCCCGACGGTCCTACGGGATCAGGACCACCTTGCCGGTCGTGCCCCGTGTCTCCAGTGCCCGGTGGGCCTCCGCCGCCCGCGCGAGGGGGAAGCGGTGCACCGCCGGGCGCAGGGTGCCGTCGGCCGCGGCGGCCAGCGCGGCGAGTTCGAGGGTGCGGATGTCGCCGCCCGCCTTCTGGAGCATGACGGGGCCGAGGACGGACTCCGAGGTGATGCCGCGGGCGGCGAGCTCCTCGGGGGTGAAGGTGAGCGGTTCGCCGTCGTGCAGGCCCGCGCCGGACCAGCCGAAGACCAGGTGCTGCCCGCCCTTGCCGAGCAGGTCCACGGCCGCCCGCCCGGTCTCGCCGCCCACCGAGTCGAAGACCACGGTCGCCGGCCGCCCCAGCGCGTCGAGGTGGGCGCGGACCTCGGCCGGCCAGTCCGGGGCGGTGTAGTCGACCGCGAGGTCCGCGCCGTTCGCGCGGACCTTCGCCACCTTCGCCGGGCCGCCGGCCAGGCCGATGACGACGGCGCCCGCGTTCTTCGCGTACTGCACGAGCAGCGTGCCGATGCCGCCGGCCGCGGCCGGGACGATGGCCACCGAGTCCGGGCCGAGCTCGGTGAACTGCAGGATGCCCAGCGTGGTGCGGCCGGTGCCGATCATGGCGACCGCCTCCGCGTCCCCGAGGTGCTCGGGCAGCGCGTGCAGCCGCGCCGCGTCGGTCACGGCGAGCTCCGCGTACCCACCGGGCGCCATGCCGAGGTGCGCCACGACCCGGCGGCCCAGCCACTCCGGGTCGGTGCCCTCGCCGAGCGCGTCGACGGTGCCGGCGACCTCGCGGCCGGGGACGGTGGGCAGCTCGGCGGGGGCCGGGAAGGGGCCCGTCATGCCCTGGCGCAGGGCGGTGTCCAGCAGGTGCACGCCGGCCGCCGTCACCCTGATCCGGACCTGGCCGGGCCCCGGGACCGGGTCGGGGACCTCCTCGTACGTCAGGTTCTCGGCCGGGCCGAAGGCGTGGAGGTGGATGGCGTGCATGGCGGGCTCCCCGGTGGTCGGTGCGGTGCGGCGGTGTTCGGCGGTGCGCGAGGCCTTCTCGTACGGGCCTTCTCCTACGGCGTCTTCTCGTACGACGTCCTCTCGTACGGGCCTTCTCGTGGGCCGAAGGCCCGTACGGGAACAGCCTCGGACCTCAAGCGGACTTGAGGTCAAGGGGGCGGGGGCGGAGGTGCTCCGCCCGCATCGCGAGCGACACCGCCTCCAGGGCGCTCGTGAAGGACACCTCCGCGAGCACGCCGGGCGCCGCCACCTGGTCGCCCGCCAGGTAGACGCCGTCGCCGCGGTCCACCGCCGGGCGGTCCCGCCAGGTCGTGCCGGGGCGGTCCACCGCGCCCGTACGCCCCTGGGACACCGCCGCGCGCCGCCAGACCGTGCGCCCGCGCCAGCCCGCGAAGCCCAGGTCCAGGAGCCGTTCGGCGTGCGCGAGGCCGTCCGCCTTCGCCTCGTCCGGGGCGATCGGCAGCTGTGCCTGGATCAGCTCACGGCCGGCCGGGGCGAGGCCCGGGTCCTGGGTGGTGAAGCGTTCCACCCAGCCCGGCGCGTCCAGGTCCGAGATCGCGAACGGGTCGCCCCGCCGCGACTCCAGGGCCAGGTCCAGCAGCACCGTGCGGCCCGACTCCCAGGTCAGCGACGGGTCGCCGAGCAGCCGTGCCGCGGCCGGCAGGGAGGTCGCGACGACCACCGGGCCCTCGCCGACGGGCAGCGCGTCGACCCGCGCGGAGGTCTCGATCGCCACCCCGAGCTCGCGGGCGTGCGCCGCCATCCGCTCGATCAGCCGGCCCCAGCCGCCCTTGACGAACCGGGCCTCCGGCGGCAGCGCGGCGGCCCGGTGCAGCCGCTCCTGCACGAAGCGGGCGGAGAGCGAGCCGGGGTCGTGGTGGTAGAGCGCCACTCCGCTGTACGAGGCGGCGGCGCGGGCCGCGGCGGGGCCGGCGAGCCGGGTCGCCCAGGTGCGGAAGTCGACGTCGACCGGGGCCCGTTCGGCACTGCGGAGCGCCTGGTGGAGCATGCCGAGCGGCGGGACCCGGCGCAGCGCGCCGTGGTGGTGGAAGCGCAGCGTGGCCGCCGCGCGCGGCGGCAGGGGGGCGAGCTCGCCGAGCAGGCCGCGCCGGCGCAGCCAGGTCCAGTGCGGGCCGCCCCGGTAGAGCGCGTGCGGGCCCTCGTTGGTGAGGTACGGGCCCTCGGCGGTCCGGGCGCGCCCGCCGAGCGTGTGGTGCGCCTCGAACAGGGTGACCCGGGCGCCCGCCTCGGCGGCGGTGACGGCCGCCGTGAGCCCGGCGAAGCCGCCGCCGATGATCGTGATCTTCCGCATGTCTGTGGCTCCCTCCGATGGGTTTCGGGAATGCGACGAGCGGCGGGCCCGGGTTCGTGACATCGCGGGCGGGGCGTTGTCAGTGGCGTGCGTCACGATGGGGTCATGAAGAGGAAGAGCGTCACGCGGCCGCGCGAGCCCGAGGTCGGGCTGCCCCCGCTGGAGCCGTACGGGGGCGGTCTGGAGCCGGACGGGGACTACGACGGCCTGGAGCTGGCCGGCCTGGACCTGACCGGCCAGGACGGGGCGGGGGCGCGCTTCCTCGACTGCGCGCTGCGGGACTGCGGGCTCGACGGGGCCCGGCTGACGGCGGCGCGGTTCCTCGACTCGGTGCTGACGGGGGTACGGGGGGTGGGCACCGATCTCGCGGGGGCGCAGCTGCGGGACGTGGAGCTGGTGGACGCGCGGCTGGGCGGGACGCAGCTGCACGGGGCGGTGTGCGAGAGGGTGCGGGTGCGGGGCGGGAAGCTCGACTATCTGAACCTGCGGACGGCGCGCCTGAAGGACGTCGTCTTCGACGGGTGCGTGCTGGCCGAGCCGGACTTCGGCGGGGCGGTCCTGGAGAGGGTGGAGTTCCGGGACTGCGTGCTGGTGGGGGCGGACTTCGGCGGGGCGCGGCTGAAGGACGTGGACCTGCGGTCGGTGCAGCGTCTGGAGATCGCGCGCGGGGTGGACTCGCTGGCGGGGGCGGTGATCTCCACGGCGCAGCTGCTGGACCTGGCGCCGGTGTTCGCGGCGCAGTTGGGGGTGCGGGTGGAAGACCCTTCCTGAGGGCCGGCCGGTCAGGGACCCGAGGGTCCGCGCCCGGGGGAGCCCGCGGTCAGGGGAGCCCGCGGTCAGGGGAGCCCGCGGTCGGGGAGCCCGCGGTCAGGGGACGCGGGGGAAGCGGGCCTGGAGGTCCCAGATGGCCGGGTTGTCGGCCAGGCCCTCGTGCATGTCGGTGAGGTCGGCGATCAGGTCGTGCAGGAAGTCGCGGGCCTCGCGGCGCAGTTCGGCGTGGTTGAAGGTGAGCGGGGGTTCGTCGCCCGGCATCCAGTCGGCCTCGACGTCCACCCAGCCGAAGCGCCGCTCGAACAGCATGCGGTCGGTGGACTCGGTGAAGTCCAGCTCCGCGTACTGGGGGCGGGAGGCGCGGCTGCCCTTCGGGTCGCGGTCCAGCTGCTCGACGATGTCGCACAGCGCCCACGCGAAGTCGAGCACCGGCACCCATCCCCAGGCCGTGGACACCTCCTGGTCCTTCACGGTGTCCGCGAGGTACACGTCGCCGCAGAACAGGTCGTGCCGCAGGGCGTGGACGTCCGCCGCGCGGTAGTTCGTCTGCGGGGGGTCCGGGAAGCGGCGGGAGAGCGAGTAGCCGATGTCGAGCACGTCTCGATGGTCCCACGCCGCCCGGGCCCCGTGAGCCCCCGGGCCCGAGGTCCTGCGAGGCCCGAGGTCCTGCGAGGTCCGGGATCCGCTGCCCGGGGCCCGGGCCCGGGCCCCGGGGCTCAGGCGCGGTGGGCCGCCTTCGCCACCCTCGGGCCGAGCCAGCGCTTGAGGCGGCGGAGCGGTTCGAGGCTGCCGGCGGCCCGGTCGAGGTGGTAGTAGAGCTGCGGCGGTACGTGGGGGAGCAGCGGGGAGTGGCGCTGGCCGAGCAGGGCGAACATCCGGTGCGGCTCCAGGCGCATGTAGCGGGGGAGGTTCTCGTACCACTGGGCGCTGTAGCGGGCGGCGCTCTGGGCCGGGACGAGCTCGTCGCGGCGGCGCCGGCCGTAGACGGCGAGGGCGGTGGGCAGGTCGGTGCCGTGGGCGCGCAGGGCGTCGGCGAGTGCGAGGGCGTCCTCCAGGGCCAGGGTGGTGCCCGCGCCGATCGAGTAGTGGGTGGTGTGGGCGGCGTCGCCGAGGAGCACGGTGGTGCCGTCGTGCCAGGTGCGGGTGGTCAGGGTGCGGAAGTTCAGCCACTGGGCCGGGGCGCCGTCGCCGTGCTGTTCGCGGCCGATCAGCGGCTCGCCGTCGAGGAGGTCGGAGAACAGCTTCTCCAGCAGGCGGAGGGTGTCCGCCTCGCTCGTGCGGTCGAGGCCGAGGCCCCGCCAGGTCTCGGGCGAGCACTCCACGACGCAGGTCGACTGCTCGCCGCTGAAGCCGTAGGCGTAGCACCAGATCCAGCCGTGCTCGGTCTCCTTGAAGGCGAAGCTGAAGGAGTCGAAGACCTTGGTCGTGCCCAGCCAGACGTAGGGGTTGCGGCCGCTGGTGATCTCGGCGCCGAAGCGCTCCGCGCGGGCCTCGCGCAGCAGGCTGTTCACGCCGTCGGCGGCGACGACGAGGTCGGCGCCGGCCAGCTCGGGCGCGTCCGGGCCGGCCACCGGGTGCTCGTGCTCGACGCGGACGCCGAGCTCGCGGGCCCGGTCGGCGAGCAGCGCCAGCATCCGGCGGCGGCCGATGCCGAAGCCCGCGTCGCCGCGGTGCACGGTCCGCTCGTCGCGCACGATCGCCACGCCGTCGGTCCAGGTCACCGACGCCTCGGCGATGGCCGCCGCGGACTCGGGGTCGCCGGCGCGCAGCTTGTCGAGGAGCCCGGCCCAGTAGGTGACGCCCCAGCCGTAGGTGGAGCCCTCCGGGTTCCGCTCGTAGACGGTGATGTCGTGGGTCGGGTCCTGGCGCTTCATCAGGATCGAGAAGTACAGGCCGCCGGGCCCGCCGCCGACGATGGTGATCTTCACTTGCGCTCCCGGGAACCTGCTGGTGGATGACACAGCGCGCTGAAACGGCAACGCACGGTAGCAGTGCGGGGTGCGCGGGGAGGCTGAAGCGGGGCCCGATCCGCCCGCCCGGGTGACGGCGCCGGCCCCCGGGGGCGTACGGGCGCTAGGGCAGCAGGCGCTGCTCCTTCGCCACCGCCACCGCGCCGGCGCGGGTGTCGACGCCGAGCTTCGCGTAGATGCGGCCGAGGTGGGTCTTCACGGTGGCCTCGCTGATGAACAGCGCGCGGGCGATCTCGCGGTTGCCGAGGCCGTGGGCCAGCTGGCCGAGGATGTCGCGCTCGCGGTCGGTCAGCGACGGGCCCGCCGCGCCGCGCATCCGGTCCATGACCCGGCTGGCGACCGGCGCCGACAGGGTCGTGCGGCCCTGCGCGGCCGAGTGGATCGCGGCGAACAGCTCCTCGGGGCGCTCGGCCTTCAGGAGGTAGCCGGTGGCGCCCGCCTCGATGGCGCGGGTGATGTCGGCGTCCGTGTCGTACGTGGTGAGGACCAGGACGTGCACGCCGGTCGGGGCGATCCGCCGGGTGGCCTCGACGCCGTCGATGCCGGCGCCCAG
Organism: Streptomyces sp. NPDC053541; assembly: GCF_044544705.1. Classification (NCBI taxonomy): domain Bacteria; kingdom Bacillati; phylum Actinomycetota; class Actinomycetes; order Kitasatosporales; family Streptomycetaceae; genus Streptomyces; species Streptomyces sp. NPDC053541. The sequence continues at coordinate 100,390 of NZ_JBITXM010000001.1, forward strand.
CTGGAGGTCCATCAGGACCACGTCCGGACGCAGGTGCGCGGCCATCGCCACGGCTTCCTCGCCGCTGCCGGCCTCCCCGACCACCTCGATGTCGGGTGCGCTGCCGAGCAGGGCGAGCAGCCCGGCCCGGACCACCGCGTGGTCGTCGCAGAGCAGGATCCGTACGGGCGAAGCCTCCGGCGTCGCTGACGTCACTGTCGTACCTCCAGCGGGATCGCGGCCGAGAGCACGGTGCCCTCGCCCGGAGTGGACTCGATGGTCAGGGTGCCGCCCAGCTGCCGGGCGCGCACCCGCATGGCGGGCAGCCCGTGTCCGCGCACCCCGGCGTCCGCGCGGGTCGCGGCCGGGTCGAAGCCCCGCCCGTCGTCGGCGACGTCGAGGACGACCTGGTCGTCGAGGTACGTCAGGGTGAGCGCGGCCGAGGCGGCCTCCGCGTGCTCGCGGATGTTCGCCAGGGCGCCCTGCGCGATGCGCAGCAGCGCCGACTGCACCCGGTCCGGCAGGGGGACCGGCGGCCCGTCGACCCGGAAGGCGGCCGACTCGCGGCTCGCGAGCCCGCGCAGCGCCTGCTCCAGGCCGCCGCCCTCGGCGAGGTCGGCGGGCGCCAGGTCGTGCACGAAGCGGCGGGCCTCGGCGAGGTTCCGCTCGGCGATCGACTCGGCCGTGCGGACGTGCCGGCGGGCGGTCGCCGGGTCGCCGTCCCACAGCCGGTCGGCGGCCTGGAGCAGCATCTGCTGGCTGGACAGGCCCTGCGCGAGGGTGTCGTGGATCTCCATGGAGAGCCGCTGGCGCTCGGCGAGGGTCCCCTCGCGGCGCTCGGTCGCCGCCAGCTCGCGGCGGGTGCGGATGAGGTCCTCGATGAGCCTGCGCTGCCGCTCCGCCTGCCGCTCGGCGTGCACGAAGACACCGGTGGCGAGGGCGGCCACGGCCGGCGGGGCGACGATCAGGTTGGGGTCCCAGCCGCCGTGCGAGAGCTGCACCTGCGCGAACACGACGAAGGCGGTGAGCAGGGCGACCAGGCCGAGCGCGGCCCGGTGCGGCAGGGTCCGCAGGCCGGTGTAGAAGAGCGGGACCGCGCACCAGGCGAAGCTGGGCGCGAGGACCACGAGCACCACCCACACGGCGACGACCGTGCACAGCCAGGCGATCCGGCGCGGGGTGGCGCGGGTGCCGAGCACGGGGCCGAGCAGATAGAGGGAGGCGAGCGCGCCGGACAGCGCCACGATCCAGGGGCTGCGGTCCTCCCAGGGGTGCCGCAGCAGGAAGCGGGCGAGCGAGGCGCCGAGCAGCAGGAAGAAGGCCACGTGCATGACCCGGGCCAGCCAGCGGGCGTCCGGGTCCCGGTGCGTCGTCCGGTCCATCGTCCGTCCACCTCTTCGCCGTACCGTCCCCGTGGCCTTCCGGCCGGCCTCCTGACCTGGGGGCACACCACCATCCTGACCCGCGGGGACCACAACGGCATCAACCGTTCGGCTGACCCCGGCATCCACCGTCCCGCGCGCCGACGGCAGCCGGAACGCGGACCGGCCGGGGCCGGATCCGGGCGGAGGATCGATGCAGAGCGAGCGAACGAACGGCACGAACGCTCCCCTCCTCTCCTCATCTCCTCCGCCCCTTCCGTCAGGAGCACGCAATGAAGAAGAAGTTCCTCCTCGGCACCACCGCCGCCGTCGTCCTCGCCGCCGGCACCTTCGGCGCCGTCTCCGCGAACGCCACCGCCCCCGCCGCCGCCCCGGCCGCCGCGGTCGCCAAGGCCGACGCCCAGGGCGACAACACCCGCCAGAGCACGCACCTGACGATCGAGGCCGCGACGAAGGCCGCGCAGGCGACCCTGAAGGCCGCCGAGAAGGAGAACCAGCGCGTCTCCGTCGCGGTGGTGGACCGCAACGGCAACACCCTCGTGACCCTGCGCGGCGACGGCGCGGGCCCGCAGTCCTACGAGTCGGCCGTGAAGAAGGCGTACACCGCCGTCTCCTGGAACGCCCCCACCTCCGAGCTGGTCAAGCGCCTCACCAACGCGCCGACCCTGAAGGACATCCCGGGCACCCTCTTCCTCGCCGGCGGCGCCCCCGTCACCGCCGACGGCGGCCCGATCGCGGGCATCGGCGTGGCCGGCGCCCCGTCCGGCGACCTGGACGAGAAGTTCGCCCAGGCCGGCGTCGCCTCCCTCAACGGCTGAACCGGCCCGATCCGCGCGTGACGCGGGCCTGAACTCCGACGGCGCCCGGACCCCCGCCGGGCGCCGTCGGCATGCCCTTCCGCCTGTTTAGGATCGGTTCGTGAACACGCGCAGCCGGGTACGGACCGGTGCTCTGGCCCTCTCGCTCGCCCTGCTCGCCGCGGCCTGCACGAGCGGCGGCAGCGGCGGGGTGAAGGGCACGCCCGGCGCGGCCGGGCTGCGCGACCCGTACTTCCCCAAGCAGGGCAACGGCGGCTACGACGTGCGCCATTACGCGCTCACCCTCTCCTACGACCCCGCCTCCGGCCGGCTCGACGGGCGCGCCGAGATCACTGCCGAGGCCACCCAGGACCTCAGCGCCTTCAACCTCGACCTGGCCGGGCTCACCGTCCGCGACGCGACCGTCGACGGCGCGCCCGCCGCCGTCAACCGGGCCGGGAACGAACTGACCCTGCGGCCCGGCGAGGAGATCGACGACGGCGCCGAGTTCCGCGCCGTCATCCGCTACTCCGGGCGCCCCGAGACCGTCACCGACTCCGACGGTTCAAAGGAGGGCTGGCTCAAGACCGCCGACGGCGCCCTCGCGCTCGGCCAGCCGAACGGCTCCATGGCCTGGTTCCCCGGCAACCACCACCCCTCCGACAAGGCGGCCTACGACGTCACCGTCACCGTCCCGGCCGGGCTCACCGCGCTCTCCAACGGCGTGCGCACCGCCGAGCGCAAGGAGGCCGACGGGCGCACCACCTCCGTCTGGCACACGGCCGAACCGATGGCCAGCTATCTCGCGATGCTCGCGATCGGGCGCTTCGACACCACGACCGCGACCCTCCCCGGCAAGGCCCGGGTCCCGGTGCTGTCCGCCGTCGACCCGCAGGTGGCCGCGAAGACGGCCGCGCTGCGCGCCCGGGTGCCCGAGATCCTGGAGTGGGAGGCGGAGAACTTCGGGCCGTACCCCTTCGCCGCCGCCGGCGTGGTCGTCGAGCGCGACGGCGACGTCGGCTACGCCCTGGAGACCCAGACCCGGCCCGTGTTCCCGGCCGGCTCCTTCGACACGGGCACGCTCGTGCACGAGCTGGCGCACCAGTGGTACGGCGACTCCGTGACCCCCGCGACCTGGGCGGACCTGTGGCTCAACGAGGGCTTCGCGACCTACGCCCAGTGGCTGTACGAGGAGGACTTCGCGCACACCCCGGCCGAGCGCAGCTTCGCCAAGGCCTACGAGGACGAGGACGCCTGGGCCTACTCGCCCGCCAAGCCGCCCGGCGCCGAGGACCTGTTCGGCGCGCCCGTCTACCAGCGCGGCGCGATGGTGCTGCACCGGATCCGGCAGGAGGTCGGCGACGACACCTTCTTCGAGATCCTGGCCGGCTGGCCCGCGAAGCACCGCAACGCCACCGCGAGCACCGAGGACTTCATCGCCTACGTGGACGCGATGACGGACGAGGACCTGACCGACGTGTGGGACGTCTGGCTGTACGGGGACGGCAAGCCGCCCCGGCCCGCCGGGTCCTCGGACTAGAGCGCCTTGCGCATCACGACGCACGGGCGGCCGTGCGCCCGGTCGGGCCTGCGGTCGGTCTCCTCGTAACCGAGCGCGGTCCAGAAGGCGAGCGCCCGAGGGTTGTTCTCCAGGACCGCGAGGCGCAGTCCGGCGCGGCCGCGGGAGCGGAAGGAGTCCTCGACGTAACGGGCGAGGCGCCGTCCGAAGCCCGCGCGGTGCGCGTCGGCGTGGACCATCAGCAGGCCGAGCCACGGGTCGGGGTCGGCCGGGTCGGGGTGGTGGGCGAGGGTGATCGCGAGGGCCACGAGCCGGCCCTCCGAGCGGGCCAGCAGCACCTCGGCGTCCGGGTGGGCGAGCTCGTCGGCGAGGGCGGCGGCGACCTGCTCGGGCCGGATCCGGTCGGGCTCCGGGAAGTCGCCGCTCAGCTGCTGGAACTCCACGTTGGAGGCGTAGAGCCCGGTGAGTTCGGTGAGCAGCGGGCCGGGCAGGTCGTAGGGGTCCTTGGCGGTCAGCGGTTCGACGATCATCGGGAAAGCGTAGGGCCGGGGAAGCGCGGAGCCCCGTCCCGCCGGGCGTGCCGGGGGACGGGGCTCCGTACGCGAGGCGCCCGGGATCAGATGTTGACGCCGAAGTCGCGGGCGATGCCCTCCAGGCCGGAGGCGTAGCCCTGGCCGACCGCGCGGAACTTCCACTCGGCACCGTTGCGGTAGAGCTCGCCGAAGACCATGGCGGTCTCGACGGCGGCGTCCTCCGACAGGTCGTAGCGGGCGATCTCGGCGCCGCCGGCCTGGTTGACGATGCGGATGTAGGCGTTGCGGACCTGGCCGAAGTTCTGCGAGCGGTTCACCGCGTCGTAGATGGAGACCGGGAAGACGATCTTGTCGACGCCGGCCGGCAGGGCCGCCAGGTTGACGTTGATCTGCTCGTCGTCGCCGCCGCCCTCGCCGGTGCGGTTGTCACCGGTGTGGACGATGGTCTGGTCCGGGGTGGACTTGTTGTTGAAGAAGACGAAGTGCCCGTCGGAGACGACCTTGCCCGTGGCGTCCACGCCGATGGCGGAGGCGTCCAGGTCGAAGTCGGTGCCCGTGGTCGTACGGACGTCCCAGCCGAGGCCCACGGTGACGGCGGTGAGGCCCGGGGCCTCCTTGGTCAGGGAGACGTTGCCGCCCTTGGAGAGGCTTACAGCCATGGGAAGTCCCTTTCTGAGGTCCTGCGGAGGTCCGACACCGTGCGGAAGTCGTCGTTCGCATTAACGCACGGGACGCGGCGGCGGTTCCCTCGCGCCGCTCCGCCAAAAGGAGGTGACGGGGGCGCGGGGCTCCGGGACCATGGGACACATGTCCGGTCCGTATCCCATCCGCGGCTCCGTCTCGCTGCCCGAGGCCGAGCTCATGTGGCGTTTCTCGCGGTCGTCCGGGCCGGGCGGGCAGCACGTCAACACCAGCGACTCGCAGGTCGAGCTGCGCTTCGACCTGGCGGCGACCGAGGCCCTGCCCGAGGTGTGGAAGGCGCGCGCCCTGGAGCGGCTCGCGGGCCGGCTGGTCAACGGGGTCGTGTCGGTGCGCGCCTCGGAGCACCGCTCGCAGTGGCGCAACCGGGAGACGGCCGCCGTCCGTCTCGCCGCCCTCCTCGCGGAGGCCACCGCGCCGCCGCCGAAGCCGCGCCGCGCGACGAAGATCCCGCGCGGGATCAACGAGCGGCGGCTGCGGGAGAAGAAGCAGCGCGCGGAGACCAAGCGGGGCCGCCAGGCCCGCGACTGGAGCTGAGCTCTCCCTCCGCGGGGCGCCGACCTACGGGCCCGAGCCCCCGCCCCTGCCCCTGCCTTCGCGACCGGAGCCGGGCCGCGGCGCGGGCCGGCCCGAGCCCGCCCGGACACCGGCCGTCCGGGCGGGATTCGCCCCCCGCCGCTCAGCCCAGCGTGCGGTACCTGCCGCGGAAGTAGGTCAGCGGGCCGCCCTCCGCCGAGGGCAGGCGGGTGTCGAGCACGCGGCCGATGACGAGGGTGTGGTCGCCCGCGACCACCCGGCTCTCGGTGCGGCACTCCAGGGTGGCGAGTGCGCCGTCGATCAGCGGGGCGGAGCTGTGCTCGCCGCGGACGTACGGCAGGTCGGCGAAGAGCAGCCGGTCGCTGACCCGGCCCTTCATGGCGAAGCGCCCGGCGATCTGCCGCTGGCCCTCGGAGAGCAGCGAGACCGCCCACACGGGCACGTCCGCGAGCAGGTCGTCCATCCGGGAGCCGTTGCGCAGGCTGACCAGGACCAGCGGCGGGTCGAGGGAGACGGAGAGGAAGGCGGTGGCGGTCATGCCGACGTCCTCGCCGTGCGGCCCGTCGTCCGGGTCGTGGGCCGTCACCAGGACCACGCCGGCCGCGAGCCGGGACATGGCGGCCCTGAACTCGTCGTTGCTCACCCCCTCAGCATGAGGGATGGCCAGGTCGAGGGCGGTGGTAGCCGTCACGGGCGTCTTCTGCAGCACCCTCGCACGCTAGTCCGGCCGCACCGGCGCGGGCATCGGGCCCCGGTACCAGCCCGGCTGCCCCGGGGGTCCTAGGACCCGCCGCCGGACCGCCGGGCCGGAGCGCCCTCCGACCCCTGAGCGACGCTTGTGACTTGAGTCACAGACAGCAGTATTTGTTGACCCTGTGTACCGGGTGCACAGCTCGCTGTGATTCAGTGGCGGAGACAGTGCACCAAGCCGATGAAGCCGATGAGAACCCTGGAGTCAGCTGTCGAGGTCTCGGGGAGAGCGAGCGATGGAGACCGAGTCGGAGCCGTACGTCCGTCTTGCGACCCTGCGTCAGCTGCATCAGGTCGTGGCGGACCTCAACACCGCCCGCAGCCTTGCGGACACCGTGCAGGCCGTCGCCGACGGCATCGTCGCGGGCCTCAACTATGAGCTGGCCTGCGTCAACCTCGTGCGCCCCGACGGCGACCTCATCGTCTCCGCCTTCGCCGGCAGCCCCGCCGCCGAGGCCCTGATCACCGGCCGGGTCGGCTCCCGCGCCTCCTGGGACCGGCGGCTCTCCATGGGCGAGGCCTGGGGCGACCTGCGCTTCATCCCGCACACCGAGGGATGGGTCCTGCTGGAGGACGACGTCCCGCAGTGGCACACCGAGGGCCCCGCCCCCCGCTTCGAGGACGAGTGGCACCCGCACGACCGCCTCTACGCCCCGATGTACGCGCCCGGCGCCCGCGCCGCCCACCCGGGCGGCCCCCCGGGAAGCGGCCGCGAGCTGCTCGGCGTGATCTCCGTCGACCGCCCGCGCAACGGCCGCCACCCCGGACCCTGGGGCCGCGAGGCGCTCCAGATGTACGCCTCGCAGGCCGCCATCGCCATCAGCAACGCCCGGCTCCGCTCCAACATGCAGCGCGCCCTGATCCGCCTGGAGCGCGAGCAGCAGGCCCTGCGCGCCAGCGAGGAGTCCTTCCGGCAGGCCTTCGAGTACGCGCCGTCCGGCATGGCCATCGCCGAGATGGGCGGCGACCAGCACGGACGCCTGCTGCGCACGAACGACGCGCTGTGCCGGCTGCTCGGCCGCCCCGCCTCCGTGATGCGCCGCTACAGCTTCGCCGACCTCGTCCACCCCGAGGACATAGGCACCCTGCTCCGCACCTCCGCCGAGGGCGGGCGTGCCGAGCTGCGCCTCGGCCGCCGCGACGGCACCTACGTCTGGGTCTCGCTGCGCAACTCCGTGGTCGCCGACACCGCCGACGGACCCCGCTTCCTGCTCACCCACGTCGAGGACATCGAGGAGCGCAAGCGGCACGAGCTCCAGCTCGCCCACCGCGCCTCGCACGACGCCCTCACCGGCCTGCCCAACAGTGCCGAGCTGCGCTCCCGGCTCTCCGCCCGGCTCTGCGAGCGCCCCTTCGCCGCCTCCGCCCCCGAGGGCGCGCCCGGCTTCGAGCCGCCGTACGAGTACGACTACGAGCACGAGCACGGCTTCGGCTTCTCCCCGGCCGCCGGTCCCGCCGGGCCCTACGACCACCACGTGCACACGGTCGCCCCCACCGGCGGCGAGACCGACGACGGCACCAAGGGCCTCGCCGTCCTCTTCTGCGACCTCGACGGCTTCAAGTCGATCAACGACCGCTTCGGGCACCACACCGGCGACGCCGTCCTCATCGAGGTGGCCCGCCGGCTCACCACCGGGGTGCGGGACGGGGACACGGTGGCCCGGCTCGGCGGCGACGAGTTCGTCGTGCTCGCCGACGGCCTCGGCTCGGCCGACGCCGCCGACCTCGCGGTCCGGCTGCGGAACGCGATCATCCCGCCGATCCGGGTGGACGGGCGGGCGGTCCGGGTCGGCGCCAGCTTCGGCATCGGCTGGGCCGAGTGCGGCATGACCGTCGAAGAGGTGCTCAACAGCGCCGACCAGCGGATGTACGTCGAGAAGCGGTCCCGTTCCAAGGTCCACAGACGGGCCGGATAGCCCCGGATCGGGCGCGGGCCGGGCGGCCCGTCGGGGCGCGGGTGCCGGGGTCGTTCACCGGACGTACACGAAGCGCCGAACCGGCGACTGGGCCGTACGAGGTAGGCTCGGCCGGTCGGCGACGGCTGGCGAGCAGGGAAAAGGAGTGACCCGGATGGCTGCCGGTAACGACGGCACGAACAAGCCCGAGGACGACGATCCGTTCGGCTATCTGTACGCCGACGGCCAGGCGGCGGGTGCCCAGCCACCCTCCGGCGGCGGCTACGGCTACCCGGGTCCGGCGGCGCAGCCGGGCGTGCCCCGCACCTCGTACAACCAGGTCCGCACGGTCGGCGAGCGGCAGTACGGCGGCCACCACCAGCACCACCAGCAGGCGCAGCCGCCCTTCCCGCAGCAGCAGGGCTACGGGCAGCCGAACCCGCAGTACGCGGCCCCCGAGACCTACCCCGGCGGCGGCGCCCACCGGCCCGGTCCGGCGCAGCCCGCCGGGCGCGGCGGCCGCGGCCCCAACACCAAGGGCCTGCTGATCGGCGCCGTCGCGGTCGTCGCGGTGGTCGTGGCCGGCATCACCGCCGCCGTGATCGCCAACAGCGGTGACAAGACGGACGGCGCGGGCGGCACCGGCGGCTCGTCGACGGCGCCGAGCCAGGTCTCGGAGTCCCCCTCGGTCGCCCCGAGCCAGTCCTCGCAGGCCCCGCAGGCGCTGCCGCAGCAGGACGCGGCGACGCTGAAGCTGGGCGGCTCGGCGGCGCTCGCCAAGGACATCAAGGGCGCGGAGGGCGCGGACGGCGCCTACGTCACCGGGTTCAACGCGATCGGGTCCTCCGTGACCTGGCAGGCGGACGTGGAGAAGGCCGGGACCTACCGGCTGTACGTGCGCTACGCGATCCCGGCCAAGGACGCCTTCGCCACCCTGACGGTGAACGACAAGGCCAACACCAATCCGATAGGCCTGAAGAACTTCATCAACTCCTCGGACCCCAACCTGGAGAAGAACTGGCAGACCACCTGGGCGCCGGTCGACCTCAAGCAGGGGCAGAACACCATCAAGATCTCGTGCGAGCAGGGCAACCAGTGCGACGCGATCTTCGACTGGCTGGAGATCCGGCCGGGAGAGTAGCCGGCTCCCGGCCGGCGCTCGCCGGTCAGAGCAGGCGCAGGAAGGCCTCCACCGTCCCGGCCATCGCCTCGCGGGCCGGGCGGAGGTACTTGCGCGGGTCGACCGCGTGCGGGTCGGCGGCCAGGAAGTCGCGTACGGCTCCGGTGAAGGCCGTGTTCAGGGCCGTACCGACGTTGATCTTGACCATGCCGGCGGCGACGGCGGCGCGGATCTCGGCGTCCGGCACGCCGGAGGAGCCGTGCAGCACCAGCGGGACCGGGACGGCGTCCTTCAGGGCGGCGATCAGGGCGTGGTCGAGGGTGGCGGTGCGCTCGGTCATCGCGTGCGAGGAGCCGACGGCGACGGCGAGGGCGTCGACGCCGGTGTCGGCGACGTACGCGGTGGCCTCGGCCGGGTCGGTGCGGACGCCGGGCGCGTGCGCGTCGAGCGGGGGCTCGCCGTCCTTGCCGCCGACCTTGCCGAGTTCGGCCTCGACCCAGATGCCGCGCTGCCGGCCCCAGCGGACCGCCTCCGCGGTGGCCTTCACGTTCTCCCCGTAGTCCAGCTTGCTGGCGTCGAACATGACGCTGCCGAAGCCCTCGGCGTGCGCCTGCCGGAGCAGGTCGACGGACTCGACGTGGTCGAGGTGGAGGGCGAGCGGGGCGGTGGAGGCGCGGGCCACGGCGGCGGCCGCGGCGGCGACGGCGGAGAGCCGGCCGCCGTGGAACTTCACGGCGTTCTCGGAGATCTGCAGGACGGCGGGGCGGCCGGCCCGCTCGGCGCCGGCGGCGATGGCCTCGGCGTGTTCGAGGGTGATGACGTTGAAGGCGGCGAGGCCGGTGCCGGCGGCCTGGGCCTCGGTGACGAGCTCGCCGGTGCGGACGAGGGGCATGCGGTTCCTCCGTGCTGCGCGTACGGCGGCCGCGTGGTCACGCCATCGGGGTCACGCGGCCGCCCGGTCGTGGACGGTGATGCGGGGGAGCAGGGCCTCGTAGGCGGTCTCGTCGAACTCGCCGGCCACCGGCGAGAGCACGGTCGCCGCGGACAGGGCCACGGCGTGGCTGAGCCGGGTGGGCCAGTCGGCGCCGTCGACGAGTCCGGCGAGGAGCGCGGCGACGGCCGAGTCGCCGGCGCCGGTCGGGTTGCCCTTCACGGGGGCCGGCGGGGCCGCCTCCCACAGGCCGTCGGGCGTGGCGGCGAGCAGGCCCTCGGGGCCGAGCGAGGTGACGACGGCGTGGGCGCCGCGGCGGCGGGCGTCGCGGGTGGCCCGGTAGGGCTCGCGGGAGCCGGTGAGCTGGGCGAGCTCCGCCGCGTTGGGCTTGATGAGTTCGGGGCGGGCGGCGATGCCGCGGCGCAGCGGTTCGCCGCTGGTGTCGAGCAGCGCGGGGACGCCGGCGGCGCGGGCGAGCCGGACGAGTTCGGCGTAGGCGCCGACGTGGATGCCGGGCGGGAGGCTGCCGCACAGGGCCACGGCGCGGGCCCCGTCGAGGAGTTCGGTGAAGCGCGCGGTGAACGCGGCCCATTCTTCCGGGGTGATGACCGGGCCGGGTTCGTTGAGCTGGGTGGTGTCGCCGCCGGCGACGTCGACGACGGCGACGGTGCGGCGGGTGGCGCCGGAGATCGGCACCAGGGCGTCGTGGACGGGCTGTCCGGCGGTGGTGGCGGCGAGCAGGGAGCGCACGGTCGCGCCGGTGGCGCCGCCCGCGAAGCCGGTGACGACGGTCTCGTGGCCGAGGGCGCCGAGCACGCGGGCGACGTTGAGGCCCTTGCCGCCGGGGCGTTCGATGACCTGGGTGACCCGGTGCGAGGCGTGCGGGACGAGGGCGGGCACCCGGTAGGTGAGGTCGAGCGCCGTGTTGAGGGTGACCGTCAGGATCACCTGGCCACCTCCCCGTTCGTCTCCCGTCACCGGCCGTCGGCGCCCTGATCATGCCAAAGAGAAGGGCGGTTGGCCCAGACCCCGGACCAACCGCCTTCCGCTGACTTGTACGGGAATCAGCCCAGTTGGGGCTCAATCACCCAGGCGCCCCCGCGCATCACGCCCTTGAGCTCGAAGTCCGCGTCGAGGACCACGAGGTCGGCGTCCTTGCCGGGCTCCAGGGAGCCGACCCGGTCGTAGACGCCGAGCAGCTTGGCGGGGTTGGCGGAGATGGCCTGGACGATCGACTCGACGGGCAGCTTGTCGACGGTGGCGGCACGCTTGAAGGCGCGGTCCAGGGTGAGCGTCGAGCCGGCGATGGATCCGCCCTCGACGAGCCGGGCGACGCTGTCCTTCACCTCGACGGCGAGCGGGCCGAGCATGTAGTTGCCGTCGCCGAAGCCGGCCGCGTCCATGGCGTCGGTGATGAAGGCGACGCGCTCGGGGCCGGCGTGGTGGAAGGCCAGCTCCAGGGCGGCGGGGTGCAGGTGGGTGCCGTCGTTGATGAGCTCGACGGTGACCCGCTCGTCCTCCAGGAGCGCGGCGATCGGGCCGGGCGCGCGGTGGCCGAGGGCGGGCATCGCGTTGTAGAGGTGGGTGGCGACGGTGGCGCCGGCGTCGATGGCCGCCCGCGTCTGCTCGTACGTGGCGTCGGTGTGGCCGATGGCGGCGATGACGCCGTGCTCGGCGAGCAGCCGTACGGAGTCGAGGCCGCCGGGCAGCTCGGTGGCGAGGGTCACCATGCGGGCCTGGCCGCGTGCGGCGTCGACCAGCTTGCGCACCTCGGCGGGCTCGGGGTCGCGCAGCAGGGTCTCGTCGTGGGCGCCCTTGCGGCAGGGCGAGATGAAGGGGCCCTCGAAGTGGATGCCGGCGATGTCGCCCTGTTCGGCCAGCTCGGAGAGCAGCCCGGCCCGCTGGGTGAGGAAGTCGGTCTCGCCGGTGACGAAGGAGGCGACGACGGTGGTCGTGCCGTGCAGGCGGTGGGTGCGGACGCCGGTGAGGACGTCCTCGACGGTGCCGGAGGTGAAGGAGGCGCCGCCGCCGCCGTGGTTGTGCATGTCGACGAAGCCGGGGACCAGCCAGTGGCCGGTCAGGTCGAGGACGGGGGCGTCCTCGGGGGCGGAGCCCGCGATGCGGTCGCCGGCGACGATCACGCGTCCGTTCTCGACCGTTCCGGTGGGCAGCACGACGTGCGCGCCGGCGAGAACCTTGTGATCGGCCATCAGGCGGAAACCTCCGGGTCGTGGGTCTGCGGGTCGGGGGAGAGAAGGTCCCAGGCGAGGAGGCCCGCGCCCAGGCATCCGGCGGTGTCCCCGAGGGCCGCCGGGACGATGGCGGGCAGCTTCTGGAACGTCACGCGTTCCTCGACCGCGGCCCTCAGGGGTGTGAACAAGGTTTCCCCGGCCTCGGCGAGACCGCCACCGATGATGAGCGTGCGGGGGTCCAGCAGGGTGAGCGCGGTGACCAGGCCGTCGGCGAGGGCGTCGACGGCGTCCTGCCAGATCCGGGCGGCCACGGGGTCGCCGGACTCGACGGCCTTGGCGCAGTCGGCGGCGTCGGCCTCGGGGTCGCCGGAGGCGGCTGCCCAGGCGAGGGAGACGGCGGAGGCGGAGGCGTAGCGCTCCAGGCAGCCGCGCTGGCCGCAGCCGCACTCGGTGCCGCCGGGGCGGACCACGATGTGCCCGATCTCGCCCGCGTAGCCGTGCGCGCCGGCCTCGATCGCGCTGCCGATGCCGATGGCGCCGGCGATGCCGGTGCCGAGCGGCACGAAGAGGAAGCGGTCGGCGCCGTTGCCCGCGCCGATCCGGCCCTCGGCGAGGCCGCCGGTGCGCACGTCGTGGCCGAGGGCCACGGGGATGCCGCCGAGGCGTTCGCTGAGCAGGGCGCGCATCGGGACGTCGCGCCAGCCGAGGTTGGCGGCGTAGACGGCGATGCCGCGGGCGGCGTCGACGATGCCGGGCACGGCGACTCCGGCGGCCGCGGCGGGCTCGCCGTACCGCTCCTGGCCGAGCGCGCGCAGCTCCTCGGCGAACCCGAGGATCGTCTCGACGACGGCCTCGGGTCCGCGCTCGCGGCCGGTGGCGCGACGGGCCTCGTGGAGCAGGGTGCCGTCCGCCCCGACGAGGGCGGCCTTCATGCCGGTGCCGCCCACATCGAGGGCGATGACGTGTCTCACGGGGACAGTCTCGCCCGTCGGGGCCCGAAAGGTCTAGTCCACTGCGCTGGATTGTTGCGGTCGGATACAAATTCGAACCGGGCCCGGCGGCGCGGGCGCGCCGGGCACCGCCCGAAGGCCGCCGCCCGGCCTCACGCCTCCGGTGCGAGGATCACGCTGCGCGTGAGGTTGCGGGGGCGGTCCGGGTCCAGGCCGCGGGACTCGGCGAGGGTCACCGCGAGGCGCTGGGCGCGGACCAGGTCGGCGAGCGGGTCGGTGCCGGGGCGCGAGACGAGGGTGCCGCCGACCCGGGCGACGTCGCCGGCCAGGCCCTCGGGCAGCTCGCCGAAGACCCAGGCGACCCGACCGGGCGCGGTGATCGCGATCGGGCCGTGGCGGTACTCCATCGCCGGGTACGCCTCGGTCCAGGCCCCGGCGGCCTCGCGCATCTTCAGGGCGGCCTCCAGGGCCAGCCCGTAGGTCCAGCCGCGGCCCAGGAAGGTCCACTGCTCGGCGCCGAGGGCGGCCTCCGGCAGCGGTTCGGTGAGCGCGAGCTCGGCGTCCACGGCGGCCTCCTCGACCGGCTTCACGCCGGTCGCCTCGCGTACGTCCCCGAGCCCGGCGCGCAGGAAGGCGAGGGCGGTGGTGGCGAAGCGGGTCTGGACGACCGACTCCTCGTCGGCCCAGTCGAGCACGGCGACCTCGTCGGCGGCCGTCATCACCGGGGTCTTCGGGTCGGCGGTGAGCACGGTGGTCGGGACCCGGCCGCGGAGCGCGGCGAGCAGGTCGAGCACCTCGGTGGTGGTGCCGGAGCGGGTGATGGCGACGACCCGGTCGTACGGGCGGTGCGCGGGGAACTCCGAGGAGGCGAAGGCGTCGGTCTCGCCGAGGCCCGCGGCCTCGCGCAGCGCGGCGTAGGCGAGGGCCATGAACCAGGAGGTGCCGCAGCCGGTGACGGCGACCCGCTCGCCGGGCTTCGGCAGCCCGTCGAAGCCGGCGGCGGCCAGGGCGGCGCGGCGCCAGGCGGCAGGCTGGGTGGCGATCTCGGTGGAGGTGCGGGCGGGGGTACGGGACATGCGGGGCGACTCCTATTGGTCCAGACCGGTCGAACATCCGGGAAAGAACTGCCAGGTACTGCCGTGGTGCTGCCGCACCGTGCATAGCAGTGCGGGCCGTCGCACGGCAATGCGTGGCAATGCGTTGCAGAAGCGATATGTGAGTGGTGTAGACCTCCGGTGAAAACCCGGGAGAAACTTGCGGTCGAACAAGGTCTCGACGATGAGCAAAGGGTGGGTTACGGCTGTGCAGCGGCGACGATTCCTGGGACTGGCCGCGGCGGCCACCGCACTCGGACTGACCGCCGGCCTCTCCGGCTGCGGCACCCTCGGCGGCTCCGGCGACGTCACCCTGAAGCTCGTGGCCGCCGACTACGACCTGACCGGCGGCGACTCCACCCGGAAGTACTGGGCCGGCCTGGTCTCCGCCTTCGAGGCGAAGAACCCCGGCGTGAGGGTCCAGGTCCAGATCGAGTCCTGGAACGACGTGGACCGCAAGGTCGCCGAGATGGTGAAGGCCGGCCAGGCCCCCGACGTCGCCCAGATCGGCGCCTACGCCGACTACGCCGCCGCAGGCCAGCTCTACTCCGCCGACGAGCTGCTCTCCATCCCCGTCCAGGCCAACTTCCTCGCGCCGCTCGTCGACGCCGGCGAGTACAAGCGCACCCAGTACGGGCTGCCCTTCGTCGCCTCCACCCGACTGCTCTTCTTCAACCAGGAGCTGTTCGACGAGGCCGGCGTCGACGCGCCCCCGACCACCTGGGCCGAGCTCGCCGCGGCCGCCGGGAAGCTGAAGAAGAAGGGCGTCACCTACCCCTTCGCGCTGCCGCTGGGCCCCGAGGAGGCCCAGGCCGAGACCATGATGTGGCTGCTCAGCGGCGGCGGTGGCTACATCGACGGCACCGGCCACTACGACCTGGACTCCGAGGCCAACGTCCGCACCTTCGACTGGCTGCGCGACCACCTCGTCGCCCCCGGCCTCACCGGCCCGGTCGCCCCCGGCAAGCTCGACCGCAAGCAGGCCTTCGCGGCCTTCACGCGCGGCGAGGTCGGCATGCTCAACGGCCACCCCTCCCTCATGCAGGAGGCCGCCAAGAAGGGCGTCAAGGTCGGCAAGGTGCCGCTGCCCGGCACCGACGGCAAGGCCAGGGCCACCATGGGCGTCGCCGACTGGATCATGGGCTTCAAGCAGAACGGGCACCGCAGGGAGATCGGCGCCTTCCTCGACTTCGTGTTCAGCGACGAGAACGTCCTGAAGTTCGCCGGCGACAACGACCTGCTGCCCGCGACCGTCACCGCCTCCGCCACCATGCAGTCCGACCCGAACTCGGCCGACCTGCGCGAATTCCTGGAGGCGCTGCCCGAGTCCCAGCTGCCGCCGGTCGGCAAGACCTCCTGGGCGCAGGTCAGCAGCAGCGTGAAGAAGGACATCGGCAAGGCGGTGCAGCCGGGCGCGCGCCCCGTGGACGTGCTGGGCCGGCTCGCCCGGCAGGCGACGGTGGCCGAGTCCGCCGAATAAATTGGTCTGTATGACCAGAGAAGCAGCGGCGGAGCCGGCCGGGCCGGGCGAGCTCGGCGAACGCGAGCGGGCCGTCCTCGCCGTGGAACGGCGCTCCTGGCCCGGCCCCGGCGCCAAGGAGCGGGCGGTGCGCGAACAGCTCGGCCTGTCCGCCACCCGCTACTACCAACTGCTCAACGCGCTCCTCGACGACCCGCGGGCGCTGGCCCACGACCCGGTCACGGTCAACCGCCTGCGCCGGGTCCGCGCGGAGAAGGCCGCCCGCCGCTGACGACCCGCCCGTGACGGCGCGCCGCTGACGCCCGCCCGCGCCCGTGCCGCTGACGGGACCGGCATCCGTCGGTAGGGTCGGGGGCATGGTCAGCAGCCTGCCGCACCCGACCACGGCCGCCGGCCGCGACGGCCTCGCCGCGCTCCTCGCGCGGCCCGCGAAGGCCGTCGTCGCCCTCGACTTCGACGGGACGCTCGCCGAGATCGTCCCCGATCCGGAACGGGCCCGCGCCCACCCGGACGCCGTCCGCGCGCTCGCCGCGCTCGCCCCGAAGGTGGCCGCCGTCGTGGTGGTCACCGGCCGCCCGGCCGGCGTGGCCGTACGGTACGGGGGCTTCGCCGGCGTCCCCGGCCTGGAGCACCTGGTGGTCCTCGGCCACTACGGCGCGGAGCGCTGGGACGCCGTCACCGGCACCGTCCAGGCCGCCGCCCCGCACCCGGGGGTCGCCTCCGTCCGGGCCGAGCTGCCCGGCTTCCTCGACCGGATCGGCGCCTGGCCCGGCACCTGGATCGAGGAGAAGGGCCGCGCGGTCGCCGTCCACACCCGGCGCGCCGAGGATCCGCAGGGCGCGTTCGAGGCGCTGCGGGGCCCGCTCGGCGACCTCGCCACCCACCACGGCCTGGTCCTGGAGCCGGGCCGGATGGTCCTGGAGCTGCGCCCGCCGGGCATGGACAAGGGCGTGGCGCTCGCCGACTACGTAAGGGAGACCGGCGCGGGCGCCGTCCTCTACGCGGGCGACGACCTCGGCGACCTGCCGGCCTTCGCGGCCGTCGAGAAGCTGCGCTCCGACGGCACCCCGGGCCTGCTCGTCTGCTCCGCCGCCGAGTCCGCCGCAGTCCCCGACCTCGCGGCCCGCGCCGACCTCACGGTGCCGGGCCCGGCGGCGGTGGTGGGGCTGCTCGCGGGGCTCGCGGAGGCGATGGGCGCCTGACGGCGGGAGCCTGACGAGAGGCGCATGACGAGGGGGCGCATGACGAGGGGCCCCGGACCGCGTGGCGCGGTCCGGGGCCCCGGTGGTGCCTCACCGATCGGTGGTTACGGGTTCGCCACCGTGATCGTCAGGTCGTCGCCGGCGTCACCGGTGATCGTGACCTTCGTGCCGTGGCCCGCGACCTTCACGCTGGCCTGCGGGGCCGTCGGGTCGTAGTAGGCGTTCGGGTCGGTGTCGTCGAAGACCGGCAGGCCGGGGACGGACGGGGCGCAGGCGGCCTTCGTCGCGACGGTCTGCTGCTTGCCCTTGCCGACCAGGACCTCCTTGTGGAGGCAGGTCGCGTCCGTCGGCTCCAGGCCGAAGGTGGCGTCGAAGGGCTGACGGCGGTTGCTGGGCGCGGTGCCGTCGTCGTAGCGGAACGGGGTCGGACGGGCGTCGACCACCATCGCCGAGCCGCCGCCGGGGTGGTTGCTGACGTTGTTGTCGTCGTACGAGCGGTCCACGTACCAGACCAGCATGCCGTTCTGGAACTTGAAGAACTCGACCCAGTCCGGAGCCGTGAGCGGCTTGCTGAACTGGTACGGGCCCTCGGCGAGGAGCGCGTCGGCGCCGACGTACTCGCGGTTCTCCAGGAGGTAGTAGCGCGGGTAGGTGGCCGTCTCGGTGCCGGTGGAGATCTTCCAGCGGTCCTGTCCGGTCCAGCCGTTGGTGCCCTGCTCGACGTCGTCGGAGGTCAGCGTGGTGCCGCCGGTGCCGAGGGTGATGTCGTCGAGGAAGGCGCCGGCGAAGTGCACGCCGCCGTCCGTCTGGTAGCGGAAGCGGAACAGCGAGGGCTTGCCCGCTGCGTCGTACGAGAAGCGCAGCGTGGTCCACTTGCCGGCCGAGGAGCCGGAGACGGCCGCGCCGGCGCGCTGCCAGTTGGCACCGCCGTCGAGCGAGTACTCGGCGAAGAGGTAGTCGAAGTCGGCCTCGATCTCGTACCAGGCGTTCGCCTTCACCGTGACGCGCGAGGTGGCGGGCACGGAGCGGGTGAGGGACTGGTTGAGGCCGTCGGCGGAGCCGGTCCACCAGGCGTGGGTGCCGGAGGTGGGCGTCGTGTAGGAGGTGCTGCTGGCCTTGTCGGGCAGCGCGACGCGGACGGCCTGGGCCTTGCCGGCGACCTGGAGGGCGGCCGGGCTGAGGGTGTACGAGCCGGTGGCGCCGAGCGGCGCGTCGGCGTAGTCCAGCCAGCCGAGGAACAGCTTCTCCTCGGCGCCCATCAGACCCGGGTGGGTGCCGATGCCCTCGCCCGCGGCGGCGCCGTGGCCGAGCCAGGAGCCGGAGCTCATCAGGGTCCAGAAGGCGGTGGAGTTCTCGCCGCCGTCGGTGTCGTAGAAGTCGGGCAGGCCGAGATCGTGGCCGAACTCGTGGCAGAAGACGCCGAGTCCGCCGTTCTCGCCCTCGGTGGTGTAGTCGCCCAGCCAGTACTTGGACTGGCCGATGCGGGCGCCGCCCTGCTTGTTCTGGGTGCCGGAGACGTCGGGGCCGGTGAGGCCGTAGTCGTCGCCGTTGACGTACCAGCGGTGCGACCAGATGGCGTCCTCGCCCTGCGCGCCGCCGCCCGCGTCCTCGCCCATGCCGGCGTGCACGGCCTGGAAGTGGTCGATGTAGCCGTCGGCCTCGTCGAAGTTGCCGTCGTGGTCGTAGTCGTTGCGGTCCCACACGTCGAACTGCGCGAGGTAGGCGTCGATCTCGGCGGGCGTCTTGCCGGCCGCGAGCTGCGCGTTCCACCAGGCGTCGCCGGTGTCCTGGATGAAGGCCCAGGAACCGCCGGTGTCCTCGACGGCGTTGTCGCCGTAGTAGGAGGCGTTGTAGGGGACCTTGACCCAGTCCTCGACGGTGTTGGTCACCGAGTAGCGGCCGTTCGACAGCTTCTCGTAGAAGGTCTTCATCGACTCGCCGGAGCCGTTGAACAGCTCCTCGTAGTGGGCCTTGGAGAAGTCCGCCGTCCACGCGTTGGAGTTGTCGGTGCTGCGGTCCGGCTGCGGAATCTGGTTGTGCAGGGGTCCGGGGACCGTGCCGTACTTGCCGGCGCTCAGGTCGCCGAACTCGGAGAGGATCGTGAAGATCTTCTCCTGCCGGACCTCGGTGGTGGTCTCGGTCTCGGCGAACTTCCCGGGCGCGACCTCGACGACGCCACGGGCGTTCGCCTTCGCCTTGCCCTTGGCGACCAGGTCGATCGCCTTCTTGCGCAGCTCGGTGCGCTGCTTGCTGAGCGGTCCGGGCCGGTCGTCCGGCCGGGGCGCCGCGGTGGCCCCGGGGCCGCTGTCCCGGGCTTCCTGCGCCGCGGCGGGGGTGATTCCCGCGGCGAGGAGTGCGGTGAGCGCCGACCCTAGGGTCATGCCCACGACAATCTTGTTCTTCAAGGCTGCGCGATCCCTTCGCTCACATGCGGGGTGCCGCATGGTTCGCGTGGTTCCGTAGGAGACTTACGGATCGCCTGGGGGAACGATCGGCGCCGAGTCTGGCACGGAAGCCCCCCGCCCGAGGAGGGGGAGATCCCGAGGAATTTCCCTCCCGTCCATAGGGGTGCTGTAGGGGAGGGGAGGGGTCCGCTCCGCCCGCGGGGGCGCGCCGCGGGTCGTGCGCGCCGCGGGGCCGTGCGTCGGTGGCCCGGCGGCGGCCCGTCGGCCGTCAGGAGGCGCGCAGGGAGTCCAGCTGGTTCAGGAACCAGCGCTGCGGCGGGTGGGCGGTGGCCGCGGTGGCGAGCCGCTTGGTGCGCTCGGCGCGCTCCGGCGCGGGCATCGACAGGGCCTGGTGGAGCGCCTCCGCCGTGGCCGTGACGTCGAAGGGGTTCACCGTCAGGGCGTCCCGGCGCAGCTCCTCGTAGGCGCCCGCCTCGCGGGACAGCACCAGCGCGCAGCCGGCCTCCGAGACGACCGGGATCTCCTTGGCCACCAGGTTCATGCCGTCGCGCACCGGATTGACCAGGGCCACGTCCGCCAGGCGGTACGCGGCGAGCGAGCGCGTGAAGTCGTCCTCCACGGAGACCAGGACCGGCTGCCAGTCCGCGGCGCCGAACTCCTCGTTGATCCCGTCCGCCAGCTCCCGCACCGACGCCGTGTACGCCCGGTAGACCTCCAGGTCCTGACGGGACGGATACGCGGACGCCAGGTGGACCACCCGGCCGCGCCACTCGGGGCGGGCGGTGAGCAGCTCGCGGTAGGCGAGCAGGCCGCGCAGGACGTTCTTCGACAGCTCCGTGCGGTCCACCCGCACGATCGTCCTGCGGTCCCCGACCTCCGCGCGCAGCCGCGCCAGCCGCTCGTCCACCTCCGGCCGGTGCGCGAGCGCGAGCAGGTCGTCGCCGTCCACGCCCAGCGGATGCACCGCCGCCCGGGGCCGGCGCGCCGCGCCCGCCACGTACGGATCGGCCAGGAACGCGTCCGCCCACCGGCGGGTGTGGAAGCCGACCTCGTCCGCGCCGAGCATCCCCTCCGCCAGCTCCCGGTGCACGTCCTCCGGCAGCATCGCCAGATAGGCCGGCTCCGCCCACGGGGTGTGGGTGAAGTGGCCGATCCTCAGGTCGGGGCGGCGCTCGCGGAGCATCCCCGGCACCAGCGCCAGGTGGTAGTCCTGCACCAGCACCGCCGCGCCCTCGTCGGCGGCCTCCGCGAGCGCCTCCGCGAAGGCCCGGTTGTAGTCGCGGTACGACTCCCAGCGGCGCCGGAACTCCGCGTCGAAGACGGGCTCGCGCGGGATGTCGTAAAGATGGTGGTGGAGGAACCACAGCACCGAGTTCGCGATGCCGTTGTACGCGTCCGCGTACACCTCCGGGTCGATGTCCAGCATCCGCACGCCCGGCTCGGCCACCCCGCGCCGCACGGCCTCGCGGTCGCCCTCGCCGAGCGCCGCGCACACCCACACGCCCGACGACACGGCGCTCAGCCCCGAGACGAGCCCGCCGCCGCCCCGCCGGGTGTCCAGTGAGCCGTCGTCGCGCACGGTGTACGAGACGGGGCCGCGGTTGGATGCCACGAGGACAGAAGCCATACGGCGAACCTAGCCCGTCCGGTAAACGCTCAAACGTGCGGATTCGAGACGCGCGGATTCGCGCCAGGAAACCCCAGGGATCTCGTGTGCCCCAGGGCCCTCGCCCGCCCCGGGAGTCCCGCCCAACCCGGAAGTCTCGGGCGCCTCACCGCTCCCTGCCGGCCCGCACCGCCGCCAGCGCCACCACGCCGGTCGCCGCCAGCGCCACACCCAGCCCGCCGAGCAGCCACAGGCGCTCCGCGCCCGCGTCCCGCTCGGCGATCGGCGTCCGGCGCTCCGGGGCCGTGCCCGCCGCCCCGGCCGGCCCCGCGCCGCCCAGGAGGAGTACCAGCACCGCGACGGCCGCCCCCAGCGCCCTTTCCGTTCTGCACCGCATGAGAGGGAAATCTAGGCAGAAAGACCCATTATCGGCTGTTACGCCACGCGGCGCCGCTCCGCGTACTCCGCGATCTCCGCCATCGGCGGGCGCTCCTCCGTGTCCACCGCGTACGTACGGGGCACGAAGCCCGGCGCTCCCGCGCCGCCCTCGCCCCGCTCGAACTGCGTCAGCCGCGGCCGCACCAGGTGCCCGCGGGACAGCCGCAGCTGGGCCGTGCGGTAGATCGCCGCCGCCATCCGGCCCAGCGCCTGCCCGTCCTGGTGCCGGTGCTTCCGCACGCCCACGTCCACCTGCGCGAGCGCGTCCAGGCCCACCGTGTGCAGCGCGTCCACCAGCAGGCCCAGCTCCACCCCGTACCCGACCGGGAACGGCAGCCGTTCGAGCAGCGAGCGCCGCGCCGCGTACTCACCGCCCAGCGGCTGCACGAAACCGGCCAGCTGCGGCCAGTGCAGGTTCAGCAGCGGGCGTGCCACCAGCTCCGTCACCCGCCCGCCCTGACCGGGGGCGTCGCCCAGCGGGCGGTCGTACATCGCCTTCACGAACGCCACGTCCGGATCGGTCAGCAGCGGCCCCACGATCCCCGTCACGAAGTCCGCCGAGAAGTCCCGCAGATCCGCGTCCACGAAGCAGACCACGTCCCCGCCCGTCACCATCAGCGACCGCCACAGCACCTCGCCCTTGCCCGGCACCGCCGGCAGCCGCGGCAGGATCGCGTCCCGCGCCACCACCCGCGCGCCGGCCGCCGCGGCCACCTCGGCCGTCCGGTCCGTGGACCCCGAGTCGATCACCACGAGCTCGTCCACCAGCGGCACCGCGTCCGTCATCAGCTCGCGGCGGATCACCGAGACGATCGCGCCGACCGTCGCCTCCTCGTTCAGCGCGGGCAGCACCACGCTGACCCGGGTGCCCCGCTTCGCGGCCAGCACCGCCTCCAGCGGACGGTCGGCCACGGACCAGGACCGCCGGGCCAGCCAGCGCTCCACTTCTTCCAGCAACGTGATCTCCATCTCGCGGATCGGACGACCGGTTCCACCGTCGAAGGCTTCGGTTACAGTCTTGAACAACGCGGAAGCCCGATGCATGTCGGGGTGCCGACCGCGTCTCACAATCGAATACCGCTCATCCAGAGGGGCAGAGGGATACGGCCCGTTGAAGCCCCGGCAACCCTCCAGTCGGTTCCGTCGTCTCCAGCGAGGTCCCCGGCTAGGGAAGGTGCCAAATCCGTCTCATGGCGAAATGCGTCATGAGGAAGATGAGGAGAAAGGGCCTCGCCTCCATGGCTGTACAGACCGTCGCACCCGCTTCCGGAACCCCCGCCACCGTCGACCTCGGTCCCGCGTCCGGACTCTCCTGCCGCGAGTGCGGCGAGACCTTCCCGCTCGGCCCGATCTTCGCCTGTGAGCTCTGTTTCGGCCCCCTCGAAGTCGCCTACGACCTGCCGACCGGCGACCCCGAGGCGCTCCGCAAGCGCATCGAGGCCGGCCCCGCGAACATCTGGCGCTACGCCCCGCTGCTCCCCGTCCCGGCCGACGTCGCCGAGAAGCCGAACCTGAACCCCGGCTGGACCAAGCTCGTCCAGGCCGACAACCTGGCCCGCGCGATCGGCGTCGAGCCCGGCAAGCTCTTCGTCAAGGACGACTCCGGCAACCCGACCCACTCCTTCAAGGACCGGGTCGTCGCCCAGGCCATCGAGGCCGCCCGCGCCTTCGGCTTCACCACCCTCTCCTGCTCCTCCACCGGCAACCTGGCCGGCGCCGTCGGCGCCGCCGCCGCCCGCGCCGGCTTCCGCTCCTGCGTGTTCATCCCGCACGACCTGGAGCAGGGCAAGGTCGTCATGGCCGGTGTCTACGGCGGCGACCTGGTCGCCATCGAGGGCAACTACGACGACGTCAACCGCTTCTGCTCGGAGCTCATCGGCGACCCGCTCGGCGAGGGCTGGGGCTTCGTGAACGTCAACCTCCGCCCGTACTACGGCGAGGGCTCCAAGACCCTCGCGTACGAGATCTGCGAGCAGCTCGGCTGGGTCATCCCGGACCAGCTGGTCATCCCGATCGCCTCGGGCTCGCAGCTGACGAAGATCGACAAGGGGCTCCAGGAGCTCATCAAGCTGGGCCTGGTCGAGGACAAGCCGTACAAGATCTTCGGCGCCCAGGCCGAGGGCTGCTCGCCGGTCTCCGCCGCCTTCAAGGCCGGCCACGACGTCGTCCGCCCGCAGAAGCCGAACACCATCGCCAAGTCCCTCGCGATCGGCAACCCGGCCGACGGCCCGTACGTGCTCGACATCGCCCGGCGCACCGGCGGCGCGGTGGAGGACGTGAACGACGAGCAGGTCGTCGACGCGATCAAGCTGCTCGCGCAGACCGAGGGCGTCTTCGCCGAGACCGCGGGCGGCGTGACCGTCGGCGTGACGAAGAAGCTCGTCGAGGCCGGCGTCATCGACCCGTCGCTCACCACCGTCGTGCTCAACACCGGTGACGGGCTCAAGACCCTGGACGCCGTGGCCGACAGTTCTCAGGCGACCGCCACCATCCGCCCGAGCCTGGACGCGTTCCGCGACGCGGGCCTGGCCCACTGACTCAGAGAGGTACGACGACCGCCATGGCCGTGAACGTCCGCATCCCCACCATCCTCCGCACCTACACCGGGGGCCAGGCCGAGGTCCCGGCCGAGGGCGCCACCCTCGCCGAGGTCATCGCCGACCTGGAGAAGAACCACACCGGCATCGCGGCCCGCGTCCTGGACGACCAGGGCAAGCTGCGCCGCTTCGTCAACGTGTACGTCAACGACGACGACGTGCGCTTCGAGCAGGGCCTGGAGACGGCCACGCCGGACGGCGCCGGCGTCTCGATCATCCCGGCCGTCGCCGGAGGCTGACCCTACCGGCGGGTACCGGTGAATCCTGAATTGCCCCTTCCGCGAGAAGAAGCGGAAGGGGCAATTCTGCATGGTTGAGCGCGATAGAGTTGGGGAAGCCCCCTCCGCTGCGCATGCCAGGTGCATATGAGAATGCGCCCCGACCTGACAAGAAGCAGCCAATGTGCCCGCCTCTTGTGCCCCATCTGCGCCGTTTGCCGGGCCCGACTTGCCCCGTGATTCAGTGAATTCTCCCCAATTCCCCTTTCCGGCGTGCCCAGAATTCTCGTCCGATTGACCTGTTGCAGAGGGCAGTTGGGCAGATACATTCAGCCGCGGTCGACGCGTTCCGGCGCAGGGTCTGACCCGGGTCCGCGAAGTGCGGATCCGCGCAAGGGCCAGTAATAGGGGAGTTAGGCATGGCTCAGGGCACCGTCAAGTGGTTCAACGCGGAGAAGGGCTACGGCTTCATCGCGGTCGACGGTGGTGCGGATGTTTTCGTCCACTACAGCGCGATCCAGATGGACGGATACCGCACCCTCGAAGAGGGTCAGCGGGTCGAGTTCGAGATCTCGCAGGGCCAGAAGGGTCCGCAGGCGGACATGGTCAAGCTCGCCGTCTGAGCGCGGCGCGATCGGCCACCGACGCACTTCCGTCGAGGGGCCCGCATCCCGGCAGGGATGCGGGCCCCTCGCGCGTCCCCGGCCACCCCGGCCTCCGTCGCCGGCCACCCCGGCGCCCGTCCGCGACCGGTCCCGGCGGTTGTCCACAGGGCGGGCGGATCCTCCGTAGTCGCTTGCACTCGCCTAGGTCGAGTGCTAATCATTGGCGTTAGCACTCTCACGCTGAGAGTGCTACGAGGATCGGGCAGACGAGGTCGCGGACCGAGTGGGGAAGGAACCACGAGGAGCGCGGGCCGTCCGTCGCGGGCGTCGGCGCGGTCCAGGAGCGTTATCCACCCCATGTCCGGGAGGACCACTTCACATGGCCAAGATCATCGCGTTCGACGAGGAGGCCCGGCGCGGTCTCGAGCGCGGCATGAACCAGCTCGCTGACGCCGTCAAGGTCACCCTCGGCCCGAAGGGCCGCAACGTCGTCCTCGAGAAGAAGTGGGGCGCCCCCACGATCACCAACGATGGTGTCTCCATCGCCAAGGAGATCGAGCTCGAGGACCCGTACGAGAAGATCGGCGCCGAGCTGGTCAAGGAAGTCGCCAAGAAGACGGACGACGTCGCCGGCGACGGTACGACCACCGCCACCGTTCTCGCCCAGGCGCTGGTCCGCGAGGGCCTGCGCAACGTCGCCGCCGGCGCCAACCCGATGGCCCTCAAGCGCGGCATCGAGAAGGCCGTCGAGGCCGTCTCCGGTGCGCTGCTCGACCAGGCCAAGGAGGTCGAGACCAAGGAGCAGATCGCCTCCACCGCCTCCATCTCCGCCGCCGACACCCAGATCGGCGAGCTCATCGCCGAGGCCATGGACAAGGTCGGCAAGGAAGGCGTCATCACGGTCGAGGAGTCCCAGACCTTCGGTCTGGAGCTTGAGCTCACCGAGGGCATGCGCTTCGACAAGGGCTACATCTCGGCGTACTTCGCGACCGACATGGAGCGCATGGAGGCCGCGCTCGAGGACCCCTACATCCTCATCGTCAACTCCAAGATCTCCTCCGTGAAGGACCTGCTCCCGCTCCTGGAGAAGGTCATGCAGTCGGGCAAGCCGCTGCTGATCATCGCCGAGGACGTCGAGGGCGAGGCCCTGTCGACCCTGGTCGTCAACAAGATCCGCGGCACCTTCAAGTCCGTCGCCGTCAAGGCCCCGGGCTTCGGCGACCGCCGCAAGGCCATGCTGAACGACATCGCCATCCTCACCGGCGGCACGGTCATCTCCGAGGAGGTCGGCCTCAAGCTGGAGAACGCCGGTCTCGACCTCCTGGGCCGCGCCCGCAAGGTCGTCATCACCAAGGACGAGACCACCATCGTCGACGGTGCCGGTGACAGCGAGCAGGTCGCGGGCCGCGTGAACCAGATCCGCGCCGAGATCGAGAACAGCGACTCGGACTACGACCGCGAGAAGCTCCAGGAGCGCCTGGCGAAGCTCGCCGGTGGCGTCGCCGTCATCAAGGCCGGTGCCGCGACCGAGGTCGAGCTCAAGGAGCGCAAGCACCGCATCGAGGACGCCGTCCGCAACGCGAAGGCCGCCGTCGAGGAGGGCATCGTCGCCGGTGGTGGCGTGGCCCTGCTGCAGGCCGGCTCGGTCTTCGAGAAGCTGGAGCTCGACGGCGACGAGGCCACCGGTGCCGAGATCGTCCGCAAGGCGCTGGCCGCCCCGCTGACCCAGATCTCCGTGAACGCCGGCCTCGAGGGCGGCGTCGTGGTGGAGAAGGTCCGCAACCTCCCCGTCGGCCACGGCCTCAACGCCGCCTCCGGCGAGTACGTGGACATGATCGCCGAGGGCATCATCGACCCGGCCAAGGTGACGCGCTCCGCGCTGCAGAACGCCGCCTCCATCGCGGCCCTGTTCCTCACCACCGAGGCCGTCATCGCCGACAAGCCGGAGAAGGCCGCCGCGCCGGCCGGCGGCGGCATGCCGGGCGGTGACATGGACTTCTGAGCCTGATCTCCCGATCGGCTCCGGTCCTGCCGAGGGCGGCACTCCCTGCTGGGGGTGCCGCCCTCGGGCGTTCGGGGGGATGCTGGTGGAGGAGCCCCTCGGCCCTCCGTACGGCGGGAGAAGCCCATGATCACGCTGCTGACCACCCCGGCGGACCGCGAGCTGGTCATCACCCGCACCTTCGACGCACCGGTCACCCGCGTCTGGGAGGCGTGGACCCGCCCCGAACACGTCCGGCAGTGGTACGCGGCCGAGGCCCTGACCATGTCCGTCTGCGAGATCGACCTGCGCCCGGGCGGCGCCTGGCGCTGGGGCCAGCGCGGCCCCGACGGCCAGGAGATCGTCTTCTCCGGCACGTACGAGGAGATCGTCCCGGCCGAGCGCCTGGTCTACACGGAGCTCTTCGAACAGATGCCGGGCGCCGCCCCGGTCCGCGTGACCCTCTCCTTCGACGCCACCCCCGACGGCGGCACGGCCCTCACCAGCACCTCCTTCTGGCCCACCAGCGAGATCCGCGACCAGGCGCTGGCCGCCGGCATGGAGGCGGGCGTGCGCGAGCAGTACGACCGCCTGGCGGCGCACCTGAAGACGATGGGGCGGACGGGCTGACCCCGTCCGCCCCCACCGTGCCCCGCGCGGTCAGTCGACCAGATCGGACCAGACGTTGAAGTCCCGGTCGTCCACGACGTCCTCGCCGAGCCCCAGCTCGTCCCCGAGCGCGAGGAAGCGCTCGTAACGGGCCTCGCCGATCGGCACGAAGTACCCCTTCAGCGCCCGCAGCAACAGCCGGAAGCCGAGGTCCGCGTCCACCTCGGCCGCCCGGCGCAGCGCCGGGACGACACCGTCGATCGGGTGGTACGCGTGGTCGGCCGTGGCCTGCTCCAGGGCGGGCCCGGCCGTCCCGATCTCGTCGAGGACCTTCTCCCGCACGGGCCCGGGCACCGCCGTGGCGGCGGCGACCGGCGTGAAGGACGGGTCGTCACGCCGGATCCGCTCCGCGCAGATCTCGGCGACCCGGCGCAACCACACCCGCCCGTCGATCCCGAGGCGCTCCAGGTCGAACGCCCGGAACGTCCCCGCGAGCCACAGGGCCTCGATCTCCCGGCTGGACAGCGCCGAATCGAGGAGCACCAGGCAGTCCCGCAGCAGCTGAACGGCGAACCGCCCCTCGAACTGCCCGGCGCAGCTCCTGACGACGTCCAGGCCGGCGGCCTCGCTGTTGACCGGGGGATAGCAGATCCACTTGATGAGTCCGCTGAGCCCGATGTCGACACCGAGGTGCCGGTGGGGGAGCGGGTGCGGCTGCGCCATCCGTTCTCTCACGTTCGCGTCACAGGCCCGCCGGTTGTCCCCGCAGGGCCGCGCGGGCCTGGGCCGCGTGGGCGCGGACGCGGTCGGCCGGGAGAGCGGTCGGGGGCGGGGCGGGGGACTGGGCGGTGCGGCAGGGGCGGCAGTGGCCGTCGGTCAGGGAGTCGGTGAAGTCCGGGGCGCCGCACTCGGCGCATTCGAGTATGCGGCGGATGGCGGCGTCGCGGCGGATCGGCTCCGGCGGCAGCTTGTCCTTGAGGCGACGCCGGGCCATGGCGGCCGGATGGTGGACGTACGGCGGCAGGCCCGCGGTCAGGGCGCGCAGCACGTCCGACTCCTCGGCGTCGCGGGCGAACCACTCCTCGACCAGCGGCGCGAGGGCGTGGCACTCGGCGTGCGAGAGCGACATGGCGGAGTTCGTCCGCCCGAGCGCGGCGAGCAGGATGTACGCCCGCGACCGGGTCGGCCGCTTCGGCTCCCGCGGCACGTCCCCGCGCCGGAACGCCGCCCACCAGGTGACGTCACGCGGCGTACGCGAGAACCACGTTCGGGTGATCCATCGCCCGTCCAGGCACTCCCGCCCACGGCGCAGGTGCCCGGCCCGCTGGATCCGGTTGAGCGCGGTCCGGAGCGCGCACTGCCCGTACGGCAGCTGCTTGGCCAGCGTCTTCACGGAGATGTCGCTGCCCTCGGGCACCCGGTCGATGTACGCGGCGATGGCCGCCTCGCGGGGCGGCAGGTGCGCGAAGTCGGTCGCGGAGCGCGGGAGTTCGTACCCGGTGGAGCGCTTGCCGTAGCCCGGGCTGGCGAGAGGGTGGGGAGGGAAACTAAGCTCGGCGTCAGCCATGAGATCGACTCATTCTCGATCGAAGTGGTCAGACCCCCTCCAGGTGTTGGCGCACCTGCTGGGGGTCGTTTGCTGTCCGCGACTGCGGATACCGGACACGCTAGAGGCATATGACGCTGCGTGGCAAGTCGGTCGCGGACCGTCAACTCGCGGGGTGGGTGGGCGGGTTGAACCCAGGCCCATCCCCATCCCCAGAAAGACGGCCCGAATCTCGACGCTTGAGCTTCGGGGCCGGAAAAACCTGCTCAGGGCAGGTCGTAGCGCAGCAGCGCACGGGCCACGGGCTCGCCGGTGCGGCGGGCGTAGGCCGTGCGCTCCTTCACCTCGCGGAGGGTGCGCGGACGCCAGCCGGGGCCACCGCAGCAGGACTTGTGGAAGCCGATGCCGGCGTTGAGGACGACCGACAGGGCGCGCCAGGCGTCCCGGTCACGCCGCTTGGGCGGCTGGAAGGCCGAGCCCGCGTGGATCATCACCCGCGCGCACCGCGGACAGCGCCGCTCGCGCGCGGCGTCGTACGCGGCGTCGTGCGGCTGCTTGTACGAGGCGCGGCACGGAAGGCACACGTACGAGGTCTTCCCATGGCTCATGCCCGCAGGGTAGGCGCCGGCGCGCCGCCCGGCCACGGATTTGCGGCGGGGCGGCGGAAGAGGGCCGTCCAGAGGAAGGGTTCGCCGAAGTGGGGGGAGTCGGCCGGCTCGTCGTGCATGCGGCGGAGTGCGCGTTCCTCGTAGGACGAGAAGAGGGTGCGCAGGGACTCGGCGGTGTAGGCGAGGCCGCCGTGGAGGGAGGCGTCGCGGTAGAAGGCGGTGTCGGGGAGTTCGGAGCCCATGCCGTCGGGGCCGGCGGCGAAGCAGGTGAGGGAGAAGTGGCCGCCGGGGGCGAGGTGACGGGCGAGGAAGTCGAGGTACGTGACGCGGCGGTGCGGCGCGATGTGGTGGAAGCAGCCGGAGTCGTGGACCAGGTCGTACGGGCCCTCGACCAGGTCCGTCGTGAACGCGTCCCCGTGCAGGAAACGGACCGGGAGACCGGCCGCCTCCGCCCGCTCCCGCGCCCAGGCGAGCGCGCCCGCCGAGAGGTCCACGGCGTCGACCGCGAAGCCCCGCTCGGCGAGATAGCGGGCGTTCCGCCCCGGCCCGCACCCCAGGTCCAGCACCCGCCCGCCCGCCGGCACGAGCCCGGCCTCGACGTGGGCGACCAGGCACTCGTCCGGCTTGTCGACGAAGAACGGCACGGGCCGCGAACGGTCGTCGTAGAAGCCCTGCCACTTGTCGGCGTCCTCGGCGAACAGCCCGTCGAGGAGGCGGAGTACGTCGTCGGCGGTACGGGTCGAGCGGTCCATGCGGGTCCCCTTCCGTGTCAGGGAAACGCTAGGGGAGACGTGCATAAAAGCCCAGGTCAGGTGGTGTGCAACGAGGTGTGGGGTGGGGTTCTGGCGGGCGTACGGGGAGGGGCGCGACGCGGGGGTACGGGGAGGGGGTGGCGGGCGCGTGGAGGGGGCGCCCAGGGCCGCCTGGAGGGGGTTTCGGGGGGTGCTCGGGACGGTTTCTGGAGCCGTTTTCCGGGGCGGGGCCGGGGCCCTCGGGGCGGGGGTTTCCGGTGGGCTTCTGGTGCGGCCGCCCTCTCTCCGAGTGTGGCCCCCTCCGCCACCGCCTCAAGGGCGCTCCCTGCGGTCGCGTCGCTCCGCGATGACCTGCGGCCACCCTTGACCCGGCGGCTCCGGGAGCCTTTCCCCACTCGGAGGGCGGCCGGGGGCCCGGCCACGCGGACAGGCCCCACCTGGGCCGGGCGCCGTGCGCGACCGACGGCCCGGTGGGGTGGGGGTGCGCGGTCGTGGAATGGGGTGCCCAGGGCCGTCTCGGCGGCATACGGCCGTCGTGGGGCCGGGATTCATGCCCCGCTGGTCACGGCCGTATGCAAAGGGCGCAATCCCCGCCCCTGGGTGGGGCGCATGGGATGTGTGTGACTCCGGAGGTGATCGGCGGGCGTCTGTGGCCCGCGGTTGCGGAGTTTGCATGCCGATGGCGCCCGGAACTCCGCTCCGATGCGATGGAAGGGGCGCAATTCCGGGCCTCCGTGGGGCTCATGGGGCCTGTGTGACTGCGGAGGTGGGCAGGGCTCCTAAGAGGCCCGCGCGAGCGGAGTTCGCCCCACCTGCAGTGAACAGCGGGGCATGAATCCCCGCCCGAAGGCGGCCCGTTGGCGCCAAGCCTTGATGGGGCACCCCATTCCACGACTGCGCACCCACCCACGGGGCCGTCACTCGCCCACGGCGGACACGACTCCCCGGATCTCCTGCGCGGCCCGCTCCCCCGGGCCGCCCTCCGAGAGCTTTCACGCACCCGCAGCCGCCGGGTCAAGGGTGGGCGAAGCCCATCGCGAAGCGACGCCGAAGGCGCCCTTGACGCGGCGGCGGAGGGCGCGACTCTCGGAGAGAGGGCGGCCGCACGGTGCCCTACTTCAGGGCGTCCACGAAGGCGGACCAGGCGCCGGTGCGGAACACGAGCTTTGCTCCGTCCGGGACCTTGGAGTCGCGCACGGGGACGACGCCGGGGTGGCCGTCGGCGACTTCGAGGCAGTCACCGCCGTCCCCGCCGCTGTACGAGGACTTGCGCCAGGTGGCGACCTCGACGCAGTCGCCGCCGCTGCCGCCGCTGAGGCTGGACTTGACCCACACGGCCGTGCTCAGGTCGTACTCAGAGATCTCGATCTTCATGGGCGTAATCCTCCGCCACGGACTCGATCAGGGCCAGGGAATCTCGCGGGGACAGCGCGGTGGCCCCGAGCAGATCGTAGGTCAGCGTGAGCTGCGCGACCGTGGCCGGATCGTCCTCCAGCCGGCCGGTGCCCAGGCCTTGGAGGTACGCCAGGGGCGGGGCGTCCTCGAAGGACATCAGCTTCAAAGACCCGGTCATCGGGCCATACGCTCCCGCCCCGAACGGCACCACCTGCACGATCACCCGATGGCTCCTCGCAAGCCCCGCGATGTGGCGCAGCGCCTCCGCCATCACCGCCGGGCCGCCGACCACCTGCCTCAGCACCGCCTCTCCCAACACCACCCACAACAAGGGCTTTGTTGGGTCGTCCAGCAACCGGCCGCGTTCCAGCCGCGCCGACACCAGATCGTCGATCTCGTCCTCCGGCGCCGTCGGCTGGTACGCGCGGAAGACCTCCCTCGCGTACGCCGGGGTCTGGAGCAGGCCCGGGATCAGCAGCGGGGCGAACTCCTTGATGCCCGTCGCCTCCGCTTCCGCCTCCGCCGCCTCCGCGAAGTGGTCCGGGTACTTCGACTTGTTCGCCGCCTTGCAGTTGCGCTCGAAGAAGCCGTTCGTGTCCAACGCCTCGTCCAGTTGGACGGCCATCTCCGGGCGGATGCGGCGGGTGCCCGCCTCCATCTGGCCGATGTACGAGCCGCTGACGAAGACCAGCTCGCCCAGGGCCTCCTGGCTCACGCCCTTCCGCTCGCGCGCGTGGCGCAGTTCCGCGCCGATTATCGCCCGGGGGGACAGGGGAGGGTCCTTCTTCTTCCTGGCCTCAGCCATATCAACTCCCGCTTGGGCATCTGGGGTTGTTGGGGCGAACTCACTGTTCCCCAGCATGCATCCTGCCGACACTCTCCGTAAGCGAAATCGATACACAGAGTGGAAAGGTCGCTACAATGCCCACCTCACCCGGCACGGATCAGGTCCAGGACGTCGTCCGCCGCCTCAAGGCCGGACTCGCCTCCCACGGGATCGTCCTCCCGTCCCTCGGCGTGGACCCCGTCACCTTCGCCGCCTCCGGCGGCACCCTCACGCATCCCCTCGTCGAGCTCGGGCGCTGCAACCTCGACACCGCCCAGCGGCTCGTCGTCGCCCTCGCCCGGGAGGGCGGCCGGTGACGGCGCCCGGTGCGTACGTCATCGACACCCGCGACGGGCGGATCGGGCAGGTCATGGGGCACGAAGGGCCCTGTCTCCAGCTGCGGCCGCCCGGTGGCGGGCGGGAGTGGGACTGTCCGCCCGAGGCCCTGGCGCCCGCGCCGCCGGGCGAGGTGCTGCGGGCGCGGGTGCGGGCGCTCAACCGGGAGCCGCGGATGCCGTGAGCGCCCCGCGTCCTGCGCCGACGGGAGGTCCTACGCGGGCGGGGCCGCCAGGGCCGGGTCCTGGCCGGCGCGGGCGAGGGCGGCGGTGACGAAGCCGTTCGCCTTCAGCTCCTCCACGGTGGCGCGGAGGAAGGCGACGGTCTCCGGGGCTCGGGTGCCGGTCGTGCCGACGGCCTGGCGGATCTCCATGAAGCGCTCCTCGACGAGGCGGACCTCCGGGTGCGCGGCGGCGTAGGCGGTCATCGGCTGGCGGATGCCCGCGCCCGCCTCCAGGCCCTGGGCGACGAAGGTGTCGACGCCCTCCTCGCCCCGCACCACGGTGGCGTGCGCCAGCGTGCGCCCGAGGTACAGGTCGTAGGCGGAGCCCGCCTTCACGCCGATGCGCACGCCGGGCGCGTCCACGTCCTGCGGGGTGCGCAGGGCGGAGTCGCGGGGGACCACGTAGACGCCCTCGATGAGGACGTACGGGGCGGTGAACGCGACCTCCGCCTCCCGGGCCGGGTCCACGGCGAGGAAGCAGAGGTCGGCGCGGCCGGTCGCCATCGCCTCGTACGACTTGCGGGCGGCGTCGAAGCAGAGCAGTTCCACGGGCAGGCCGAGCCGGGCGCCGATCTCGCGGGCGAGGTCCACGGTGATGCCGGCCGGGGCGTCGGGGGTGCCCTGGGCGAGGACCGGGTTGCCGAGGTTGATGGAGGCGCGCAGCGTTCCGGTGGGCGCGAGGTCGGCGGCGATCGCGGCGATCGAAGCGGTGCGGGCGGCGTCGGGCGGGGTGTCGGTCATGCCGTGGATCGTAGGGGGCTGGCCCCACCCCGTACCGGCCCGCCTGCCGGATGGGGTGACGGGACGCGGTCAACGAGGCTTGCCGCATGACGACTTACGCCGGCATCGCCGCAACCGCCGCCCTCGCCCTCGGCCTTGGTCTCGCCCCAGGCGGCACCTCTTCCGCCGCCCCCGTCCCCGCCCCCGTCCTCGCCTGGAGTTCCTGCGGGCCCGCCGGGCTCGGGCAGGAGTGCGCCACGCTGCGCGTGCCGCTCGACTACGCCGACCCGCGCGGCCCGCAGGTCGACCTCGCCGTGTCGCGGATCCGGGCGTCCGGCCCCGGCGCCCGGCGCGGCACCCTGCTGGTGGTGGCCGGCGGACCCGGCAGTTCGGGTGTGCAGCGGCTGAGCGCGAAGGGCGCGGCGCTGAAGGAGCAGCTCGGCGGCACGTACGACCTGGTGGCCTTCGATCCGCGCGGGGTCGGCGGCAGCGTCAAGGCGCACTGCGGGCTCGACGCCGCCGACCGGCGCCTGGTGACCCTGCGCGCCTGGCCCGCCGCCGACGGCTCGATCGACGCGAACGTCGAGCGTTCGCGCCGGGTCGCCGAGGCCTGTGCCCGCAACGGCGGCGCCGTGCTGCGGAGTCTGACCACGCCGAACCAGGTGCGGGACATGGACCGGCTGCGGCAGGCGCTCGGCGAGCGCCGCGTCTCGGCGTGGGCGAACTCGTACGGCACCTACGTCACCGCGCAGTACGCGCAGAAGTTCCCGCGCCGCACCGACCGGATCGTGCTCGACAGCAGCGCCGACCCGAACCCGGCGACGGTCGCCCAGGGCTGGCTGCGGGACATGGCGCGCGGTGCCGACGACCGCTTCCCGGACTTCGCCGCCTGGGCCGCGCACCCCGACCGGGTACGGGACGGGCTGCGGCTCGCGGAGCGGCCCGAGGAGGTGCGGCCCCTGGTGCTCGGCCTGGCCGCCCGGCTCGACCGGGCGCCGAAGCCGTCGGCCACGCCGGGGGTGCCGCTGACCGGCAACCTGCTGCGGCAGGCCCTGCAGAACGCCCTCTACTCCGACGCGGCCTTCGCCGACTTCGCCCGTCTGGTGCGGCAGGCCGCCGACCCCGACGGGGTGCCCGTGCTGCCGCCGGTGCTCGCCGGGCCGATGCCGGACGAGGACGCGACGGTGACCGTCGGCGTGGTCTGCAACGACGTGCGCTGGCGCGGCTCCGTCGAGGACCACCGGCGCGCGGTCGCGGCCGACCGGGCCGCGCACCCGCTGACGGCGGGCATGCCGGTGAACATCACGCCGTGCTCCTTCTGGAAGGACACCCCGGCCGAGCGGCCCGCCCGGCTCACGTCCGACGGCCCCTCCAACGTCCTGATGATCCAGGGCCTGCGTGACCCCTCCACCCCGCACTCCTCCGGTCTCGCGATGCGCGAGGCCCTGGGCCCGAGGGCGCGGATGGTGTCGGTCGACCGGGGCGGCCACGGCATGTACCTGTCGAACGGCAACGCCTGCGGCGACCGGACGGTCACCCGCTTCCTGCTGACGGGCGAGCGTCCGGCCGCCGACGTGACCTGTCGCTGAGGCATCGGACGGAGCCGTCAGGGCTCGGCGGTCACCGGCGCGGGCCCGGGGCCGGCGGACGGCGGTGTGCCCGGCGCGGGCTCGGGGCCGGCGGGCGGGGGTGTGCCCGGCGCGGGCTCGGGGCCGGCGGGCGGGGGTGTGCCCGGCGCGGGCTCGGGCGCCGGTTCGGCCGCCGGTGCGGTGGCCCGCCCGGGGGCCTGCTCGGCCGCCGGCTCCGTCCTCTGCTCGGTGTCCACGTCGAACTCCTCCAGCATCTCCCTGCTGAAGCCGAAGAAGTACGTGGCCAGGAAGCCCGCCGCATAGCCGACCAGCAGGCCGCCCGCGTAGATCGCGACGGTCTCGCCGAGGCCCTTGTTGCCGTCGAGGAGGGGGAAGAGGGCCCAGCCGGAGGGGCCGATCGCGGTGGAGCCGACCTTGTCGCCGAGCATGTTGAACAGGCCGACGAAGCCGCCGCCGAGGGCGCCGCCCACGCAGGCCGTGACGAAGGGGCGGCCCAGCGGGAGCGAGACGCCGTAGATGAGGGGTTCGCCGACGCCGAGGAAGCCGGCCGGCAGGGCCGACCTGATGGTGCGGCGGAGCGAGCCGTTGCGGGGCAGGCGCAGGTAGACGGCCATGGCCGCGCCGACCTGGCCGGCGCCCGCCATCGCGAGGATCGGCAGCAGGACGGTGTAGCCCTGCTGCTCGATGAGGGTGGTGTGGAGGGGGATGAGGGCCTGGTGCAGGCCCAGCATCACCAGCGGCAGGAACAGGCCGCCGAGGACGAGGCCGGCGCCCGCGCCCGCGTGGGCCAGGAGGCCGTTCGCGACGTCGCCGATCGCCTGTGAGACCTCGCCGGCCACGTACATCAGGCCGAAGACCGTGACCAGTCCGGAGACCAGGACGGTCAGCGTCGGGGTGACGAGGACGTCGAGCGCCTCCGGGACCCGGCGGCGGCACCACTTCTCCACGTACACGGCGAGGACGGCCGCGCCGAGCGCGCCCAGCACACCGCCCTGGCCGGGGGAGAGGGTCCGGCCGAAGACCTCGACCTTGGCGACGCCCGCGAAGACGATGACGGAGGCGACCGCGCCGCCGAGGATCGGCGTGCCGCCGAACTCCTTCGCGGTGTTGTGGCCGACGAAGACCGCGATGAGGGCCATGAAGCCGCTCGCGACGGCGGCGAGCGCCGGGGTGACGCCCGGCAGCCAGCCGAGGTTGACCAGCAGGCCGTTGAGGCCGGCGATGATGCCGCAGCCGATGAGGGCGGGGATCAGCGGGACGAAGACGTTCGCGATCCGGCGGAGGAGGAGCTTGAACGGGGTGGCGTTACGCGCCTTCCGCGCCGCCTTGAGGGCCGCGCCCCGGTCGGCGAGTGCGTGCGCGGTGTGCGCGGTCTGGGCGGACCCGGCCGCTGCCTCGGCGACCGGGGCCTCGGCGACCGGAGCCTCGGCCACCAGGGCCTCGAACTCCGGGGTCACCCGGGCGACCGTTCCCGGGCCCAGGACGATCTGGTACGTGTCGTCCTCCACCACGCCCAGCACGGCCGGAAGGGCCCTCAGGGCCTCGTCCTGGACGAGCGAGCGGTCCCGCAGACCGAGGCGGAGCCGGGTCATGCAGTGGGCCACGGAGGTGAC
Organism: Streptomyces sp. NPDC053541; assembly: GCF_044544705.1. Taxonomy (NCBI): domain Bacteria; kingdom Bacillati; phylum Actinomycetota; class Actinomycetes; order Kitasatosporales; family Streptomycetaceae; genus Streptomyces; species Streptomyces sp. NPDC053541. The sequence continues at coordinate 137,517 of NZ_JBITXM010000001.1, forward strand.
GTTCGCGGGCCCGCCGACGAGGGGGAGGATCGCGGCGGCGAGGGCGCGGTTCTGGTCGTCTGTGCTCACGCTCCGAGTGTCACGGCGTGGGCCCCGCCGCGTGCAGCGCCGCGCGCAGGTGGCCGCGGGAATCGCTCAGCCGCTGCTCGGCGGCCTTGGCATCGATGTCGGCGAGGATCATGAGGATGGCCGTCTTCACCTCTCCGTCGGCGGCGGCGAGGGCGGCCTCGATCTGCTCGTCGGGCGCTCCGGTGGCGAGCGCGACGATGCGGCGCGAGCGGGCCTGGAGCTTGTCGTTGGAGGCGCGGACGTCGACCATCAGGTTTCCGTAGGTCTTGCCGAGCCGGATCATCGTGATGGTCGAGATCATGTTGAGCACCAGCTTCTGCGCGGTGCCCGCCTTCAACCGGGTGGATCCGGTGAGGAGTTCGGGTCCGGGCACGACCTCGATGGCGTGCTCGGCGGCGGCGGCGAGCGCGCTGTCCGCGTTGCAGGCCAGGCCGATGGTGAGCGCGCCGAGGGCGCGGGCGTGCTCGACGGCGCCGACGGCGTACGGGGTGCGGCCGGAGGCGGAGATGCCGACCACGGTGTCGTCGGGCGTGAGGCCGAGCGCGGTGAGGTCCGCGACGGCGAGCTCCTTGGAGTCCTCGGCGCCCTCGACGGACGTGACCAGGGCGGAGGGGCCGCCCGCGATCAGGCCGACGACCTGGGAGGGGTCGGTGTTGAAGGTGGGCGGGCACTCGCTGGCGTCGAGCACGCCGAGCCGGCCGGCCGTCCCGGCGCCCAGGTAGACGAGCCGGCCGCCGCGGGCCATCCGCTCGGCGGTGGCGTCGATCGCGGCGGCGATGGCGGGGAGCTGCCGGGCGACGGCGGCGGGGACGGTCTGGTCCTCGCGGTTCATCAGGGCGGCGATCTCGGCGGTCGGCAGCCGGTCGATCTCGGCGAGCTCGGGGCGGAAGGCCTCGGTGGTGAGGGTGGCGAGCTGGGCGCGCAGTTCGGAGTAGGCGGCGGACACGGTGGCTCTTTTCGGCGTCAGCGGTGCGGGGCGTCAGCGGGTGTCGGGCGTCAGCGGTGGTGGGGCGTCAGCGGGTGTCGGGTGTCAGCGGTGGTGGGGCGTCAGCGGTGGTCGGGTGTCATCGGGGTGCGGGGCGTCAGCGGCTGCGGGGGGAGTGGCGGTGGGCCAGGGCCTCGTACGAGGCCGCGAGGGCCGGGGCCGCCGTCTCGTACGTGCGCTGCGTGACGCAGGTGAACAGGCAGTCCACGACCAGGAGCTGGCTGGTGCGGGACGACATGGCCGCGGGGCGCAGCTCGCTCTCGCGGGCGGTGGAGGTGGTGAGCACGTGGTCGGCGTACTGCGCCACGGGGCCGTCGGGGCGGCCGGTGATGGCGACCGTGGTGGCGCCGTGGTCGAAGGCCACGCGCAGCGGTTCTATGACGTCACCGGTGGAGCCGGAGTGGGTGATGGCGATGGCGACGTCGCCGGAGCGCAGCTGCACGGCGTTGGTGACGGCGAGGTGCGGGTCGCTGTGGGCGTGGGCGACGAGGCCGATGCGGAGCAGCTTCTGGCCGAGGTCCTGGGCGACGAGTCCGGAGGCGCCGACGCCGTAGATGTCGATGCGGCGGGCGGCGGCGAGCGCGGCGACGGCGGCGCCGAGCTGGACGGTGTCGAGCCCGGCGGCGGTGTCGGCGAGGGTCTGCTGCTCGTCGTACGCGAGCTTGGCGACCACGTCGGCGACCGGGTCGTCGACGGCGATGTCGGCGGTGACCGAGGGGGCGCGGCCGGACTGCTGCTGGGCGGCGAGGCCGGCGAGGGCGAGCCGCAGGTCGCGGTAGCCGGGGTAGCCGAGCAGGCGGGCGGTGCGGACGACGGTGGCCTCGCTGGTGCCGGTGAGCTCGGCGAGACCGGTGACGGTGAGGGCGGCGCAGCCCGCCGGGTCCCCGGCGACGGCCTCGGCGACCCGCTGCATGGAGCGGGTCATGGAGGGGGCCAGGGTGCGCACCTTCGCCGCGAGCGCGGCGGGCGCGGGCGGTGCCGAGGCGGGTGCGGCCGGGCCGGCGGGGGGTCCGGGGGGCACGGTTGCGCCCGTGAAACTTTCCTTCACATCATGGGTCACACGTGAAAGATATTTTCGGGCGGAGGGGGGCGTCAAGAAGGGCGACAATGTGAACATGGATGACATCGACCCCCTGGAGCAGTCCCTCCATGCCGCCCGGGCGCTGGTCCTCGCCGACCTGGCGGCCCGCGAGGTGGCCATGGCCGAGGTCGTGTCGATGGTCGAGGAGGCGGTCGCGCACCGCCGCTGGTGGGTCGAGCAGTGGCCGGAGGGCCGGGCCTACGTGGCCGGTCTGGTCGCCCAGGACGTCCAGGACGCCCTGCTCGAACGGTACGGGCGCTGGCCGCTCTGCCCGGTCTGCTCCTCCGGCGACCCGCACGCGCTGGACGTGGAGCCGGAGATGGGCCCGGACCCGCACTGGGTGTGCGGCAAGCAGGGAGTGGTGGTCGCCCCGGTGGGCGGCCTGACGTGACCCTCTACATCGACCCGCCGACCTGGCCCGGCCACGGCCGCATGTGGTCGCACCTGGTCAGCGACCGCTCCTTCGACGAACTGCACGCCTTCGCGGCGGCGATCGGCTGCCCGCCGCGCGCCTTCGAGCGCGACCACTACGACGTGCCCTCCGACCACTACGCCGCCGCGGTCGCGGCCGGCGCGGTCGAGGTCGGTTCGAAGGAGCTGGTGCGGCGGCTGACGGCGGCGGGGCTGCGCCGACCGAAGGGGCGCCCGGCTTCAACTCCTGGCGTGGAATAGGCGATTTCCTGGCGTGGAACGATCGCTTCCGCACACCTAGTGACCGCTTGTGTTTCGTCGGTGAATACTATGCAGGCGTCGAAGCACATGTGGGTTCGAACGGGTTCCCTCCGTTCGCTGTCGAGGAGCACGCCCTGCGCAAGCGCACGCCTCAGCGGACCCGCAGGACGTCCTCCCTGTCACTGGGGCGAACCCTGCTGGTCGTCGCCTTCGTCCCCGCCCTCGCCCTGGTCGCCCTCTGGGCCGTCACCAGCGGGCAGGTCTTCCTCGACTTCCAGCGCCAGGCCGGCCAGGGCCTGCTCGCCGAGAAGGCGGGCCAGCCCTCCAACCTCGTCTACTACAACCTCCAGGAGGAACGCCGGCTCAGCGCCGAGGTCCTCCACGGACACCCCGGCGCCGCCGCGGCCCTGAAGGAGCAGCGGGCCCGTACCGACGAGGCCGTCCGGCAGTTCCAGACGCTCTCCGACGTCTCCGAGGACGGTGCGCCCCAGGAGGTCCTGGACGCCGTGGCCGGCGCCCGCGCCGCCATCGCCCGGCTCGACGCCCAGCGTTCCCTGGTCGACAGCGGCGACGAGGACCAGCAGCAGGCGGTGTACGACTACTACACCGAGCTGATCGCGGTCGACCTCGACCTCTTCGCCGCCCTCAGCCACGTCGACAACGGGCGCATCACCACGCTCTCGCAGCCCCTCGTCGACCTCTTCCGGGTCAAGGAGATGATCTCCCGCTCGGACGCCCTGCTCTCCCGCGGCTGGGGCGACCGCACCCTGACCGCCCGCGAGTTCGCCGAGTTCCGCCGGCTCGTCTCCGCGCAGCCGCTGGTCTACGACTCCCTCGTCGTCCCCTACCTCCCGCCCGACGAGCGGGCCCAGTGGGACGCGATCGTCGACAGCCCGCAGTGGCGCACCAAGACCGCCATCGAGAACGCCATCCTCGCCCCGGGGCGCACCGGCCCCGGCGGCACCGTCGCCCTGACCGCCGACGAGACGGCCTGGAGCAGTGCCGTCGACGGCGTCGAGGACCGGATCGAGACGCTCCTCGAACTCCGCACCGGCAAGGTCGTCGAGGAGGGCAAGGGCAGCGTCATGGCACTGCTCCGCAGCATGGTCCTCACCACCCTCGTCGGCCTGCTCGCCATCGCCGCCGTCATCACCGTCACCTGGCGCCTCACCCGCACCCTGCGCCGCCGCATCGAACTCCTCCGCGAGCAGGCCGAGGCCCTCGAACACAGCCTCCCCGACATCGTCGAACGGCTCGGCAAGGGCGAACGCATCGACGTCGAGGCCGAGGTGCTGCGCGTCCAGCAGGACGAGCACGACCGCGCCGACGACGAACTCACCCGCCTCGGCGAGGCGTTCAACCTCGCCCGGGCCAGCGCCGTCGAGGCCGCCATCCGCCAGGCCGACCAGCACCGCGGCTTCGAGCGCCTGCTCCAGCGCATCGCCCGCCGCACCCAGCAGCTCATCGGCCAGCAGCTCAAGAAGCTGAACGACCTGGAGCACCGGCACGAGGACCCCGAGCTCCTGGAGGACCTCTTCGGCCTCGACCACCTCACGGCCCGCCTGCGCCGCTACGAGGAGAACCTGGTCATCCTCGCGGGCGGCTCCCCGCAGCGCCGCTGGCGCCGCCCGGTCGCGCTGCTCGACATCATGCGCTCCGCCCAGGGCGAGGTGCAGGACTACCGGCGGGTCATGCTCGACCTCGACGGCAGCCCGTGGATCGCGCCGCGCGCGGTCGGCCCGGTCACCCACGTCCTCGCCGAACTCATCGAGAACGCGCTGACCTTCTCCGGCCCGCCCCACCCCGTCGAGGTCCGCGCCACCCGGGTCGGCCGCGGCCTGGCGATCGAGGTCGAGGACCGCGGCCTCGGCATGGAGGAGGACCGGCTCGCCGAGCTCAACGAGCTGATGGCCCACCCGCCCCGGATGGACCTCCTCGCCCACACCGAGGACATCCGCCTCGGCCTGCACGTGGTCTCCCGCCTCGCCGCCCAGCACGGCCTGCGGGTCGAGTTCCGCTCCTCGGTGTACGGCGGCACGCGGGCGGTCGTCCTGGTGCCGAACGAACTCGTGGCGGAGGCCGGGGAGACGGGGGAGCCGGGAGTTATGGGGGGTGTCGGGAAGGCGGGCGACGGTACGTCGTTCCCCGCGCCCGCCCCCCAGGGGCAGGCCCCGGCCCCGGCGCCGGTCGTCACACCGCTGCCCCGACAGGCCGCGCCCGCCGGACCCGCCGGACCCGCCGAGGGGGCGTTGCCCATGCGGGGCCGCGGCCGGGCCATGGCCGAGGTGACGGGCCAACACCGGCTGCCGGAGGAGCCGTTCGCGTACGGGAGCGGCGAGCGCGCGGCCTCGTACGGGACGGAGAGTCCCGCTTCGTACGGGACGGAGAGTCCGGCACCGTACGGGACGGAGAGTCCCGCTCCGTACGGGAGCGGCGAGGGCGTGGCCTCGTACGGGACGGAGAGTCCCGCTCCGTACGGGAGCGGCGAGGGCGTGGCCCCGTACGGGACGGAGAGTCCCGCTTCGTACGGGAGCGGCGAGGGCGTGGCCCCGTACGGGACGGAGAGCCCCGACCCGTACGAGCACCGGAGCCCGGCCCCGTACGAGGAGCACAGCCCCCGCCCGTACCCGTACGAGACCGCCCCCGAGCCCACCCCCAGTGCCGGCACCGGCCTCGGCTCCGACCAGCCGCTGCCGCGGCGGGTGCGGCAGGCGAGTCTCGTCGACGAGCTGCGGGTCGACCCGGAGGCGTCCGGGGCGCAGACGGCGCCGCCTCCGCCGGACTGGCGGACCGAGCCGTTGCTGCGGCCGGTGCCCCGGCGGGCCGGGGCGACGATCGGTGCGTTCCAGCGCCGTTCGCGGGAGGCCCGCGCACAGACCCGGACCCCGGCCCCGGCCCCGGCCGCTGCCCCGGCCCAGACCCCGCCCCCGTCCCCGCCCCATCCCTCCTCCCCCTCCACGAGAGAAGACTGGTCATGACCCGCACCACCGCCACCCACCAGGAGCTGGACTGGCTGCTCGACGGACTGGTGGAGTCCGTCGCCGAGACCCGCAGCGCCGTGCTGCTCTCCGACGACGGCCTGGTCATCAGCCACTCCCGGTCCCTCGACCGGGCCTCGGCCGAGCGGCTGGCCGCGATCTGCACCGGCCAGCAGAGCCTGGCCCGCGGGGTCGGTCAGCTCTTCGACGGCGGCCCGGTCCACCAGGTGATCGTCGAGCTCGCCGAGCTGTGGCTGTTCATCGTGGCCGCCGGGCAGGGCAGCCACCTCGCCGTCGTGGCCTCGCAGGAGGTCGACGCCGAGGTGATGTCGCTGGCCATGCACCAGCTGGTCCAGCAGGTGGGCCAGAAGCTGGGGACGCCGGCCCGTACCGCGTTCGACGCCTTCGGCAACCAGGCCGGGCCCCTCGGATGAACGCGGGCTGGGAGCAGGGCCTCGCGCCCGAGAACACCGGCGGCTACGGGATCACCGACGACCACGGGGACGCCGACGACCACGGGGACGCCGACGACCACGGGGACGCCGACGGCTACGAGGACGACTCGGGCACGCTGGTCCGTCCGTACACCGTGACCCGTGGCCGCACCGCGCCCGAACGGGACGACCTCACCCTCATCACGGTGATCAGCACCGTCGAGGAGCCCCTCGACGAGTTCGGCCGGCCGCTCCGCCCCCAGCGACTCCAGCCCGAACACCGGCTGATCCTCGACCACTGCCGCCGCGCCAAGGCGCTCGCGGAGGTCGCCGCCGCCCTCGGCCTTCCCGTGTCGGTGACCAAGATCCTGCTCGGCGACCTGGTCGCCCTCGGCCTGATCACGGCCCGCGCCCCGCTGTCGGTGGCCCGGGCCGCCGGCGGCGCCCCGCACAGCCTGCTGGCTGCCGTCCGCGACGGAATCCGGAGACTCTGACACCCATGACCAGCACCTTCGTCCCGGCCGGTGCCACGGCCGGCGCCGCCGCGGCCCCCGCCGCCGTCAAGATCCTCGTCGCCGGCGGCTTCGGCGTCGGCAAGACCACCCTGGTCGGCGCGGTCAGCGAGGTCACCCCGCTGCGCACCGAGGAGTACCTCACCTCGGCCAGCGTCGGGGTGGACGACCTGGCCGGGGTCGGCGCCAAGGAGACCACGACCGTCGCCCTGGACTTCGGCCGGATCACGGTGAGCGACGAGGTCGTCGTCTACCTCTTCGGCACCCCGGGCCAGGAACGCTTCTGGTTCATGTGGAACGACCTGGTCAACGGCGCCCTGGGCGGGGTCGTCATCGCCGACACCCGCCGCCTCGACACGAGCTTCGCCTCCATCGACTTCTTCGAGAGCCGCCACATCCCGTTCGTCGTGGCGATCAACTGCTTCCACGGGGTCAACACCCGGACGCCGGAGGAGATCCGGTCCGCGCTCGACCTGGACCCGCACGTGCCGCTCCTCATCGGCGACGTGCGGCAGCGGGCCTTCGGCAAGGAGACGCTGCTGGCGCTGGTCGACCACCTGATGACCCTCCCGGACCCGGCCGCCGCCCCGACCCCGGCCTGACCTTTCCGCACCCCCGTCTCACTCTCGTCTCACCCCCGTCTCACCCCGTACGACCGAAGCCCTGCGGCCCTGAAGGCCCGAAGCCCCTGGAGGCACCCGAGATGGCATCCCCCCTGCGCGTCCTCGTCCACGGCGGCGGGATAGGCGGTCTCACGGCCGCCACCCTGCTGGCCCGTCGCGGCCACACCGTGGAGGTCGTGGAGGTCCGCGACGAGCTGGACGCGCTGGGCGTGGGCATCATCCAGCCCTCCAACGCTCTGCACGCCATGCGCGAGGCCGGTGTGCTCGACGCCTGCCTGGAGGCGGGCTTCGAGTGGGAGATCCTCACCATCGCCGACCCGGCGGGCACCCCGCGCGCCGAGATCCCGCAGCCGCGGATGGGCGACGCCCCGCCCGCGAACGGCATCCCGCGCCCCGCGCTGGCCGCGCTGCTCGGCGACGCCGCCCGGGCCGCCGGTGCCACGATCCGCTTCGGCGCCACGATCGCCACGCTCGACGACGACGGCGAGGGCGTCGACGTGACGCTCACCGACGGCTCCGCCGGGCGCTGGGACCTCGTCGTCGGCTTCGACGGCATCGGCTCCCCGCTGCGCACCCGCCTCTACGGCGACCGCTACACCCCCGAGTACACCGGCTTCGCCAACTGGCGGGTGACCGTGCCGCGTCAGCCGCAGGTGCGGGGCGTCGTGATGTGCATGGCGGGCCAGGAGGCGAAGGCGCTGCTCACCCCGATCACGGACGAACTCATGTACCTGGGCGTGGTGTTCGCCGAGGACGAGGACTTCCGGCCCGGCCCGGACACCGCGCACGAGGAGCTCGCCAAGCGCCTGGCGGCCTTCTCCGGGCCGGTCGCCGAGGCCCTGGCCGCCGTCACCGACCCGGCCTCCGTCGTCTACACCCGCATCTCGCAGGTGACGGTGGAGGACCCGTGGCACGTCGGCCGCGTGGTCCTCGCCGGCGACGCCGCCCACGCCTCCACCCCGCACCTGGCACAGGGCGCGGCGATGGCCGTCGAGGACGCCGTCGTCCTCGCCGACGCCCTGCGCGACGAGCCCACCGTCCCGGCCGCCCTCACCGCCTGGGAGGCCCGCCGCCGCCCCCGCGCCCTCTGGGTCCAGGCCCTCTCCCGAGCCGTCCTCAAGCAGGAGATGGGCGCCCCGACCACCCCGGAGGAGGACGCCCTCCTGAAGGTGGGCGTCCCGGGCGCGGCGCACGTGCTGGTCCAGCCGTACTGACGGGTCCAGCCGTTCCGAGGAGCGACGAGGGGGACGCGGGGACGCGCGGGCGCGGGCACGGGTCGGCGTCACGGAAGACTGGTGACGCCGACCTGCATGTGGATGTGGTCCTGGTGCTGGGACGCGAGCCCGGGGTCCTTGTGGTCCGGGTAGACCACGAAGCCGCCCCCGGCGAGGTCCGGCATGGGCCACTTGTTGTTCGCGCCGATCGCGTTGCCCTCGCACTCGAACGTGCCGAACCGGAAGGCGGTCGTGAACAGCCCGTACGCGAGCGGGTCGACCGACGGGGAGATGCGGACGACGCCCGGCTGCTGGTGTCCCGGCGGCAGCCGGCCCCAGTGCTTGAGGACCGACCGGGTGAAGGCGGTCCCGTCCAGCTCGCCGGTGATGCCGGAGAGGTCGATGGCCCGCCCCTGGTTGTGGCAGTCGTTGGGGTGGGCGGGGTTGCCGTGGCCGATGCCCAGGTGGAGCAGTTCGGCGACGTCCGGCTTCGAGGCGTTGATCCAGCGGCCGAGGCGGTACAGCGCGATCAGCATGCGCTGGTCGAGGTTGTCGATGACCGTGGCCGCGGGGGCGATCTCGTTGGTGTAGCGCATGCCGCCGAGGACGGGCGGGCTCACGACCACCCGCTGGTTCGGCTTGGGTGACGTGATGCCGGCCGGCCCGTCGACGAACGGCGGGCTCTTCAGGGCGAGGTGGCCGCGTCGCAGCAGGTCCGCCATCAGCTGGTTGGCCTGGCCGAGGGTGAGGAGACGGGCCGCGGTGACTGCGCCGGGCGGGGTCGGTGCGAGGCGGAACGAGGCGTCGAGCGGACCGTCGGCGTCCACCGCGTCGGCGTCCACGTCGAAGCGCCGGTACTGCCCGCCGCCGAAGAAGTACGCGTACCGCCCGCCCGGGTAGGCGACGGCGTCGATGCCCGAGGGGAACACCCCGGTCCAGTTGCCGGCGACGGGGCGCGGGTAGCCGGGGTCGACCCGGTCGGCGGTGATGTCGTACCGCACGTACTGGGAGCCCTTGAAGAAGTACAGCTTGCCGTTTCCCCAGTTCACGGCCGCGTCGACGCCGGAGGGGAAGAGGCCGGTCCAGTTGCCGGCGAGGGGTCGCGGGTAGCCGGGGTCGGTCTTGTCGCCCGGCTCGTCGTAGCGCAGGTACTCGCCTCCGGTGAAGGCGTACGCCTTGCCCGCGCCCCACCACGCGAAGGCGTCGGGCGAGCGGGGGAGGCCGGGCCACTTGGAGAGCGGCAGGCCGGAGTCCTCGCGGAATCCGGTGACGGAGTCGTAGCGGTCGTAGGTGTCGTCGTCGAAGAAGAGGTACGTCTTGTCGTTCGGCCAGGAGACGGCCGTGCGGAGGGCGGTCATGGTGTCGGTTCCTTCCGGGGTGCCCTGCGGGGCCGGGCCGCCGGTTGCTCGGCCCGGCCCCTTCCCCGTCCCTCACCAGGGCTTGTCGGACTTCACAGGACGCCGGCCCAGCGGCAGCCCCCGGTCGGGGCGCACTTCCAGCCGCGCCCGTACCCGTGCACGAGGGGCGCGGGGTCGGCCGGCAGGCCCCCGAAGGGGCCCTTCGGCGGCTGGTGCACCAGGAACTCGTCCTCGCCCGGGGGATGGGCGACGACGACGACGCGGAAGGGCAGGTAGTGCTCCCGCCGGTCCACCGCCGGTGCCTGTTTCGGCAGATCGAGTCGCATGGTGCTTCCTCAGATCGGACCCGTGCTCGTCCTGCTGCTCAGAACGGGAACAGGTCGTCGATGGTCTGACCCAGGATGTTGAACAGGCCGCTGGCCGCGGCGCCGTCGGAGGCCTCGTGGCCCTCGGGCCGCCGTCCCCTGCGGACCGGTGCGGACTGCTGGGGCAGCTGGAGCCGGAGCTGTCCGGGTGCGGACCGGCGGGGCGTGCGGTCGCCGCCGTCCTCGTCGTGGATCGCTTCGAACATCGTGCTCTCCTTTCCGGTGGTTCCCCGTGGTGGCGGGTGTCCTCAGAACGGCAGGACGTTGTCGAGCAGGCCGCCCAGCTTGCCCAGCAGGCCGCTGGCGGCGGCGCCGTCGGTGGCGTCCCAGCCCTCGGGAACCCGGCCGCGCGTGACCGGTGCGGACTGCGCGGGGAGCTGGGGCCGGAGCTGTCCGGGAGCGGACCGGCGGGGGGTGCCGGCGCCGCTGCCGGTGTCGTGGATGGTGTGGGTCTCGTCGAACATCACGGTGTCCTTTCGAGGTGTCCTCTTCGCGTGTTCTTCTCGACGGCTCGGTCAGGTGGCCACGCCGTAACTGCCGTAGCACATCTGCCTGGCCGGGCCGGTCAGGGTGGCGCAGGGGGACTTGGCGGCCCCGACGCCGGTACGGGCGTCCGCCGCTCCGGCCGCGCTCTCGTCGCGCCGGACGGGGCGGGCGAGCAGGGGCAGCGCTCCCGGACGGCCGGGAGGCGCGGTGCGCCGGGTGTTCATGGGGTTCTCCTCTCGTGGTGTCAGTAGGAACCGAGGAAGGTGTGGAACGGGGCGAGGCTGACCGGCAGTTCGTCGCTCACGTCGACCGTGAACTGGTACGAGAGCCGGGACCTGCGCTCGTCCTCCGGGTCGTAGAAGGTGACCGTCACGTCCTGGCAGTCCGAACCGACGCGGCAGTACGGGCTCTTGGTGACGACGACCGTGTCGAGGGCGTACAGGTTCTTGCTGGATCCGGGCACCCTGCTGGCGGACAGCAGTCCCTGGGCCAGCATGTTGCTGAACGAGTAGGTGTTGGTGCCCATGAAGTTGAGGGCGCGGTCCGCCGAGGTCTGGCCCAGGTTGCGGAACTGGTAGTAGATCTTGTCGAGGAAGGAGCGGATGGTCAGCCGCAGTTCGTCGTCGTCGCGGATCTTGACCTTCTGCTTGCGGCCCTCTTCGTGGATCTTCTGCATGACTGCGTCGACCAGCAGCGACTCGTGCCAGGTGTACAGACCGCGGCTCTTCACCTCGACTACCGGCACGATCTGGCCGGAGTAGAGGCGGGTGGTGCGGCCGGTGAGGACGCCCGGGATCGACACCCGGGAGATGTAGTCGGCACGCCGGTCCTCCTGGCGCTCGACGTTGATGGCCTGGCCCACGATGGCGTCACGGAACACCCGGTACACGGTCGACACCGGGGGGCTGGCCAGCATCGCGTGCATCTCCTCCAGGGACTTCTTCTTCGCGGCGGCGAGTTGGGCGACCGATTTACGGGTCTTCTGGACCTCTTCCGGCAGCACCAGGGGCTGACCCCAGTCCATGGCCACGGGTGTCTCGGCCTCCAGCGCGTACACGGTGGCGCCGTCCATGACGAGGGTCCAGGTGAGCTTGTCGCAGGCCCAGGGCGCGCCGAGGAGGTAGTCGCGGAGCTGGTTCACGTTGTACGGGTCCGGCTCCTGTTCGACCTCCTCGCCGTTGACCGTGGTCGTGACGTAGGGCATCTGCTGGCGGAAGCTGTCCCGGCGGGCCTCGGTCGGGTAGTCGAAGCCGATGGTGCCGATCGCGTAGACCAACTGGCGGCCGTTGCTCCCCGCGCCGGGCGCACCGCCTCCGCAGGTGCAGCCGGCCGGGTCGCCGCCGCATCCGCACGCGGGGCGTACGCCGGAGTGCGCGGGGGCGTACGCGGGGGCCGTGGGAGTCGGCGCGGGCGCCGGTGGCGCGGCGGGGGCCACCGGGGCCTGGGCCTGAGCCGGCGCCTGGACCGGTGCCGGTGCCGGTGCCGGGGCTTGGGTCGTCGGCGGCGGGGCGGGGGCCGCTCCGTCGGCGGTGACGCCGGCCGGCACCGGTGCCGGGGCCTGCGGTGCGGGTGGGGGCACGGGTGCGGGTGCGACGGGTGCGCCGGACGGGACGGGTGCGCCGGGTGCGGGGGCCGCCGCCGCTGGGGAGGCCTCGTGGGCTGCGCCGGCCTCGTACGGCGTGGGAGTGGGAGCGGCTGCTGCGGGAGTGGTCACGGCTGTCTCCTCTTTCCTGGTGACGTGGGCGAGGGCCCGGACGGCGTCCAGGCTGCCGCCGAGCCCGCGCCGGCAGGCCCGGGCGTCCGGGTCGGCGCAGTCGGGGGCGGTGGCCGTCGCGAGCAGCGCCTGCCCCGCGGCCTTGGGGTCCGCCGCTCCGCCGCCGGCCAGCTGGGCGGCGACGAGCAGGGCCGCCGTACCGGCCACGAGGGGGGTGGCGAAACTGCTCCCGGTCAGGGCGGCGACGCCGCCGCCGGGGGCGGCGCCCTCGATGTCCTGGCCGGGGGCGAGGATGGCGTGGGTGCGGTGGTCGGCACCCCCGTTGCTGAGGTCGAGCGGGCTGCCGTCGGCCGCGGCGGCGCCGACGGCCAGCACGGTGGGGTGCGCGGCGGGCACCTGGACGGCGTCGGCGCCGTCGTTCCCGACGGCCGCGACGACGAGGACCCCGCGGTCCGCGCAGAGCCGCAGGGCCCGGTCCAGCAGCGGGTCGGCCTGCCCGTCGGCGGCACGCTCGCCGCCGCTGATGTTGATGACGTGCGCGCCCTCCTCGACCGCCCGCTCGACGGCGCGGGCCAGGTCCAGCTGAGGCACCCGGCCGTTGCCGTCGTCCCGGAAGACCGGCAGGAGCAGTCCGCGGCAGCGCGGGACGAGCCCGGGCACGGGGCCGTCGGGGACGCCGAAGAGGAGGCTGGCGACATGGGTCCCGTGGAGGGACATCGGGCCGTTCCCGGCGGGTTCCCCGACGAGGGTGTCCAGGCGGGTCAGGTCCGCGCCCGCGAAGCAGGGGTGGGCGAGGTCGACCGGGCCGTCGAGCAGGGCCACGCACACCCGGGGGTCGCCGAACGGCTCATCCGGCCGTGCGCGGAGTTCGCCGAGGACCGTCCGAGGCTTCATCCCGATCCGCCCTTCCGTCCGTACCGGTGCGGATGCCATGTCGGTACGAGCGTCGGAGGGCGCCGTTGCGCCGGCGTCACCCGGACTGTCCAAGCGGCGTCGCCGGAGCGTTTCCGGAGCGTGCGCGCGAGCATTTCCGGGGCGTTCGCGGCGCCGGTCAGAAGGGTGCCGGGGCGGCCCGGGAAGGGCCGGGGAACGGTCGGGAGCCGGCGGAGCCGGGCGGCGGGGGAGGGGCCGGAACCCGCCGGGGCAGGCGTGGGGAGCGGGGGAGGCCGGGGCGGGGAGCGGATGCGTGATCCACCGGCCGGTTGCACAGTGAGGGATGTGTCATCGAACGGCGTATACCTCGAACTGCTCGGGGCCTTCGAGCTCTCATACGCCGGATGCCGCATTCCCCTCCCCTCGGGGGCACAGCGCCTGTTGGCGCTGCTCGCCGTGCGGACCGCCGGCGTGTACCGGGGTGCGGCAGCCGAGCTGCTCTGGCCCGACTGCGTCCCGAGCAGGGCGTCCGCGAACCTCAGGACCGCGCTGTGTCACGGCCGCCGGGCCGGGCCCGTCACCACGGTCGAGTGCGTGGACCGGCGGCTGCGGCTCGCGCCCGTCGTGGCCGTCGACCTGCACCTCGTACGGGCCGCGGCCCGGAAGGCGGCGACGGACGGCGCTCCGCCCGCGGAGCGCGAGGGCCTGGCCGCCCGGCTCCGGGAGGAACTGCTGCCCCGGTGGTCGGACGAATGGCTGGTGCTGGAGCGGGAGCGCTGGGACCAGCTGCGGCTGCACGCCCTGGAGGCCCTCGCGGAGCGGCTGCGCCGCGAGGGCCGGTATCTGGACGCGTTCCAGACCGCGTTGACCGCGACCCAGATCGACCCGATCAGGGAGACGGCCCAGCGCATCCTCGTCGAGATCCTGCTCGCCGAGGGCAACCGGGCCTGCGCCGTGAAGCGGTACCGGGACTACCGGCGGCTGCTGAGCCGCGAGTTGGCGGTCGAGCCGTCCCCCCTGATGACCCGTCTGGTGCAGGACGCCACGCGGCCCTCAGGGGGACGGCAGCCGGCGGCTCCGGGCCGGCGGGGGGCGGTGAGGAGAGAGGTCAGCGGCGGCTGATCGTCTCCTGCTCCGGCTCCTCGGCCGAGACGCCCATCACCACCCGCGAGCGGGAGGTGCTCAGGCGGAGGGAGACCGTGACCGCGGCGAGGCCGAGGAGGGTCATCGCGGCGCCCGCCCAGGCCGGGGAGGCGAAGCCGAGGCCGGCGTCGATGACGGTGCCGCCGAGCCAGGGGCCGCCGGTGTTGCCGAGGTTGAAGGCGGCGGTGGTGGTGGCGCCGGCGAGGGTGGGGGCGGCGCCCGCGACGTTGAACATGCGGGCGTTGAGCGCGGGGGCCGTGTAGAAGGCGGAGACGCCGAGGAGGAAGGTCAGGACCACCGTCGCCACCGGGCTGGACGCGAACAGGGCCAGGGCCACCAGGAAGACGGTGGAGGCGGTGATGCCGGTCAGGAGGACGCCGAAGAGGTGGGCGTCGGCGACCCGGCCGCCGATGTAGGTGCCGAGGAGCGCGCCGATGCCGAAGAGGGCGAGGACGCCGGAGACCCAGCCCTCGTCGAGGCCGGAGACGTCGGTGAGCAGCGGGGCCAGGTAGGAGAAGGCGCAGAAGACGCCGCCGGCGGCCAGCGCGGTCACGAGGACGGAGAGCAGTACCTGGCGGTCGCGGTAGATGACCAGCTCGCCCTTGAGCCGGGGCCTGGTCTCGGGCAGCGGGATGTGCGGGATGCGGGTGACGACGCCGACGAGGGCGATCGCGGAGGCGGCGCCGACGGCCCAGAAGGCGGAGCGCCAGCCGAGGTGCTCGCCGAGGAAGGCGCCGGCGGGGACGCCGAGGACGTTGGCGATGGACAGGCCGCCGATCATCACGGCCATGGCGCGGGCGCGGGCGCCCATCGGCACCATGGCGATGGCGACGGCCGCGCCGACCGCCCAGAAGCCGGCGCAGGCGAGCGCGCTGACCACGCGGGAGACGAAGAGCACCGCGTAGTTCGGCGCGAGCGCGCCGGCGACCTGGCCGAGGCCGAAGAGGCTGATCAGGGCGACGAGGGTGGTCTTGCGGGGCAGCCGGAGGGTGGCCACGGCGAGCAGCGGCGCGCCGACGACCATGCCGATCGCGAAGGCCGAGATGAGCAGTCCGGCGCGCGGGATGGACACGTTCATGTCCTCGGCGATGGGCGGCAGCAGCCCGGACAGCATGAACTCGCTCGTGCCGAGGGCGAAGACGGAGAGGCCGAGGACGTACACGGCCAGGGGCATGCGGGAGGACGGGGCGGCGGCGTCGGCGTGAGTCGGCGGCATGACATGGGCAACCCGCGGTTCGTGCCTGTCATTCCTCCGTGGGCGAACGTCTCGCGATACGGGACGGGGGCGCCGGCGGGGGCTTCCGGTGACGGCGCTACAGCTCCCGGTGCACCCGCAGCAGCAGCGCGTGCAGGGTGCGCCGCTCCTCCGCGTCCAGCGGGGCCAGCACCTCGTCCTGGACGGTGCGCGCCTCGGCGTCCAGCGCGGCGAGGGCGGTGCGGCCGGCGGGGGTGAGGCTCACGGAGACCCGGCGGCGGTCGCGCGGGTCGCGGGCCCGTTCGACCCAGCCGGCGGCGGCCAGTTGGTCGATCACCTTCGTCATGTCGCTGGCGTCCACCCCGAGTCGTACCACCAGCTCGCGCTGGGCGTGCGGCCCGAAGTCCGCGAGGGCAGCGAGCACCGCCATGTCCCACAGGCGCAGGCCGCGCCCGGCGAGGCGGGTCGCGAGGCGGCCGCGGGCGGTCTTGCCGACCCGGGAGAGGAGGTAGGTGCTCAGGTCGAGGAGGGCGGGCGGGGTGGCGCGGGCCGCCCGGGTCTCGGGGGAGTCTTCGGCGTTCATGACCGGAATTCTAGGGTGTGGACCCATAGTTGGTCCGCACCCACTAATCTGCATGCGACCAGCTCCGCACCCACTCGCCCAGAAACCCACCCAGGAAACCCACCCAGGAGGCCCGGCATGGACGCCCTCTACCCCCGGCTGCTCGTCACCCGCTTCCCCGACTGCTTCCGCTTCTACGCCGCCGTCCTCCCGCCCCTCACCGGCGCCCGCCTCGCCAAGGGCGGCCCCGACGGGCCCTACGCCAACTGGGACCGGGACGACGAGGCCGTCCTCTCCCTCTTCGACCGCGCCGCCATGGCCGCCGCCCTCGGCACCACTGCCCTTCCCGCCGAGCCCGCCGGCCCGGCGCAGGCCACCGGCCTGCTGGTCCTCCGCGTGGCCGACGTGGACGCCTCCTTCACCCTCTGCACGACCCACGGCGCCACCCCGGTCACCACCCCCACCGCCCGCCCCGAATGGGGCCCGCACCTGCGCAGCGCCCACGTCCGCGACCCGGAGGGGCGGCTGATCGAGCTCCAGTCGTACTGAGTGGCGCCCGGCGGGGGGCGCGGACCTGCGGATCCGCTGTACGGGACACGGGTGCTCGCCGTTCGCTCCGGATGGAAGCCGACCATCTGTGCAAGTTCGTGCAAGGCGAGTGCGTCCCACCGGTCGTGGCGTGCAAGCTCTCACTCGGAGACCGTCAGTGACGAGCGAGGAGTACACCCATGGCTCTGCACAAACTCGGCAGGGATCCCGAGAGCAAGGACGGCGGCTCGCCCACCATCTATCTGGACGACGCCCGGGACACGTACCTCGTGCAGGGGTTCAAGGTGACCGACTCCGAGCGCCGGGACCAGATGGACATCCCCGGTCACGAGGACGTCATCGAGCTGCCGCGCCGGATGGTCCAGTTCTTCCTGGAGGTGAACGGTGACGGCAGTCCCGTCGTTTGAGGACCTTCTCGCATCGATCGAGCACAGCGCCATCCATCTGGAGATGCGCGACGGGTACATGGAGTCCGACCCGAGCTTCGTGGCATGGAAGCGGGGGCTACGGAACCAGCCCGAGGACAACGACCCCGCGTTGCGCCCCTGGCTGCGCTGGGTCCGTCAAGCCGTCGACCGCGGTGTGAGGATCCGCCGGGCCCGGGTGTTCTCCGTCCCGGAGTCCGACTACCTCCGGTTCGAGCACCATGTGTCCGACGCCAACGTCGAGGCCGGTGAGGAGATCCGCTGGCTTCCGCGCCGCCATGCCACGGACATCGCCTTCCCCGGGAACGACTTCTGGGTCTTCGACGACAAGACCGTGCTCGTCCTGCACTTCGACGGGAACGGCGAGGCCGCCCCCGGGGAGTGGCTCGAACTGACCGAGGACCCCGCCGTCCTCAAGCTGTGCACCAGTGCCTTCGAAGCCGTCTGGCACCGTGCCACCCCGCACGCGGAGTACCGGCCCGCCTGACCCCGAAGCACCCGTGAACACGTCACCCTCATCGACTGTCCAGGACGCCCGCGCTGCCTTCGGCAAGCGCCTGCGAGAGATCCGCAGGCTCACCGGCATGACAGCGCGGGCACTCGCGATCCGGGCCGGCTGGAGCGAGTCCAAGGCATCGCGCATCGAGACCGGCCGCACTCCGCCGTCCGACGCCGACCTTCTGACCTACGTCACGATCTGCGGAGTCCCCGACCAGTACGAGGACCTGCGCGCCGCCGCCCACGGCATAGACGAGATGTACGTGGAGTGGAAGAGGCTCCAGAGGAACGGGCTCAAGCGGGCCCAAGAGGCTCACGTCTCTCTGAACGCGCGTACGCGTCGCTTCCGCATCTACGAGCCCGGCGTGGTGCCCGGGCTCCTCCAGACGTCCGCGTACGCCACCGCCCTGATGAAGCGCATCGTCGCCTTCCGGCGCATCCCGGACGATGTCGACGCCGCTGTGGCGGTCCGGATGCAGCGGCAGCGCTACCTCAGGGACACTCACCGCCAGTTCGCCGTCGTCCTGGAGGAGACGGCGCTGAGGTCCCGCTTCGGAGGCCCGGAAGTCATGGCCGCACAGCTCGGCCACCTGCTCACCGTGGCCGCGTTCCCGCATGTCAGCCTCGGAGTCATCCCGATGGCGGCCGAGCGTGTGATGTGGCCCGTGGAGGGCTTCTGGATCTACGACGACGCTCAGGTCAGCGTCGAACTGGCCACGGCGGAGATCACCATCAAGCAGCCGAGCGAGATCGCGACGTACGCGCGGATGTTTTCCGAGCTGGCGAAACTCGCCTGCTACGGGAAGCAGGCACGCGCACTCGTCGCGGATGCCATCGCGGCCCTGGAGTGAACCCGCGCAAGTGCGTGCAACTCCGTTGAGGCCAGGTCACCTGCGGGCCGATGCTCGCGGCAGATGCCGAGAACCCGCGGAGAAGGGACTTCCACATGACGGTCGCACCTGAGAGGCCCGTCGCGCTGCGACGTGGCCAGGATCTCGTGGCCCCGGAGCTTTTCGACAGGCTGGCTGCGTTCTGCGCGGAGGAGTACGGGCTCGATCCGGCGACGGCCGTGCGGGTCATGAACGAGGGCCTGGCGTTCCTGTGGACGATGGGTACGACCGGGAAGGGCGCCGTCATGGCACCCAGCCGGGACGTGGACCCGGCGTGGCACACGTTCATGCTGCACAGCCAGGAGTACGCGGCGTGGTGCGAGGAGCACTTCGGCCGGTTCCTGCATCACGCGCCGAACTCCAAGACCCGCAGCGGTGGGCTGATGCTCGACGTCATGGAGCTGATGCACGGGGCCGGGTTCGCGGTGGACCGGTCGCTGTGGGGGTTCACAGCGAATTGCAACGAGCCCGCGTGCTGCGGCGACGGTCCGTGCTGCTGACCTGACCGGTTCCATGGGACGAGAGCGTGGTCCGGACGTGGAGAAGACGTCCGGGCCGCGCGGCTGACGGAGTCGACGACATGCATCACAACGGCGGCGCGGAAGGCCGCACCCGTACCTGTGTCTTTCCTCTGCTCGGGACCGTCTTCGGATACGCGACGCATCACCTGGACGAGCGAAGGCTCGGCGAGGTGGGGATCGTGGGACCCCTGACCCCGGGCGTGGACGTCTCCTGGTTGTGGCAGCTGGCGGCGCACATGAACAGGGAGGCCGCGACCGAAGGCGAGAAGGCTCGGTGGATCCTGCTCCAGGCGCACCGGGCGTTCGTCTGTGGCGATCTCCTCGCCCGCTGGGACGAGACGGGCTGGAAGCTGGAACCGGGCGGGCGACGCATCGACTTCGGCGGCGCGTGGTGCAACCGGTACGAGTTGTGGACCGGAAACCTCACCATCGAAGGCGCCACACCGGACATGGTCGCGCCCAAGCCCACCCGGTACTGAGCGGAAAAAAACTTCCCGGGATCCGTCACACATTCGCCCCGCGCTCCGTCAGTGCAGTGAAGACGACGCCACAGGACGCCGGACGGCGCCCGAGACGAAGGAGTACAGCCGTGACGAACACCAGCGCCCCGATCTCCCGGATGGCCAACCCCGCCGAGTTCGTGCCGGAGATCAACGACATCAGCGCCGCGATGTTCCGGGCCACCGGCAACCACTCCGTGCCGCGCACCACCATCAACCTGGTGCACCTGCGGGCCGGTCAGATCGTGCGGAACACCTACCTGACCGTCCTGAACACCAGCTTCCTGCGCAAGGCCGGCGAGTCGGAGGAGCGCATCACGGCCGTGTCCTCCTGGCAGGACGCGCCGTACTTCACCGCCGCCGAGCGGGCCGCGCTCGCCCTGGTCGAGGCCACGCTGCAGCCCGCTCCGCACGGCCGGGAGCGCGTGACGGACGAGATCTACGCCGAGGCGGCGAAGCACTACGACGAGAAGTCCCTGGCCACCCTCACCGTCGCGATCGGCCAGATCGGCTTCTTCATCGCCCTCGCCGTCATCGGCAAGCCCCAGCCGGTCGCCTCCCTCGCCGACGAGCAGTGGGACTGACCCGGGTTCCCCGGGGGACGGTTCAGGCGTCGCGGACGGGGGCCGCCAGCTCCGCCAGCTCCCGTTCCAGGTTCTCCCGCGCCCGCTCCTCCCAGGCCGCCGCGCCGTACGGGGTGCGGAACAGGCGCGGGAGGGAGAGGAGTTGGCGCAGGACGGCGGCGCGGCCGTCGCGGAAGGCGGCGTCCGGGACGAAGGCGTACTCCTCGCGGACCGCCTTCGCATACCCCCTGTAGGTATCGGGGTCGCTCGCCAGGATCGCGAGGTCCGCGTCGCAGAGGGTCTCGCCGTTGAGGTCGCCGGGGGCCGGGTCGTGGGTGACCGTGAGGCGGACCAGGCGGGCCACCTCCGCGACCTCGTGGGGCGTCAGGCCCGCCTCCGTGAGGGCGCGTTCGGCCAGGGCGGCGGAGCGCTCCTCGTTCTCGGTGCGGTCCGGGCGGTAGACGGCGTCGTGGAACCAGGCGGCCAGGCGCACGAGTTCCAGCTCCCCGCCCTCGCCGCCCTGGTCGGCCAGCTCGTCGATGCGGTGGAGCACCGCCCGCAGGTGGTCGGCCGTGTGGTAGCGGCGCTGCGGCTCGGTCCAGCGGTTCAGCAGCTCACGGCCGTACGGCAGGGGGTCGGGGCCCTCGCGGCCGGCGCGCGCGGCGAGCAGCGTCGTGGTCCAGCGGTGGAGCAGCTCCTGCTCCCGGTCTTCCTGGTCTGCCTTCGTCGGGGCGGTCATGGGGGCATTCTGCCGCCCGCGCGCCGGGGCGCCGGCCTCCGTTCGACGCAAGCGCGCACTCATCTCGCTCTTACATACCCCCCATGGGTATGCTACGGTCCTGCGTGCAGGTACCCCCCAGGGGTATGTCACCGCGAGCGAAGGGTCAGGGCAATGTCAACCGTCAATCCCCGGCGCTGGTGGGCACTTGCCGTGCTCGCCGCCGCCCAGTTCATGGTCATCATGGACACCTCCATCATCGGCGTCGCGCTGCCGAAGATGCAGCAGGACCTGGGCTTCTCCCAGAGCGAGCTGCAGTGGGTCTTCAACGCCTACGTGATCGTCTTCGGCGGTCTGCTGCTCCTCGGCGGCCGTCTCTCCGACCTGATCGGAGCCCGCAGGATCTTCGTCTCCGGCTGGGCGATCATGATCGTCGGCTCGGTCCTCGCCGCGGCCGCCCAGACCGCCTGGGTCGAGATCGCCGGCCGCGCCGTCCAGGGCGTCGGCGGTGCGCTCATCGCGCCCTCCGCCATGACGCTCCTGATGATGCTGTTCATGCACGACCCGCGCGAGCTCGGCAAGGCGATGGCGCTCTACGGCGCCGCGGCCCCCGCCGGCGGCACCGCCGGCGTCTTCCTCGGCGGCGTTTTCACCGAGTGGGCCTGGTGGCAGCTGTGCTTCGTCATCTACGTCCCGATCGGTCTCGCGACCCTCGCCGCCACCAAGCTCCTCCCGAACGTCGAGTCCCGCCGCGGCTCCGTCGACGTCCTCGGCGCCGTCGCCGTGACCGCCGGTCTCGCCCTCGGTGTCTTCGCCGTCGTCCGGGCCCCCGAGGTCGGCTGGGGCGCCACCGCCACCGTCCTGGAGCTGGCCGGTGCCGTCGTCCTCATCGCCCTCTTCTTCGTGATCCAGAAGGCCGTCCGCGAGCCGCTCATGCCGCTCAGCGTCTGGCGGGTCCCGCGCCTCGGCTCCGCCAACCTGGCGATGACGCTGCTCGGTGCCGCCTGGATCCCGATGTGGTACTTCCTCAACCTCTACCTCCAGCAGGTCCTGCACTTCGGCGCCTTCGAGTCCGGTGCCGCGCTGCTCCCGATGACCGTGCTCCTCATGATCTTCATGACGGCCATCACCTCCCGCCTGATGGCGAAGGTCGGCGCCAAGCCGCTCATCGGCGTCGGTCTGCTGGTCCTCGCCGCCGGCCTGGTCTGGCTGGCCGCCGTCGAGCCCACCGGCACCTTCCTGGTCGACGTCCTGCCGGCCTCGCTGGTCGCCGCGCTCGGCATGTCCCTCGCCTACATCCCCACGATGATGACCGCGATGTCCGGCGCGCCGCAGGAGCAGGCCGGTCTCGCCTCCGGCATCGTCAACACCACCTACAACGTCGGCTCCGCGCTCGGCCTCGCCGCGCTCACCGCCGTCGCCATGTCGCAGGGCGCCGCCGAGCTCGGCAACCTGCCCAAGCTGACCGAGGGCTTCTCCGCTGCCTTCATCGGCGCCGCGATCATCGCCGCGGTCGGCGGTGTCGTCACCCTCCTGGTCATGAAGTCCGACAAGGCCGCCGCGGCCGAGGCCGCCGCTCCCGCCCCGCAGGGCGAGAAGGTCGCCGCCTGAGCTGCCGCACCGGAGCCCGACGCAGAAGGGGCCGCCCGATGTTCCGCACACCGGACATCGGGCGGCCCCTTTCCCGTATCCGGGTGCCCGGCCGGCCTCCGTCCCGTACCCGGGCCGGCCCGGTCCCGTACCCGGACATCGGCCGGCCCCTTTCCCGTATCCGGGTGCCCGGCCGGCCTCCGTCCCGTACCCGGGCCGGCCCGGTCCCGTGCCCGGGTGTCCGGCCGGCCCCCGTCCCGCATCCGGGTGTCCGGCCGGCCTCCGTCCCGTACCCGGGTGTCCGGCCGGCCCCCGTCCCGTACCCCGAGCCACTCCGTCCGAGAGGAACCGCCGTGGAGCTGAACACCCGTGCCGTGCACGTCGCCAACCCGCCCCTGCCCTCCGGCAGCCACCCGCTCTCCGTGCCCCTCGTCCAGTCCTCCGCCTTCGCCTTCTCCTCCGCCGACGAGCTCGCCGAGGCGATGGCCGGGCCCGACGGGCAGTACGTCTACAGCCGGCGCGGCAACCCGACCGTACGGGCCCTGGAGCAGACCCTCGCCGAGCTCGAAGGGGGCGCCGGGGCCCTCGCCTTCGCCTCCGGGATGGGGGCGATCAGCGGCGTGCTGCTCGCGCTGCTCAAGCCCGGCGACCGGGTGGTCGCGCAGCGCTGCCTGTACGGGGGGACCTACGCCGTCCTGTCCGACCTGGCCGCCCGGTACGGCGTCCACGTCACCCCGATATCCGGCGACGACACCGCGGAGTTCGAGGCGGCCGCCCAGCACCCTGCCACCCGGCTGCTGGTCCTGGAGACCATCGCCAACCCGACCGGTCAGGTGCCCGAGCTGCCCGGGCTGCTCGCCGCCGCCCGCCGGATGGGCATCACGAGCCTGGTCGACAACTCCCTCGCCTCGCCCGTGCTGTGCCGGCCGCTGGAGCTCGGCGCCGACGTCGTCGTGCACTCCACCACCAAGTACCTGTCCGGCCACTCCGACGTGCTCGGCGGCGTCGCCGTCTTCGCCGACGACGCCCTGCGCCGCACCGTCTGGCCGCGCACGGTCGAACTCGGCGCCTGCGCCGACCCGTTCGCCGCCTGGCTCACCCTGCGCGGCATCCCCACCCTGCCGCTGCGGATGCGCGCGCACTGCGCGGGCGCCGCCGTGCTCGCCGAGCGGCTCGCCGGGCACCCCGGGGTCACGGCCGTGCACTACCCGTGGCTGGCCGGCCATCCCTCGTACGCCACCGCCCGCAAGGTCCTGTCGGGCGGCGGCGGGCTGCTGTCCTTCGAGCTCGCGGGCGGCCGGGACGCCGGGCGGGCCTTCATCGAGGGCGTCCGGCTCGCGAAGCTCGCGCTCTCGCTCGGAGGCGTGGAGTCGCTCGTCACCCACCCCGCCTCCACCTCGCACCGGGAGCTGGACGCGGGGGCGCTCACGGCCGCCGGGATCGCGCCGGGGCTGGTGCGGATGTCGGTCGGCATCGAGGACGTCGAGGACCTGTGGGCGGACGTCCAACAGGCCCTCGAACGGGGGTGATTCGGTCTTCTTTTGGGTTGACAAAATAAATGGTCGATTCGTAGATTGGGTGATGCCAGGAAACGACACTCCTAGGTCAAGGAGGGCGCGCGATGCGCTACTTCGAGGACTTCCGGCCCGGCGACGTCCACGAGCTGGGCACCGTCACCGTCACGGCGGAGGAGGTGCTGGAGTTCGGCAAGCGCTTCGACCCGCAGCCCTTCCACACGGACCCCGAGCTCGCCAAGGACTCGCAGTTCGGCGGGCTGATCGCCAGCGGCTTCCACACCCAGGCGATGTTCATGCGCCGCTACGTCGACGGGCTGCTCGCCTACAGCGCCTGCATGGGCTCGCCCGGCATCGACGAGGTCCGCTACCTGCGTCCCGTACGCCCCGGCGACGTCCTGAAGGCGCGCGTCGAGATCCTCGGCGCGACCCCGTCGCCCTTCAACCCCACCAGCGGCACGGTCAAGCCGCGCTGCACGCTGGTGGCCGCCGACGGGACGGCCGTGTTCAGCATGATCCTGCACAGCATCTTCCGGCGCCGTCCCGCCGGATCCGAGGCCGGACGTCTGTCGTCGATGCCCGCCGCCGAGGACCCCGCCGGCTGCTGCTCCCGCGGCACCCGGGCGGAGAAGAGCACTGTCGCAGCGGCGATGAGCGCCTGAGGCGATGAGCGCCTGAGACCACGCCGGACACGGCCGTCCGACAACCCCGCTCCACCGCACCCCAGCCCCCCAGCCCACCAGTGAAGCCAGTGAAGGGAGACCTCCCGTGGAGGCCGTATCCCGCACCGCCCAGTGGACCGCCGCCGCGCGCGCCCTGGAGACCGAGCGCGAGGACCGGCTGTTCGCCGATCCCTACGCGCGCACCGTCGCCGACCAGATCGGCTTCGAACTGCTCGAGCGCTACGCCGGCGGCGGCACCGTGCCGTTCCTCGCCATCCGCACCACCTACCTGGACCGCCAGATCGTCAAGACGGTCGAGGAGCGCGGCATCAAGCAGGTCGTCTTCCTCGCCGCCGGCATGGACACCCGCTTCTACCGGCTGCCCTGGCCCGACGGCGTCACCGTCTACGAGCTGGACCGCCCGGCGCTCCTCCAGGCCAAGGCCGAGATGCTGGCCCAGGAGCCCGCGCCGGCCGGCCGCACCCGGATCACCGTCCCGGTCGACCTCACCCAGGACTGGACCGGCCCGCTGAAGGAGGCGGGCTGGAAGAGCGACGAGCCCGTCCTCTGGGTCGTCGAGGGCCTGCTCTTCTTCCTGCCCGAGCAGGCCGTGCGCACCCTCATATCCCTGCTCGCCGCGCACGCCGCCCCCGGCTCCGTGCTGCTCGGCGACGTCATCTCCAAGGCCGCCCTGGAGAACCCGCTGGCCCGCTCCTTCATGAAGGCGCTGGAGGAGGACGGCAACCCGTGGCTCTTCGGCACCGAGGAGCCCGAGGCGCTGCTCGCCGACTGCGGCTGGGCGGTGCGCGAGGTCAAGCAGCCCGGCGAGCCCGGCGCCGACTTCGACCGCTGGCCCTACCCGGTGCCGGACCGCTCCGTCCCGCGCGTCCCCCGCTCCTTCCTCTTCACCTGTGACCTGCCCGGACAGAACCGCGCCGACTCGGAGGTGGCCGCATGAGCGCCCACGACTTCCACCAGAAGGTCATCACCGACGCCGGCGCGGCCGTGCGCGGACTGACCGTCGCCCTCGGCGAGCGCCTCGGCCTCTACAAGGCCCTCGCCGCCCACGGACCGCTGACCGCCGCCCAGCTGGCCGAGAAGACCGGCACCAACGAGCGGTACGTCGAGGAGTGGCTGCACGCCCAGCTCTCCGCCGGGTACGTGGAGCGGCACCCGAGCTCCCTCACGTACACCCTGCCCGCCGACCACGTCGAGGTGCTCGCCGACCCGACCGCCGTCACGTACGCGGCCGGCTTCTTCACCGCCCTGAAGGCGCTGTACGCCACCGAGGACCTGCTCGTCGACGCGTACCGCACCGGCGACGGCGTCGGCTGGGCCGAGCACGACCCGGCGCTCGACACCGGCATGGGCTCCTTCTTCCAGCCGACGTACGAGCACAAGCTCGTCCCCGACTGGCTGCCCGCCCTGCACGAGGTCACCGACAAGCTCGACAACGGCGGCACCGTCGCCGACGTCGGCTGCGGCGTCGGCCACACCACCCTGCTCATCGCCAAGGCCTTCCCGAACGCCACCGTCCACGGCTTCGACTACTCCGAGGAGGCCATCTCCATCGCCCGGCAGCTCGCCGAGGAGGCCGGCCTGTCCGACCGGGTCGTCTTCGAGGTCGCCTCCGCCGACGACTACCCCGGCTCCGGCTACGACCTCGTGTGCTTCTTCAACGCCCTGCACGACATGGGCGACCCGGTCGCCGCCGCGCAGCACGTGCACAAGTCGCTCGACGCCGACGGCACCTGGATGCTCGTCGAGTCGAACGTGTCGCCCGCCGACATCGACACCCAGACCCCCGCCGCCCGCATGTTCATGGCGCTGTCCGCCGTGATGTGCCTGCCCGTCGCGGTCGCCCAGCGCGGCCCGCACGCGCTCGGCAACCACTCGGGCGAGAAGGCCTTCCGCGCCATCGCCGAGGAGGCGGGCTTCACCCGCTGGCGCCGCGCCACCGAGACCCCGGTCAACGCGGTCTACGAAGTCCGGCCGTAACCCCACCGTCAGCCAGCGAAGGACTCACACCCATGGCCACCGCCGCCCTGCCCGTGACCGACCGGTTCATGGAGGTGCTCTCGCGCCTCAGCGAGCGGTCCGTCGAGGACTACTACAACCCGTACCAGACCTTCCAGTGGCCCGAGAGCCTGGAGGAGGACCGGTACTGGATGACCCCCGAGCTGCTCACCGTCTACGGCACCGAGCACTTCGACACGCTCGGTGAGGAAACGCTTCACCGCCTGTCGAAGTGGGAGTCGGTCAACTTCTACAGCCTCAACGTGCACGGCATCCGCGAGCTCCTCATCGAGGTCGTCGGCCGCATCCACATGCCCGGCTTCGAGGTCCCCTCGGACTTCTTCCACCACTTCATCGGCGAGGAGAACGAACACATGTGGTTCTTCTCCGAGTTCTGCCGGCGCTACGGCAACAAGATCTACGGCACCGTCGCCATGAGCGCCGACGCCGCCTGGGAGCCGGAGATCGAGAACTTCCTCGTCTTCACCCGGATCCTGTTCTTCGAGGAGCTGGTCGACCACTACAACTCCCGGATGGCCAAGGACACCTCGCTCTGCCACACCATCCGCGAGGTCAACCGCATCCACCACCAGGACGAGTCCCGGCACATCGCCTTCGGCCGCGAACTGGTCTCGCTGCTCTTCCGGCGCATGGTCGAGGCCGTGCCGGCGGAGCGGGTCCGCGAGGTCGAGGCGTACCTCAAGCGCTACGTCGTCTACAGCATCAACTCGCTCTACAACCCGCAGGTCTACAAGGACGCCGGCATCGCCGACCCGCTGGGCCTGCGCAAGTCGCTGCTCGCCGACGAGCGCCGCCGCGAGCACGAGCGCAAGGCCGTCCGCAAGCCGCTCGGCTTCTTCCTGAAGACCGGGATCTTCTCCGACGACACCCTGCCGGTCCTCTGAGCACGGGGACCTGCCCCGAGAGGTGAAGAGATCATGACCGTGACGACCCCCGCGAGCGTCGGGGAGACCAAGGGCGCGACACGGGGACTTCCCGTGCTCGGCCCGGAGGGGACGCGCCTGCTGCGGCTCCTCGACGACACCTTCGAGGGCTGGGGGGTGGCCGCGGGCGCCCGCCCGATGACCATGCCCCCGCTGCTGCCGGCCGCCGACCTGGCCCGGCTCGACTACTACGACAACTTCCCCCACCAGGCCGTCGTCGCCGCCCCGCTCGACCTGGAGCGCCGCGCGACCGAGCCCTTCTCCGCCGACACCGGCTGCTTTCCGACCGCCGCGCTCGAACCGGCCGCGCTCGGACTGCCCTCGGCGTCCTGCTACGCCGTCTACCTGACCCATCAGGGCACCCAGGTCGCCGACGACACCCTCGTCACGATCTGCTCCTGGTGCTTCCGCAAGGAGACCCACTACGAGGGGATGCGGCGCCAGCTCGGCTTCCGCATGCGGGAGATCGTGGCCATCGGCGGGCGCGAGCACGCCGAGGGGCACCTGGCGGCCTTCACCGACCGCATCCACGCCTTCGCCGCGGCACTCGACCTGCCGCTGCGCAAGGAGGCCGCCTGCGACCCGTTCTTCGACAAGGGCGGCTCCAAGGCACTGCTCCAGCGGCTCACGCCGGTGAAGCACGAGTTCCTGTACGAGGACCTGGCGATCGCCTCGGTCAACACGCACCGGAACTTCTTCGGCGACCGCTGCGACATCACCCTGGAGTCCTCCGGCGGGCCCGCCTTCACCAGCTGCGTCGCCTTCGGTCTGGAGCGCTGGCTGTCGGCGCTGACCCGCCGGCACGGCAGCTGGGCCGCCGCCACCGAGGCGGTCCTCGACGCGAACGCCCGCATGCGCACCGATGCGAGCCCCGCGGCCGGGCCGGTGATCTGACGTGCCGGCCCGCCCCGTGGCCCCGCCGGCGGGCGGCCTGGGCTGGGCGAACCTCGGCATGGACATCGTGTCCGTCAACCGTGTTCGCAGACTCCTCGCGCAGTACGGGGAGAAGTTCTTCGAGCGGATGCTCACCCCCGGCGAACTCGAGGACTGCCGCACCGCCAGCGGGCTCGACGTGCTGAGCCTGTGCGGCCGGATCGCGGCCAAGGAAGCGGCCTTCAAGACCTTACGGGTCAGGGGCAGGTTCCTGCCCTGGCCGGACATCGTCGTGCGCCGCTCCGAGGGCGGCTGGCCGCTCGTGGAGCTGCGCGGACCGGCGGCCGAGATGGCCCAGGAGTCCGGCATCTCCGAGATCACCGTGTCCATCAGCCACGACGTGGACTACGCGGTGGCGGTCGCCGCGCCGATCATCGCCCCCACCCCCGCCCCCACCCCTTACGCATCCAGCAGCAGCTGAGAAACAGTCCCAAAGGAGAAGCATCATGGCCGACGGCCTGCAGACGGTGAAGAGCTGGATCCTCGAGCGTCACCCGGAGCGCGAGGACATCGCCCCCGACCTCGACCTGATCGAGAACCGGCTCATCGACTCGCTGTCCTTCGTCGAGTTCGTCTTCCTGCTGGAGCAGGAGAGCGGCACCGCGATCCAGATGGAGACCCTGGAGGTCGACTCCATCCGCACCCTCGCCGCCATCGAGCAGCACTTCTTCAAGACGGCGGTGGAGGCATGAGCCGCCGCCTGTTCACCTCGGAGTCGGTCACCGAGGGCCACCCCGACAAGATCGCCGACCGGATCAGCGACACCATCCTGGACGCCCTGCTCGCCCAGGACCCGCAGTCCCGGGTCGCCGTCGAGACCCTGATCACCACCGGCCAGGTGCACATCGCCGGCGAGGTCACCACGGCCGCGTACGCGCCGATAGCCCAGCTGGTCCGCGACGCGGTCCTCGACATCGGCTACGACTCCTCCGCGAAGGGCTTCGACGGCGCCTCCTGTGGCGTGTCGGTGTCCATCGGCGCGCAGTCCCCGGACATCGCGCAGGGCGTGGACACCGCGCACGAGGCCCGCGTCGAGGGCGCCGAGGACGAGCTGGCCGCCCAGGGCGCCGGCGACCAGGGCCTGATGTTCGGCTACGCCTGTGACGACACGGCCGAGCTGATGCCGCTGCCGATCGCGCTGGCGCACCGGCTCTCCCGCCGCCTGACCGAGGTCCGCAAGGACGGCACCGTGCCGTACCTGCGCCCGGACGGCAAGACGCAGGTGACCATCGAGTACGACGGCGACCGGCCGGTCCGGCTCGACACCGTCGTCGTGTCCTCGCAGCACGCCGCCGACATCTCCGTCGAGGGCCTGCTGACCCCGGACGTCCGCGAGCACGTCGTCGAGCACGTCCTCAAGCAGCTCGTCGAGGAGGGGGTGACCCTGGAGTCCGACGGCTACCGGCTGCTGGTCAACCCGACCGGGCGCTTCGAGATCGGCGGCCCGATGGGCGACGCCGGCCTCACCGGCCGGAAGATCATCATCGACACGTACGGCGGCATGGCCCGGCACGGCGGCGGCGCCTTCTCCGGCAAGGACCCGTCGAAGGTGGACCGTTCGGCCGCGTACGCGATGCGCTGGGTCGCGAAGAACGTCGTCGCCGCGGGGCTCGCCCGGCGCTGCGAGGTCCAGGTCGCGTACGCCATCGGCAAGGCCGAGCCGGTCGGCCTCTTCGTGGAGACCTTCGGCACGGGCACCCTGCCGGACGAGCGGATCCAGGAGGCCGTCAGCGAGGTCTTCGACCTGCGGCCGGCCGCGATCATCCGCGACCTGGACCTCAAGCGCCCCATCTACGCGGCCACCGCCGCCTACGGGCACTTCGGCCGCGAGCTGCCGGAGTTCACCTGGGAGCGCACCGACCGGGCCGAGGCCCTCAAGAAGGCCGCGGGGGTCTGACCCATGCGCGTCGCTGTCACGGGATCCATCGCGACCGACCATCTGATGACCTTCCCCGGCTGGTTCAGCGAGCAGCTGATCGCCGACCGGCTCGACAAGGTCTCCCTGTCGTTCCTCGCCGACAACCTGGAGGTCAGGCGCGGCGGAGTGGCAGCGAACATCGCCTTCGGACTCGGCGTGCTCGGCCTGCGCCCCGTCCTCGTGGGCGCGGTCGGCGCCGACTTCGAGCCGTACCGGATCTGGCTGAAGGACCACGGTGTGGACACCGACTCGGTGCGCGTCAGCGGGTCGCTCCACACCGCCCGGTTCGTCTGCACCACCGACCGGGCCCAGAACCAGATCGCCACCTTCTACGCCGGGGCGATGGCCGAGGCCCGCGAGATCGACCTGCGGGACGTCCTCGCCCGCACCGGGCGCCTCGACCTGGTGCTGGTCTCCCCGGACGACCCCGAGGCCATGCTGAGGCACTCGCGCACCTGCCGCGAGCTCGGGGTGCCCTTCGCCGCCGACCCGTCCCAGCAGCTGGCCCGCCTC
The DNA here is from genome assembly GCF_044544705.1 of Streptomyces sp. NPDC053541. Taxonomy (NCBI): domain Bacteria; kingdom Bacillati; phylum Actinomycetota; class Actinomycetes; order Kitasatosporales; family Streptomycetaceae; genus Streptomyces; species Streptomyces sp. NPDC053541. The sequence goes on from NZ_JBITXM010000001.1 coordinate 168,535, forward strand.
GACGGCGACCAGGTGCGCGAACTGGTCGACGGGGCGCGCTTCCTGTTCACCAACGAGTACGAGACGGCCCTGCTCCTGGAGAAGACCGGCTGGACCGAGGCGCGGGTGCTCAAGGGCGTCGGCACCTGGGTCACCACCCACGGCGAGGCCGGCGTCCGCATCCGGGGCGAGGGCCGGGCCCCGCTCGCCGTGCCGGCGGTGCCGGTCGCGGCCGTGGTCGACCCCACCGGCGTCGGCGACGCCTTCCGGGCCGGCTTCCTCGCCGGGACGCTGTGGGGCGTGCCCGAGCGGTGCGCGGCCCAGCTGGGCTGCGCGGTCGCCTCGACCGTCCTCGACTACGTCGGCACCCAGGAGTACAAGCTGCACCGCGATCCGCTCCTGGACCGGATCAGGACCACCTACGGCGTGGGCTGCACCGCAGAACTGCTCAACCACCTGAGGGGGCTGACATGAGCCGCGGCCGACCGTCGCTGCGCGAGGAGTTCGCCACCCGGGTCGTGGTCGCGGACGGCGCCATGGGCACCATGCTCCAGGCCGCCGACCCGAGCCTCGACGACTTCCGGAACCTGGAGGGCTGCAACGAGATCCTCAACGTGACCCGGCCGGACATCGTCCGCTCGGTCCACGACGCCTACTTCTCCGTCGGCGTCGACTGCGTCGAGACCAACACCTTCGGCGCCAACCTCGCGGCCCTCGCCGAGTACGGCATCGAGCAGCGCGTCCGCGAGCTGTCGGAGGCCGGCGCCCGGATCGCCCGCGAGTCCGCCGACGCCCACACCGCGGCCGACGGGCGGCCCCGCTGGGTGCTCGGCTCCATGGGCCCCGGCACCAAGCTGCCGACCCTCGGGCACGTCACGTACGAGCCGCTGCGCGACGCCTACCGGCAGAACGCGGCGGGCCTGATCGAGGGCGGCGCCGACGCGCTGCTCGTCGAGACCTCGCAGGACCTTCTCCAGACGAAGGCGGCCGTCATCGGCGCCCGCCGCGCCCTGGCGGACGCCGGCCTGGACCTGCCGCTGATCGTGCAGGTGACCGTCGAGACGACGGGCACCATGCTGCTCGGCTCCGAGATCGGGGCCGCGCTGACGGCCCTGGAGCCGCTCGGCATCGACATGATCGGCCTGAACTGCGCCACCGGCCCGGCCGAGATGGCCGAGCACCTGCGGCACCTGTCCCGGCACGCCCGGATCCCGGTGTCCGTGATGCCGAACGCCGGCCTGCCGGTGCTCACCGCCGACGGCGCCCACTACCCGCTCACCCCGGCCGAACTCGCCGACGCGCAGGAGGCGTTCGTCCGGGACTACGGCCCCGCCCTGGTGGGCGGCTGCTGCGGCACCACGCCCGAGCACCTGCGGGAGATCGTGGACCGGGTGCGCGGCGCGGCCGTGCCGGCCAGGACGCCGGTCGTCGAGCCGGGCGCCTCCTCGCTCTACAGCCACGTGCCGTTCCGCCAGGACACCTCGTACCTGGCGATCGGTGAGCGGACGAACGCGAACGGGTCGAAGAAGTTCCGTGAGGCCATGCTGGAGGGCCGCTGGGACGACTGCGTGGAGATGGCGCGGGACCAGATCCGCGAGGGCGCGCACATGCTCGACCTGTGCGTGGACTACGTCGGCCGGGACGGCGCCGCCGACATGGCGGAGCTGGCCGGGCGCTTCGCGACCGCGTCCACGCTGCCGATCGTGCTCGACTCCACCGAGGTGGGGGTGCTGCGGGCCGGTCTGGAGAAGCTGGGCGGCCGGGCGGTGCTCAACTCGGTCAACTACGAGGACGGTGACGGGCCCGAGTCGCGGTTCGCGCAGGTCACGGCGTTGGCGCGGGAGCACGGCGCGGCGCTGATGGCGCTGACGATCGACGAGGAGGGGCAGGCGCGGACGGCGGAGAAGAAGGTCGAGATCGCCGAGCGGCTGATCGCGGACCTGACGGGGAACTGGGGGATCCGCGAGTCGGACATCCTCATCGACACCCTCACCTTCACCATCTGCACCGGCCAGGAGGAGTCCCGGGGCGACGGCATCGCCACGATCGAGGCGATCCGCGAGCTCAAGCGGCGCCACCCGGACGTGCAGACCACGCTCGGCCTGTCCAACATCTCCTTCGGCCTCAACCCGGCCGCCCGGATCGTCCTCAACTCGGTCTTCCTGGACGAGTGCGTGAAGGCGGGCCTGGACTCGGCGATCGTGCACGCCTCGAAGATCCTGCCGATCGCGCGGTTGGAGCCGGAGCAGGTCGAGGTCGCGCTCGACCTCATCTACGACCGGCGGCGGGAGGGCTACGACCCGCTGCAGCGCCTCCTCGAGCTCTTCGAGGGCGCGACGGCGAAGTCGCTGAAGGCCGGCAAGGCCGAGGAGCTGGCCGCGCTGCCGCTGGAGGAGCGCCTGAAGCGGCGGATCGTCGACGGCGAGAAGAACGGTCTGGAGGCCGACCTGGACGCGGCGCTCGCCGGGCGCCCCGCCCTGGAGATCGTCAACGAGGTCCTGCTCGACGGCATGAAGACGGTCGGCGAGCTGTTCGGCTCGGGGCAGATGCAGCTGCCGTTCGTGCTCCAGTCGGCCGAGGTCATGAAGACCGCGGTGGCCTACCTCGAACCGCACATGGAGAAGGTGGAGGGCGCCGAGGGCAAGGGCACGATCGTGCTCGCCACCGTGCGCGGCGACGTCCACGACATCGGCAAGAACCTCGTCGACATCATCCTCTCCAACAACGGCTACAACGTGGTCAACCTCGGCATCAAGCAGCCGGTCTCCGCGATCCTGGAAGCCGCCGAGGAACACTCCGCCGACGTCATCGGCATGTCCGGTCTCCTGGTCAAGTCGACCGTGATCATGAAGGAGAACCTGGAGGAGCTGAACGGCCGCGGCCTGGCCGGACGCTTCCCGGTGATCCTCGGCGGCGCCGCCCTCACCCGCGCCTACGTCGAGCAGGACCTCCACGAGCTGTACGAGGGCGAGGTGCGCTACGCCCGCGACGCCTTCGAGGGCCTGCGCCTGATGGACGCCCTGATGGCGGTCAAGCGCGGGGTGCCGGGCGCGAGCCTGCCCGAGCTGAAGCAGCGGCGGGTGCCCAAGCGCGAGGCCCCGGCCGTGGTGGAGGTGCGCGAGCCGGAGCCGGCCGGGCGTTCCGACGTCGCCACCGACAACCCCGTACCGGAACCGCCCTTCCTCGGCACGCGGGTCGTCAAGGGCATCCAGCTCGCCGAGTACGCGTCCTGGCTGGACGAGGGCGCCCTGTTCAAGGGCCAGTGGGGGCTCAAGGACAAGGAGCTCATCGAATCGGAGGGCCGGGCGCGGCTGCGCGGCTGGCTGGACCGGCTGCAGACCGACCGGCTCCTGGAGGCGGCCGTCGTCCACGGCTACTTCCCCTGCGTGTCCAAGGGCGACGACCTGATCATCCTCGACGAGGACGGCAGCGAGCGCACCCGCTTCACCTTCCCCCGCCAGGAGCGCGGCCGGCGGCTCTGTCTCGCCGACTACTTCCGCGCCGAGGAGTCGGGCGAGGTCGACGTCGTCGCCCTCCAGGTCGTCACCGTCGGATCCCGGATCGGGGAGGCGACCGCCAGGCTCTTCGCCGAGGACGCCTACCGCGACTACCTCGAACTCCACGGCCTGTCCGTGCAACTGGCGGAGGCCCTGGCCGAGTACTGGCACGCCCGGGTGCGCGCCGAGTGGGGCATCGCGGGCGCCTCGGAGCCGGCGGACCTCGCGGGGATGCTGCGCACCGAGTACCAGGGCTGCCGCTACTCGCTCGGCTACCCCGCCTGCCCCGACCTGGAGGACCGGGCCAAGATCGCGGCTCTGCTCGACCCCGGGCGGATCGGCGTGGAGCTGTCGGAGGAGTACCAGCTGCACCCCGAGCAGTCGACCGACGCCTTCGTCGTCCACCACCCGGAGGCGACCTACTTCAACGCGGGAGGCCGACGCCTGTGAACCCGACTCCCCCCACCTTCTCCTTCGAGTTCTTCCCGCCGAAGACCGACAAGGGCGAGCGGACCCTGTGGGACGCCATCCGGCGGGTCGAGGCGCTGCGCCCGGACTTCGTCTCGGTGACGTACGGCGCCGGCGGCTCCTCCCGGGACCGCACGATCGACGTCACCAAGCGCATCGTGACGGAGACGACGCTGCGGCCGGTCGCCCACCTCACCGCCGTCGGGCACTCGGTGGCCGAGCTCCGGGCGATCATCGGCGCCTACGCGGACGCCGGCGTCCGGGACGTCCTCGTGCTGCGCGGCGACCCGCCCGGCGACCCGCGCGGCGAGTGGACCCCGCACCCGCAGGGCTTCACCCACGCCCGCGAACTGGTCGAACTGGTCCGCTCGCTCGGCGAGTTCCGCATCGGGGTCGCGGCCTTCCCCGAGGGGCACCCGCGCTCCCCGGACGCCGCCAGCGATCTCGCGCACTTCGTCGCCAAGTGCCGGGCGGGCGCGGACTACGCGATCACGCAGATGTTCTTCGACCCGGAGGACTACCTGCGGCTGCGCGACCGGGTCGCGGCGGCCGGCTGCGACACCCCGATCATCCCGGAGATCATGCCGGCCACCGACGTGCGCCAGATCCGCCGCTTCGCCGAGCTGTCGGACGCCGCCTTCCCCGAGGACCTGGCGCACCGCCTGGAGGCGGCCAAGGACGACCCGGCCGCCGCGTACCGGATCGGCGTGGAGCACGCGACGGCGATGGGCCTGCGGCTGCTCGACGAAGGGGCGCCCGGCCTGCACTACATCACGCTCAACAAGAGCACCGCGGCCCTCGAAATCCACCGAACGATTCAAGCCTCAAGGAGCCTGGCACGTGTCTGAGTCCACCGAGTTCACCGGTTTCACGGACTTCAAGGTCGCCGACATCGGTCTGGCGGAGTTCGGCCGCAAGGAGATCACCCTGGCCGAGCACGAGATGCCGGGCCTGATGTCCATCCGCCGCGAGTACGCCGCCGCTCAGCCGCTGGCCGGCGCCCGCATCACCGGCTCCCTGCACATGACCGTGCAGACCGCCGTCCTCATCGAGACCCTGGTCGCGCTCGGCGCCGAGGTGCGCTGGGTGTCCTGCAACATCTACTCGACCCAGGACCACGCCGCCGCGGCGATCGCCGCCGCCGGCATCCCGGTCTTCGCCTGGAAGGGCGAGACCCTGGAGGAGTACTGGTGGTGCACCGAGCAGGCGCTGACCTGGCCGGGCGGGCTGGGCCCGAACATGATCCTGGACGACGGCGGTGACGCCACCCTCCTCGTCCACAAGGGTGTGGAGTACCAGAAGGCGGGCGCGGTGCCGGACCCGTCGACCGCCGACAACGAGGAGTTCCGCATCGTCCTGGAGCTGCTCGGGAGGTCGGAGATCGACTGGGCCTCGCTGGCCGCCGGCATCCGCGGTGTGACCGAGGAGACCACGACGGGCGTCCACCGCCTCTACGAGATGCACCGCGAGGGCAGCCTGCTGTTCCCGGCGATCAACGTGAACGACGCCGTGACGAAGTCGAAGTTCGACAACAAGTACGGCTGCCGTCACTCGCTGATCGACGGCATCAACCGGGCCACCGACGTCCTGATCGGCGGCAAGACGGCCGTCGTGTGTGGTTACGGTGACGTCGGCAAGGGTTCCGCCGAGTCGCTGCGGGGCCAGGGTGCCCGGGTGATCGTGACGGAGATCGATCCGATCTGCGCGCTGCAGGCGGCGATGGACGGTTACCAGGTGACGACCCTGGACGAGGTCGTGGAGACCGCCGACATCTTCATCACGACGACGGGCAACAAGGACATCATCATGGCCTCGGACATGGCCCGGATGAAGCACCAGGCCATCGTCGGGAACATCGGGCACTTCGACAACGAGATCGACATGGCCGGTCTGGCGAAGATTCCGGGCATCGTGAAGGACGAGGTCAAGCCGCAGGTCCACACGTGGACGTTCCCGGACGGCAAGGTGCTGATCGTGCTGTCGGAGGGGCGTCTGCTGAACCTGGGCAACGCGACCGGTCACCCGTCCTTCGTGATGTCGAACTCGTTCGCGGACCAGACCCTGGCCCAGATCGAGCTCTTCACCAAGACCGCCGACTACCCCACCGGCGTCTACACGCTGCCCAAGCACCTGGACGAGAAGGTCGCCCGCCTCCACCTCGACGCCCTCGGCGTCAAGCTGACGACCCTCCGCCCGGAGCAGGCCGACTACATCGGCGTCCCCGTCGACGGCCCGTACAAGCCGGACCACTACCGCTACTGAGGCCGGACGTGTGCAGCGAATGTCGTGAGGAAACCCCGCGGGACCCGTGGCTCCCGGACCGGCTCCTGCGGACGGAGCGGGACCTGCTGATGCCGCTCCTGCGGCGCACGCCCGAGGAGGCCTTCGCCAACCGCACCGCCTGCCCCGGCTGGACCGCCCGCCAGGTGCTCGCGCACTGCGGCGCCGCGCTCGTCCGGATCGTCGAGGGGCGCCTGGAGGAGGGCGTGTTCCTGCCCGAGGCCAACGCCTGCGACGTGGCCGAGCGGGAGGACTGGCCGCTCGGCCGGATCCTCGACGAGCTGGAGCGCGGCCTCACCGAGGCCGGCCCCGTCATCGCCGCACGGGAGGACGGCCGGCTCGACGCGGTCGCCCTCGGCGAGTGGGTGCACGCCGGGGACGTACGGGAGGCGTTCGGCGAGCCCGGCGCCTACTGCGGCGAGGCCCTCGACCTCGCCCTGCCGCTGCTGTCCGTCACGAGCCGCAAGCGGGAGACCCCGCGCCTGGTCGGCGTCCTCGCCGACCGGGCGACCGAGGTCGACCTCGGCAACGCCGTCGAGGGCCGCGCACCGGCCCGCTTCCACGGCGACGCCGCCACGTTGATCCGCATCTACTCGGGGCGCCCGCTGGTCAGAACGCGCTACGAACTGACGGGCGCGACGGAGCAGGAACTTCTCATCTACCGCTGAGGGCGGCGGGCCCCGGTCCCACGGACCGGGGCCCGCCCCTTTCACTCACGAAGAGGAACCCCTATGTCCACGCTCGACCGGCTGCTGCGCGCCCAGGCGCACGCGCGGCCCGACGACACCGCCGTCGTCTTCGAGGACGACACGCTCTCCTTCCGCGAGCTGCACGAGGGCGCCGCCGTCCTCGGCGGCTACCTGCGCACGCTGGGGGTCACCGCCGACCAGCGCGTCGGCGTCCACGTCGAACCCTCGCTCGAACTGGTGATCGGTACGTGGGGTGTGGTGCTGTCCGGCGGCGCCTACGTGCCGCTCTCCCCGGAGTACCCGGAGGAGCGGCTGCGCTACATGATCGAGGACAGCGGCGCCCGGATCGTCCTCACCCAGGAACGCTTACGCGAGCGCGTCACCGAGCTCGCCCCGCCGGACACCACCGTCGTCACCCTCAAGGACGCCGTCCGGCACGCCTGGCGCACCGCCGGGGACGAACGGCCCGTCGCAGAACCCGAGGTGGACCCGCACCAGCTCGCGTACGTCATCTACACCTCCGGCTCCACCGGCCGGCCCAAGGGCGTGATGGTCGAGCACCGCTCGATCGTCTCCCAGATGGAGTGGATGGGCTCCGAGCACCGCCTCGGCCCCGGCGAGACCGTCGTCCAGAAGACCCCCATGAGCTTCGACGCCGCCCAGTGGGAGATCCTCGCCCCGGCCGTCGGCGCCCGCGTCGCCATGGGCCCGCCCGGCGTCTACCGCGACCCCGAGGCCCTGATCGACACCGTGCGACGGCACGGCGCCACCATGCTCCAGTGCGTGCCGACCCTCCTCCAGGCCCTCGTCGACACCGAGCGCCTCGGCACCTGCACCAGCCTGCGCCGGGTCTACTCCGGCGGCGAGGTCCTCTCCCGCAACCTCGCCGTGCAGGTCCTCGGCGAACTCCCGGACGCCGACCTGATCAACCTCTACGGACCCACCGAGTGCACCATCAACGCCTCCTCGCACACCGTCGACCGGGCCACCGTCGCCGCCGGACCGGCCGCGATCCCGATCGGCAGACCCGCCCACGAGACCGTCTTCCGGATACGCGAGGGCGAACTGTGCATCGGCGGCGTCCAGGTGGCGCGGGGGTACCTGGACCGGCCCGAGCTCACCGCCGAGAAGTTCATCGTCACCGACGAGGGCGAACGCCTCTACCGCACCGGCGACCTGGCGACCCTCAACGAGGACGGCACCGTGCAGTTCGCCGGCCGCGCCGACAACCAGATCAAACTCCGCGGCTTCCGCGTCGAGCTCGACGAGATCGCCCTCGCCATCGAGAACCACGACTGGGTGAAGAACGCCGCCGTCATCGTCAAGAACGAGCCCCGCACCGGCTTCCAGAACCTGGTCGCCTGCGTCGAGCTGTCCCCCAAGGAAGCCGCCCTGATGGACCAGGGCAACCACGGCGCCCACCACCAGTCCAAGGAGTCCAAGCTCCAGGTCAAGGCCCAGCTGTCCAACGCCGGCACCCTCGGCCCCACCGCCCTCGCCGGCCGCCCCGTCGTCGAACTGCCCGGCCGCACCCCGAGCGCGCGCACCCGCCGCAACGTCTTCGCCCGCAAGACCTACCGCTTCTACGACGGCGGCCCCGTCACCCGCGCCGACGTCCTCGCCGCCCTCGCCCGCCGCCCCGAGGCCATCGGCTCGCGCGCCGTCGGCAGCCTCACCGCCGCCGACCTCGGCGAGATCCTGCGCTGGTTCGGGCAGTTCCACAGCGAGGAACGCCTGCTGCCCAAGTACGGCTACGCCTCACCGGGCGCGCTGTACGCGACCCGCCTCCACGTGGAGCTGCGCGGCATCGCCGGCCTGGAGCCCGGCGCGTACTACTACCACCCGGTCCACCACCAGCTGTACCTCCTGGAGCCCGGCAGCGACGAGGGGGAGCCGCTGGTCCGCTTCTCCTTCCGCGGCACCTGGGAGGCCATCGAGCCGGTCTACAAGAACAACATCCGCGAGGTCCTGGAGATCGAGACCGGCCACATGGTCGGCCTCTTCGAGGAGATCCTGCCGCCGCTCGGCCTCGGCATCCGCCCCGTGCGCGGCGGCGACCCCGCCGACCGCACCGACCTGGGCCTCTTCGAACTCGTCCCGTACGACGAGGAGTCGGCCTGCGGACCGGACGTCGACCTGTACGTGCAGGCGCACCCGGACCGGATCGCCGACCTGCCGGCCGGGCAGTACGCCTACGAGGACGGCGGACTCGTCCCCGTCGGCACCGGCCTGGTCGAGAAGAAGCACGTCATCGCGATCAACCAGGCCGTGTACGAGCGGGCCTCGCTCGGCGTCACCGTCATCGCCCGCACCGACGTGCCCTGGCGCGCGTACATCGACCTCGGCCGGGCCCTCCAGCGGCTCCAGCTCGGCCCGGACGTCCACGGCCTCGGCTTCATGTCCTCCGGCTACAGCTCCGCCTCCGGCCACCCGCTGCCCGCCGCGCGCCGCATGGACGAGATCCTGGCCGCCGCCGGCCGGCCCGGCGGCCCCTCGTACTTCTTCGTCGGCGGCCGGATCAGCGAGGAACAGCGGCTCGGCGAGGGCATGTACGAGGACACCGTCCACATGAAGGGCCCCGCGGAGATGATCCGCGACGACCTGGTCCGGCACCTGCCCGACTACATGATCCCCAACCGGGTCGTCGTCCTCGACCGGTTGCCGCTGTCCGCCAACGGCAAGGTCGACACCAAGGCGCTGGGCGAGCTGGCCGTGGTCAACGCCGGTCTGCACGGCCGCCCGCACGTCCGGCCGCGCACCCGCACCGAGCAGCGGCTCGCGGAGATCTGGGCGGCGGCGCTCAAGTACGAGGAGGTCGACGCGGTCTCCGTCCAGGACGACTTCTTCGAGTCCGGCGGCAACTCGCTGATCGCGGTCGCGCTCATCACCCGGATCAACAAGGAGTTCGGCGCGTCGACGCTGCCGCTCCAGATCCTCTTCGAGTGCCCCACCATCGAGAAGCTGGCCCACCGCGTGGACGGCGCCGCCGCGACCCCCGCCTCGCGCCTCGTCCGGCTGCACGCGGACGGCGCCCAGTCCCCGGTCTTCTGCTGGCCGGGCCTCGGCGGCTACACGATGAACCTGCGCTTCCTCGCGGAGGAGGTCGGCATCGACCGCCCCTTCTACGGGGTGCAGGCGCACGGCATCAACCGCGGCGAGGAGCCCTACGGGACCATCCGCGAGATGGCCGAGGCGGACGTGGCCGCGATCCGGCGCCGCCAGCCGTCCGGCCCGTACACCCTGTGGGGCTACTCCTTCGGCGCGCGCGTCGCCTTCGAGTCGGCGCACCTCCTGGAGGCGGCCGGCGAACAGGTCGAGCACCTGTTCCTGATCGCGCCGGGCTCGCCGAAGGTGCGGGCCGAGTCGGCGGCCGGCGGGGCGTCCTACGCCAACCCGGGCTTCACCCAGATCCTGTGGTCGGTGTTCGCGGGCGCGCTGGGAGAGGTGCCGGCGCGGGACGCGGAGTCCTTCGCGGCGCACGTGGCGGAGCGCTTCCCCGCGCTCGACCCCGAGCTGATCGCCCGGATCATCGCGATCGTCGAGAAGACCTTCGAATTCACCTACACCTTCCGCGAGTTGACCGAGCGGAAGGTGACCTGCCCGGTGACCGTGTTCAAGGCGCGCGGCGACGACTACTCCTTCCTGGACGGCACCACGGGCTGGTCCGAGCGCCCGCCGACGGTGGTGGAGCTGGACGCGGACCACTACGGGCTGCTGCGGGCGCCGGAGCTGAAGGAGCTGGTCAAGAAGATCAGGTACCGGCTGGGCCGGTAGCGCGCCCGGCCCCCGTGGCCGCCGGGGGCCGCAGGACCCCTCCCGCCGCCGCGTAAACCGATTGCGCGGCGGCGGGAGGCGGCGCCACCCTACGGCTCATGACCACCACTCCCTTCCTCGCCGCTGCCCCCGTCGTCGTCGCCGTCACGCGCCGACAGCAGCAGCCCGGCACCCCCGGAGGCGCGACCCCACCCGTCGCGTGATCGCCGCGGCGGTGGCCGGCCTGCTGGCCGGCTACGGCATCGCGATCCCCGTCGGCGCGGTCGGCGCCCACCTCGTCGCCGTCACCGCCCGTACGGGCTGGCGCACCGGCGCCGCGGCCGCGCTCGGCGTCGCCACCGCGGACGGCGCCTACGCGCTCCTCGCGGTGGCCGGCGGCTCGGTCCTCGTCCCCCTGCTCACGTCCGTGATGACCCCGCTGCGGTGGGCCTCCGCCGTGCTCCTGGTGGCCCTCGCCGTCCGCGCCGCCTGGACGGCCGTCCGCGCCCACCGCGCGGGCGCGCTCGCCTCCCGCGACGACGGCGCCCCCGGCCCCGGCCCGGCCCGCGCCTACCTCACCTTCCTGGGCATCACGATCCTCAACCCGATGACGGTGATCTACTTCGCCGCCCTGATCCTCGCCACGGGCCCGGCGGCCCCGGCGACCGTCCCCGAACGCACCGCCTTCGTCCTCGCCGCCCTCCTCGCCTCCGCGAGCTGGCAACTCCTCCTCACCACGGGCGGCACCCTCCTCGGCCGCACCCTCACCGGCCCCCGCGGCCGCCTGACCACGACGCTCGCCTCCAGCACCCTGATCGTGGTGCTGGCGGTGCGGATGGTGGGGTGAGGTCACCGGACCAGGAGGTCACCGCACCACGTCGAAGACCTGCTTCTGCACGCCGTTCGCGTACGCCTCCTGCTCCACCAGCTCCAGCTTCTGCGCGTCCTTGTCCGTCGTGCTGAAGAGGCGCTTGCCCGCGCCGAGGAGGAGGGGGAAGACCAGGAGGTGGTAGCGGTCGATCAGGTCCGCGTCCGCGAGGGCGCGGACCAGGGTCGCGCTGCCGTGGACGATGATCGGGCCGCCCTCGGTCTCCTTGAGGGCGGCGACCTCGTCGAGCGAGCGCAGGATCGTCGTCTCGCCCCAGTTGTCCACCAGGTCGTCCTCGGTGAGGGTGGTGGACACGACGTACTTCGGCATCTCCTTGTAGTCGGCGAAGTCCGCCATGTCCGGCCACACCGGGCTGAACGCCTCGTAGCTGGTGCGCCCGAGCAGCATCGCCGTGGCCTCCCGCTGCTCGCGGCCCTTGATCTCGAAGGCCTCCGGCAGGAACTCGGTGTGCTTGAAGGTCCAGCCGGAGTTCCGGTAGCCGGGCTCGCCGCCCGGGGCCTCGACGACGCCGTCGAGCGAGACGAAGGCGGAGGCGATCAGCTGACGCATGGCGGTTCCTCGGTTTCTCGGTTTTCCGGTTTCCCGGTCCCAGTGAAGTCGTTGCACCCACTACGACCCATGATCACCGGAGAACTCATCGCTCCGCCGGACGAATGTTCTGGTTGTGGCGGAAGACGTTGTCCGGGTCGTACGTGCGCTTCACCTCCGCGAGCCTCTCGTAGTGCCCGCGGTACGTCGCCTTCACCCGGTCCGGCGACTCGTCCTGCCCGATGAAGTTGACGTACGAGCCGCCCATCGAGTGCGGGTGCAGCGCCTCCCAGTAGTCCACCGCCCAGTCCCGGATCGCGCCCGCCTCGCCCGGCTCCGGGCTGATGCCGGCGATCACCCCGGACCAGACCGCGTCACGGTAGGCCCAGGCCGTGTCCATCGGGCCGGGCCGGTGCGCCGCGCCGTCCACCGGGTACAGGTGCATCGTCGACAGCTCGGTCGGCACGTTCTCCAGGAACGCGCGGTGCACGTCGATCGCCTCGTCCGTGATCCGGTCGAAGAAGTCGCCCCGCCAGTACCACTGGAGCCCCTTCGGGATCAGCTCGTCGAACATCGCCTGGATCGCCGGGTACGGGATCGGCGTCGCGAAGTGGAAGGCCGGCGGGGCCGGATCGGAGACCGGCGCGAACAGCTTCGCCAGCGCCTCCTCGTCCGTCGGCCCGGTCGTGCACCACACCACCCCGCACATCTTCCGGTGGTGGATCCCCTCCGGGAACGGCGGCCCCGGTGCCACCGTCAGCGTGGCGAAGAATCCGTTCAGCTCCTCCGCCGCGGCCGGCAGGAACTCCCGGTACCAGCGCAGCACCGCCCCGATGTGCTCCGGCTCCCACAGCGTCACCCCGAGCCCCACCGTGTCCACCGGGTGCAGCGCGAAGCGGAACGCGGTGACGATGCCGAAGTTGCCCCCGCCGCCGCGCAACGCCCAGAAGAGCTCCGGGTGTTCGTCGGCGGACGCGGTGACCGCGGTGCCGTCGGCCAGCACCACGTCCGCCGCGAGCAGGTTGTCGATCGTGAGCCCGTGGGCCCGGGTCAGGTGTCCGTGCCCGCCGCCCAGGGTGAGCCCGCCGACGCCGGTCGTCGACATGATCCCGGCGGGCGTGGCGAGCCCGTGTCCGTGCGCCTCGTGGTCCAGGTCGCCGAGTTGGCTGCCGCCGCCGACCAGCGCGGTGCGGGCCGCCGGATCGACCCGTACCCAGCGCAGCCCGTGCGACAGGTCCACCACCAGCGCGTCGTCGATCATGCAGAGCCCGCCGCCGCTGTGCCCGCCGCCGAACACCGACAGATCGGTGCCGGTCTCCCGGGCGTAGCGCACCGCCGTCCGCACGTCCGACTGGTCCGCGCACCGCGCGACGGCCGCGGGCCGCCGGTCGACCATCGCGTTGTAGACGGTCCTGGCCTCGTCGTAGCCCTCGTCCCGAGGGCCGATCACCTCGCCGCGCAGACGTTCGCGCAGGTCCTGCACCGCCGTACTGCCCATGCCGCCCATGTCGTTCCTCCAGGGCACCCCTGCCTGGCGGCCGCGCTACCCCTCCAGTCTCCGCCCGCCGGGCCCGCCCCGCGAGCCCGTGGCGGTGGCCGGTGAGGCGTCTCCGGTGAGGCGTGGCGGTACGCCGCGGGCCCGTCCGGCGCGACGGTGCTGCGCCGGGCGGGCCCGGGGGTGGTGCGGGTGCTGCGGTGGACCGCTGCGGGGCCGGGGGACTACTTGAGGGCGGAGAGCGCGGCCTCGTAGTTCGGCTCCTGCGAGATCTCGTTGACGAGCTCGGTGTGCAGGACCTTGTCGTCCTCGTCGAGGACGACGACGGCGCGGGCGGTCAGGCCGGCCAGCGGGCCGTCGGCGATCGCGACGCCGTAGTCGGTGTGGAACTCGCGGCCGCGCAGGGTGGAGAGGTTCTGCACGTTCTCCAGGCCCTCGGCGCCGCAGAAGCGGGCCTGCGCGAAGGGCAGGTCCGCGGAGATGCAGAGCACCACGGTGTTGTCCAGCTCGGAGGCCTTGGCGTTGAAGGCGCGCACCGACGCGGCGCAGGTGGGGGTGTCGACGCTCGGGAAGATGTTGAGGACCTTGCGCTTGCCCGCGAAGTCCTTCAGCGACTTGTCCGCGAGACCCTCGCCGACCAGGGTGAACGCGGGAGCCTGGCTGCCCGCGGCGGGCAGGATGCCGTCGACCGTAACGGGGTTGCCCTTGAGCGCGACCTGCGCCATGAGGAATCTCTCCTTCGACTGAGGATGGTGGTGCCGTCGGCCGTGATCAGCCTCCGACGCCCCCGATCGTATTCCGCCCGGCGCGGCGCCCGGGCCGGGAACGCCCCTCACCGGTTCTCCCCGGCGTGCGTGCCCGCATGTCGCCAACCCCTGAAGTGCAAGGTTCATTTGACGAACCGAGACCGATCGGTCTAGTTTCGCCGGTGTCGAGTCGTACCCCGTTCCAGGAGGTGCAAGACCATGACCGCCGCCGCCCCCGCCGCCACTCCCGTCACCGCGACCTACATCGGCACGGCCACCGTGCTGCTGCGCATCGGCGAACTGACCGTCCTCACCGACCCCGCCTTCGACGCGGCCCCCGCCGACTACCCGGCCGCCCGCCCCCTCCACCGCACCGCGGGCCCCGCCCTGCCGGCCGATGCGCTGCCGCCGATCGACCTGGTGCTGCTCTCCCACGACCAGCACGCCGACAACCTGGACCGCACCGGCCGCGAGGTGCTCGCCCGCGCGGGCCTGGTCCTCACCACCCCGGAGGCCGCGGCCCGCCTCGGCGGCCGGGCGGAGGGCCTGAGCCCCTGGCAGACCCGCACCGTCACCGCCGGCGCCACGACCGTCACCGTCACGGCCACCCCGGCCCGGCACGGCCCGGCGGGCACGGAGCAGGCGACGGGCCCGGTGACGGGCTTCGTCATCGAGGTGGGGCGGGGCGCGGGTGCGGGCGACGGCGCCGGGCCGGGCGGGGGTCCGGGTGACGGCGCCGGGCCCGGCGAGGGCCAGGCCGAGACCACGGCGGGGTCCGGGCCCCGGCCGGGCTCGCGTCCACGTCCTCGCCCGCGCACGCTGTACGTCTCCGGGGACACCGTCCGCCACGACGCGCTCGCCGAGATCGGCGCGCGCTTCACCGCCCTCGACACGGCCTTCCTGCACTTCGGCGACGCGCACTTCCCGTCCACCGGCGACCTGGCCTTCTCCCTCAGCGCCGCCGAGGGCGCGGCCGTCGCCCGCACCCTCGGCGCCCACCGGGTGATCCCCCTCCACTTCGACTCCTGGGACCACCTCGCCGAGGACCCGGCCCGGATCACCGCCGCCTTCGCGGCGGACCCGGAACTCGCGGACCGGCTGCGCTGGCTCGCACCGGGCAAGGAGGAGACGCTGGACTGAGGAGAGGGCACGAGGAGGGGGCGGGGAGGAGGGTGGCGGCGCCATGGACAGATGGGAGACCGGCCCGGCGTACGAGCGGTACATGGGCCGCTGGAGCCGGCTCGTCGCCGCCCGGTTCACGCCCTGGCTCACGGCCTGGCTCGCCCGCTCGGACGGGCTGCGCTGGCTGGACGCGGGCTGCGGCACCGGCGCCCTGTCCGCCACCGTGGCGGAACGCTGCCGGCCCCGTGCGCTCCTGGGAGTGGACCTGTCGGAGCCCTTCGTCCGTACGGCCCGGGAGCAGGTCCCGGACGGCCGGTTCGCCGTCGCGGACGCGGCGGCGCTGCCGGTGCCGGACGGCGCGTACGACGTCGCCGTCAGCGGCCTGACCCTCAACTTCCTCGCCGACCCCGCCGCCGGAGCCGCCGAACTGGCGCGCGCGGTGCGCCCGGGCGACGGCCTGGTCGCCGCGTACGTTTGGGACTACGCCGAGCACCCGGGCTTCCTGCGGCGTTTCTGGGATGCCGTCGCCACCGTCGACCCGGCCGGCGCCGTCGCCTTCGACGAGGGCCGGCGCTTCCCGCTCTGCCGGCCCGAGCGGCTGCACAGCCTGTGGACGGAGGCGGGCCTGACGGAGGTCGCCACCGCCCCGATCGACGTCCCCACGGTCTTCACCGACTTCGAGGACCTCTGGAACCCCTTCCTGGCCGGCCAGGGCCCGGCCCCGGGCTACGTCACCTCGCTCACCCCGGGCGAGCGCGACCACCTCCGCACCGCCTACGCCGAGTCCCTCCCGCTCGCCCCGGACGGCTCGCTCGCGCTCACGGCCCGCGCCTGGGCGGTGCACGGCCGCCGACCGGAGCGGTGAGCCGGTACGGGACGGAGGCGCCCGCGGGCGACCGGCGTGATCACCCGCTCGCGGAGGGCCCGTTCGCCGCGCCGGGACCCACGACGCCGGCGACGACCGCCGTCACGACCCGGCCGACGTCCGCCGTCTCCGGCGGGGCCTGGCGGTCCGCGAACAGCATGTGCACGGCTCCGATGAGGGTGGGCGCGAGCGTGTCGACGTCGGCGTCCGCGGCGATCCTGCCCAGCTCGCGTTCGGCGGCGAGATAGGAGGCGAGCGCGGTCGCGGCGTCGGTCAGGACCGGGACCCCGGCCGGCCGGACCTCGCGCAGGCGGGCGCGCAGGCCGTCCCGCGAGGTGACGAGGCTGACGACGGCGACCGCGACGGGCTCGAACAGGTCCAGCAGCGCCCGGGTGAGGAGGCCGGCGACGGTGCCGGTCCCGGCGGACGCGCGCAGGTCGGCGGCGACGGCCTCGACGCGGGCGATCCGGTCCTGGACGAGCGCGGCGAGAAACGCGTCGAAGTCGGCGAAGTGCCGGTGCAGGACGCCCTTGGCGCACCCCGCCTCCGTGGTGACGGCCCGGCTGGTGAGCGCGCTCGGGCCGTCCCGGAGCAGGACCCGCTCGGCGGCGTCGAACAGTTGGCCGCGCACGTCGCGGATGGCCACTCCAGTGGGCACGGTGCGTCTCCTCCTTGACGAGTGGGCAAGTGCCCACTCATAGTGGGCGCATGCCCACTTTACCTCCGGAGCGCGCCCCTCGCCCCGTCTCCCCGGCCCATGAAAACCGCCGCGTGGCGGAGTCCTTCGGTGCGGACGCCGCACGGTACGACCGGGCCAGACCCCGCTATCCCCAGGCCCTGGTGGACCGGATCGCCACCGGCGGCCGGGCCCTCGACGTCCTCGACGTCGGCTGCGGCACCGGCATCGTGGCCCGGCAGTTCGCCGCGGCCGGCTGCCGGGTCCTGGGCGTCGACGTCGACGCCCGGATGGCCGAGGTGGCGCGCGGGCACGGACTCGACGTCGAGGTGGCACCCTTCGAGACCTGGGACCCGGCGGGCCGGACCTTCGACGCCGTCGTCTCAGGCCAGACCTGGCACTGGGTGGACCCCGTCGCCGGCGCCGCCAAGGCGGCCCGGGCGCTGCGCCCCGGCGGCCGGCTGGCCCTCTTCTGGAACGCGGGCCTGCCCGAGCCCGCGATGGCCGGGGCCTTCGCCGACGTCTGCCGCCGGGTGGTGCCCGACTCGCTCGCCGTACGCCAGTGGACGGTGCCGGCCGTCGACGGGTACGCGGCGCTGTGCGCCAAGGCTGCGGACGGGATCGGCGAGGCGGGCGGGTTCACCGCCCCCGCGCGGTGGCGCTTCGACTGGGAGCACTCCTACACGCGGGAGGAGTGGCTCGACCAACTCCCCACCCAGGGCGCCTTCACCCGGCTCCCGCCCGCCGAACTCGCCGAGGTGCTGGCCGGCATCGGCGCGGCCGTCGACGCGGCGGGAGGGAGCTTCACGATGCGTTACGCCACGCTGGCGGTCGTCGCGGAGCGCACCGGCGCCAGCGCCACCCCGACCGGTCCGGACCCGGGCCGCCCCTGAACCGGCCGGACCTCCCGGACCGCTCAGACCCGCAGCTCGGGCGGGAAACCCGTCCAGCGCAGCTCGGGCGGCAGGTGCCCGAGGTCGTTGAACAGCATCAGGGCGGGAGCGCGGCCGGGGGAGTAACGGATCACCGTGAGCGCCGCGTTGGCCTGGTTGAGGCCCATCCAGCGGGCCTCGGGCGCATCGAGCGCGGCCCGGACCAGCCAGCCGATGAGGAAGTTGTGGGTGACGACGAGCTCGTGCCGCGGCTCGTCCCCGGCCACCGGCCCGGTGAACGCGGCGACCGCCGCCGCCGCGAGCCCCGGCCCCTCCTCCCGTTCCCGCGCCGGGAACCCGGCCAGGAACCCGAGCATCGCGTCCGCCGACCCGGCCGGCAGCTCGGCGCGCCCCGGCACGTAGGGCACGTAGTCCCCGGCCGCCGGGTCGCACACGAGCGGCACGCCGTCCAGCCGCCCGGCCACGATCCGCGCCGTCTCCGCCGCCCGGGCCAGCGGCCCGTGGTGCACCGCCGCGAGCGGCACCCCGCGCAACCGCTCCCCGAGCAACCCGGCCTGCCGCCGCCCCGCCTCCGTCAGCGCGCCCTCGTCGTCCGTGGCCTGCGCGTGCCGGGCCAGATAGAGGTAACGGGCGGCGGTGGGTGCGGTCATGGGCGGGTCCTCCAACGGTTCGCCCCGAGCGGCGCCCGGGCTTTCCGGGGACGGACGCGGGGGAGGCGGGCCCTGGTTCCGTGGGGTCATGGGGTGCGGAGGCCGAGCCACTGCTCGGCGCCGTACGCCTCGTACCGCTCGACCTCGGTGAAGCCGAGCTTGGCCGCCAGCCGCATCGAGGGCGCGTTGTCCGCCCGGGTGCGCAGCAGCGCCGACGTGCCGGGCAGGGCTTCGGTGAGCCAGCCGAGCGCCGCCGCGCACGCCTCGAAGGCGTACCCCTGCCCCCACGCCTCCGGCAGGAACAGATAGCCGAGTTCGGCCTCCCGCTGCTCCGCGTCGGGCCGGTCCAGCGTCGTGACCAGGCCGATCATCGTCCCGTCCCGCTCGACCACGAACGCCCCCGGCCGCCGCCCCGGCACCTCGGGCATCGCCCGATCCAGCTCCTCGCGCGGCCGGGCCCCACCGATGTAGGTGCCGACCTCCGGCGAGG
This sequence comes from Streptomyces sp. NPDC053541, assembly GCF_044544705.1. Taxonomy (NCBI): domain Bacteria; kingdom Bacillati; phylum Actinomycetota; class Actinomycetes; order Kitasatosporales; family Streptomycetaceae; genus Streptomyces; species Streptomyces sp. NPDC053541. The sequence goes on from NZ_JBITXM010000001.1 coordinate 187,555, forward strand.
AGTACAGCACGACGAACGCGGCCCGGTCGCGGGCCTCGGCGGGACGGAGCAGCAGGCGTTCGGTGGCGATCGGCGCGGCCGGCGGCCAGGCGTCAGGTGCGAGTGCGGTCATCGCCGCAACTTACCGCGCCCGGCGGTGCGTTAATCGGATTGCCGCCGCTCGACCGGGTCGGATAGGACTCTCACATGCTGAGGGGAACGAAGGTCGCGCTGCGCGCCCGCCACGACGAAGACATCCCGCTCCTGCGGACCGAGCTCTACGACGACGTCGTCAACGGCTCCCGCGCGGAGGCCGCCCCGTGGCGCCCGATCACGCCCGGAGCGAAGGACCCCCGGCTCGTGGTGGACGACACGAACGAGCGCGTCGTCCACTTCTCCGTCGTGGAACTGGAGGGCGGCTCCCTCGTCGGCGCCGCCACCCTCTGGGGCATCGACACCCACAGCCGCAACGCCCACATCGGCCTCGGCCTCTTCCCGGCCGCCCGCGGCAAGGGCTACGGCACGGACGTCGTCGCCGTCCTCACCCACTACGGCTTCGTGGTCCGCGGCCTCCACCGCCTCCAGATCGAAACCCTCGCCGACAACCACGCCATGCTCCGCGCCGCCGCCCACAACGGCTACACCCGCGAGGGCGTCCTCCGCTCCTCGGCCTGGGTCCTCGGCGAATTCCTGGACGAGGTCATCCTGGGCCTGTTGGCGGACGAGTGGATGCAGGGCGCGCGGTCGTAGGGGTCGCGCGCGATCGCGACAGGATGACGGTTCAGGACAGGAGAGGTGATGCGTATGGGGTTGGACTACAGCTATGAGATCTTCACTCCCCCTCGGAACGTCGGGAGGGCACTGACCCGCCTGGCCGAGCTCGCTCCGCAAGGCCACAACACACCGCCGCTCCCGGTGACCCTGCCGGGCGGAGAGCAGGTGATCGTGCCGTTCACCTCGAACTTCAAGAGCGAACCGGTCGACTGTTCAGCTGGCGGCAGGCTCCAACTGGACACCGTGATCGCCGTCGGCGTCGACGACGCGGTGCGCGAGTTCTTCCTCCGCGACAGCGACAGGGTCGACGAGCAGGGACGGGTGTCGGTCGGGTACGTCTACCTGACGGTCACCTTCTCCGGATCACGGCACCCGAACTTCGCATCGCTGAACTTCATGGCCGCGACCACCGGCATGAGCCGGATGTTCGAGCAGTCCGCGAGCGTCAGGAAATTGTTCACCGACCTCACCGCCACCACCGGCGGTGTGTGCTGCCTCCTCGACACCGAGACCCGCGTCTTCGACCTCTGCTGGCTCAACGGCGAGGCGCTCAGCGGCGAGACCGTTCCCGGCATCCGTTTCCCGGACTTCGAGGACCTCGTCGCCGCCTGGCGCGATCCGGTGGAGTGAACCGGGAAGGCGCCGGCACGGGATACGGTGCACCTGCCCGGTCAACACTCAACCGGCCAACGGACGGGAGCCGCGTGATGAGCTTTGACCTCGCGTTCTGGCACTCGGCGATCCCGGTCGACAACGTGAGCGCGCTGGGAACGTATCGGGCGATCCTTGACGAGAGCCCCGGAGCGGTCGAGTCGCATGTGGCAGTCGGCGCCTTCCTGGCCGACCTCGTCAGCGTCTTTCCCGACCTGACCGAGGAGAACATGGACGCCTCCCCGTGGATGAGTCCGCTGTATTGCAGCGAGGCCTTCGTCGTGGCGAGTGTGTCCTGGTCCAGGCAGCACGTGATGACACGCGCTCTCGCCGCCCTGGCGCGGAAGCATGGCCTGGTGTGTTTCGACCCGCAGGCCGAGGCTGTCATTCCGTGATCGGACGGCTGCGCACCAGCGCCCCGGACAAGGCCGACCAGGCCCGCAACCGCCAGAAGCTCGGCTCCGGCGGCGGCCGGCCGCCGCGCTTCGACCCGGCCGACTACCGCCAGCGTCACGCAATCGAGTGCGGGACCAACCGCCTCCAGAGACACCGCGCTGTCGCCACGCGCTACGACAATCTCGCGGTCCGCTACGAGGCGACCGTCCTGGTCGCGGCGATCAACGAATGGCTGTAACCCCTCGCTGAAAAGGCATCGGGGTCCACGGCAACGCCTCCCGCCATCCCGGTCGGATCGTCCACAGTACGACCACCCGCTTCAACTACACGCAACACTGGTTTCAGCATGCACGCGACTGTACCGACCCGTAGGACTCAACTGCCCAGCGGTGCACTTCCGCAAGAGGCCCTAAAGCACCTACCTGGCCCCGCAAGCCATCCCGGTCGGCCCAGACGCCGGGACTGAGGCGGGTCGCCGCCTCGAAGGCGGCATCCGCACGGCCGGTGAGGTTCACTCCTCGGCCGCGGCCTCGACCTGTTCCGTGGCCCACTGCGCCCACTCGCGCTGCATCGCGCTGAAGCGCAGCCCCCATTCCAGGGTGAGCCTGCCGTAGAGCGAGAGGTGCCCGTCGCCCCAGGCCCGCGCGTCGGCGAACGCGCTCAGCTCGGCGTGGCGCTCGGCCGACGCCTCCGCCCGCTCCCGCAGGAAGTCACGGGCCTGCTCCGGCGTCACCGAGCCGAGCAGGAAGACCCGGAGCAGCGTGTCGCTGCGCCGCACGCGCTCGGGCTCGACCTCCAGCAGCCAGTGCCGCAGCTCCGCCCGGCCGGCGTCGGTGATCGCGTACTCCTTGCGCCCACGCGGCCCCTCGGCCCGCACGGAGACGAGCCCGGCCTCGGAGAGCCGGGCCAGCTCCCCGTACAGCTGGCTCTGGGTGGCCGGCCAGACATTGACCAGCGACTCCTGGAAGGTCTTCAACAGGTCATATCCGCTGGCCGGTTGCTCGGCGAGAAGTCCCAAGACGGCGTGACGCAGGCTCATGACCTCACCCTACCCTCCAACATTGACATGTCAATGCTGGAGGTTCTAGCTTCGACCTGTCACAACTGGAATATGGGGGGTTCAGCATGTCGCAGATCCGAGGCTTCGTCCCGTGGATCGTCTTCGTCACCGTCGCCACCCGGCTCGACTGGCGTTACGGCGCCGCCGCCGGACTCGTCCTGGCGGGAGGCCTGCTCGTCGCCGACCGCAAGGCGGGCCGCGCCTGGGACGAAGTGGTCATGGAGACCAGCGGAGTCGCCTTCTTCGCCGTGCTCGGGGTGGTGTCCCTGTGCGTCCCGGAGTCTCCGCTGCGGAACTACGCGCCAGCGCTGTCGCTGGCCTGGCTGGCCGTCACAGCCTGGACGTCCGTGGCCATCCGGCGCCCGTTCACCCTGGGCATCGCCCGCCGCAAGGCGCCCCGCGAGGCCTGGGACTCGCCGCTGTTCCGCCACATCAACGCCGTCATCTCGGGCGTCTGGGCCGCCGCTTTCACCGTCACCTCGGCAGGCCTCGCCGCCCTCCTGCACGAGGCTCCCCATGCGACCCTCGCCGTGATCGCCCTCAAGGTCGTGGGCTTCGCCGCGCCGGCGTTGTTCACCGCCCTCTACCCCTCCCGGGCGCTCGCCCGCCACGCACGGGCCACCGCATGACGGCCCCCGACCGGGTGTTACCTTCGGCGGATGACCGCAGGCATCAACTGGGCGGCCGAGTACGAGCGCCTGTTCCGCGGCCACCGCCACGACCCCGCGCCGCCCCTGGACCCCGCGCATCCGCCACTGACCGAGGCGGAGGCCAGCGAGGCCGAGCGCGACCTCGGGATCACCTTCCCGGACGCCTACCGCGAGCACCTGCTCCACGTGGGCCGCGGCGGGCGCTTCCGAGCGCTCTGGCGCGGGCCGCGCGGCTGGGTCTGGTCCGGCGACACCGACACCAACTACGACCTCCTCACCGAGCCCTTCCCGCACCCCGACTCCTACGCCGCCTACGACGACGAACTGGACGCCCGCGAGCCCCCGTACGACGACGCGGAGGCCTGGGCCGCCTGGGACGACGAGTGCGGGGTCCTCCAGGAACGGAAGACCGCCGGCGCCGTCTACCTCCAGGAAGGCGGCTGCGGCTTCAACACCCTCCTGGTCGTCACCGGCCCGCACCGCGGCGAGATGTGGTTCGACGCCCGCGCCACCTGCGACCAGATCCTCCCCCTGAAGGTGGCCGGCCGCCCGGCGACCTTCGCGGACTGGCGCGAGCGGGGTTTTCAGCTCACCCCGTGGTGACCCCCGCGACGAAGTGCGCCCACGCGGCGGCCGTGACGACGAGCACCGGCCCATCGGGGCGCTTGGAGTCCCGGACGGGGACGAGGCCGGGGGTGTTGTCGGCCACTTCGACGCAGTTGCCGCCGTCTCCGTTGCTGTAGCTGCTCTTGCGCCAGAGCACGGCGGTCAGATCAAGGGCGTTGCTGGCCATGTCGGTAGTCCTCAGCCGCTTGTTCGATGAGGGCGAGGGACGCCTCCGGCGGCAAGGCGGCGGCCCTCAACCGATCGTAAGCCTTGCGGTATTGCTTCACGATGGACGGATCGTCGATGGTCTGGCCGTGGTACGCCCCCTCCGTGTAGAGCAGCGGAGGCGCGTCGTCGAAGTCGATGAACAGCAGGGGCATGGCCATGAGGGGGATCGACTCCGCGTTCCACTGGAGGATCTGCAGAAAGATGCGGCGCCGGCGCACGAGCTGGGCGATGTGGTCGAGCTGCTCGGCCATTTCCACGGGCGGAACTGTGGGGTTGGTCAGGAGGGACTCGTGCAGGATGACCCAGTACTCGGGCCTGTTCCGGTTCTCGAAGAGCTTCGCGCGTTTCAGGCGCGCGTCGATCTTCGTCTGCACCTCCTCTGGAGCCTCCAGCGGGTGTGTGCTGTGGATGAGCGCCCTCGCGTACGCGGCCGTCTGAAGCAGATCCGGGATCAGGACGTTGCTCCACTCGTCGATCGACAGGGCGCGCTGCTCCGCCTCGGCGATCGGAGCGAAGTACGCGGCGTGCGCACCCTGCTTCGCCTTGCGGACGTCCTCGCAGCAGCGCTCGAAGTAGCCGTCCGTCTTCAGCACACAATCCGCATGCCTGGCCAGGTCCAGCGGCATGGTGCGCTTGCCGTGCTCGATCTCGCTCAGGTAGGTGGCGCCGTAGAAGCTGCCTTCGACTAAGCCTTCCAACGTCAGGCCCGCCGCCTCCCTCTTGAAGCGCAGCTCCTTTCCGTAGAACTGCGGGACGCTCGCCGAGCCGTCGATCTCCTTGCGCGCAGCCACCGTTGACCGCCTTTCGCACCTTGCTTCGTGGAGCGGGAAACCCTTCCACGGTAGAGCCACGGGGCGGCAGCGTGTGAAGGGTTCGTCACGCCCCGCTACGAAAGGTGGCCTTCCTCATGGCTCGCTCGAACGACGACCTCCAGCCCGACATCGATGCATTGCGCACCGCGCTCGCCGCTCACGGCATCACCCTCCCCTCCCTCGGGGTGGACCCCGTCACCCTCGCCGGGACGCACGTCCGGCCGCCGCTCGTCGCGCTCGGCAACTGCACCGTGGCGACCGCGCGCCAGCTCACCGCCGTCCTGCGGAAGGCGGCCGGCGGGTGAGGGTGCCGTTCGTGCTTGAGGTCCTCGCCGTGCCCAAGGCGGTGCCGGAGGTGCGGCGGATGCTGGCCGGGGACGAGCTGCGGCTCTGTGCGAGCGAGCTGCTGACGAACGTCATCCAGCACGTCGGTGAGGGCACGCCCGTGACCGTACGGGTGACGGCACGGCACTCCGGGAAGGTCCGGCTCGCGGTAACGGACCCCGACCCTCGGGTGTGGCCCGTACTGCGGGAGGCGGCCGACGGGGCCGAGTCGGGGCGGGGGCTCGGGTTGGTGGAGGCCGTGGCGGTGCGGTGGGGGGTGGAGCAGGGGCCGTACGGGAAGACGGTGTGGTGCGAGCTGCGGGCCACCGCAGACGGGGCTTCTGTGGGAGTCTGAGCAGATGAACGGCGATCTCGACGAAGGGAGCGAAGCGCCATGAGTCAGCCCGCCCGCAACCCCGCCGCAGTACCGCAGCCGCCCGTGCAGGCCGAGGCGATTCGTTCCGCGCTCGCCCAGGTCGCCCCGCACCTGCTGCCGCAGTTCGACCAGGATCGGGCGGCCGCCACCGCGCGGGCCCGTGCGGAGACCTCGGCGACACCGCTGCGGGTGTTCGCCGAGGCCTGGGCCGTCGAGGTCGCCATCGCCCGGCATCCGGAGACCGCCGCCCGGCTGCGTGACTTGGAGACGGCCGCCTCGGAGGTCGCAGACCCGCACGCCGCACTCGGTATCGCAGCCGAGATCAGCGGAATCCGCCGTGCTGCCGCGGTCGAGGCCGGCCTCGCCACGGGCGGCGGATCCGAGCGGTGACCGATGAGTGGACGTGGGACTACGCATTCCAGGCCGAGGACCAGGCCAGCTACCCCGAGGTGGTCCGCGACGAGGTGAAGGCGATGGCCGACCAGATCGCTGACCTGGCGAACCTCGGCATCGACCCCTCCGAGCTCGGCGAACCCACCCCCGGCACGGCCCGGCGGCACACGCTGCCCTGTGGCGGCTGGTTCGAGACCCAGGCGCTTCCCCGGCTGAGGCCGCGCCTGATTGCGGTGGTGCTGGTCGTGCCGCCGCCGCACCTGCTCTGAGACCTGCGCGGGCCCGAGCCACGGGCGGGAGCGGGGGGTGCGCAGGGGGGTGGGTTCGGGACGTGAAGCGTGATTTGTGGCGCGGGGTGGAGGGCCTTCGGCGTTCGGAGGGCCCGGCCGCGCCGTAAATCATGCAGTCCCGAACGCACCCACCGGAGCGCCCCCCGCGCCACCACCCACCGGCCTCACCCCACCAGCGCCCCGAGCGCGGCGCGCAGTCGCGCCCCCGCCTCCTCGGCGACCGGGGCCAGCTCCGGCCGGCCCGTCACGGAGACCATCAGCTGCGGGTCCATCGCCTCGACGACGGTCTGTCCGGGCTCCTCTGCGGCCCGCACCACCACGTTGCACGGCAGCAGCAGCCCGATGTGCCGGTCCGCCTCCAGGGCGCGGTGGGCCAGCGGCGGGTTGCAGGCGCCGAGGATGAGGTAGTCCTCCATCTCGGCGCCGATCTTCGCCTTCAGAGTCGCCTGCACGTCGATCTCGGTGAGGATGCCGAAGCCCTGCTCGGCGAGTGCCGCCCGTACGCGGTCGACGGCCTCGGCGAAGGGGAGGTCGAGGGTGACGGGGATGCCGTAGTCCATGGCGGTGCTCCAGGTGCTCCAGGTGTCGGATACCCCCCTGGGTATGAAGCGTACTGCAGCCACCCCCGAGGCCCGCCCCGACCCGCCCGACCTGCCCGGCACGCCCACCGCGCCCACCGCGCCCACCGTGCCCACCGCGCACCCCGTCCCCGGGTCGCCCCCTCAGTCGATGTGCACGATCTGGAACGCCTCCGCCATCCGCCCCGGCGGCAGCCCGCCCGCCCGCGCGTGCTCGCTCAGCCAGTCGCGTAACAGGCCCGCCAGGTCGTCGAAGTGGGCCGTCTGGGAGGTGTGGATGCGCAGGGCCTCGACCTTGCGGTCGAAGACCGGGGTGACGTCCACGTACTGGTTCGGGGTCGGGCCCGTCATCAGCCACAGTTCGTGGACGATCCACGGCTCCAGGCCCTCCTCCTTCAACAGTTCGGCGTGGGCGAAGGGGTTGCGGGCCTCGGGGTAGATCGCGCGGAGGCAGGCCTCGCCGACCGCGCGGTGGTCGGGGTGGAGGTCGGCCGCGCGGGCCCAGTTGATCTCGGGGGAGGGGACGATGCACCGCTGCGGCCGCACCTCGCGTATGACCCGGCACAGGTCCCGCCGCAGGCGCACGTCCGCCTCGACGAAGCTGTCGGGGTAGCCGAGGAAGCGCACGTCCGCCACGCCGCTGAGCTTCGCGGAGTGCATCTGCTCGGCGCGGCGCAGGTCCGCCATGGCCTGGCGGGGGAGCAGCGGGTCGTAACCGCCGGCGCCGCCGTCGGTGACGATGCAGTACGTGACGCGGGTGCCGCGCTCGATCCACTGCATGACGGTGCCGCTCACGCAGAACTCGATGTCGTCCGGGTGCGCGGCCACCACCAGCAGTGATTCCGGCGCACTGCGCACGGTCGGGTCGATCTCCAAGTCCTCCATGAGGCCAGCCTCTTGGCGTCGCAGGGGCGTCGCAAGGCCAAGTCCTGGCGTGAACCGGACATGGCACTTACGCGCCACCCAAAAGCTTGGTAGATTCAAATCATTGAGAGCGAAAAGAGACTGACTCAGCGCACGCGACCAGTGGTCAAGTGAGTGATCCGGAGGCGACCGGCAATGTGCAGGATTCTCGGCTCCTTCGCCGCGGGCACGGACGGGGCCCGTCCCGACCCGGCCGAACTCGCCGCGGTCTCCGCCCGCCAGCGGCACGGCGGCCCGGACGAGCACCAGGTGCTCAGCGGCCCCGGCTGGTCGCTCGGCTGCGACCGGCTCGCCGTCACCGACCCGTGCGGCGGCACCCAGCCCTACCGGCTGCCGCACCTCCCCGGCATCCTCGCCGTGCTCAACGGCGAGATCTACAACCACGCCGAGCTCCGCCGCCGCCTCGCCGCCCGCGGCCACCGCTTCCCCGACCGCTGCGACGGCACGCTGCTGCCCGCGCTCTACGCCGAGTACGGGCCGGGCTTCGCCGAGCACCTGGACGGCATGTTCGCGGTCGCCGTGCTTGACCTGCGCCCCGGCAGCGCCCAACTCGTCCTCGCCGTCGACGACATGGGCATGAAGCCGATCCACCTCCACCACGACCCGCGCGACGGCTCCACCCGCTTTGCCTCCGAGATCCCGGCGCTGCTCGCCTTCGAGGGCGTGCGGATCGCGCCGCGCGAGGAGTCCCTCGACACGGTGCTCGCCACCCGCACCCCGTACGCCTCGCAGACCGCCCTCGACGGGATCAGCGTCCTGCCGCCCGGCGCGACCGCGCTCGTACGGCCCGGCCGCGCACCGCTCGTGCGCCGGCGCGCCCCGCACGCGGCGACGCCCGTCGGCGACACCCAGGACGTGCTGCGGCACGAGGTGCGCCGGCTCGCCACCGCCGACGTGCCGGTGTGCGCGATCACCAGCGGCGGCCTCGACTCCGGCCTGATCACGGCGCTCGCCGCCGAGCAGGCCCGCGAGACGGACGCGCCGCCGCTGCACACCTTCCACCTCACCTACCGCGGCAAGTGGCCCGACTCGGAGTCCGCACACGCGCGTGCGGTCGCCCGCCGGGCGAAGACCGTGCACCACGAGGTGACCGTCGACCCCACCGAGCTGCCCTCCCTGCTCACCCGCACGGTCCGCCACCTGGGGCAGCCCAACGCGGACCCGATCACCCTCTCCACGTACGCCCTCTTCCGCGCCGTCCGCGAGAACGGCTTCACCGTCGCGCTCTCCGGCGACGGCGCGGACGAGCTGTTCGGCGGGTACGACCGGATGCGGGCCGCGCTGACGGCGCCGCCGGGCGTGGACTGGGCGAGCGCGTACGCGGACGCGCTCTCGGCGGCGCCCCGGCTGCTGCGGGAGCACCTCTACACCTCCTCGTACGCCGCCTACATCGCCGACCACGGCTCGGCCGCCGACCGCATCGAGCAGGAGCTCAGATCGGCGGAGGGCGACCGGGCCTCGGTCATGTCGGCCTTCGAGACCCGCTGGCGGCTGCCCGCCTACCACCTGCGGCGGGTCGACCACCTGTCGATGGCGTGGGCGGTGGAGGCGCGGATGCCGTTCTGCCAGCCGGCCGTCGTGGCTCACGCGCGCGAACTGCCGGTGGAGGCGCGGCACGGGAAGCGGGCGCTGTACGAGGCGGGGGCGGAGCTGCTGCCGGCGGGCGTCCTGAACCGGCCCAAGCAGCCGTTCACGCTGCCGATCGCGGCGATGATCTCGCCGGGCGGGCCGCTGCTCGACACCGTGCGCGAACTCCTCTCGCCGGCCCGCCTCGTGCTCGGCGGCAAGATCCGCGCGGATCGCGTGAACCGGCTCCTCGCCCGCCACCTGGAGCGCCCCAACCAGCACATCGCCCTGGCGCTGTGGGCCCTCGCGGTGCACGAGCTGTGGTCGGAGGTCGTCCAGGGCATGCGCATCCCGGTCGGCTGCGCGGCGTGAGCCCGCCAGGCCCGGGCGCCGGCCCCGGGCCGACCGCCCCCACCGACCCCGTCCCGGCCCCCGGCGCGCCCACCCCCGGCACCTCCACCCACCGCGCCCCGGCCCCCCTCCTCCCGGCCCACACCGCCCCCACCCCCGGCGCCCCCACCCACCCCGTCCCCGTCCCTACCGTCCCCGCCCACCTCGTCCTCGCCGAGGACGCCCCCGGCCCGACCCTCGTCATCCGGGTCGGGCAGCTGCCGCCCGGCGCCCTCGCGTCCAGCGCGGAGCTGGCCGGGCTCCGGGCGGCCCTCGCCCGTACCCCGTACGCCCGGCTCGGCAAGATCGCCCTGTACGGGCCCTCCGGCCGAGCCGATGCCGATGCAAGTGCGGACCTCGACTACCGCTTCGTCCAGGCCCTGCCCGACGGCCGGTTCGACTTCCGGACCGGCTGCGGACACTCCCTCCTGGCCTGCGTGGTGGCCGGTGAGGCCACCGTGGACGCGCCCGCGCGGCCGGTCACCGTCCGGGCGGTCACCACCGGGGACACCGTGCGCTGCACGCCCGAGGGCGACGGCGCGTACACGCTCGCCTTCCTGCGCCCGCCCACCGCCCCCGGCACCCTCCCGACCGGCCGGCCCGTCGACGTCCTCGACGGGGTGCCCGTGACGCTGATCCGGTACGGCAACCCGTACGTCCTCGTCGACGCCCGGCACGTCCCCGGACCCGTACCCGAAGGTCCCCTCCACGACCGCCTCCTGGAGCTCCGTGCCCACGCCGCCCGGCTCCTCGGCCACCCGCCCCGCTCCCCGCTCCCCAAGATCGCCGTCTTCACCCGCACCAGCGGCACCCGCACCGGAGGCACCGTGACCGCCCGCGCCCTCACCGTCGGCGGCTGGCACCCCCGCCTCGCGCTCACCGGCGCCGCCGCGTTCGCCGCCGCCGGGGCGATCGACGGCACCGTCCTCGCGGGGCCGGTGACCCGGATCCGTACGCCGGGGGCCACCGTGACCGTGTCGGCGGAGACGGACCGGGTACGGGTCCACCACAAGCGGGCCCGGGTGCTCGACCGGCTCCAACTCCCCTGGCGTATCCACGCAACGGCGTGAACGCGCACCCGTCTCGCCGGGCATCCGGCGGCTCACCTCTGTCACGCTGAATTACGACCGGCAATCGGTATCCGTGGGTATCCGTGGGGAGAGCAGACACACATGAAATTCGAGAATCTGCGTGTCGTCGTGACCGGGGCGAGCCGTTATTTCGGCCGCGCGCTCGCCGTCGGATTCGCCCATCTCGGCGCGGAGGTCTACGTGTCGGCCCGCACCGTCGAGGCCGCAGAGCGGACCCGCACCGAGGTCATGGGCTCCGCCCGCGACCGCATCCACGCCTTCGGCTGCGACCTGAGCCGCCCCGCCGAGATCCGCGAGTTCGCCGCCCGTGTCGGCGAGCGCACCGACCGGGTGGACCTGCTGGTGAACAACGGTGCGCGCTGGCTGGACGGGATGGACCTGGAGGCGGCGAGCGACGACCAGATCGTGGAGACGATCGAGTCGACCGCCGGCGGCACCGTGCTGATGGTGAAGCACTTCCTGCCGCTGCTGCGCGGCTCGCTGCGCCCGGACATCGTGAACATGGTGGCGGTGCGCGACGCCGAGGGCGCCTCCGCGGCGACGGCCGGCGCGGCGCACGAGGCGTTCTGGGCGGCGAAGAGCGCGCAGGCCGGATTCGCGGACATCCTTTCCCGTCGCCTCCGGCCCTCCGGGGTGCGGGTCTTTTCCCTCTTCCCGCCGGACTTCTCGACCTCCGACCCGCGCCACGCGGAATGGGACGGCTCGAATCCGGACGGAATCGCGCCCGACGAGAAGCTCACCACCCAGGCGCTGTTCGAATGCATCGTCTACGCCGTCGAGCAGCCGCGCGACTGCTTCATCCGCTCCTTCCATTTCGAGCCTCGCTGACAAGCGCTTCCCACCACCGCACGACAGCGTCAAGGAGGTCCCATGAACACGCCCGTCTGGATCACCGCGACCCCTCCGGCCACCCACGGCGAACTGCACATCGGCCATCTGGCGGGGCCGTACGTCGCGGCCGACGTCCTCACCCGCTTCCTGCGGGCCGAAGGCGAGCCCGTGCGGTTCACCACCGGTACGGCCGACCACGCCAGCTCGGTCGAGGTGAGAGCGCGCCGGCTCGGCCGCAAGCCGGAGGAGGTCGCCGAGGGCTATCGCGCGGCGATCACCGCGGACTGGCTGCGCTCGGGCGTGGCCTTCGACCACATCGTGAAGCCGCGCAAGGACCGCGGGTACGCGCGCTGGGTGCAGGACCTCTTCAGCCGGCTGTACGCGGAGGGCGTGATCGCCCCGCGCACCCGCCTGCTGCCGTACTGCGAGCCGTGCGAGCGCTGGCTGTACGGGGCGCACGTGACCGGCACCTGCCCGCACTGCGGCGCGTCGAGCGACGGCGGCATGTGCCACGAGTGCGCGCGGCCGAACGACGGCGGCGACCTCATCGCCCCGCGCTGCTCGCTGTGCGACACCCCGGCGCTGGCCCGCCGCTGCCGACGCCTGTACGTGCCCCTGGAGCCCTTCCGCGACCAGCTGTCCGACTACTGGGCGATGGTCGAGCTGCCGCCCCGGCTGGCCGCGCTGTGCGAGTCGCTGGTGGAGGACGGGCTGCCGGACATCGCCGTCGGGCACCCGGCCGAGTGGGGTCTCGACGTGCCCGTGGAGGGCTTCGCGGACCACCGGATCGACGCCTGCTTCGAGGCGGCGGCCATGCACCTCTTCGGCTACGACCCGAAGGGCCCGCTGCCGCGCCGCACGATCCACTTCTGCGGCTTCGGGCACTCCTTCTGCCACGCCGTGCTGCTGCCGGTGCTGCTGCTGGCGCAGGACGTGAAGCTGCCGCAGGAGTTCAACGTCAACGAGTCGTACGTGGTGGAGGAGGGCGTCCGCGAGGGCAACGTGTGGGCGCTCGACCTGCTCACCGAGTACGGCTCCGACACCCTGCGCCGGCACGTCCTGCAGGCCCGGCCGACCGGCCGCCGCACGGTGCACCAGCGCGACCGGCTCGCCGCCGCCCGGCAGGAGCTGGACGAGATCTGGAACAGCTGGCTGACCCGGCTCTTCGCGGCCGTCCGCGAGGAGTGCGACGGGGTGGCGCCGCAGGCGATGCCCGGCGGCACCGGCTGGACGGTCCTGGAGCGCCGGCTGCACCGCGGTCTGGACGACCTGCGCGAGGCCTACGGCCCGGACGCCTTCGACCCGCGGCGGGCGGTGGCGGTGCTCGACGAGATGGTCCGCTCGGTCGCCGACTTCGGTTACGTCAACGCGCACGAACGCTGCCGCCCGACCACCAACTGCCGGCATCTGCCCGCGCTCGCCGCACAGTTGGCGGTGGCCTCGGCGCTCGCCGCCTGGGCCCGGCCGGCCATGCCGGAGGGCGCGGACCGGCTCGCGGCGGCGCTCCAGGTGGAGCCGGGCCGGCCGGTGGACTGGTCGGCGCTGATCGCCCCGCTGCCGGGCACGCGGCTCGCGCCGCCGTCCGGTCCCGTCTTCGGATTCTGAGGCCGGATCCGTACCGCCCCCGGCTTCTAAGCCCCTAAGAAGTCGCGTACTTGCCGCCCACGACCCCCCTCTCCGCCCCGCCCACGGCCCGCACCACGCACCACGCGCGCCCACGGCCCGCACCCGCACCGCACACCCGCACCCGCGGGCCCGTACCACGCACCCGCACCCGCGGGCCCGCACCAGCCCGAAGGAACAGCCCTCTCGCCCTCCCTCCCTGCCGCGTGACCGTGCGCGCCACGCGCGGGGGCACGCGGCCCACCCCACAGGAGCCCCTCGTGTCCCTGCGCGTCGCCATGCTCAGCGTCCACACCTCCCCGCTCCACCAGCCCGGAACCGGGGACGCCGGCGGGATGAACGTCTACATGGTCGAGCTGTCCCGCGCCCTCGCCGAACAGGGCGTCCAGGTCGACCTGTTCACCCGCTGCCGGGGAGAACTCCCGCCCGGTCCGGTCGACCTGGAGCCGGGCGTACGGGTCCGGCACCTGCCGGCCGGTCCGCGCCGGCCGCTGCCCAAGGAGGCCATGCCCGACCTGGTCGTGCCCTTCTCGCTGGCCCTGCTCGGCGAGGCCCGCCGGGCCGGCCGGCGCTACGACCTGGTCCACTCGCACTACTGGCTGTCCGGGCAGGCCGGCCGGATCGCCTCCTTCGGCTGGGGCATACCGCTGGTGCACACCGCGCACACCCTGGCCCTGGTGAAGAACGCCCACCTCGCCGAGGGCGACCGCCCCGAGCCCGAGCTGCGGATCCGGGGCGAGCGCCAGGTGGTCGGGGACGCCGACCGGCTGATCGCCAACACGGGCGACGAGGCGGAGGCGCTGCGCACGCTGTACGGGGCGGACCCGGTGCGCACCGAGGTGGTGCGGCCGGGGGTGGACCTGCGCACCTTCGCGCACCCGGCCGTGCCGGGCGGCGGCCGGGCGGAGGCCCGGGCCCGGCTCGGGCTGCCGGCGGACGCGTTCGTGCCGTTGTACGCGGGGCGGATCCAGCCGCTGAAGGGGCCGGACGTGCTGGTGCGGGCCGTGGCGGAGCTGCTGCGGATGGCGCCGGAGCTGCGCCGCCGGACGGTGGTGCCGGTGGTGGGCGGGCATTCGGGCGCGACGGAGCAGGGCACGGTGTGGCGGCTGGCCGCCGAGCTGGGCGTGGACGAGGTCCTCAAGCCCTGCCCGCCGGTGCCGCAGGAGCGGCTCGCGGACTACTACCGGGCGGCGGACGTGCTGGTGGTGCCCTCGCGTTCGGAGTCCTTCGGTCTGGTGGCCCTGGAGGCGCAGGCGTGCGGGACGCCGGTGCTCGCGGCGGCGGTCGGCGGGCTGCCGACGGCGGTGTGGGACGGGGTGACGGGGCTGCTGGTGCCGGGGCACGACCCGGTGGAGTACGCGCGGCGGCTGTTGTGGCTGGCCCGGAACCCGCGGGCGCGGGTGACGATGGGGGAGGCGGCGGCGCGGCACGCGCGGGGGATGAGCTGGCGGGTGGCCGCCACGCGGACGATCGACGTCTACGAGGACGCGGTGGCGCGGCCGGCGGCGCCGTCGGCACGGGTGGGGCAAGGGCGGCGGCACGCCCCTGCCCCGGCGGCCCCTCTCTCCTGGAGGAACGAGAAGGCCGTAGCACGAGTCTAGCATCTCTTTTGGTCCGACCAAAGGTTAGGGGCGGCCAGGATGCTCCAATTCCGTTCCCGTGATGGCGCATTGACGCACTCACGCCATGGCGGGTCCACGCAGAGAGAATCCCTGGATTCGCCTCGGAGCCCCCGACAGAATGGAGATGTCTTCAGGGAGAGCCCGGCGGCACGGGCCCCCAGAAGCCGGAATTCACATTCCAACTCCTGGAGGAATCATGAAGAAGACCGTCCGTCAGTTCGCCCTCGCCCTGGTCGCCTGTCTGGCCGTCGCCGGCGGCGCGACGATCGCCGCCACCAGCGGTGAGTCCACCGCCCCCGAGGCTCCGCAGATGGTGGCCGCGGACGACAACTGGCCGGTCCCCACCCCCGCGCCGAGCAACTGAACAATCGCCCGGCATATTTCGAGCCGAACAACCGAAGAGCTGAACGGGCGAAGCTGAACAACCGAAGAGTCGAACAACCGAAGAGCCGAAGAAGCCGAGAAAAGGCCCCGTGATCGCCCTGCCACGATCACGGGGCCTTTTCCGTGCCCGTACCCGGCCCTTCGGGGGCCGCCGGCTCAGTCCAGCCAGCCCATCCGCACCGCCCGCACACCCGCCTCGAAACGGCTCGTCGCCCCCAGTTCCTGCATGAGTTCCGAGAGCATGCGGCTCACCGTGCGCAGCGACACCCCGAGGCTGCGGGCGATCTTCTCGTCCTTCATCCCGGTGGCCAGCATCCGCAGCGCCGCCCGCTGCTGTTCGGAGAGCCCGTCGCCGCCGCGCTCGGCCGCGGCCCCGGAGCCGTACGGCACGGCCGTGTGCCAGCAGTGCTCGAAGAGGCCCAGGTAGGAGCGCACCAGGGCCCGGCCGCGGGCCAGGATGGCGCCCTTGCGGGCGTCCTCGGGGCGGATCGGCAGCATCGCGTACTGCTGGTCGATGATGATCATGTTGAGCGGTACGACCGCGGCGACCCGGATCTCCGCGCCCAGCTCGCTGCGGGCGTCCAGGAGTTCGGCCACGTCCGGGCGCGTGGCGTGTTCGTGCGCGTAGATCGCCCGGACCCGGATGCCCTGTTCGAGGCGCCGGCGGTCCCGGTCGAGCGTCACCTCGTGCACCTCGCGGCTCGGCCCGCCGGGGTACATGGACGCCGAGCTCTCCTGCATCACGTCGATGATGTCGTCCAGCGCCTGCTGGATGCGCCGGTAGTCGGTCAGCGCCTCCACCTCGACCTCGGAGCCCGCGAGCACGCTGGCCCGCAGGAAGGTGCCGGCCAGCGCCTCCAGGTTCGCGTACGCCCGGTCGGCCTCCGCCAGGTGCTCGCGCAGCCGGTCCCGCTCGCGGTCGAGCAGCCGGAGCAGCGCGATCTCCGGGTCGACCGCCGCGACCGTGTCGGCGTCCGCGCGCCAGGTGCCGGCGCGGACGTCGGCGAGGGTGGCGTGGGTGCGCGTGGTGGGCACGATCAGCCCCAGCGCGATCAGTTCGGCCCGACATCGCTCGTACTCCTCGGCGGAGAGCCCGAGTTCGTCCGAGACGGCGGCGAAGCTGGACACCCCCCGGCGCCGTAACTCCTGGTAGAGCGGCACGAGTCGGGCATGCGGGTCCGTGTGGTCCAGGGTCGGTCCCGTGTGGTCCCCGGCCGGGTGCGCGGCCGGGTGCGCGGCGTGGTGGGCGGGCACGGCGCCTCCGGTCGTCCCGCCGCCCGTGGTGTCGTCGGTCGCAGCCATGGCGCGTCTCCCCCTCGTCGTCGTGGTTCCCCCGGCTCGGCCTCCTGGACGGGGGCCGCCCGCACGCGGCACTCTGTCGACTCGAACCGTGCGCGCCGCGCCGTCGTGCGACGTGCCCGCCCGCGGTTCCATGATCAGGCTACGTCGTGGGCGCCTCGTACGCCTCGCCGTCGAGCAGCCCGAGCCGGGCGGCCTTGACGCCGGCCTCGAAGCGGCTGGCGGCGTCGAGTTCCTGCATGACCTCGGAGATCAGCCGGCTGACCGTGCGCAGCGAGACGCCCAGGTTGCGGGCCACCTGCTCGTCCTTGATGCCGGAGGCGAGCATCCGCAGGGCGGCGCGCTGCTGTTCGGACAGCCCGTCGCCGCCGCGCTCGGCCGGCTCCTCGTGGCCGTACGGGGTGGCGGCGTGCCAGCAGTAGTCGTAGAGGGCGCGGTAGGAGCGCACCAGGCCCGGTCCGCGGGCCAGGATCGCGGCCGAGTCCGGGTCGTGCGGATCGGTGGGCAGCAGCGCGAAGTTCTCGTCGGCGAGCACCATGTTCATGGGCACGACGGCCGAGAGCCGCACCTCCACGCCGAGCGCGGTCCGCTCGGCCAGGTGCTGCGCCATCTCCGGGACCTGGCCGACCCGGTGGCTGTACATGGCCTGGACGCGCACGCCCCGGGCCACCCGGTCGCGGTCCCGCGCCAGTTCGAGGGACATCTCCTCGCGGCGCACCGATCCGGTGAGCATGGAATGGACGGAGCTCCGCACCGCGTTCGTCAGGTCAGCCAGTTCCCGCTGGATCCTGGCCGGATCCTCCACGATCTCGACCTCGACCTCGGAGCCCGGCTGCATGCCGGCCCGCAGGAACGGTCCGGCGAGGGTCTCCAGGGTGGTGTGCGCGCGGCTGGTCTCGGCAAGCCGGTTCTCCAGGCGCTCGCGCTCGTGCTGGAGGAGGCGGAGCAGCGCGATGTCGGGGTCGACCACGGTCGGGACGGCGGCGCGGCCGTTCCGGCCGCCGCCGTCCGGTCCGGCAGCACTGTCCGCACTGTCCGCGGGGTCCGGCCCGGCGATCAGGCCGAGGGTGACCAACTCGGCGTGGCAGCGCTCGCGTTCGGCCTTGGTCAGGTCGAGCCGGCGGGCCACGTCGTCGAAGGACTCGCCGGTGCTGCCGCGCAACTCCTGGTAGAGCGCCAGGGCCTGCTCGCTTCCCGTACGCGCTCCGGCGGCGTTTTTGGACACGGCGCAGCAGACTCCCCTCGGATCGCGCGGATCCTGTTGAAACGCCCCGCTAGACCCTGCCACAGATTCGAACGCACCGCATGGTGTTCGCCCGCTTTCGGCCTGCGGGGCACGCGTCCACCGGGCCGGCGTCCTGCCCGGCGTCCGGCTAGGCCTCCGGACCGGCGTCCGGCTCGGCGTCCGGTGTGGCGTGGCAGTCGGGGCAGACGCCCTTGAAGACCACCTCGGCGTCGCTGACCCGCCAGTCCGGCAGGCTGCCGCGGGGCGGGGCGGGGGCGGTGGCGGTCACGTTCGCCACGCGGCCGCACCGCAGGCACAGGGCGTGCTGGTGCGGCGGGCCGGAGATCTCGAACACGGCGGGCAGGCCCGGCCGGTCGAACTTGCTGACCAGACCGGTCTCCTGGAAGTGCCGCAGCATCTCGTAGACGGCCTGGCTGGTGAGCGTGCCCAGGCGCTCGCGGGCGGTCGCGGTGATCGCCTCCACGTCGAGATGGCCGCCGGCGGCGAGCACCGTGAGCACCTCCAGGCGCGGACCGGTGACCCGCAGGCCCACGTCGCGCAGGCGCTGGATCACCGCCTCGCGGCCCGTCAGCTCTTCCACGACTGCCATTCTCTCCGCCCGCCACCCGATGCCTGGTCGGCCCAAACCTTTGTGGGCATCGTACCTCTTGCCCAACCCTGGCGTCAGGGGATCCTCGGCCAGGCCGGGCACGCCCGGCTGCGGACTCAGTCGTCCGCCCGGCAGACCAGGAGCACGCTCTCCGTCCGGTCGTCGATCCGGTGCCGCCGGCGGCCCTCGATGTGCAGGCCGGCCGAGTGCAGCTCGGCCGCCAGGTGTTCGCCGTCCACGATCCACTTGTCGGTGCGGAGCACCACCCGCTCGGTGGAGAGCTTCCCGGTGCGGGCCGCGTAGTAGGTGATCCGTTCGCTCATCGTGGGCAGGTCGAAGGTCTGCCGGGCCACCACCCACTCGTCGATGCCGTCGAAGCGCGGCACCTGGAAGGCCCAGGTGCGCTGCGGCTCGGCGACCAGGCCGGGCAGCTGGTGGGCCGTGTAGTCGAGCGCGAGCGCTCCGCCCGCCCCCAGGTGCGAGGCGATCTCGCGCAGCAGCCGGGGCCGTGCCTGCGGCGGTACGGCGGAGACCATCGCGCCCGCGAGCAGCGCGAGCCGGTAGTCGCCGTCGAGCCGCAGCTCCGTGAGGTCGGCCCGGGTGGTCACGACGAGCCCGGCGACCTGCGGACCGATCCGCCGGGCCCATTTCTCGAGGCGCTCCAGGGCGGGGCCGTCCCGGTCCACGGCCTCCACGGCGAAGCCGTGCCGGGCGAAGGGGACGGCGAGCCGTCCCGCGCCGGAGCCGAGATCGAGGACGGGGCCGCCGGTGGACCGGGCGAGGGAGAGGTACCGGACGATGTCGGCGCTGTGCGGGCCGAGGAGCGCGTCGTGCAGCCAGACCGAGTCCTCGTCGCCGGGGGAGACGGATTCCAGTCCGGGAAGGGTGTCGGACGGGAGCCGGATCCCGGCGCCGGGGGCGGGCAGTTCGAGGTGACCGGCGTGCCGGTCGGGGCCGTGGTGACCGTGGTGGCCGTGGTGCTCGGGGCCGCAGGGGTGGCCCGAGGGGTGGCCGGAAGGATGGCCGGAAGGGTGACGCCGGTCGTATCGGGACGGCAGGACCGGGGCGAGCGGTGCGGGCACGACGGGCAGGGAAGTGCCGCTCGGTGTGTGCATCGCTCCTCCAGGGCTCGCTCGGTCCGTGCCGTCCGGGCGGGGCACCCGTGCCGCCGGGGCCGCGCCGCTGTGCTCCATCCTGACCTGCGGCGAAGGGCCGGTTCCAGCGGATCCGGGGGCGTGAACACGCGATGGCGTGTGTCTGCCACGGGGGCGCGCGGAGGAGTCGTGGGCGCCGGAGCGCGTGCGAGGGGGCGGGAGCCCGTACGGGGGCTTCAGGAGCGCGTACGAGAAAAGGGAGGGCGTACGAGAAAGGGGCGCGCGTACGAGGAGGGCGCCGGCCCCGTCAGAGCGGGCGGCTGTGGCGATTCGCGTCGCCGAGCGGGGCGAAGCCGCGACGCTCGTAGAAGGGGAGCGAGGGGTCGGCGGCGGCCGGGAGGGTCAGTCGCAGCTCGGTGGCGCCGTAGGCGCGCATCCGCTCGCTGGTCGCGGCGAGCAGGGCCGTGCCGATCCCGGCGCGGCGGGCCGCGGGGAGCACCGCGAGCGCGTACAGCTCGCCCTCGCCCGGTACGGGCACGCCGCCGGCCACCGCGCCGAGCAGGGTGCCGTCCGGTGCCGCGGCCACCAGCCAGCCGAGCCAGCCGGGCGCGCCGCCGGGAATTTCAATTTCCGCGCGGATACGGGGGAGTGCGCATTGCGCGGACACCAGCCGTCCGGTGGGGATTTCTCCGAGTATTTCCGTGTAGCTGTCCCGGATGCACTCGGCAAGCAGCCTGGATATCGTCGTCGCGTCGGCGGCTTCCGCCGCCCGCACGTCCGCCAGCTGCATTGGTTCGTACCCTTCGACGTGCCGAGCTGAACGCCAACAGACCCACAATAGCCGGGAATTCGGACGGGGTGCGACCGATGTGAAATCTACGAATTCCCTTAGTAATTAATTCGGGAACGAGCAGCAGGCGATGATCAGCGGGGCCGCGGCCAGGCCGGCCGCCGCGATCGTCGCCAGTCCCCACAGCACCGGATGCCCGGCGCTGTGCGGGGTGAGGATGCGCCGCATCCGCAGCGCGGCCGACGGGCCGCCCGCTCCGAAGGCCTGCCGCGGCGCCCGGCCGGAGGCGAGCGCGTACAGCGCGGTGGCCAGCGCGTCGCGCGAACAGCGGCGCAACGCCCGGTCGTCCGCGGCCATTTCGAGCAGCAGCGGCACCGCCGTGGCGCCGTCCCGGGCCAGCGGCAGATGCCGGAAGGCGGCGGCGAAGGCCTCCACCGCCGCGACCAGCAGATGGTGCCGGCCCGTGATGTGCGCCCGCTCGTGCGCCAGGGCGGCGGCCAGCTGCGGGCCGGTGAGCGCGTCCAGGGCGCCGGAGGACACCACCACCCGGCGCGAACGCCCCGGCAGGCAGTAGACCGCGGGCCGCTCGTGCTCCAGGACCGTGACGCCGAGCCCCGCGTCGTACCGCCCGACGAGCCGCAGCGTCTCCGCGTGCCGGCGCCGCTGCCGGCGGGCCCGCAGCAGGGTCCGGGCGAAGCAGGTGACGGGCACCGCGAAGATGCCCAGGGCGAGGGCGAGCGAGCTGTATTCGAGCGCCGTGAACCGCAGGAACTCCTCGGCCGTCGGCAGCCGCAGCCCGAACAGCGCGTCGCTGAGCCGGTGTCCGGTCGAGCTCGGCAGGATCAGCTGCGCCGGCAGCAGCGCCGCCGAGCCGGTGAACAGTGCCCCGCTCACCGCCCACACCGCGAGCGCGAGCCGCGGCACCTGCTGCGCCCAGCGGGCCCGCACGAGCAGCCACGGCACGAGGAAGCCCGTACAGAGGAGGAGGCCGAGCGGTGGCAGCGCGTGGTGGTTCACCGTTCCACGCCCTGGGCGCGCCGGGCGGTGCGCAGCGCCGCGTCGAGGGCCGCCATGTCCTCGTCGGAGATGGTCTCCACGAAGCGCAGCAGGGCGGCGGGCCGGTCCTGGCTGTCGCCGAGCGCGTCCTGCATGAGCCCGGCGGTGTACTCCTCGCGGCTGCGCACGGGTTCGTACAGCCAGGCCCGGCCGGACTTCTCGCGGCGCAGCCAGCCCTTGCGGTGGAGTATGTCCGCGACGGTCATGACCGTCGTGTAGGCGACCCGGCGCCCCAGATTGATGTCGTCCACGATCTCGCGGACCGTGGCGGGCCGCTGCCAGGCCCACAGCCGGTCCATGATCTCGGCCTCCAGCTCTCCCAGCCGGCGCACGTGCATCCCCTCCCCGCTCCGGGCGGCTCATCGTACGGGCCGCCTCGCCCGCTCAGGTATACCCCCCGGGGGTAGCATGGCGGGATGACGACCCTCATGAACGGACTCGTGAAGAACCGCCCCTGTGCGAAGGTCTGCGTCCCCGGACTGCCCGGCGCGGTGGAACTGGTGCTCCTGCGTCAGGTGCTCGGCCTGTGTCTTCGGCTGAGCGTCCGGCTGACCGCCGACTGCCCTTCGCACAAGGGCGGCTGACTCTTTTCAGTTGTCGGCGTGCGGATCAGGTGCGGCTCAGGTGCGGATCAGGCGGGCGATCGCCTTCGACGCCTCGCCGACCTTGACCTTGGCCTGGTCCCCGCCGGCCTCGATGGCCTCCGTGACGCAGCAGCTGAGGTGCTCGTCGAGGAGGGCCACGGCGCAGGACTGGAGGGCCGCGTTGATCGCGGAGACCTGGGTGAGGACGTCGATGCAGTAGACGTCCTCGTCCACCATCCGCTGCACCCCCCGGACCTGTCCCTCGATGCGCCGGAGGCGTCTGATGATGTCTTCCTTCTGCTGTACGTAACCGGCCATGGCGGCCTCTCCCGTCAGTACGTCACATCACGGCGCTGGAAGGGGTCGTGCTCGGGGACGGCCTAGCGGTCGGCGGCCTGGAAGCCGCGCAGGCGGAGGCTGTTGCCGACCACGAAGACCGAGGAGAAGGCCATGGCCGCTCCGGCGATCATCGGGTTGAGCAGTCCGGCCGCGGCGAGCGGCAGGGCGGCCACGTTGTAGGCGAAGGCCCAGAAGAGGTTGGAGCGGATGGTGCCGAGGGTCTTGCGGGAGAGCCGGATGGCGTCGGCCGCGGCCCGCAGGTCGCCCCGGACCAGGGTCAGGTCGCCCGCCTCGATGGCGGCGTCGGTGCCGGTGCCCATCGCGAGGCCCAGGTCGGCCTGGGCGAGCGCGGCGGCGTCGTTGACGCCGTCGCCGACCATGGCGACCGAACGGCCCTCGCCCTGGAGGCGCTTGACGACGTCGACCTTGTCCTGCGGCATGACCTCGGCGATGACCTCGTCGATGCCGACCTCGGCGGCGACGGCCTCGGCGACCGCCTTGTTGTCGCCGGTGAGCAGGATCGGGGTGAGGCCGAGGGCGCGCAGCCGCTTGATGGCCTCGGCGCTGGTCTCCTTGATGGCGTCGGCGACTTCGAGCACCGCGCGGGCCTGGCCGTCCCAGGCCACCGCGATGGCGGTCTTGCCGGCGGCCTCGGCGGCCTCCTTGGCGGCCTTGAGTGACGGGGTGAGCTCCATCGCCCACTCCTGGAGCAGCTTCTCGCGGCCGACGAGGACGGCGTGGCCGTCGACGACGCCCTGGACGCCGAGTCCGGGGATGTTGGCGAAGTCCTCGGGGGTGGGCAGGGTGCCGACCTTGGCGGCGGCGCCGGTGGCGACGGCCTGGGCGATCGGGTGCTCGGAGGAGTGCTCCAGGGCGCCGGCGAGGCGCAGCACGTCGGTCTCGTCCGTACTGGCGGCGGTGTGGACCTTGATGAGGGTCATCCGGCCGGTGGTGACGGTGCCGGTCTTGTCCAGGACGATGGTGTCGACCTTGCGGGTGGTCTCCAGGACCTCGGGGCCCTTGATGAGGATGCCGAGCTGCGCGCCGCGGCCGGTGCCGACCATGAGGGCGGTCGGGGTGGCCAGGCCCAGGGCGCACGGGCAGGCGATGATCAGGACGGCGACGGCCGCGGTGAAGGCGGCGGTCAGGCCCTGGCCGGTGCCGAGCCAGAAGCCGAGGGTGCCGAGCGAGAGCGCGATGACGATCGGCACGAAGACGGCGGAGATCTTGTCGGCGAGGCGCTGGGCGGCGGCCTTGCCGTTCTGGGCGTCCTCGACGAGCTTGGCCATGCGGGCCAGCTGGGTGTCGGCGCCGACCCGGGTGGCCTCGACGACCAGGCGGCCGCCGGCGTTCAGGGTCGCGCCGGTGACGGAGTCGCCGACGCCGACCTCGACGGGCACGGACTCGCCGGTGAGCATGGAGGCGTCGACGGCCGAGGAGCCCTCGACGACGGTGCCGTCGGTGGCGATCTTCTCGCCGGGGCGGACCAGGAAGCGGTCGCCGACCTGGAGTTCGGCGGTCGGCACGGTGACCTCGCGCCCGTTCCTGAGGACGGTGACCTCCTTCGCGCCCAGCTGCATCAGCGCCTTGAGCGCGGCGCCGGCCTTGCGCTTGGAGCGGGCCTCGAAGTAGCGGCCGGCCAGGATGAAGGCGGTGACGCCGGCCGCGGCCTCCAGGTAGATGTTCCCGGCGCCGTCGGTGCGGGCGATGGTGAACTCGAAGGGGTGCGTCATGCCGGGGGTGCCGGCGGTGCCGAAGAACAGCGCCCACAGCGACCACAGGAACGCGGCGATGGTGCCGACCGAGATCAGCGTGTCCATCGTGGCGGCGCCGTGCTTGGCGTTGGTCCAGGCGGCCTTGTGGAAGGGCCAGGCGGCGTACGTGACGACCGGCGCGGCGAGCGTGAGGCTCAGCCACTGCCAGTACTCGATCTGGAGGGCCGGGACCATCGCCATCGCGATGGTCGGCACGGCGAGCGCGACGGCCGTGATCAGGCGCTGCTTGAGCGGCCGCAGTTCGGCGTCGGCGATCTCCTCGTCGGTGGGGCCCTCGGGGCCGCCGGTGGCGGCCGGGCGCTCGGGCTCCGGCTCCTTGGCGGTGTAGCCGGTGGCCTCGACGGTCGCGATCAGGTCGGTGACGGCGATGTCGGCGGAGAAGGTGACCTTCGCCTTCTCGGTCGCGTAGTTGACGGTGGCCTCGACCCCGTCCATGCGGTTGAGCTTCTTCTCGATCCGGGCCGCGCACGAGGCGCAGGTCATGCCGCCGATGGCGAGCTCGACCTGGGCGGTGCCGGGGGTCGTCGTTGTCATGAGGTCTGCTCCTCGTTCGTCACGGGTCGGGGGCCGGGGCCCGGGCGTGGTGGGCGAGCCCCGGCGGCCGGTGGGCACGGTCGGCGCGCGGCGCCGGTCGAGCCCGGTCGGGCCCGACGGTCAGGCGCGGCCGGTCAGCTCGTAGCCGGCGTCGTCGACCGCCGCGGCGATGGCGGCGTCGTCGGGCGCGCCGCCGGTGGTGACGGTCACCTTGCCGCCGGCCACGTCGACGTCGACGGAGATGACGCCGTCGAGCGCGCTGACGGAGTTGGTGATGGCGGTCTTGCAGTGGCCGCAGGTCATGCCGCTGACGGCGTAGACCGTGGTGGTGGCGTCGGCGACGGCGGTGGCCGTGGTCGCCTCGGTGGTGTTGCAGCTGTTGTCGGGGGTGCAGCAGGAGCCCATGTCGTCCTCCGTCGGTCGGTCACTGGCGGTCTCGGATACCCTCGGGGGGTATCGCTTCGGGTCTATGTATACCCCCCTCCCGTATCGCGTGCAAGTGCGGAACCGACGTGACTTTGATACCCCCCAGGGGTATGGTGAGGTGCATGGAAGGGGACCCGACCGACACTGACGGCGCGCCCGCGCGCCACCCCACGTACGGGAGAGCAGCCATGAACACCGGAGTGAAGATCACTGCCTTTGCCGCCGCGCTCGCCGCGACCTTCGGGACGGCGTACGGGGTCGGCAAGGGCGTCGGACCGATCGACGAGCCGAAGAAGGCCGAGCACGGCGGCCACGCCGAGGCCACGCCGGGCACCTCGCACGAGAAGGGGGCCGGAACGGAGTCCGGCAAGGAATCCGCCCACGGGCAGGGCGGGGACGGGCACGCCGGGCACGAGGCGGGCGCGGCCAACGCCCCCGCCGCCGGCGGCCTCCAGGTCTCCGAGGGCGGCTACACCCTCGCCCTCGACACGCCGACCCCGGCCCTCGGCAAGAGCACCCTGAAGTTCTCCATCAAGGACGCGGCCGGCAAGAAGGTCACCGCCTTCACCACCGAGCACGGCAAGGAACTGCACTTCATCGTCGCCTCGCGCGACCTCACCGTCTTCCGCCACCTGCACCCGGTGAAGGCCGCCGACGGCACCTGGTCCGTGGACGCCGACCTGCCGGCCGCCGGCGGGTACAAGGCCTTCGCCGACTTCAAGCCGGCCGTCCGGGGCGCACAGGGCGTGACCCTCGGCGCCGACCTGTCCGTCCCCGGCGCCTTCGCCCCGAAGCCGATGCCGCCGGTGGCCCCGACCGCCGACGTCGACGGCTACCAGGTGCGCCTCGGCGGCACCCTGGACCCGGGCAAGGCGGGCGAGCTGCGGCTCACCGTGACCAAGGCCGGCAAGCCGGTGACCAACCTTGAGCCCTACCTCGGCGCCTACGGACACCTGGTCGCGCTCCGCGAGGGCGACCTCGCCTACCTGCACGTCCACCCCAACGAGGGCGGCCCCGGCCCGGACGTCTCCTTCACGGCGACCGCGCCGAGCTCCGGCACGTACCGCCTCTTCCTCGACTTCCAGCACGAGGGGAAGGTGCGCACGGCGGCCTTCACCGTACGGGCGGGGGCGACGGGCGCGGCGCAGCCGGCGCCGGCCGGGGCGTCGACGGGGGCGCCGGCGGAGCCGGGCCACGAGGCGGGCGGCCACAGCCACGGCTAGGTCTGGCAGGGAGGTGGGCCCCCGCCGGTGCGGCGGGGGCCCACGGTGTGCCTACTACTCCCGTACGTCCCTCAGATGACGGGCGAAGAACCGGGCGCCGGACTCCAGCTCGAAGGCCGGGACGCCGGTGTGGCCGCCCATGTTGGCGTGCAGGGTCTTCTCCTGGGACCCGAAGGCGTCGAAGAGGTCCAGGGCGGCCTGCCGGTCGTTGTCCTCGTCGTCCCACTGGAGCAGGACGTGCAGCGGCACGGTGACCCGGCGGGCCTCCTCGAACGAGGCGGCCGGCACGAAGCTCCCGGCGAAGAGGCCCGCGGCCCTGATGCGCGGCTCGACGGCGGCGAGGCGGACGCCGAGCGAGATCACGCCGCCCTCGTAGCCGACCGGGCCGTCGACGCCGGGCAGTGCGAGGAGGGCGTCCAGGGCGGCCCGCCACTCCGGCGCCGCGCGCTCGACCAGCGGCAGCACGAGGGCGTCGACGAGCTCCGCGCCCACCGGCTCGCCGGCCCGGAGGACCCGGCGCAGCTCGGCGCGGGTCTCCTGGGCCCCCTCCCAGCCGGGACGCCCGCCGCTGCCGGGCAGTTCGAGGGTGGCCGAGGCGAAGCCGTACCGGGTCGCGTAGTACCGGGCGCGGCCGGCGATGCGCGGATACACCGTGCCCAGGCCGAGCGGCGGCGGGCTGATGAGGATCAGCGGGGTGGAGACGGTGGAGGCGGAGGCGGTGGGGGCAGAGGCGGCGGCGGTGTCGGTGGACTCCGGCCCGGGGGTCCAGAGGAAGCCGGGGATGTCGCCGAGGGTGAACTCGCGCTCGGCGACGCCGTCGTCGAGAAGGCGCTCGGAGGTGAAGCGCAGGGTCGAGGTCATGGTCATGGTGGGCGTGTCCTTCGGGATGCGCGGGAAAACGGCGCTCCCGGACGACCTATCGCCCGACCGTGACCCCTGAGGGGAGCACCCATGTCGAAACTGCGTTCACGGGTACCACCTCCTCGTCGTGTCGCACGGCCGGGGGAAACGTAGCAGCCCTCCTCACGGCCCGCCAAAGGATTGAGGGACGAGATCCACTGTGCGCGACGGGGAAAGATCTCTTAGTCTGGTCATTGGACTAGACCTGTAGGCGGCGTGGAGGAATGGGCTCGATGAGCAACCGTGCAGTGCTGGAGGTGATCGCCCTCGACGAGCGGGACGCGGTCGCTGCCCAGGCCGGTGGGGCGGACCGCCTCGAGGTGGTCACCGACATGGCGGCGGACGGGCTCACCCCGTCCACGGCCGGCTTCGCGGCGATCCGCGCCGCGGTGGACATCCCGCTGCGCGTGATGCTCCGGCTGACCGACGGCTTCGCGGCCGGGGACGCGGCGCAGGTGGACGCCCTGGTGGCGCGGGCCGCCGAGCTCCGCGAGGCCGGCGCGACCGAGTTCGTCCTCGGCTTCCTCACCCCCGACGGCGCCCCGGACCTGGTCACGGTGGAGCGGCTGCTCGCCGTCATCGAGGGCTGCCGCTGGACCTTCCACCGGGCCGTCGACCGGGCCGCCGACCGCGACGCGCTGCGCAAGCGGCTCGCGGACCTGCCGGGCCTCGACACGTACCTCACGGCCGGCGCGGCCACCGGCGTCGACGACGGCCTGCCCACCCTCAAGGCGGAGGCCGCCCGCGCGGGGCAGCCCGGCTACGAGCCCCGGATCCTGGTCGGCGGCGGACTCCGCCTGGACCACCTGCCCGAACTCCGCGCGGCCGGCCTCGACGCCTTCCACATCGGCGGCGCCGCCCGCCCCCACGGCTGGACCGCCCCCGTCTCGCCGGAGGCGGTACGGGAGTGGCGCACGGCCCTGGACGCGTAGCGCGGCGGCGGCTCAGGCGGCGGCTGACGCGGCTCGCCGTCTGCAGTCCCGGCAGAGGGCGTCCGGATCGGAACTCCGGAAGCCGCGGTCGCAGCCGTCGCAGTTCACCATCGGCAGTGGCTTCGGGGGCGGCGGTGGCGTCGGCGGAGCCGGGGCGGCCTCGGGCAGCGGGGGCAGCGGCGGCGGCAGGAAGGCGTCCAGCCGGTACGCGAGGAAGCGGGCCGGATGGTGAATGGGGACGTGCTCGGGCGGTAGCCCCGCGACGAGCGTCCGCGTCACCTGCGCGGCGTCCACCCCGGCCGCGAACCAGGCGTCCACGGCGGGCGCCAGCCGCTCCACGTCCCGCCGGGACAGCAGCAGCCGGGAATCGACCGCACGCAGCCGCACGAGCGTCTCGACGGCGGGCCCGGAGGCCGGCGGTGGCGGGGGCGCCGGAGGGGCTTCGGGCGGCGGCACGGGCTCCGGCTCGGCCTCCGGCTCCGGCTCGGGCCCGGGCGCCTGTACGGCGCCCCGGGGCCGGTCGTACCAGATCACCCGGGTGGCGAACCGCCCCCCGCCGAGCGCCACCCGACGCCGCTCCAAGTACCCGGCCTCGGCAAGCTCGTTGAGCGCCCGCCGGATCGAGATCTCGCCCTCGCGGAAGCGCAGCGTCAGCCGCTTCACCGACGTGTCGGCGCCGTCCGGCAGCGACTGGATGTGCACCCCGAGCCCGATCGCAAGCCCCGACAGCGTCGGATGCTGGGCCAGGTGATTCCCCACCACGGTGAACCGGTCCCGATGCCGGGCTCGCACATGGATCACCCCTGAGCGTGGCGCGCCGGCGGGGATCTCGAACGGGGCGTTGGACGCGGACGGGGCCGCGTTAGACTGCGGAACAGCCATGGGGAAGGGTTCGCTTCCTTATCGGTAGGCCCTCGCCAGGATGCCAGTCCTGCCGGGGGCCGCTTTTTTGGGCATATGCCGTTGTCGCGGCCGACCGTACCGCACCCGTCCGCCTTCCGGACAATCTGTCACCCGATCGTGTGGAATGGGCAGTTGGGGGACGGAGGGGGTGGGTTGGAGGGGTTCTTCCCCCCGTATTTACAGGGAGTCGAGCACCCCCGGGGCGCGGGCGAGCACGTCCCGGATGACGCGACGGGCGGGCGTGGAAACCCCGTGGCGTCCCCGGCGGCGGGCGCCGTAGCCTCGCGCGCATGGAGGAGACGCGGGCGGGGGCAGGGGTGCGGATCGACGAGGGGTTGGCGCGGAGGCTGGTGGACGCGCAGTTTCCGCAGTGGGCCGGGCTGCCCTTGCGGGAGCTCGAGTCGGCCGGGACCGACAACGCCGTGTTCCGGCTCGGGGAGGAGTACCTCGTGCGGCTGCCGAAGGCCGAGTGGGCGCGGGGGCAGGTGGAGAAGGAGCAGCGCTGGTTGCCGCGGCTCGCGCCCGCGTTGCCGCTCGACGTGCCCGTGCCGGTCGGACTCGGGGAGCCCGGCGAGGGGTTCGACCAGGCGTGGTCGGTCTACACGTGGCTGGACGGCGCCGACGCCTTCGCCGCGCCCGTCACCGATCTCGCCCACGCCGCCGTCGCCCTGGGCGACTTCGGGGTCGCCCTCAGGGGCGTGGACGCGACCGGTGGGCCCACCTCCTTCCGTGGCGGGCCGGTGACCGACTGGGAGAAGGGGTACACGGCGGGCGCCCTGCGGGACCTCGCCGCCGACGGCACCCTCGATGCCTCCGAGGCCGAACGCGCCACCGCCGCCTGGGAGTCGGTGCTCCGGCTGCCCGCGTACGAGGGCGAGCCCGTGTGGGTGCACGGCGACCTGCTGCCCGGCAACCTCCTCACCCGCGAGGGCCGGCTCGCCGCCGTCATCGACTTCGGCGGCCTCGGCACCGGCGATCCGGCCTGCGACATGATGGCCGCCTGGACGCTGTTCACCCCGGAGACCCGGCCGCTCTTCCGCGAGGCGGCCCGGGTCGACGACGCGACCTGGGCGCGCGGCCGGGGCTGGGCCCTGTGCTGGGGGATCGTGACCGAGCACTACTACCGCCGTACGAACCCGGTCCTCGCCTCCGTCGCCCACCGCTCCTGGACCCAGGCCCTGCCCGAGTACCCGGCCTGAGGCACCTACGCGGCGTCCAACTGCTCCGGCAGATCCGTCGCGTGGACCACCGTCAGGCCCGACACCGCACGGGTCAGCGCCACGTACAGGCGACGCAGGCCGGTGCGCTCGTCGGGCTCGCCGTCGACCACGGCGGACGGCTCGTCGAGGACCACGTAGTCGTACTCCAGGCCCTTCGCCAGCGAGGCCGGCACCAGCGTGAGGCGGGACTCGGCCGTGGTCTCCTCGCCCGGGGAGAGGTGGGGCAGGCCCGCCGCCGCCAGGGCCTTTGCGAGCGGCGCGATCCGGGCGTCGGCGGCGATCAGGCCGATCGAGCCCTCGTGGGCCAGGGCGTCCACGCAGGCCGCGACCACGCTGGCGTCCAGCGCCTCCGGCGCCGCCCGCCGGATCTCCAGCGAGCCCGGGTTCTCCCGGACCGACTCGACCGGGGCGAGCCCCGGCGACATGTGCGGCAGCAGCCGCGAGGCGTACGCGATGACCTCGCGCGGCACGCGGAAACCGGCGGTCAGCTCCTCCACCACCGCGTCCGGCTTGCCCAGGTGCGCCAGCGCCTGCGCCCAGCTCTGCGTGGCCCACGGCGTGGTGCCCTGCGCCAGGTCGCCGAGGACGGTCGCCGAGCCGGTGGTGCAGCGCCGGCCCACCGCCCGGTACTGCATCGGGGACAGGTCCTGCGCCTCGTCGACCACCACGTGCCCGAGCGAGTGGGTGCGCTCCACCAGGTCCGTCGCCTCGTCGACGAGCACCGCGTCCGCCGCCGACCACTTCGCCGTCTTGACGCTGCGCGCCGGCTTCGCCCAGAGCAGCAGCTTCTGCTCGTCCTCGTCGAGGATCCCGGCGGCGTGCTCCGCGAGGAACTCCGGGTCGCTCAGCAGCCGCAGCACCAGCTTCGCCGGGTCGACCGCGGGCCAGCACTCCTTCACGACCGCCTTGACCGCCGCGTTGCGCGCGACCGCGTTCTGCACCCGGTCGTCCGGCGCCTCGCCGGCCTGCTCCATCCGTACGAGCACCGCGTGCGCGATGCGCTGCGGCAGGGCCTCGCGGGCCGCCCCGTAACGGATGTCACGGTCCGTCAGCTCCTGGACGATCTCCTCCAGTTCGTACGCGGGGACGCGCCAGCGGCGCGAGCCGCGCACCACCATCAGCGGCTCGGTCGGCAGCGACACGTGCGACCAGACCGCCCGGCGCAGCACCTCCGCCATCCGGGCGTCGCCCTTGACGACGGCGGTCGCCGCCTCGTCGGTGCCCCGCACCTCCACGTGCGCGACCAGGTCGTCCACGGTCGCCTGCTTCACCTCCAGCTCGCCGAGCGCCGGGAGGACCTGCTCGATGTAGTGGAGGAAGGAGCGGTTGGGGCCGATGACGAGGGTGCCGGTGCGGGCGAGCCGCTCCCGGTGCGCGTACAGCAGGTACGCCACGCGGTGCAGGCCGACGGCGGTCTTTCCGGTGCCGGGGCCGCCCTGCACGCACACCGTGCCGGACAGGTCGGAGCGGACGATCTCGTCCTGCTCGGGCTGGATGGTGGCGACGATGTCGCGCATCGGGCCGACGCGCGGGCGCTCGATCTCCGCCTGGAGCAGGCGGCTGGTGCGCTCCAGTTCGGCGGGGTCGGAGAGGTGCTCGTCCTCGTACGCGGTGAGCTCGCCGCCGGTGTAGCCGAAGCGGCGGCGCAGGCCGACGTCCTGCGGGTCCTTCTTCGAGGCCTGGTAGTACGGCTGGGAGACCGGCGCGCGCCAGTCGATCACCATCGGGTCGCCCTGGGCGTCGTGGACGTGCCGGCGCCCGATATAGAAGCGTTGGCCCTCCTGCGTGGTGTGCAGGTAGTCGAGCCGGCCGAAGAAGAGCGGGGTGTCGGAGAGGTCGGCGAGGGCCTTGATGCGGTCCTCGATCTGGCGGGTCAGGATGACGGCGTTGACCCAGTTCGCGGTGACGTCCTTGATGTCGAGCGACTCCACGTCCTCGCGCATGGCGCGCAGCGCGGCGCGGGACGCGGAGAGGTGGGCGCGCTCGCGCGCGAGCGGATCGTCGACGTCGACGGACATGCTGAGGCCTCCGGAGGGTACGGCGCGGACACATCACGGTGGCCGCCGGTTTCCGACCGGGCGGCGGCGCTCCACGTACGCGTACGGGCGTGACGGGAGGCGGGAAGCTGGCGAGTGTACGCCGTCGCCGGGGCGGACGCGAATGGATTTTCCTCGGGGGCGACCCGTAGGGGGGCCGGTCCGGGCCGGGTCCGACTCGCGGGGGACCCGGGTTCGGCCCTTGGGGTGATGTGTTCGGAATGTCCGTTTCGGATGATGGATGCATGACCGCCACCACCACCCTCGCCCCCGCCCCCTCGTCCGCCGTCCCCCACCGCCTCGGCCTCGTCCTCCGCGCGATACGGGCCTTCGGCGCGGCTGCCGTCGGCGTCGTCCTGCTCGGCTCGTACCAGGAGGGCGCGGAGCGCGACCGGCGCGCGGGCGTGCGCGACCCGCGCCCGGCGCACCTCGGCCACCGCCCGACCACGGACCGCCCGACCACGGACCGCCCGACCTGCGACTGAGCACAACCATCGCCCGCCCTCGCGGGTCTCCTCTTCGCATCGCCGTTCGATGAACGAGGAGATCATGAAGAAGCCTTCCACCGGCCGCGTCGCGCGGCTCGGTGCCTGTGCCGCCGTGGCGGGTCTGGTCACCGTGGGACTGACCGCAGCCCCGGCCCTCGCCGACAGCGACCAGCTGTGGGTCACCGCGACGCCCTGGCAGCTCGTGCTGCCCAAGGCGAGCGAGACGGGACCGCAGCCCGCGCCCACCACCCTCAGCCTCCGCCTCAACCACGACAACGCGGCCAACCAGGTCGTCGACGGCAAGCTCACCGTCGACGTCTCCGGCCTCGCCGGCATCGCCGACGTCACCTGGCCGGAGAACTGTGCCCCGGCCGACGCGACGACCGCCGTCTGCGCCGTCTCCGACATCCCGCTCAGCGGCGAGGACAGCACCGACAAGGTGCGGGTGCAGGTCCGCGCCGCCGTCGGCGCGGCGGTCGGCGCGACCGGCCGCATCAGCTACCGGGCCACGGCCACGACCACCACCGGCGAGCAGCTCACCGCCGGCGAGAACTGGACCGACGTCCGCGTCGCCACCGGCCCCGACCTCGCGCTGGCCCCCGTCCCCGGGTCCACCGGCGTCGCGCCCGGCGCGACCGTGCCCGTGCCGGTCTCCGCCGTCAACCGCGGCGACCAGCCCGCCCGCGGCGTCCGGGTCACGTACTACGTCACCCGCGGCCTCACCCTGAACGGCCTCGCTCCGCAGTGCGTCAGCGCCCCGGCGGGCTGGGGAGAGGGCCCGATCCACCCGGTGACCAAGGTCGACTGCGCGTACGAGGACGTCGTCCAGCCCGGCGGCACGTTCACGCTGCCCTCGCCGGTCACGGCCACCGTCGCCGCGTACGGCCTCCAGGAGCGCGTGGACATCGGCCTGGAGGCGCTCGACGGCGCCGAGGACCTCCAGCCCGAGGACAACGGCGCGATCAAGTCCGTCGGCGTCACCAACACGGCCGACTTCGCGGTGCGCGGCGCCCGGCTGACCGGCGCGGCCGGCGAGACCGTCACCGCCCAGGTCACCTTCCGCAACCGCGGCCCGGCCTGGGTCGCCAACCTCGGCTCCGGCGACCCGGTCGGCCGCGTCGACGTGACGATCCCGCAGGGCGCGACCGCCACCGGCGTGCCGGACACCTGCCAGCCGCGCACGGCGGACGGCGGCTGGTGGGAGGGCGAGGAGCGCACCGGCGCGCCGCGCTACCAGTGCGACCTGCCGATCTGGGTCGCCGAGCAGCAGACCCTGAACCTGCCCTTCCAGCTGCGGATCGACACCGTGGTGACGGGCGCCAAGGGCGCGGTGGTGGTGCGGCCGCCGTACGGGGACGAGCGTCTGCCGTTCGACCCGAAGGCCGCCAACGACAAGGCGAAGATCGTCCTGAACCCGGCGGCCTGATCCGCCCGGCGGTCCGGCCCTCCCGGGGTCTGACCGGCGTACGGGAAGACGTGGGGCCCGGTCCGTGCGGAGACCGCACGGGCCGGGCCCTGTCCGTGGTCCGCCCTACTCCGCGAGCAGCTCGCTCGCGTCGACGATCCGGTAGGCGTAGCCCTGCTCGGCCAGGAAGCGCTGGCGGTGGGCCGCGAAGTCCTGGTCGATGGTGTCGCGGGCGACGACCGAGTAGAAGTGCGCCTGGTGGCCGTCGGCCTTCGGGCGCAGCACCCGGCCGAGGCGCTGGGCCTCCTCCTGGCGCGAGCCGAAGGTGCCGGAGACCTGGATGGCGACGGTGGCCTCGGGCAGGTCGATGGAGAAGTTCGCGACCTTGGAGACGACGAGGACGCTGATCTCGCCGGTGCGGAAGGCGTCGAAGAGCTTCTCGCGCTGCGCGTTCGAGGTCTCGCCCTTGATCACGGGCGCGTCCAGGTGCTCGCCGAGCTCGTCGAGCTGGTCGATGTACTGGCCGATGACGAGGATCTGCTGTCCGGCGAACTTCTTCACCAGCGCCTCGGTGACCCTGCGCTTGGTCGCGGTCGTGGCGCAGAAGCGGTACTTCTCCTCGGCCTCGGCGGTCGCGTACGCCAGCCGCTCGGAGTCGGTGAGGTCGACCCGCACCTCCACGCAGTCGGCGGGGGCGATGTAGCCCTGCGCCTCGATCTCCTTCCAGGGGGCGTCGAAGCGCTTGGGGCCGATGAGCGAGAAGACGTCGGACTCGCGGCCGTCCTCGCGGACGAGGGTGGCGGTGAGGCCGAGGCGGCGGCGGGCCTGGAGGTCGGCGGTGAACTTGAAGACGGGCGCCGGCAGCAGGTGGACCTCGTCGTAGACGATCAGGCCCCAGTCGCGGGAGTCGAAGAGCTCCAGGTGCGGGTAGACGCCCTTCCGGCGGGTGGTCAGCACCTGGTAGGTGGCGATGGTGACCGGCCGGATCTCCTTCTTGGTGCCGCTGTACTCGCCGATCTCGTCCTCGGTCAGCGAGGTGCGCTTGACCAGCTCGTTCTTCCACTGGCGGGCCGAGACGGTGTTGGTGACCAGGATGAGCGTGGTTGCCTTCGCCTGGGCCATGGCCCCGGCGCCGACGAGCGTCTTGCCGGCGCCGCAGGGCAGCACGACGACGCCGGAGCCGCCGTGCCAGAAGCCCTCGACGGCCTGCCGCTGGTACGGGCGCAGGCTCCAGCCGTCCTCGGCGAGGTCGATCCGGTGCGCCTCGCCGTCCACGTACCCGGCGAGGTCCTCGGCCGGCCAGCCCAGCTTCAGCAGGGTCTGCTTGATCTGGCCGCGCTCGGAGGGGTGCACGGCGACGGTGTCGGGGTCGATCCGGGCGCCGACCAGCGGCTGGATCTTCTTCGAGCGGAGGATCTCCTCCAGGACCGGACGGTCGGTGGTGGTGAGCACCAGCCCGTGGGTGGGGTGCTTGCTGAGCGTGAGCCGCCCGTAGCGCGCCATGGTCTCGGCGACGTCCACGAGCAGCGCGTGCGGCACCGGGTACCGCGAGAACTCCACGAGCGCGTCGACGACCTGCTCGGCGTCGTGCCCGGCGGCCCGCGCGTTCCACAGCCCGAGCGGTGTCACCCGGTACGTGTGGATGTGCTCGGGCGCCCGCTCCAGCTCGGCGAACGCCGCGATCGCCCGCCGGCAGGCGTCCGCCTGCTCGTGGTCGACCTCCAGGAGGAGCGTCTTGTCGCTCTGGACGATGAGCGGACCGTTCATCTACGTGCATCCCCTTCCGCACGACCGGACCACCGGACCGGGTGGCCAGGCCAAACATCCAGTCTGCCTGATGCCCGGCCGTCCCGTCCCCGTCCCGCGGGGTCACCCCGCCGTCGTCCGCACCAGCGGGTTGTGGCCGATCGCGTTGTGGACCGTGAAGCTGACCGCGTCCGGGCGGTAGCGGTCGTCGGACCATTCGACCGGGCGGCCGTCGTGGGTGGTGGTGACGCGGCGGACGCGGAGGAGGGGGCTGGTGCGGCGGACGGCGAGGAGGGCGGCGTCGTGGGCGCCGGCCGCGATCGCGTCGATGACGTGCTCGCCGTGGGCGAAGACCAGGCCCGTGTCCTCGTAGAGGCGCTGGGTGACCGAGGCGCAGTCGGGGTCGAGGGCGGCGACGGCGGGGGAGATCCAGTCGGCGTAGACGGTGCGCTCGACGAGCACCGGCTCGCCGTCGAGGCCGCGCAGGCGCAGCACGTTGAGCAGGGGGGTGCCCTGGGGGAGGTGGAGCCGGGTGGCGTCCTCGGCGGTGGCCGGGCGGTGCTCCTGGGCGATCACCCGGCCGGTGGCGGTGCGGCCCATGGCCTGGGCCCACTGGGCGAAGCTGCGCAGCTCGGCGAAGCTCTGGCTGCGGCGCGGGGCCAGGACCACCCGGCGGGCGCCCTGGCGGGAGCCGATGAGGCCCTCGGCGGCGAGCGCGGCGACGGCCTGGCGGACGGTGCCGCGCGAGACGCCGTACCGCGCGGCGAGCTCGGTCTCGGCGGGCAGGTGCGCGCCGACCGGGTACTCCTCGCGGTGGATCGCGCGCCGGAGCTCCGCGGCGATCTGCTCGTGGCGCGCGGTCATCGTTCCCCCAGGTCACATCGGTCGGGCGCGGAAGGTGTGTGCAGCGCGCTCAGCGTAGACCAGCTCCCAACTGGCTGGAAACGCGCGCCAACAGGCCTGATTGTGCAGGGAATCGCGGGGATCCGTTCCGCCCTCGTTCACCTTCAGGTCATCGAAGACCGGCGTACTGAGGCCGACTTGTTCAGACAAGTTCTCGCCTCAGCGCCCCCCGAGCTCCTGGAGAAGCCGTGCCCGTCCCCGCGACCCTCCCGAGAAGCGCCGCCCTCGGCGGCTCCCTCGCCCTCGTCGCCGCGCTCGCCCTCACCGCCTGCGGTGCCGCCCCCGAGGGCACCACCACCGCCGACGGCAAGAGCGCCGCCACCGCCACCTCCGCCGCCGACCTCGGCGGCCTGGACGCCCTCGCCGCGGCCGCGAAGAAGGAGGGCACGCTGCACGCCATCGCGCTCCCGCGCGACTGGGCCAACTACGGCGCCCTCATCGACGGTTTCCAGAAGAAGTACGGCATCAAGGTCGAGGTCGAGAACCCCGACGCCTCCAGCCAGGACGAGATCAACGCCGTCACCTCCCGCAAGGGCCAGGACCGCGCCCCCGACGTCCTCGACCTCGGCAGCTCCTTCGCGCTGAGCGGCGCCCAGCAGGGCCTGTTCGCCCCGTACAAGGTCGCCGCCTGGAACGACATCCCCGAGGGCCAGAAGGACCCCAAGGCCCGCTGGTACAACGACTACGGCGGCTACGTCTCCATCGGCTGCGACGCCAAGCGGGTCAAGAACTGCCCCACCAGCTTCAAGGACCTGCTCAAGCCCGAGTACAAGGGCCAGGTCGCCCTCAACGGCAACCCCACCAAGTCCGGCTCCGCCTTCGGCGGCGTCTACGCGGCCGCCCTCGCCAACGGCGGCTCCTTCGACGACATCCAGCCCGGCCTCGACTTCTTCGCCGAGCTGAAGAAGAACGGCAACTACACGCCCGTCGAGTCCACCCCGGCCACCGTCGAGAAGGGCGAGACGCCCATCTCCATCGACTGGGACTACCTCAACGCCGGCTACGCCGAGGAGTTCAAGTCCAAGGGCCTCGACTGGAAGGTCGCCGTCCCCACCGACGGCCGCTACGCCCAGTACTACTCGCAGGCCATCAACAAGGACGCCCCGCACCCCGCCGCCGCCCGCCTCTGGCAGGAGTACGTCTACAGCGCCGAGGGCCAGAACCTCTGGCTCAAGGGCTTCGCCCGGCCCGTCCTGATGCCCGCCATGGACAAGGCCGGCACCCTCGACCAGGCCGCCGCCCTCAAGCTGCCCGCCGTCTCCGGCGTGCCGTCCTTCCCGACCGAGGCCCAGCAGGCCAAGGCCAAGACGGCCCTCGCCCAGGGCTGGGGCAAGGCCGTCTCCGGATGACGGCCACCGCCCCCGGCAGCACCGCCCGCGGCGCCGCCCCCGGCACCGCCCCAGCCGTCGCCGCCGCCGAGCCCGCCCGGGCCCGGCAGCGGCGGCGCCGCGCCCCCGCCTGGCTCGCCGCCGTCCCGCTGCTCGCCTTCACCGCGATCGCCTTCGGCATTCCCGCCGTCGCCATGCTCGGCGGCGCCCTCACCGTCGACGACCCGGCCACCGGCGTCAGCACGTACGGCACGGAGAACCTCACCGCCTCCCTCCAGGGCGCCTACCGCACCGCCCTGCTCGGCAGCGTCGAGCTCTCCGCCACCGCCGCCGTGCTCGCCGCCCTCCTCGGCCTCCCGCTCGCCCAGGCCATCGTGTCCTCCGGCTCCCGCGCCCTGCGCGAGGCCGTGCTCACCGCCTCCGGCGTGCTCGCCAACTTCGGCGGCGTCCCCCTCGCCTTCGCCTTCGTCGCCACCCTCGGCAACTCCGGCGTGCTCACCCGGCACCTCGGCCTCACCGAGAAGGGCTTCAGCCTCTACAGCTTCTGGGGCCTGGTCCTCGTCTACCTGTACTTCCTGATCCCGCTCATGGTGCTCACCATCACCCCCGCCCTCGACGGACTGCGCACCCAGTGGCGCGAGGCCGCCCGCAACAACGGCGCCACCGCCCTCCAGTACTGGCGGCACGTGGCCCTCCCGGTGCTGCTGCCCAGCCTCCTCGGCGGACTCGTGCTGCTCTTCGGCAGCGCCTTCGCCGCCTACGCCACCGCCGCCGCCATGGTCGGCAGCGCCGTCCCGCTCGTCACCCTGCAGATCTCCGACGCGATCTCCGGCAACGTCCTCGTCGGCCAGGAGAACGTGGCCCTCGCCCTCAGCCTCGACATGGTCGTCATCGCCGGGCTCGTCATGGCGGTCTACCTGCCCCTGCAACGCCGGAGTTCGCGATGGCTCGCCTGAACCGCACGCACCGGGCCTGGCGCCCGCTCGTCCTCGGGCTCGCCGGGCTGTACTTCCTGGTGCCGCTCGCCGCCTCCGTCGTCTTCACGGTCGACGTGCCCGGGCAGGGCCTCACCCTCGACGCGTACACGACGATCATCGGCACCGAGGGCTTCACCACCAGCCTGCTGCTCTCGCTCGGCCTCGCCGCCGTCACCATCGCCGTCGTCCTGCTGCTCATGGTGCCCGCCCTCGTCGCCCTGCGGCTCGGCGCGCCCCGCCTCAAGCCGCTCGTCGAGGCGGTCTGCTCGCTGCCGCTGGTCGTGCCGCCCATCGCGTTCGTCGCCGGCATCGGCACCGTCCTCAAGTGGGGCCCCGAACACCTCGCCCGCACGCCCCTCTTCCAGACCTTCGTCGCCCTGCAGAACCCGGACTTCCCCGTCGTCCTCGTCCTGGCGTACGTGGTGATGGCGCTGCCCTTCACCTACCGCGCCCTCGACGCCGGACTCCAGGCCGTCGACGTCCGCACCCTCGTCGAGGCCGCCCGCAGCTGCGGGGCCAACGGCACCCAGGCGCTGCTCCGCGCCGTGCTGCCCAATCTGCGCGGGGCGCTGATGAACGCGGCCTTCCTCACCCTGGCCCTGGTCCTCGGCGAGTACACCGTCGCCCAGCTGCTCGGCTTCCGGCCCTTCGCCGTGTGGATCGTCAACATCTCCGGCTCCCAGGCCCAGATGTCCGTGGCCGTCTCCGTCCTCAGCCTCCTCGTCACCTGGCTGCTGCTCCTGGCCCTCTCCGGGGCCGGCGGACGCCGTACCCGTACCTCCAAGGCCTCCAAGGGATGACCATGACCGTGACCGCCCCCCTCGCGCCGCGCACGGACCCGGGCGCCGGCGCCGCCACCGTCGAATTCCGCGGCCTGCGCCGGCAGTTCGGCGCCACCACCGCGCTCGACGGACTCGACCTCACCGTCGCCCCCGGCGAACTCCTCGCCCTGCTCGGCCCCTCCGGCTGCGGCAAGACCACCGCCCTGCGCATGCTCGCCGGCTTCGAGCAGCCCGACTCCGGGGCCGTGCTCGTGGACGGCGCCGACATCACCCGGGTGCCCGCCCACCGGCGCGACGCCGGCATGGTCTTCCAGTCGTACAGCCTCTTCCCGCACCTCGACGTGCTCGACAACATCGCCTTCGGGCTGCGCATGCGCAAGGTCGGCAAGGCCGAACGGCGCTCCACCGCCACCGAGTTGCTGGAGCTCGTCGGCCTCGCCGACAAGGGCGGCCGCTACCCCCACCAGCTGTCCGGCGGCCAGCAGCAGCGCGTCGCCCTCGCCCGCGCCCTCGCGCTGCGACCGCGCGTCCTGCTGCTCGACGAACCGCTGTCCGCGCTCGACGCCAAGGTGCGGCTCGGGCTGCGCGAGGAGATCCGCCGCATCCAGCGCGAACTCGGCATCACCACCCTCTTCGTCACCCACGACCAGGAGGAGGCGCTGTCCATGGCCGACCGGGTCGCCGTGATGCGCGCCGGCCGCCTGGAGCAGTGCGCCCCGCCCGCCGAGCTGTACGGCCGGCCCGCGACCCCGTTCGTCGCGGAGTTCGTCGGCACCATGAGCCGGATCCCCGGGGACCTCGACGGCAGCACCGTCGAGGTACTCGGCCGCCGGCTGCCGGTGGACGGCGAGCCACCCGCCGGCGGTACGGGCCGGGTGGACGTGCTCGTACGGCCCGAGGACGTACGGGTCACGACGGAGGGCGCGTGCTCGGCCCGGGTCGTCGCGACCGCCTTCCTCGGCGCCACCACCCGGCTCACCGTCCGGCTCGCCGACACCACCGAGGTCAAGGCCGACCTGCCCACGCACGAGGCGGTCGCGTACGCCGCGGGGGACGCCGTGACGGTGACCCTCCGGGAGCGCCCGGTCCTCGTCGCACCCCGCCCGTGACACCCGCACCAGCAGCACAGAAAGCGACGCCGACCCACGTGAAGCCCGAACTCCCCGTCCAGGCCGTCCTGTTCGACATGGACGGCACGCTCGTCGACACCGAGGGACTGTGGTGGGAGGCGGTGGAACTGGTCGCCGGCCGGCCGCTCACCGACGCC
Organism: Streptomyces sp. NPDC053541; assembly: GCF_044544705.1. NCBI lineage: Bacteria > Bacillati > Actinomycetota > Actinomycetes > Kitasatosporales > Streptomycetaceae > Streptomyces > Streptomyces sp. NPDC053541. The sequence goes on from NZ_JBITXM010000001.1 coordinate 228,945, forward strand.
GACCGGCCCGAGGTCCTCGGCCGGCCCGTCGAGCACACCGCGGACTGGCTCGCCGCGGCCACCGGCGCCGACGCGGGCGAACTGGCGGCGGTGCTGCACCGGGAGTTCGCCGACCGGGTGCGGGCCGGCGTCGTGCCCCGGCCCGGCGCGCTCGACCTGCTGGCCGCGCTGGCCGGCGAGGGCGTCCCCACCGCCCTTGTGACCGCCTCGCCCCGGGCCGTCGCCGACACCGTCGTCGCCGCGCTCACCGAACGCGGCGCGCCCCGGTTCGCGGTCACCGTCACCGCCGACGACACCGGCACCACCAAGCCCGAGCCCGAGCCGTACCTCGCGGCCTGCGCCGCGCTCGGCGTCGAGCCCGCGCGCTGCGTGGCCGTCGAGGACACCCCGACCGGCGTCGCCTCGGCGGAGGCGGCGGGCTGCGCGGTGCTCGCGGTCCCCTCCGTCACCCCGATCCCGCCGGGCCCCGGCCGCACCGTCCGGGACACCCTGACCGGCGTCACCCCGGCCCTCCTGGCCGGGCTCGCCGGGCGCACGCTCACCGTCATGAGCTGGAACCTGTGGCTCGGCGGCGGCATGGTCGACGACCACCGGGCCAAGCAGCTCGCCGCCGTCCGCGCGTCCGGCGCCGACGTCGTCGGCCTCCAGGAGACCGGGCGCACCGCCACCCAGGAGCTGGCCGCCGCGCTCGGCTGGCACCACCACGCGGCCGGCGAGAACCTCGGCGTCCTCAGCCGCCACCCGATCGTCGCCCGCCTCGGCGACCCCGGGGTCGGCTTCTACGGGGCGGCCGGCGTCCGCGTCCGGATCGACGGGACCGGTCGCGAGGTCGACGTCTGGACGGCGCACCTCCACTACACCCCGTACGGGCCCTACGAGGCCGACTTCGACGGCCTGCCGGCCGAGGACCTGGCCGCCCACGAGGAGGTCCGCCTCGCCCAGATGCGGGACACCCTGGCCCGGATCCGCGAGGAGGCGGGCGAAGGCACCGACACGGTCCGGCCCGTCGTCCTGACGGGCGACTTCAACGCCCCCTCCCACCTCGACCGGCCCGAGGTCCCCTGGCCGGTGACCCTGGCCGCCGAGGCCGCCGGCCTGCGCGACTCCTTCCGCGAGGCCCACCCCGACCCGGCCCTGACCCCCGGCCCCACCTGGTCCCCGATCCACCCCGTGCATCCCGAGCCCGGCCCCCACGCGGGCGCCCCCGAGCCGCAGGACCGGATCGACTTCGTCCTCCACAACGCCCACGGCCTGCGCGTCCTCGCCTCCCGCACCCTGGTCACGGGCAGCCCGGCCCCGTGGCCGGACGTCGCGGCGAACCAGTGGCCCTCGGACCACGCGGCGGTGGTGACGACGTTCGCGCTGTAGGCGCCCGGGGGTGCGGCGGGACCCGGAGGGGCTCGGGCAGGCGCTCTAGCCTTCCTCCTCCGCCAGTTCCGCCACGCCCGTGATCCGGTGCAGCGGATAGGTGCGGACCTCGTCGGCCGTGTGGTCGTAGCCGGTGACGAAGCCGCCCTCGACGCGGACCGGGGCGATGACCCGCTGGCTGGCCGCGCCCTCCGCGTTGACGTAACCGATCCAGACCGCCGAGCCCGTGAGGGCCGCGGCCTGGACGGTGGCCAGGGTCTCCGCCGGTGAGGTGCGGGGGAGTTCGCCGGGCGCCAGCGGGGCCGCGGTGGACGGTTCCCGGCGGGCCGCCGTCGCCGCGTGGTCGCCCGCGCGGATCGCCCGGACCGCCGCCTTCAGGAGGGTCGCGTCCGGGGCCGGCGGGCCGTCCGGCACGGGCGCCGGGGCGGTACGGGGCGGGGTGCGGTACGCGTCGGCGCGGGTGACCAGGACGTCGCCCTCGGCGGACTCGGCGGCCGGCGCGTAGCCCATCGCCCGCAGGCCCTCCAGGAGCGAGGCCGGGTCCGCCTGCGCGGCCAGGACCGTCGGGGCGAGGCGGCGCAGCCCCAGCGCCGCCGCGCGCCGGTCGGCGAGGATCTCGCCCAGCACGGCGTCGTCGTCGCAGCGCACGTACGCGGACGCCGCCCCGACCCGCAGGTGCCCGTGCCGGCGCGCCACGTCGTCGATGAGGTACGCGAGCGGCTGCGGCACCGGGGTGCGCGAGTGGGCGGTGAGGAAGTCCTTCAGGTCGGAGGCGCTGCGCCCGGCGTCCAGCGCCCGGCGCACCGACCCGGGCGTGAAGCGGTAGACGGTCGCGCCGCCCTTCGACTCGACGTCCGCGAGCACCGCGAGCACGTCCGCGAGCGGTCGGCGCAGCGGCCCCGGCGCCACGGCCGTCAGGTCCGCCTGGAGCAGCACGTGGTCCACGGCCTCCGGGAGCAGCGGCGCGAGCAGGGTCGCCGCGCGGGAGGCGGCGACCGACGGCTCGCAGTCGTGCCCGTGGAAGGCGTCGTCCGAGGCCGCCTCGGCCAGCGGCAGGTTGAGCAGCGCCCGGGCCGGGGTGGCGAGGGCGCCGCGCCCCGTGACGCCCAGCAACTCGGCCTCGTCCAGCGTCCACACGGCGAGCTGTTCGCGCAGGTCGGCGAGCGGCCCGCCGCTGCGCAGCGGCCGGTCCCAGCGCAGCCGGGCGAGCAGCGCGTCCCGGTCGGCGGCGGCCCCCGGCGGCAGCGCCGCCTGGAGCGCGAGGACCCGGCGGCGCACCTCCGGGGCCTGCGCCCGGTCCAGGCCCGGGCCCAGCGCCGACAGGGTGCGGCCCTTGGTGTCCTGCCCGCCGACCACGCCCGCCGTGCGGGTCGCGGCCAGCCAGGCGGCGGCGAGCGCGGCCCAGCGTTCGGCCGGCGGCAGGTCGAGCCAGTCGTCGTAGGCGGGGGTCGGGGCGTAGCGCTCGTCGGCCTCGCCGTCCGAGGCCAGCAGCCCGGCGCCGTGCGCCAGCTCCAGCCAGAACGCGGCGGTCGGCTCGGGCACGTCCAGGGCGGCGGCGGTGCGCTTGAGGTCCCGTACGGACAGACCGCCCGCCCGCAGCACCTGCGGCCCGCCCTGGTCCCAGGACTTGAGCAGCTCCTCGACGGTCGCGAGCGCGGTGTGGGCCTGACCGGCCGCCGCGTTGTCCACCACCTGTGGACGGTACGTGCGGGCCGCCGTCACCTCCGGCGGCACCGGCTCCGGCACCCGGTGCGCCCGCCCGCCGCGCAGGTGCAGCGCCGCCTCCCGGGGCAGCACCACGGTCCGCGTCGAGACCGGCAGCAGCAGGCCCCGGTCGCGCAGCCAGCGCACCGGCGGCGCCGGATCGGCCGTCACCTCCCCGTACGGCGGCCCCCACACCAGCCGGTCCAGGACCGCGAGCGCCTCGGGCGGCGCGGTGTCGAGCAGCGCCGCCATCCTCGTACGGTCCGTGAACAGCTCCGTCAGCGCCGCCACCGCCGACACCGGGTCGTGCGTCGCGGGCAGCCCGGCGGCCGCGATGATCTCCTGGAGGCGACCCGGTGACATCCCGGCCGTGGCCTCGGCGACGCTCGGACCGAGCCCGGTGGGGGAGGGGTGCTGTGCCGAGGGCGCGAGCAGCTCGCGCGCCGTGCGCACCAGCCGCAGCCGCTCGTCGTCGCCCCACACCAGCGCCTGCTCGCGCAGCACCCCGACCGCGCGCGGCAGCGCCGCCTCGATCTCCGGGTCGGCGCCGTCCCCGGCGAGCAGCCCGAGGAGCACGGAGTACGGGGCGGGGTCGGGGGCCACCGCGAGCGCCTCGGCCGTCTGGAGCGCGAACCGGTCGAGCCGCTCCAGGGCCCGCACGACGGAACCGCGCGTGCCGGCCCGGGTCGCGAGCTGCGTCAGGTCGTTCGGCACCGGCGAGAGCAGATCGGGCCGCGCCCGCAGCAGCGCGGCGAGCCCTTCGTCCCCACCCGCGCGGAGCGCCTCCGCGAGCGTCCGCGGCGCCGCCCCGGCGCCGGTCTCCTTGGGCACGTGCGCCTCCCGGTCGAGCTCACCGATCCCACCGATCCCCATCCGCACCACGTTAGCCCCTGTCCAGGCGCTACCGTCGTGCCGTGGGGATCGAGAACGACCGGTTGGTCTTCGACTATCTGAGCCGAATCGGGGATCTGGCGCAGCAGCGGCGGGTCCCGGCGGCCGAGCGCCGCGAGCTGGTCTCGGGCCTGCGCGACGAGATCGAGCGCCGGCGCGCCGTGAAGGGCGAGGCGGTCCCGGGCATCCTCGGCGACCTCGGTACGCCCGACGAGGTGGTGGACCGGCTGACCCCCGGCGCCGGCGCGCCCGAGGTGCCCGTCGCTTCCGAGGCGCCCGTCGAGGACTCCGTCCCGGCACCGCGGGCGGCGGACTGGTGGCAGGGCGACGCCCCGGACGCGGCCGACCCCACCGGCCGGGTCCCCGGCTTCCTGGGCGGCGTGGAGATCCCGGAGCTCCTGAAGCCCCCGCCGGAGGAGGACGAGGCGGAGCCGGAGGAGGCCGGGGCCCCGGAGGACGGGGCCGAGGACGGGGCGGAGGACGGGAAGCGGGGCCGGCGCCTTCCGCGCCTCGGCAGCCCGCTGCTCCTGGCCGCCGCCGTCCTCCTGCTCGGCGGCGCCGCCGTCGGCTCCGTCCTGCCCGTCGCCGCCGGCTGGTTGCTCGCCTACCTCTCCCGCGAGCGCCGGATGGCCGCCCTCGCCCTGCCGGGCGCCACCTTCGCCGCCGGCGCGCTCTGGCTCTGGGGCCGCGTCGAGGGCCGCTGGGGCACCCCGATACCCCCGGGCGAGGCGGCCATGGGCGCCGCCCTCTCCGCCACCTGGCCCTGGGCCCTCCGCACCGCCGCGATCGTCTCGGCCCTCTACCTCCTCTGGCGGTCGCGCAAACCCTGAACCCGCCGCGGCCCGCCGCCCCGGAGGCCCTGGGTGGGTTTGCCCCCGGGCGCAGCCCCCGCCGCGTCGCGTCTGCCCCCTCGGCCTGGCGGCCGGGAGGTGGCCCACCTCCGCTTGCGATCCTTCTCCCGGGCCATGGCGGGCGCGGGGAGGCCCCGCCCCTGGGGCTTCGCGGGCCGGGCGAGGTTCCGACCTGGGCCCTTGGCGGGCCCAGGGGCCCCAGCCCTGGGTCCTGGCGGGCCTGGGAGGCCCGACCCTGGTCCTGCGGGCCGGCGGAGGTCCTGCCCCCGGGCCGTGGGCGAGGGCCCGGAGAGGCCCTGGGGTGGGGGCGCCCCGGCTGAGCCCCCACCGCTCGTCTCTGCCCCCTCGGCCCGGCGGCCGGGAGGTGGCCCACCTCCGCTTGCGATCCTTCTCCCGGGCCATGGCGGGCGCGGGGAGGCCCCGCCCCTGGGGCTTCGCGGGCCGGGCGAGGTTCCGACCTGGGCCCTTGGCGGGCCCAGGGGCCCCAGCCCTCAGCCCTGGCGGGCCCGGGGCCCCAGCCCCAGCCCCGGCCCCGTGCGCGGGGTGCCGCTCTCGCCCGTAGCCCTTCGGGCACGGGAGGCGGCCCCCCCAGACCCGGCCTGTTCCGGCCTCACCCGGCCTGGTCCGAAGGAGACGCCCTACCCCCGTACCCCTGCGCCCTCCTCCGTCACGTCGTCATCGTCGTCACCCCACGGCGCGCCCGGGACCACCAGCGGGGAGCCGGTCACCGGGTCGGGGACGACCACCGCTTCGAGGCCGAAGACGTCGTGGACGAGGTCGGCCGTGACGACGTCGGCGGGGGCGCCCTCGGCGACGACCCGGCCGGACTTCATCGCGACGAGGTGGTCGGCGTAACGGGCGGCCTGGTTGAGGTCGTGCAGGACGAGGACGACCGTGCGGCCGCGGGCCCGGTTGAGGCGGCGGACCAGGTCCAGGACCTCGACCTGGTGGGCGATGTCCAGGTACGTGGTGGGCTCGTCGAGCAGCAGCAGGTCGGTCTCCTGGGCGAGCGCCATCGCGATCCACACGCGCTGGCGCTGCCCGCCCGACAGCTCGTCCACGGAACGCTCGGCGAGGGCCGTCACGTCCGTGCGCGCCATCGCGTCCACGACCGCCCGCTCGTCCTCCTCCGACCACTGCTTCCACCACGCCTGGTGCGGCTGCCGGCCGCGCGCCACCAGGTCGCCGACCGTGATCGCCTCGGGCGCGACCGGGGTCTGCGGGAGCAGGCCGATCTTCCGGGCGACGTGCTTGGTCGGCAGCTTCGCCAGCTCCTCGCCGTCGAGCAGGACGGCCCCGCCCTGCGGCCTGAGCAGCCGGCCGAGCGCGCGCAGCGTGGTCGACTTGCCGCACGCGTTCGGGCCGACGATCACGGTGACCCGGCCGTCGGGGATCGCCAGGTCCAGCTCGTGGACGACGGTCCGCTCCTCGTACGCGAGGGTCAGCCCGCGGGTCCTCAGCCTGCTCAACGCCCACCTCCGGTGCGCGCGGCGCGCACGATCAGCCAGATCAGATACGGGGCGCCCACCGCCGCCGTCAGGACGCCCACCGGGAGTTCGGTGGGCGCGAAGAGCCGCCGGCCGAGCACGTCGGCGGCGACCACGATCAGCGCGCCGAGCAGGGCCGAGCACAGCAGCGGGATCTGCGCCGTGCGGGTCACCCGGCGCGCGATCTGCGGCGCGAGCAGCGCCACGAAGTCGACCGGCCCGGCCACGCCCGTGGCGACCGAGGCCAGCACCACGCCCACCGTCACCAGCCCCAGCCGCACCCGCCCCAGGCGCACGCCGAGGGCCGTCGCCGTGTCGTCGTCCAGCGACACCGTGCGCTGCGCCCGCGCCGCCCACAGCACCGCGGGCAGCATCACGAGCAGCGTCCAGCGCAGCGGCGCCGCCTCGTCCCAGCCGCGCCCGTTGAGCGAGCCGGTCATCCAGATCTGCGCCTGCTGGGCGACCAGGTAGTCGCCCTTCGTCATGAAGAGGTGGGTCAGCGAGCGCAGCGCGATGGCGAAGCCGATGCCGATCAGCACGAAGCGGGTCGCGTGCAGCCCGCCGCGCCACGCGAACACGTAGACGAGCCCGGCGGCGAGCAGCCCGCCCGCGATCGACACGTACGGAACCAGCTCGTACGAGGCGAGCCCGAAGGTCATCGCGGCCACGGTGACCGCCCCGGCGCCCTGGCTGATGCCGATGACGTCGGGGCTGGCCAGCGGGTTGCGGGCGACGGTCTGGATCAGGGCGCCGGCGACGCCGAAGGCCGCGCCGACCATCAGGCCGGTCTCCAGGCGCGGCAGCCGCAGCTCCTCGACGATCAGCGACTCCTCGGGGCCGAGGAGCACCCGCAGCACCTCGCCGGGGCCGATGAACCGCTCGCCCACGCACAGCGACACCACCGCGACCGCGGCGAGCAGCACCAGCAGGACGACGGCGACGACGGCGGAGCGCCGGTGCACCAGGAAGGAGGCGCGGCCGGCGCGCGCGAGCCCGTAGCCGTGCGGCCGGACCCGGCCCGCGCCCAGGACCGGCACCCGGGGCCCGCCCGCGCCCGCGCCCGAACCCGTACGCGTGTCCGTACCCGCGCTCATGCCGGCACCGCCTTCCGGCGCACCAGCGTCACCAGGTCCGAACCCGTACGCGTGTCCGTACCCGCGCTCATGCCGGCACCGCCTTCCGGCGCACCAGCGTCACCAGGAACGGCACGCCGATCAGCGCGGTCATCACGCCCGCCGGGACCTCGCCCGGCGGGAACAGGATCCGTCCGATCACGTCCGACACGAGCAGCATCACCGGGCCGATCAGCGCCGCCATCGGCAGCAGCCAGCGGTGGTCGGTGCCGACCACGGCGCGCGCGATGTGCGGCACGGCCAGGCCCACGAAGGCGATCGGTCCGGCGGCCGCGACGCCGGCGCCGGTCAGCACGGTCGCGCCGACGCCGCCGACGATCCGCACGGTCGCCACGCGCTGGCCGAGGCCCTTGGCGACGTCCTCGCCGAGCGCGAGCGCGTCCAGACCGCGTGCCACGGCCACCACGAGCACCGCCCCGAGCAGCAGGAAGGGCCAGATCCGGGCCACCACCTCGGCGTCCCGGCCGTCCAGCGAGCCGATCTGCCAGAACCGGAACTCGTCGAGCGCGGAGGCCCGTGTGGTCAGGACGCCGGTGGTCACCGAGAGCAGCAGCGCGTTGACGGCCGCGCCGCCGAGCGCCAGCTTCACCGGCGTCGCCCCGCCCCGGCCGCGCGAGGCGATCGCGTAGACCGCGACGGACGCGAGCGCGGCGCCGGCGAAGGCGAACCACACGTACCCGGTGAGGGTGTGCACCCCGGCGAGGGCGATGGCGAGGACCACGCCGACCGAGGCGCCCTGGCTGATGCCGAGGATGCCGGGGTCGGCGATCGGATTGCGGGTGATGCCCTGCAGGGCGGTGCCGGCCAGTGCGAGGGCCGCGCCGACCATCAGGCCGATCAGCGTGCGCGGCAGCCGCAGCTGCCGCACCACCTCGGCGTCGTCGCCCGTGGCGCCGTGCAGGAGCGCGTCGATCACGGTGGCGGGCGGGACGGCACGGGCGCCGACCGCCAGGCTGAGCAGGACGGCGACGAGCAGGGCGACGACGGCCGCCGTGATCGCGACGACGCGCCGGCCGGCGCGTCGGGAACGTGGGGCGGACATGGGCACGAGGTTAGCCAAGGCTTCGCTAAGTCAAGACGGCGGGCCGGGGTGATTCGAACATACGGGCACAATGGCCGGCATGGACATCTCCGGTGAGGCACCCACGGACGCCGCCCCGACCTCCGCGGACGCCACGGCCCCTCTGGCCCCGAACGGCGCCACCGCCCCCACGGTCGGCTTCGACCTCGATCTGACCCTGCTCGACACCCGCCCGGGCATCAAGGCCGCCTTCCAGGCCTTCTCCGCCGACGTCGGCGTCCCGATCGACGCCGACCTGGTCGTCTCCCGGCTCGGCCCGCCGCTGGCGCACGAGCTCGCCCACTGGTTCCCCGAGGAGCGCGTCCCGGAGATGGTGAAGCGGTACCGCGCGTTCTACGGGGTGCACGCCATCGAGCCGACCGTCCCGATGCCCGGCGCGCGGGATGCGATTCAAGCCGTATCCGAGGCGGGCGGCCGGACCCTCGTGGTCACCGCCAAGAACGAGCCGCACGCCAAGCTGCACCTCGCCCACCTCGGCATGGAGCCGGACGCCGTCGTCGGCGACCTGTGGGCCGAGGGCAAGGCGGAGGCGCTGCGCGCGCACGGCGCGACCGTGTACGTCGGCGACCACGTGGGCGACGTGCGCGGGGCGCGCACCGCCGGCGCGCTCTCGGTCGCCGTGGCCACCGGCCCGTGCGCCCCGGAGGAGCTGCGCGCCGCCGGCGCGGACGTGGTCCTCGCCGACCTGACGGACTTCCGCCCCTGGTGGGAGGGGTACCTGCGGGGTCTGCGGGGCGGCGGGGCCGCCTAGCGGGACTGTCCGGTCGCCGCCTGCACGGCCCGCGCGCGGCGCCGGCCGGCGGCGATCGAGCGCAGCACTCCGGCGCCGGCGACGAGGAATCCGACGCCCATCAGCATCGACACCAGATAGGCGACGGTCGGGAACGGATCGGTGCCCAGGAACAGCGGGGCCACCGTGACCAGGGTCGCGACCGCGCCGACGAGGAAGAGGATCGCACCGGCCCGGACCAGGCCGTCGCCGGGCGCGCTGTCGTGCGCCGGGTCCGTGGGGGTTTCACTACGCATTCGGCCAGGGTAGTTCCCAGGCCGGGGGGAACGGACCGGAGACGTCTTGTCACCGGGCCACATCCCATTAGCCTGGGTGCCGGCGGGTCGGTGACCCGCTGTAATTCTTTCCAGAATTCTTCTCAGAGTTTTCCACAGGGCCGGGACCCCGGCGCACCCATCGAGTACGAGGACGAGGAACGGACGTGCCTACCGGCAAGGTCAAATGGTTCAACAGCGAGAAGGGCTTCGGCTTTCTCTCCCGCGACGACGGCGGCGACGTCTTCGTGCACTCGTCGGTGCTGCCCGCCGGAGTCGACGCCCTGAAGCCGGGTCAGCGCGTGGAGTTCGGCGTGGTCGCCGGACAGCGCGGCGACCAGGCGCTCTCCGTCACGGTCCTCGACCCGACCCCGTCCGTCGCCGCGGCGCAGCGCCGTAAGCCCGACGAACTGGCGTCCATCGTGCAGGACCTCACCACGCTCCTGGAGAACATCACGCCGATGCTGGAGCGCGGCCGCTACCCCGACAAGGCGCACGGCAAGAAGATCGCCGGCCTGCTCCGGGCGGTCGCCGACCAGCTCGACGTGTAGGTCCCCCCGCGCGCCTAGGGGAAGCGCAGCGCGTCCGGGCCGAGGGGCGGCACGAGTCCCTCGGCCGCGGCGCGGGTGAGCAGGCCGCGGACCGCCGCGTAGCCGTGCTCGCCGAGGTCCGCGGTGAACTCGTTGACGTAGAGGCCGATGTGCTGGTCGGCCACCTTCGGGTCCATCTCCTGCGCGTGTTCGAGGACGTACGGGCGGGAGGCGGACGGGTCGTCCCAGGCCATCCGCACCGAGGCGCGGGCCGACTCGGCCAGCCGCCGCAGCATGTCCTCGCCCAGCGAGCGCCTGGCGACGATCGCGCCCAGCGGGATCGGAAGCCCGGTGGTCCGCTCCCAGTGCTCGCCCATGTCGGCGAGCGCGTGCAGCCCGTAGTTCCGGTAGGTGAAGCGGGCCTCGTGGATGACGAGCCCGGCGTCCACCTTGCCGTCCCGCACCGCGGGCATGATCTCGTGGAAGGGCAGCACGACCACCTCGCCGACCCCGCCGGGCACGCTGTCCGCGGCCCACAGCCGGAACAGCAGATAGGCCGTCGAACGCTCGCTCGGCACGGCGACCGTCTTCCCCGCGAGGTCCGCCGGGTCGCCCGCCTCCCGGGTCAGCACCAGCGGCCCGCAGCCGCGCCCCAGGGCGCCGCCGCAGGGCAGCAGGGCGTACTCGTCGAGGATCCACGGCAACACCGCGTACGAGACCTTCAGGACGTCGTACGGGGCGTCGCCGGCCTCCGCCCAGCCGTTGGTCAGGTCGATGTCGGCGAAGGTCACGTCGAGGCGCGGGGCACCGGGGACCCGGCCGTGCGCCCAGGCGTCGAAGACGAAGGTGTCGTTCGGGCAGGGCGAGTAGGCGATCTTCAGCTTGGGCACGAGGGGAACTCCTCCGGCTCCACGAGGGCGGTCACGAAGACGGTGCTGCCGAGCCGCCCGAAGGCCTCGCGCAGCGCGGCCAGGGCTTCGCCGATGCGCCAGGCGGCGCGGTCGCGCGGGCCGACGGCGTTGGACACGGCCCGCACCTCGACCGCCGGCAGGCCGAACGCGGCGGCCGCCTCGGCCACTCCGAAGCCCTCCATCGCCTCGGCGACGGCGCCCGGGTGACGGGCCGCCAGCTCGGCGGCGCGCGCGGCGGTGCCGGTCGCGGTCGAGACGGTGAGCACCGGGCCGACGACGGCGCCCGGCAGGGCGCCCGCGATCCGTCCGGTGAGGGAGGCGGGCACGGGGTGCGCGGAGCGGCCGAAGCCGAGCTCCTCGACGGAGAGGTAGCCGCCGGGCGTGCCGGGGCTCTGCGCGCCGAGGTCGGCGGCGACGAGGGCGTCGGACACGACGACGGTGCCGATCGGGGCGTGCGGGAGGAAACCGCCGGCGATCCCGGCGGAGACGACGAGGCCGTACGGGCGGCCCGCGGCCTCGGCCCGGCCCAGCGCGGCGGCGGTGGCCGCGGCGACGGCCGCGGGCCCGACACCGCCCACCAGGACGTCCACGTGCCCCGGTCCGGCGGTGGGTGTCGCGAGGCCGGCGGCGACGGAGTCCGCCTCCGCCGCCACGGCCGTCACGACGAGGATCCGGTGGATCAGGAGTCCTTCTTCTTCAGCTCGAAGTGCCAGATGCCGGTCACCGACTTGCCGGTGTTCTCGACGATCGTGACCTGCGTCTGGCTGGTCGCCTCGCCCGTCTGGGTGGAGAAGAAGGCGCTGGCCGGGATGGTCCGGTACGTCTTCGTGTACGGCTCCGGCTCGGCCGCCTGGCCGCCCAGGAAGATCGTCCAGCCGTGGTCGGCGATCTCCGGGTCGACGCCGAAGCGCACCTTGTCCGTCGGGTCGACGGAGATGGTGTGCTCGGACTTCTTGTTCAGGCAGGAGGCGATCTGCTTCTCCGCGATGGGGTCGCCGTCGTTGTAGCAGGCGGCCTCGGAGTTCACCGACGAGGACCCGACCGTCACGGTCGCAACCGGGGTCGGCTTGTCACAGGCGGAGAGGACGAGGAGCCCCGCGGAGACGGCCCCGAGGGCCACGGCGGCCCGGCGGCGCTTACGGGTCAGGAACGCAACGGTCATGAGCCGAAGGCTATCGGGCCCCCGCGTCCCCGCCACTAGGGGGTACGGCGTGCCGCGCGCGAGGCCACCCTCGGGGCCCCCGGGGGCCCCGTCACGCCACCTTCTCCTTGTCGGCCCCGCTCCTGCGCCCGGGCCGGCGGGCCGCCGCCAGCAGGCCCCGCACGGCCAGCAGCCAGCCGAGGCCGAGGATGCCCGCGGCCACCGCCATGCCGACCGTGCCGTTCAGCGGCAGCGAGATGCCGATCGCGCCGCCCACCACCCAGGCCATCTGCAGCGCCGTCTCCGAGCGGGCGAAGGCCGAGGTGCGCACCGACTCCGGGACGTCGCGCTGGATCAGCGCGTCCAGGGACAGCTTCGACAGGGCCTGGGTCAGGCCCGCGACCGCGCCGAGCACCGCGACCATCGGGCCGCCGAAGAAGACGGCGGCGAGCACCGCCGTCCCGAGGACGCAGGACAGCATCGTGGCGATGATCACCTCGGGCCCGTGGCCCCGGTCCCGCAGCAGCGAGCCGACCGCCGTCCCGCACGCGTTCCCGATGCCCGCCGCCACCGCCACCATGCCGAGCGACACCGCCGCGCTCTGCCCCGGCAGCGGGTGCACCCGCAGCAGGAAGGCCAGGAAGAAGATCAGGAAACCCGACAGCATGCGCTGCGACGCGTTCGCCTGGAGCCCGTGCAGGACCGCCGGGCCGACCGTGCGCAGGCTGGGCTTCTTCTCGCCGTGGGTGAGCAGGTGGGCCCGCCGCTCGCCCTTCGCCGAGTCCACCTTGTGCGGCATCCGCAGCGCCCAGTACGTACCGAGCAGGAACAGCGCGCACGCCCCGTACAGCGGCCAGCCCGGCCCCACCGTCTGCAGCCCGGCGCCGATCGGCGCGGCGATGCCGGTGGCGAGCAGGCCCGCGAGGGTGACCCGCGAGTTGGCCTTCACGAGGGAGAAGTTCGGCGGCAGCAGCCGGGGCACGACGGCGCTGCGCACCACCCCGTACGCCTTCGAGGCCACCAGGACGCCCAGCGCCGCCGGATAGAGCTGGAGCCCGCCGGTCGCGACCGCGCCGGACATCAGGACGGCGAGCACCGCCCGGGTCACCATCGCGCCCGCCATCGCCGCCCGCCGGCCGTGCGGGATCCGGTCCAGGAGCGGGCCGATCACCGGGGCGAGCAGGGTGAAGGGGGCCATCGTGATGGCCAGGTAGAGCGCGACCCGGCCGCGGGCCTCGTCGGTCGGCACCGAGAAGAAGACCGTGGAGGCGAGCGCGACGGTGATCATGACGTCGCCCGCGCCGTTCACGGCGTGCAGCTCGATCAGCTTGCCGAGCCCCGACTCGCCGGCCCCGTGGGCGTGCGTCGCCTTCCTGATGCCCTTCGCGGTGCCCGTGAAGGGCAGGTGCAGGGCGCGGCCCACCGCCCGGCCCGCTCGGCTGAGCGGCCCGGCATGATCGTGGGATCGTGCGGAAGACCGTGCGGCTGCCACTCCGTCATAGTGCCCCACGCGCCGGTCGTACGAACCGTTGACAGGGCCCGGCGGCCCCGGCGCGCGGTCCGCGATGCGGGCCACTTGGGGCGCGCAGGTGGGCTGAGCGCTGCGAACGGGGTAGCGTGCGTAGCGCGCCACCGGCGGATGTCCTCGGCCGCGCGCCTCTTCGGCATCCCGCAGAATGGATGACGATAGGTGTGCCCGAGACACGCGAGAAGCACGAGAGACATGTCGGGCGTGGACGTCGATGCGGCCCTCTGGTCCGCTCCGCCCGCGGCCCCGTAGCTGCTCCCGTCCGCTCCCGCCCCTCGGCCGGCGCACCCGTGAGACGGCGTAGGAGAGAAGCGAGACCTGTGAGTGCTGCGACGAGTGCCGCGACGACGCGAAGCCGTGCCGGGCGAGCCGCGCGTACCCCTGACCGTCTGTGCGCCGAGGCGGTAGACCTCGCCAGGGAGGCCGCCGACGAGGCCGCCGCGCCGGGCGTGGTCGGCGAGCACGTGGGCGTCGTCGCCGAGGGCGACCGGGTCGTCACGCACTTCTTCGAGGCGAAGGAGCCCGGCTACCGCGGCTGGCGGTGGGCCGTCACCGTGACCCGCGCCTCCCGCGCCAAGAACGTCACGCTTGACGAAACCGTCCTGCTGCCCGGCCCCGACGCCCTCCTCGCGCCCGAATGGGTGCCGTGGAGCGAGCGGCTGCGGCCCGGCGACATGGGCCCCGGCGACCTGCTCCCCACCGAGCAGGACGACCTGCGCCTGGAGCCCGGCTACTCCGGCGAGGACGCGCCGCCGCCGAACTCGGCCGTCTCCGAGGAGATGACGGAGCACCTCGACGAGGAGGACGCCGAGCTGACCTCGCGCACCACCTCGCGGGGCGCGATCGCGGCCGTCGCCGAGGAGCTCGGCATGCGCCGCGCCCGGGTGCTGTCCCGCTACGGCCTGCACGTGGCCGCCGACCGCTGGGACGAGGCCTTCGGCGCCAAGACCCCGATGGCCCAGGCGGCCCCCGCGTCCTGCGTCACCTGCGCCTTCCTGGTGCCGATGGCCGGCTCCCTGAAGCAGGCGTTCGGCGTCTGCGCCAACGAGTTCTCCCCGGCCGACGGCCGGGTCGTCTCCCTCGCGTACGGCTGCGGCGGCCACTCCGAGGCCGCCGTCATGCCGAAGCCCCCGCGCCCGGCCCCGCCGGTCCTCGACTCGATGGCCGCCGACGAGTTCCCGCTCCGCCCGGCCCGCGACTCGGGCTCCACGACGGAGGCGGACGAGTCCTCGGAGGACCTGGGCCACTCGTAACGGCCCCGCGCCCTCGCGCGCGGGCGCCCCGCCGCGCGCACATCGCTCCACGCGGTACCTTCGGGCACCGGCCGGGATTCGGAACCGGTCGGTACCCCGAGAACGAACCGTCCCGCAGAGTGGAGTCAGACGTGAGCGTCAGCGTCAGGACGTCGACCGACGGAACCGATCCCTTCGGTACCGCACGGCTCCGCAGGAGCGTGCTCGACGCGTGGGCGGCCGGCGGGGCCCGCTTCCGGGAGGACGCCAACGCCGAGGAGGACCTGGTCCTCGGCGGCTACCGCGACCGCCTCGTCGTCGAACTGGCCCAGAACGCCTCCGACGCCGCCCGCCGCGCCGGCGTCCCCGGCCGGCTCCGGCTCACCCTGCACCCGGCCGGCGCCGACGGCCCGGCCGTCCTCGCCGCCGCCAACACCGGCGCCCCGCTCGACGCCACCGGCGTCGAGTCGCTGTCCACCCTGCGCGCCTCCGCCAAGCGCTCCGAGCCCGACACCGCCGCCGGCACCGGCGCCGTCGGCCGCTTCGGCGTCGGCTTCGCCGCCGTCCTCGCCGTCACCGACGAACCCGCCGTCCTCGGCCGCCACGGCGGCGTCCGCTGGTCCCTCGCCGAGGCCCGCGAGCTGGCCGCCGACGTGGCCCGGCACAGCCCGGGCCTCGGCGACGAGCTGCGCCGCCGCGACGGCCACGTACCGCTCCTGCGCCTCCCGCTGCCCGCCGAGGGCACCGCCCCCGACCCGTACGACACGGTCGTCGTCCTGCCGCTGCGGGACGGCGCCGCCGAGGTCCTGGCCCAGCGGCTGCTCGACGCCGTCGACGACGCCCTGCTGCTCACGCTGCCCGGCCTCACCGAGGTCGTCGTCGAGACCGCCGACGGCACCCGCACCCTCACCCGCGCCGACCACGACGGCTACACCCACATCACGGAGACCGACACCGCCGCGGCCGCCGCCGACTCCCCGACCGTCACCCGCCGCTGGCGCACCGTCAGCCACGCCGGGCCGCTCGACCCGGCGCTCCTCAAGGACCGCCCCACCGAGGAGCGGCTGCGCCCGCACTGGGCGGTCACCTGGGCCGTACCGGTCGACGCGGACGGCGCGCCGCAGCCCCCGCGCACCGCGCCGGTCGTGCACGCGCCGACCCCCACCGACGAGCCGCTCGGCATCCCGGCGCTGCTCATCGCCTCCTTCCCGCTCGACACCGCCCGCCGGCACCCGGCGCCCGGACCGCTCACCGACTTCCTCGTGCACAAGGCGGGCGAGGCGTACGCGGAGCTGCTCGCCGACTGGCAGCCGGTGGCCACCGGCACGCTCGACCTCGTCCCGGGCCCGCTCGGCAAGGGTGCGCTCGACGGGGCGCTGCGCGCCGCCGTCCTGGAGCGCCTGCCCCGGGTCGCGTTCCTCGCGCCGGCCGTCGCCTCGGAGGAGCTGCCCGCGCTGCGGCCGATCGAGGCGGAGGTCGTGGAGGGCGCGGGCGCCGAGACCGTCGCCGTGCTGGCCGAGGTGTTCCCGACCCTGCTGCCGGCGGGCCTGGAGCGCCGGACCGAGCTGCGCACGCTCGGGGTGGGCCGGCTGCCGCTCACGGAGGCGATCGACCGGCTCGCGGGCGTCGACCGGGCGCCGGAGTGGTGGTGGCGGCTGTACGACTCGCTGGCCGGCGTCGACCCGGACCGGCTGACCGGCCTGCCGGTGCCGCTGATGGGCCCGGCGCACGAGCCCCCGCCGGTCGCCGCCGACGGGGACGAGCCCCCGCAGCCGGCCCGCGTCCGCACCACCATCGGCCCCCGCCAGGTCCTCCTGCCGCAGGAGCACACCCCCGTCGACCTGGTCCGGCTCGGCCTGAAGGTCGCCCACCCGGACGCCGCCCACCCGGTCCTGGAGAAGCTCGGCGCCGTGCCGGCGACCCCGCGCGCGGTGCTCACCACCCCGCAGGTGCGGGCGGCGGTCGCCGCCTCGCTCGACGCGGGCGAGATCTGGGACGAGGACGCCGACACCCCGGACGCGGACGAGCTCGCCGAGACGGTGCTCTCCCTCGTACGGGACGCGGACCTGGCGCCCGGCGACGAGCCGTGGCTCGGCGCGCTCGCGCTGCCCGACGAGGACGGGGAGCTGGCCCCGGCCGGCGAACTCGTCCTGCCCGGCTCGGACTTCGCGTCCGTCATGCGCGAGGGCGAACTCGCCTTCGTGGACGCCGAGCTGGCCGAGCGCTGGGGCGAGCAGCCGCTCGCCGCGTGCGGGGTGCTGGCCGGCTTCCAGCTGGTGCGGACCACCGACCTGGTCCTCGACCCGGACGAACTGGAGCCGCGCGAGGGCGACTTCGCGGAGCCGGACGACGCCGGGCTGCTCGACGCGGTCGACGTGTGGTGCGAGGACGTCCTCGACCGGCTGCCCGAGACGCCGGTGCCGCCGGTGGCCACCGAGATCGTGGCCGTACGGGACCTGGACCTGGTCGACGACGACGCCTGGCCGCGGGCGCTCGCGCTCCTCGCGCGGCCGCCGCTGCGGGACGCGCTCACCCAGCCCGTACGGGTGCTGCTGCCGGACGGCACGACGGAGACCGTCCGCTCGTACACGGCCTGGTGGCTGCGCGACCACCCCGTGCTCGACGGGCGCCGCCCGGCCGGCCTGCGGGCCGCCGGCACCGACCCGCTCCTCGCCGGGCTGTACGACGCGGCCGACGCGACCGGCTTCGAGGACGAGCAGGTGCTGCGGGCCCTCGGGGTGCGCACCTCGGTGGCCGCGCTGCTCGACGAGCCGGGCGGCGCCGCCGAACTGCTCGGCCGGCTCGCCGACCCGTCCCGCGAGGTCACCGGCGCCCAACTGCACGCCCTCTACACGGCCCTGGCCGACCTCGACCCCGAGCAGGTGACGCTGCCGGACGAGCTGCGGGCGGTCGTCGACGGCGAACTCGTCGTGGTCGACGCGGCCGACGCGCTGGTCGCCGACGCCCCCGACCTGCTCCCGCTCACCGCCGGCCTGCCGCTGCTCCCGGTCGCCCCGGCGCGGGCGGCGGAACTCGCCGAGCTGTTCCAGGTGCGCCGGCTGAGCGAGGCCGTCGAGGCCGAGGTCACGACGACCGGCGAGGAGCACGAGGTCCCGCGCTCGGTGCACGCCCTGCTGGGCCCGCGCACCCCGGCCAGCTACGTCGAGCACGAGGAGCTCCGCGCCGCCGGCACCGAACTCGACTGGCGCCGCACCCCGGACGGCGTCGTCCACGCCGCCACCCTGGAGGGCGTCGCCGCCGGCCTGGCCTGGGCGGCCGGCCAGTGGCCCCGCCGCTTCGAGGTCGCGGCCCTCCTGGAGGACCCGTCCCGCACGGCGGAGCTGGCCCGGGACCGCTGGTTCGACTGACGCCGCACCCGGAAACAGGCCCTGTTACTCCCGCGCCGGCAGCCCCATCGGGTTCGGGAAGGGCAGCGTGCCCGAGGCGAGGATGTCGGCGGTCACGGGGGTCAGCAGGGTCAGCATGCGGGCGGCCTCCGTGGGGGTGAGGGCCGTCGTGTACGGGCGGGCCGCCAGGGTGTCCGTGCGGGACTCGACGTGGGTGCGCAGGGTGCGGGCCGTCGGGGTCGGGCGGGCGTCCGGGGTGAGGAGGCCGCGGGTGGTGAGGCGGGTGGTGGCGGAGCGCCAGTCGTCCTCGGACCAGCCGCGGTTGGCGCGGAGGGTCTCCGGCGGCACGCCCTCCGCCGCCGCGAAGAGGACATGGGCCTCGCAGCCGTCCAGGCCCTCCGCCGCGAGGACCGCCACGTGGCCGTCGCCGCGGTGTTCGCGCAGCGCGGTCGCGGCCTGCCACAGCGCGGCCACCGGGTCCTCGGGCGCGGGCACGTCGCGGTTGGCGGCGAAGAGCGGGCGGCCGGCGGCGTCCGCGGCCGCCACCACGCGGGTAAGCAGCGGCAGCAGCTCGGCCGCCGCCCCGGTCGCCGACGGCGCCGTGCGCCGCAGCGCCGCCGCCGCGCCCGCGGCCCGGGCGCGCAGCACCGCCTCCGGCGCGGCGAAGCTCCAGGCGTCCGGCACGGCCCGCCGCACCATCGCCGGGTGGAAGTTGTAGAAGGCGGCCTCCACCACCGCCGCCGGCACCGGCCCCAGCGGCGCGGCCCGCGCGCCGAAGTAGCCCATCCAGAAGCCCCGCAGCCCGACCTCGCGGTGCGCCGCCAGGCACTCGGGGGCGAAGTACGTCACCGCGTGCACCGGCTCCAGGGCCTGCCAGGCCCGCCGGGCGAAGGCGGCGCCGTCCGAACCGCCCGTGTTCACCGGGCCTCCTGCCTCATCCGGCGCAGTGCCGCGCGCGTGCGCGGCCGCGGCGACGGGGTGCGGTCGCAGCCGCAGGGGGAGTGCCCGTCATACGTGAGGCCGGCGGCGAGCACCGCGGCCACCACCGACCAGGCGGCCCGGTCGCGCCGCGGCGGTGCGGCGAAGTCGCGGCCCGCGCGGGCGAGCGGCCCGCCGCAGCCGGGGCAGGGCGCCGGCCGGTCGAGGCGGACGAAGCGCTTGAAGGAGAGCCGGCAGGAGACGCACACGTAGTGCGGCTTGTAGGTCTTCTCCGCGTAGAAGCACATGCGCCAGACGCTAACTCCCGTACGTCACCCGGGGAAGCGGCACCTTCCTCCCCCCCCCCCCCCACGCGGGCAGGCGCCGGGCGCCCGCCCCTTCACGCGGGGAAGCGCCGCCCCACCCACCGCCACGCGAACTCCAGCACCGCCGCGCCCGCCGCCGCGATCGCCACCGCCGTCCACGGCAGCGTCACGCCCACCAGCTTCAGCGCGAAGAAGTCCTGCAGCCAGGGCACCATCAGGACCAGCAGGAAGGCGCCGCCCATGGCCGCGACCAGGGCGATCCGCCACCAGGTGTAGGGGCGGGCGATGATCGCGAGGACCCACATGGAGACCAGGAAGAGGGTGAGCGTCGCCGCGCTCGTCTCCGCTTCGAGGGCGCCCGGGCCGGTGTAGTGGTGCCGGGCCAGCAGATAGGTGGCGAAGGTGGCCGCCGCCGCGATCACGCCCGCCGGGATCGCGTACCGCATCACCCGCCGTACGAAGTGCGGCCTGGCCCGCTCCTTGTTGGGCGCGAGCGCGAGGAAGAAGGCCGGGACGCCGATGGTGAGCGTGGACAGCAGGGTCAGGTGCCGGGGCAGGAAGGGGTACTCCACCTGGCTGACCACCACCAGGATCGCCAGCAGCACCGAGTAGACCGTCTTCGTGAGGAACAGGGTCGCCACCCGGGTGATGTTGCCGATCACCCGCCGCCCCTCCGCGACCACCGACGGCAGCGTGGAGAAGGAGTTGTTGAGCAGCACGATCTGCGCCACCGCCCGGGTCGCCTCCGAGCCGGAGCCCATGGACACGCCGATGTCGGCGTCCTTGAGCGCGAGGACGTCGTTGACGCCGTCGCCCGTCATCGCGACCGTGTGCCCGCGCGACTGGAGCGCCGCGACCATGTCCCGCTTCTGCTGCGGGGTGACCCGGCCGAAGACGGCGCCCTCGTCGAGGACCTCCGCCATCGCGTCGCGGTCGGCGGGCAGCGTGCGCGCGTCCACGGTGCGCTCCGCGCCGGGCAGGCCGAGCTTGCCGGCGACGGCGCCGACGGAGACCGCGTTGTCGCCGGAGATCACCTTGGCGGCGACGTTCTGCTCGGCGAAGTACGCGAGCGTGTCGGCCGCGTCCGGCCGCAGCCGCTGCTCCAGGACGACCAGCGCGGTCGCCCGCGCGTCCTTCGCCACGTCCGGCGCGTCGAGCTCGCGCTCCGTACGGGCGAGCAGCAGCACCCGCAGTCCCTGCTCGTTGAGCCGGTCGGCCTCCGCGAGGGAGGGGTCCCCGGCCGGCAGGAGCACGTCGGGCGCGCCGAGCAGCCAGCTGGAGTTCTCGCCGTCGCCCTCGCTGAACGCCGCCCCGCTGTACTTCCGCGCCGACGAGAACGGCAGCGACTCCGTGCACCGCCAGTCCACCGAGTCCGGGTAGGCGTCCACGATGGCCTGGAGGGAGGCGTTGGGCCGCGGGTCGGACTCGCCGAGCGCGCCGAGCACCTTCCGTACGTACGCCTCGTCCGCACCGTTCAGCAGGTGCAGCCCGGTCACGTCCATGCCGCCCTCGGTGAGGGTGCCGGTCTTGTCGAGGCAGACGACGTCGACCCGGGCCAGGCCCTCGATCGCGGGCAGCTCCTGCACCAGGCACTGTTTGCGGCCGAGCCGGATCACGCCGATGGCGAAGGCGACGGAGGTGAGGAGGACGAGTCCCTCCGGGATCATCGGGACGATGCCGCCGACGGTGCGGGCGATCGAGTTCTTGAAGTCGTTGTCCTTGACGACCAGCTGGCTGATGACGAGCCCGAGCGCGGTCGGGACCATCATCCACGTCACGTACTTGAGGATGGTGGAGATGCCGCTGCGCAGCTCGGAGTGGACCAGGGTGAAGCGGGACGCCTCCTCGGCGAGCTGGGCGGCGTAGGCCTCGCGGCCGACCTTGGTGGCGGTGAAGGCGCCGCCGCCGGCGACGACGAAGGAGCCGGACATCATCCGGTCGCCGGGCTTCTTCACGACCGGATCGGCCTCGCCGGTGAGCAGCGACTCGTCGACCTCCAGGCTGTCCGCCTCGGCCACCTCGCCGTCGACGACGACCTTGTCGCCGGGCCCGAGCTCGATGAGGTCGCCGAGGACGATCTCGGAGGTGGAGATCCCGGCGGAGACGCCGTCCCGGCGGACCGTCGGCTTGGCCTCGCCGATGACGGCGAGTCCGTCGAGGGTCTTCTTGGCGCGCAGCTCCTGGATGATGCCGATGCCGGTGTTGGCGATGATCACGAAGCCGAAGAGGCTGTCCTGGATCGGCGCGACGAAGAGCATGATCACCCACAGCACGCCGATGATCGCGTTGAAGCGGGTGAAGACGTTGGCGCGGACGATGTCGGCGGTGGAGCGGGAGCTGCGGACGGGGACGTCGTTGACCTCCCCGCGCGCGACCCGCTCGGCGACCTCGGCGGCGGTCAGCCCGTGTGGCCGGTGGACGACGGGCGCGGCCTCGGCCTCCGCCCCGGCCTTCGCCCCGGCCTCCGCCCGGGCGTCGCTGCCGTAGGGGTCGATCTTCGCCTGCTGCGTCATGTTTTCGACGGTACGACCGGACGCGGCCGCCCACCCGCCGAGAAGGCCCAGGATCAGACCGGGGGAGGACGGAAATCCTGCCCTGGTGCTACGGCGCTCCCTAGGGGACGGATCGGCCTCGGGCTGGTGCTCCGGGGGTCAGCCCCGCTCGGCGTCCGCCGTCTGCCGCGCCGCGTGCCGCTTGATCGCCGCGTCGCGCTTGCGCACGTACCAGATGCCGATCAGGCCGAGCCCGGCCCCGGCCAGGCAGGTCCACACCCACCAGGTGAGGTCGCGGTCGTCGAACCAGCCGTAGAAGGGGAGCTGGACGAGGAACAGGACGAACCAGAGGATCGTGCCGCCCGTGATGGTGGCGACGACGGGCCCCTCCAGGGGCTCGGGTGCCTCGTGCTTCGGTGTCCACTTCGCCATGGGCTCAGTCTAGGCCGCCGCTCTTGGGCCCTCCGTGGGGTCTACGCGCGGAGATGGACTCCTCCTCGTTCATGTGTTCATACTGAAACGGTTTGCCTCTGGACGGTTCCCTTCGTATGAACCGCCAAATTGACCATACGAGGACAACCCATGAGCACCACGGCCGCCCCCGAGGCCACGTCTTCCCCCGAGCCCTCCGCGCCGCCGCAGCGGCCCGCCTCCGGGCTCGACCGCTTCTTCCGGATCTCCGAGCGCGGCTCCACCGTGGGCCGCGAGGTCCGCGGTGGTTTCGCCACCTTCTTCGCGATGGCCTACATCATCGTGCTGAACCCGATCATCCTCGGCAGCGCCAAGGACATGTACGGGCACCAGCTCGACGGCGGCCAGCTCGTGACCGCGACCGTCGTGACCGCGGCCTTCTCGACCCTCCTCATGGGCGTCATCGGCAACGTGCCGATCGCGCTCGCCGCCGGTCTCGGCGTGAACACGGTCGTCGCGCTCCAGCTGGCGCCGAAGATGTCCTGGCCGGACGCCATGGGCATGGTCGTGCTCGCCGGC
This sequence comes from Streptomyces sp. NPDC053541, assembly GCF_044544705.1. Taxonomy (NCBI): domain Bacteria; kingdom Bacillati; phylum Actinomycetota; class Actinomycetes; order Kitasatosporales; family Streptomycetaceae; genus Streptomyces; species Streptomyces sp. NPDC053541. The sequence goes on from NZ_JBITXM010000001.1 coordinate 251,919, forward strand.
ATCGTCGTGATGCTGCTCGTCGCGACCGGTCTGCGCGAGCGCGTGATGAACGCCGTCCCGGTCGGCCTGCGCAAGGGCATCGCGATCGGCATCGGCCTCTTCATCATGCTGATCGGCCTGGTCGACTCCGGCTTCGTCTCGCGCATCCCGGACGCCGCCCACACCACCGTCCCGCTGCAGCTCGGCGGCACCGGGCACCTCACCGGCTGGCCGGTGCTCGTCTTCATCCTGGGCACCCTGCTCACCCTCGCGCTGATCGTGCGCAAGGTGCCGGGCGCCATCCTCATCTCGATCGTCGTGATGACGGTGGTCGCGATGGTGGTCAACGCCGTCGCCGACATCCCGTCCTGGGGCCTGACCACCCCGGAGTGGCCCGGCAACCCGGTGGCGACCCCCGACTTCGGCCTGGTCGGTCAGTTCAGCCTGTTCGGCGGCTTCCACAAGGTCGGCGTGCTGACCGGCGTGCTCTTCGTCTTCACGGTGCTGCTGTCCTGCTTCTTCGACGCCATGGGCACGATCCTCGGCGTCGGCGACGAGGCGAAACTCATGGACGAGAAGGGCAACTTCCCGGGCATCAACAAGGTCCTGCTGGTCGACGGCCTCGCGGTCGCCTCCGGCGGTGCCACCTCGTCCTCGGCCACCACCTGCTTCGTGGAGTCCACCGCCGGTGTCGGCGAGGGGGCCAGGACGGGCCTCGCCTCGGTGGTGACGGGTGCGCTGTTCTCCGTCGCGCTGTTCCTCACGCCGCTCGCCACGATGGTGCCCTCGCAGGCGGCGACCCCCGCCCTGCTGGCGGTGGGCTTCCTGATCCTGGCCGGGTCGATCAAGGAGATCGACTGGAGCGACCACACCATCGCGATGCCGGCCTTCCTGGCGATGGTGATGATGCCGTTCACCTACTCGATCACCAACGGCATCGGCATCGGCTTCATCGCCTTCAGCGTGCTGCGGCTCGCGGCCGGCCGCGGCCGGGAGGTCCCGGTGGCGATGTACGTGGTCTCGGCGGTCTTCGTCTTCTACTACGCGATGCCGGCGCTGGGCCTGACCTGATCGCGGGCGCGGTCGGGGGCGGGCGGGTCGGCCGATCCGTCCCCCGGACCGTAGAACTTCTCCGTCTCCTCGACGGCGGACTTGAACCGCTCGTCGAAGTCCTCACGAATGAGCGTCCGGACGACATAGTCCTGGACGCTCATTCCTCTTTTTGCGGCGTGTCCGCGGAGCCGTTCGAGCAGCTCTCCGTCGATGCGCAGGCTGAGCACGGTCGAATCCATGCCCGTCAGGTTCGCGCCACGGAAGGGCCCCGTGCGTCACTTTCCGGATCCATCTCACTCGTTTGGGTGACAGATTGCGACGGATGGTTTTCGATCCCGACCCCTTCGGTTCGCGCGGGGGATCGGGGGGCGCGGGGCGGCCGGCCGGGACCGGTGGGGCGCGCGTGGGGCGATTGGTCTTTAGCGAGAGTAATGAGTTACGCTAAGGACATGCCTGACCTGTCCCACGGCACCGCCGACGACGCCGCGGCCGTGAACGCACTCCGCAGCGCCGTCATGCGCCTCGGCCGACGCCTCAAGCACCAGCGCGTCGACGAATCGCTGAGCCCCACCGAGATGTCGGTGCTCGGCACCCTGTCGCTCTGCGGCTCGGCCACCCCCGGTGAGCTGGCCCGCAAGGAGCACGTCCAGCCCCCGTCGATGACCCGCATCGTGGCGCTGCTCGAAGCCAAGGGCCTGGTCAGGCTGGAGCCGCATCCCGACGACCGCCGGCAGAAGGTGGTCAGCCAGACCGAGCGGGCCGAGGCCATGCTCGAAGAGTCCCGCCGCAAGCGGAACGCCTGGCTGGCCTCCCTCGCCGAGGGTCTGGACGAGGACGAATGGGCGAAGCTGCGCGCCGCCGCCCCGGTCCTGGAGAAGCTCGCGCACCTGTAGACCCGAGGCGCCGAGGAGGCGACGCACTTTGAGTACGGGACCCGGAGCAGACTCCGCACCCGTCCACAAACCCACCACCGACACCACCCGCCCGGGCAAGGGGACCTTCTCCTCGCTCAGGATCCGGAACTACCGGCTGTTCTTCACCGGAGCGATCGTCTCCAACACCGGTACGTGGATGGCCCGGATCACCCAGGACTGGCTGGTCCTGAGCCTCACCGGCTCCGCCGCCGCCGTCGGCGTCACCACGGCCCTGCAGTTCCTGCCGATGCTGCTGTTCGGTCTGTACGGCGGCGTCATCGCCGACCGCTACCCGAAGCGGCGCCTGCTCCTGGTCAGCCAGGCCGCGCTCGGCCTGTGCGGACTGACCCTCGCCGTACTGACCCTGAGCGGACACGTCCAGGTCTGGCACGTCTATCTGATCGCCTTCCTGCTCGGCATGGTCACCGTGGTCGACAACCCGACCCGGCAGTCCTTCGTCTCCGAGCTGGTCGGACCGGCGCAGCTGCGCAACGCGGTCTCGCTGAACTCCGCGAACTTCCAGTCCGCGCGGCTGATCGGCCCCGCCGTCGCCGGCGTCATGATCGCCTCGATCGGCAGCGGCTGGGCCTTCCTCCTCAACGGCCTGTCCTTCCTCGCGCCGGTCGCCGCCCTGCTGCTGATGCGCACGAGCGAGCTCCACAAGGTGGAGCGCGCCCCGCGCGGCAAGGGCCAGCTGCGCGAGGGCCTGCGGTACGTGGCGGGCCGGCCGGACCTGATCTGGCCGATCGTCCTCGTCGGCTTCATCGGCACCTTCGGCTTCAACTTCCCGATCTGGCTGACCGCCTTCTCCGAGGAGATCTTCCACGTCGGCGCCGGTACGTACGGCTTCCTCAACACCCTCATGGCGGCCGGCTCGCTCGTGGGCGCCCTGCTCGCGGCCCGGCGCGGCTCGACCCGGCTGCGGATGCTGGTGATCGCGGCGGGCGTGTTCGGCGTCCTGGAGGTCGCGGCGGCCCTGTCGCCGTCCTTCTGGCTGTTCGCGCTGCTCCTGGTGCCGATCGGCATGATCGGCCTGACGGTCAACATCAGCGCCAACTCGGCCGTCCAGATGGCGACGGACCCGGTCATGCGGGGCCGGGTGATGAGCCTCTACATGATGGTCTTCGCCGGCGGCACCCCGATCGGCGCGCCGCTGCTCGGCTGGGTCACCGACACCTTCGGCCCGCGCGTCGGCTTCGCCACCGGCGGCCTGGTCTCGCTCGCCGCGGCGGCCGCGATCGGCCTGATCCTGGCCCGCGTCGGCGGCCTGCGCCTCGCGATGCGCTGGCACCACGGCCACCCGACCCTCCGCTTCGTGCCGCAGGAGCGCCGGGAGAGCCTGGCGACGGCGGCGTGACGGGCTGACGCGTGCGGGTGCGCGTACGGGGCGGGTGGTCCTCCGGGCCCCCGCCCCGTGTCGTACCCGACCCGTCCCGTACCCCGCCCCGATGCGCACGACGGTCCCGATGCGCACGACGTCGGGGGAGCCTCCGTCAGACCCGGCGCTCCAGGACCTGGCCCGGCCAGTCGCCGACCGTGAAGGCGTCCGTGGGGGTGAAGCCCTGGCGTTCGTAGTAGCGGACCAGGCGGCCCTCGCTGCCCGCGTAGCAGTCGACGCGCAGGAGGGAGACGCCCGCCCGGCGGGTCTCCTCGGCGGCGTGGGCGAGGAGGGCGGCGCCGACGCCGTGGCCGTGGCGGCGCCCGTCGGTGGCCAGATAGCGCACGTACCGCTCCGGCTCGGCCGCCGGCGGCACGTAGGCGCCCGGCTGCGGGGTGAGGGTGAGCGTGCCGACCGGCACGCCGTCGATCTCCGCGAGCCACGGCTCGCCCTCGGCCACCAGCTCCTCGATCGCCTCCACCGTCTTCGGCCGGGCGCTGAACGGCTCCGTGCCCCACTGTGCGGTGATCCCCCGCTCGTTGAGCCAGACCACCGCGCTGTCGAATATCGCCAGCATCGCGGGCACGTCCGCCGGCCCGGCCCGCCTGATGTCGATCATGTTCCCGGTATCCATCCCGCGAGGATAGGCGGTGTCACACTCGGGGCATGAGGCTCTTCGCCGCCGTCCTGCCCCCGCCCGCCCAGCTCGCCGAGCTCGCCCGCGAGGTCGACCGGCTCGCCCACCTGCCCGGCGCCGGCCGGCTGCGCTGGACCTCGCGGCCCGGCTGGCACTTCACGCTCGCCTTCATGGGCGAGGTCGACGACGCCCTGCTCCCCGACCTCCACGCCCGGCTCGCCCGCGCCGCCCACCGCACCGCGCCCTTCCCGCTGCGGCTGCACGGCGGCGGGCACTTCGGGCGCGCGGTGCTGTGGACCGGCGCGGCGGGCGGCCTCGACCAGCTGCGGCTGCTCGCCGACCGCGCCGAGGCCGCCGCGCGCCGGGCCGGCGTCCCGATGGACGAGCACCGCGCCTACCACCCGCACCTCACCGTCGCCCGCTCCCGCGCGCAGGACGTCGACCTGCGCCCGCTCGTCGCCGCGCTCGCGCCCTTCGAGGGCAGCCGCTGGGAGGTCGCCGAGCTGGCCCTGGTCCGCAGCCATCTGCCCGCCGGCGGCCGGCCCGGTGAGCAGCCCCGCTACGAGACGGTCGCCGCATGGGCGCTCGGCGGCGCGGGTTAACCTCGAAGGGTGGACCCGAAGACCCGTAACCGGATCATGGCCGGTGTGCTCGTCCTGATGTTCGCGATCATCGCGGTGACCTCGTTGGTGGGCGGCCAGTAGCGCAGGCGGCACCTCCGTCACCCCTTGCTTCGAGTGGACTCCAGGCAGTTGGCTTGGACGCCATGGAGTACACGCAGCTCGGACGCACGGGACTCACGGTCGGCCGGATCGTCCTCGGGACGATGAACTTCGGACCACAGACGGACGAGTCCACCAGCCACGCGATCATGGACGCCGCGCTCGACGCCGGCCTCAACCTCTTCGACACCGCCAACGTCTACGGCCAGACGGCCGGCAAGGGCCGCACCGAGGAGATCATCGGCTCCTGGTTCGCCAAGGACCCGGCGCACCGCGACAAGGTGGTGCTCGCCACCAAGGTGTACGGGAACATGGCCGAGGGCTCCGGCCCGGTCTGGCCCAACCACGACCGGCTGTCGGCCGTGAACATCCGGCGGGCCGTCGAGGCCAGCCTGAAGCGCCTCGGCACCGACTACATCGACGTCTACCAGTTCCACCACATCGACCGGCGCACCCCCTTCGACGAGATCTGGCAGGCCGTCGACACCCTGATCCAGCAGGGCAAGATCCTCTACGCCGGCTCCTCCAACTTCCCCGGCTACAAGATCGCCCAGGCGAACGAGGCCGCCGCCCGCCGCGGGATGGTCGGCCTGGTCAGCGAGCAGTGCCACTACAACCTCTACGAGCGGCGCGCCGAGATGGAGGTGATCCCGGCCGCCCAGGAGTACGGGCTGGGCGTCATCCCGTGGTCCCCGCTGGCCGGCGGTCTGCTCGGCGGCGTGCTCGGCAAGGAGGTACGGGGCGGGCGCCGGGCCGGCGGGCGCACCGCCGAGCGGCTCGCCGACCCGGTGGAGCGCGCCCGCGTCCAGGCGTACGAGGACCTGCTCGCCAAGCACGGCCTGGACCCGGCGGAGACGGCGCTGGCCTGGCTGCTCACCCGCCCGGGCGTGACGGGCCCGATCGTCGGCCCGCGCACCCCGGAGCAGCTCGCGGGTGCCCTGCGGGCGCTGGAGGTCGAGCTGAGCGAGGAGGTCCTGACCGCACTCGACGAGATCTTCCCGGGCCCGGGCCCGGCCCCGGAGGCCTTCGCCTGGTGAGCGCGTCGCCCTGACGGAGGGCCCCTCTGCCCCCGCCCGGCCCTGAGGGCCCCTCAGGGCCGGGTCAGGCCCCGCCGAGCCAGCTCGTCGCGTCGAGGCGGAAGGTGGTCTCGGCGGGGACGACCGCGCGCAGGGCGGCTTCCAGGTCGCGGACGCGGTCGGGGCCGAGGCGCGCGGCCCAGTCGGCGCGCAGCTCGTCGAAGACGGCGGCCGAGCGGCTGAGGGCGTCGATGCCGTGCGGGGTGAGCCGGACGAGCTTGCGGCGGGCGTCGGCCGGGTCGTCGGCGCGGGCCGCGTAGCCGAGGGCGAGCAGCCGGTCGACGGTCTTGCCCGCCGCCTGCTTGGAGACCCCGAGGCGCCGCCCGATGTCGCTGGCGGTCGCCCCGTAGGGGCTGGCGGCGATCGCCTGGAGGGCGAAGCCGTGCGCCGGGCGCATGTCGGGGTGCCCCTGCCGGGCCAGCTCGGCGTGCAGGCGCTCGATCAGGGTGCGGAAGCCGGCGAAGAGGAGCAGCGGCAGCTCGAAGCCGGGGGTCGCGTCCTCGTTCGAGGGAACCCCCTTGCCCGGATCGACAACCTGGTTTACGTTTTCCTCGTCGACATGGTCAACCATGTTGTCCATCCTATCCGGGGGAGTCACCTTGCCGCAGACAGCCGGGACCGCCGACATGTCCGCCCGTACCGCCCGCGCCGTCGCGCTCCTGAAGGAGTCGCCGCACACCCTCGACGGCTTCCTCAAGCTCAGCGAGATCTTCGAGTCCACCACCCTGGACCCGCACTCCCGCGAGACCGTCGTCCTCACCGTCGCCGAGCGCAACCAGTGCCACCTGTGCGTCGACATGCACGAGGGCAAGCTCGCCGCCCTCGGTCCGGCGCCCGCGCCCGAACGGCTCGCCGCCGTACGCCGGTTCACGCTCCAGGTGCTCGCCGCCTCGGGCGCGGTCTCCGACGCCGACCTCGACGCCTTCCTCGCCCACGGCTACACCCGGCAGAACGCCCTGGAGGTCGTCCTCGGCATCGGCACCTACACCGTCTCGACCTTCGCCAACCGCCTCACCCGCGCCGCCTGAGGCCCATCCCGTCGGCTGAGCCCTGTCCGGCCTGTCCGGCCTGTCCGGCCTGGCCGGCGTACGGTCCGCCCACGCCCCAGGCCTGGTGCAGCGCGTCCGCGAAGGCCGCCGCCAGCTTGTGCTCGCCGCTCGGGCCGGGGTGGGTGCCGTCGTAGGTGTCGGCGTGGATGTCGTACGACTCCGGGACCGTCCCGAGGAGCAGCGGCGAGGCCGCCGAGTCCAGGTCGGCGACCGTCTTCGCGAGGAGTTCGTTGAAGCGCTCGCACTCGGCGGCGAAGGGCGCGTCGTACTCGGCCCGCACGTTCGGGATGACCGGCAGCATGACCACCCGGACGTGCGGGTTCGCGGCCCGCGCGGCGGCCAGGAAGGCGCGCACGTTCCCGGCCGTCTGCTCGCTGTTGGTGTAGAAGCCGAGGTCGATCAGGCCCAGCGAGACGAGCAGCACGTCGGCGCGGGTCCGCGCCACCGTCTCCCCGATCAGCGGCGCCATGTGCAGCCAGCCCTCGCCCCAGCCGGCCAGGTGGCGGCGGGCGCCGGCCGGGAAGGCCGGGTCGGCGTAGGCCTCGGAGGTCGCGGCGTCGTCGGCCGGCTCGTACAGCGCGGTCCGCGGGCCGGTGATCTCGTACGCGCCGGGCCCGGGCAGCACCGATTCCAGGTGCCGCCACATCCGGTACCGCCAGGTGAAGTCGCCGGCGCGTCCGATGGTCATGCTGTCGCCGACGAACAGAAAACGCATGGTCGACATCATCACCGACGCCCCGGCGGGCGACAGCCGCCCGGCGACGTGATCCCGGACACCAGCCGGCCCGCGCCGCCACCATGGCAGGCTGGAGGGCATGCGATCACTGCTCGTCCTGCCCGGGGCCGCCGCCCTCGTCCTCCTCGCGGGGCCCGTCGCCGGCGCCGCGGAGCCGGCCGACCGGGACTTCGTCATCGAGGACCCCCGGATCACCGAGTCCAGCGGTCTCGCCGCCAGCCGCGTCCACCCCGGCGTCTACTGGACGCACAACGACCAGGACGCGCCCCTGATCTACGGCATCGACTCCCGTACGGGAAAGACCGTCGCGACCCTCACCATGAAGGGCGTCGGCAAGCCCCGCGACATGGAGGCGATCTCCGTCGGCCCCGACGGGGCCGTCTACGTAGGGGACATCGGGGACAACCTCGACGGCTCCTGGGACCACGTCTGGATCTACCGCTTCCCCGAGCCGAAGGAGCTGCGCGACCAGACCGTCCGCGCCACCCAGTTCGACGTGAAGTACGCCGACGGGGCCCGCAACGCCGAGGCCCTGATGGTCCATCCGAAGACCGGCCGGGTCTACATCGCCAGCAAGAACGAGGACGGCGGCGGCCTCTACGCCGGCCCCGAACGCCTCGACCCGTCCCGTACCAACGTCTTCCGGCGCATCGGGGACGTCCCCTGGGTGACCGACGGCGCCTTCTCGCCCGACGGCGAGCGGCTCGTGCTGCGCGGCTATCTGACGGCCCGGGAGTACGCGTGGAAGGACGGGCGCCTCGCCGACGACGGCACCCCCGTCGGCGCCCCCTTCCAGGGACAGGCCGAATCGGTCACGTACACCCCGGACGGCTCGGCCCTCCTCTTCGGCTCGGAGGGCAGGAACAGCCGCGTCGTCCGGGTGGAGCGTCCGTCCGGGGGCGGTTCGGCCCCGTCGGCGAGGCCGACCGGAGCCGCGCCGGGCGGCACGCCCGAGTCGCCGTCGGCCGCCGCCCCCGGCGAGCAGGGGAACTTCACCGTCGGCGTGATCGTGCTCGGCCTGGCGACCCTCGTCGTCGTCGGCCTCAAGCGCCTCTTCAAGAAGGGCTGACGCACGCGGGCCCGGACGTGCGGGCCCGGACGTGCGAGGCCCGGACGCGCGAGGGCCCCGCACCGGACACGGCCGGTGCGGGGCCCTCGTACGGCCCTTACGGGCAGGGGCGTTACAGCTGACCGATCACGTGGTCGATGCAGGCCGTCAGCGCGCGCACGTCCGCCGGGTCGATCGCCGGGAACATCGCGATGCGCAGCTGGTTGCGGCCCAGCTTGCGGTACGGCTCGGTGTCCACGATGCCGTTGGCGCGCAGCGCCTTGGCGACCGCGGCCGCGTCGATCTCCTCCGCGAAGTCGATCGTGCCGATGACCTGCGAGCGCTTCGCCGGGTCCGTGACGAACGGGGTCGCGTACTTGGACTCCTCGGCCCAGCCGTACAGCGCGTCCGAGGACTCCTTCGTCCGGGCCACGGCCCAGTCGAGACCGCCCTGGCCGTTGATCCACTTCAGCTGCTCGTTGAGCAGGAAGAGGGTCGCGAGCGCGGGGGTGTTGTACGTCTGGTTCTTCAGCGAGTTGTCGATCGCCGTCGGCAGGCTGAAGAACTCCGGGACGTGCCGGCCGGACGCGTGGACGCGGGCGGCGCGCTCCAGGGCGGCCGGCGAGAAGGCCGCGAGCCACAGGCCGCCGTCGGCGGCGAAGGACTTCTGCGGGGCGAAGTAGTAGACGTCGGTCTCGGCGATGTCGACCGGCAGGCCGCCGGCGCCCGAGGTCGCGTCCACGAGCACGAGCGCACCCTCGTCGGCGCCCTCGACCCGCTTCAGCGGGGCGGCGACACCGGTGGAGGTCTCGTTGTGGGTGAAGGCGTAGACGTCGACGCCGGCCTCGGCCACCGCCTCCGGGTGGGTGCCCGGGTCGGAGGAGATCACGGTCGGCTCGGCCAGCCACGGGGCCAGCTTCGCGGCCTTCGCGAACTTCGAGGAGAACTCGCCGAAGGTGAGGTGCTGCGACTTGTTCTCGATGAGACCGTGCGTCGCGATGTCCCAGAAGGCGGTGGAGCCGCCGTTGCCCAGGATCACCTCGTAGCCCTCGGGCAGCGAGAAGAGGTCACGGATCCCGGCACGCACCTCGCCGACCAGGTTCTTGACCGGAGCCTGGCGGTGGGAGGTACCGAGGAGCGAGGTGCCGGTGGCGGCCAGGGCGTCCAGCGCCTCCGTACGCACCTTGGAGGGGCCCGCGCCGAAACGGCCATCGGCGGGCTTCATGTCAGCGGGAATCTGGATATCGGCCACGAGGCGGAGCGTATCGGGTCGTGGCGGCCGGGGAAGACGCTTGTCCGCCGGATGAGACGAAGGCTGAGACACTGGGTAGTCGTGGGATCACACGAAGCACACAGTGACGCGGGACGGGGCACGGGGCGGGGCACGGCACCGGGTGCGGCGCGGCGCGCGAGCGACGGGGCGCGGGGCGCGGCCGGGGAGCTGGCGGCGGCGCTGCGCGCGGCCGTCGCCGGTGACGTGGACTTCTCCGTCACCGCCCGCGCGCTGACCACCATGGACGCCTCCAACTACCGGCGCGTCCCGCTCGGCGTCGTCGCCCCGCGCGACGCCGACGACGTGGCCGCCGCGCTGGCCGTGTGCCGCGAGCACGGCGTGCCCGTGGTCGCCCGCGGCGGCGGCACCTCGATCGGCGGACAGTCCACCGGAACGGGTGTCGTGCTCGACCTGACCCGCCACCTGGACGCGCTGGTCTCGCTCGACCCGGAGGCGCGGACCGCCGTCGTGCGGCCCGGGCTCGTCCTGGACCGGCTGCGGGCCGCCGCCCGCCCCCACGGCCTGACCTTCGGCCCCGACCCGTCCACCCACGCCCGCTGCACCCTCGGCGGCATGATCGGCAACAACGCGTGCGGCGCGCACTCCGTCGCCTGGGGCACCACCGCCGACAACGTGCGCTCCCTCGACGTCCTCACCTACGACGGGCGGCGGCTCCGCCCCGGCCCGGAGGGGAGGGGCGCGCCCGCCGGACTGACCGAGCTGGTCGGCCGGCACCTCGCCGAGCTGCGCACCGGCTACCCGGCGGGACTGCCGCGCCGCATCTCCGGCTACGCCCTGGACGCGCTGCTGCCGGAGCGCGGGGTGGACGTGGCCCGCTCCTTCTGCGGCAGCGAGGGCACCCTCGGCATCGTCACGGAGGCCGAGCTGCGGCTCGTGCCGCTGCCCGCCGAGCCGGTGCTCGTCGTGCTCGGGTACGCGGACGAGACCGCCGCGGCCGACGCGGCGGCCGGCCTGCTCCCGTACCGGCCGCTGACCGTCGAGGGCATGGCCGCCGATCTCGTACGGGGCGCGGGCGCGGCGGCCGGGGGGCTGCCGCGCGGCGGGGCGTGGCTGTTCTGCGAGGCGGACGGGGCGGGCGCGGCGGAGGCGCTGGTGCGGGCGGCGGACGCCGTCGACGCGCTCGTGGTGGCGGACCCGGCCGGGCAGCGGGCGCTGTGGCGGATCCGCGAGGACGCGGCCGGCACGGCGACCCGGCTGCCCGGCGGCGGCGACGCCTGGCCGGGCTGGGAGGACTGCGCGGTGCCGCCGGCCCGGCTCGGCGCCTATCTGCGGGACTTCCGCGCCCTGCTGGCCGGATTCGGCCTCCGGGGCATCCCGTACGGGCACTTCGGCGACGGCTGTGTGCACGTGAGGGTCGACTTCGACCTGTGGACGCGCGAAGGCACCGCCCGCTTCCGGGAGTTCTCGGAGGCGGTCGCCGACCTCGTGGTCGCCCACGGCGGCTCGCTCTCCGGCGAGCACGGCGACGGCAAGGCGCGGGCCGAGCTGCTGCCGCGCATGTACGGGGAGCGGCTGGTCGCCCTGTTCGGCGAGGTCAAGGACCTGTGGGACCCGGACGGCGGCCTCAACCCCGGGATGCTGGTGCGCCCCGAGCCGCTCGACTCCGGGCTGCGCTTCGAGAACCTTCCCCTGCTGGGCCCGGCCGCCGGCCTCGGGCGGGAGGCGGCGCGGTGCGTCGGCGTCGCCAAGTGCCGGGTGGCGGGCCCGGCCCCGGGGGCGGACGTGATGTGCCCCTCGTACCGGGCGACCGGCGAGGAGGAGCACTCCACCCGCGGCCGGGCCCGGCTGCTGCACGAGATGGCGCTCGGCGAGGTGATCACGGACGGGCTGCGCTCGGCGGAGGTGCGCGAGGCGCTCGACCTGTGCCTGTCCTGCAAGGGCTGCCGCAGCGACTGCCCGGTCGGCGTCGACATGGCCGCCTACAAGTCCCGCTTCCTGGAAGGGCATTACGCGGGCCGCCCGTGGCGCCGGCCGCGCGCGCACTGGACGCTGGGCGGGCTGCCGCGGCTGCTCGACCGGTTCGGGGCGGGGCTCGACACGGCGCGCCGGTTGCCGTTCGCGGCCCGGCTCGCGGGGCTGACCCCGGAGCGGGAGCTGCCGCGGGTCGCCGAGCGCTCGTTCGTGGCCTGGTTCGGCGAGCGCGCCTCGGACCGCCCGCCGGCGCTCACCCTGTGGCCGGACACCTTCACCGACCACCTCGCCCCGCAGGTCGGGGCCGCCGCCGTCCGGGTCCTGGAGGCGGCCGGCCTCGGCGTGGCGCTGCCGCCGGGCCGGGTGTGCTGCGGACTGACCTATGTCTCGACCGGCCGGCTCGGCGCGGCGCGCCGGGTGATGCGGCGCACCCTGGACGTGATGGCCGGGGCTCCGGAGGCGCTGCCGGTGGTGGTCCTGGAGCCGTCCTGCGCGGCGGCGCTGCGCACCGACCTGTCCGAGCTGCTGCCGGACGACCCGCGGGCCGCGCGGCTCGCCCGCTCCGTACGGACCTTCGCGGAGGCCCTGGAGGAGCTGGCCCCGGACTGGGACCCGCCCCGGGCGGACCGCCCGGTCACCGGCCAGACCCACTGCCACCAGCACGCGGTCCTGGGTGACGCGGCCGACCGGCGGCTGAGGGAGCGGGCCGGTCTCACCGGGGAGCTGGTGGGCGGCTGCTGCGGGCTCGCCGGCAACTTCGGCTTCGAGCCCGGGCACTACGAGGTGTCGGTGGCCTGCGCCGAGGACCGGCTGCTGCCGGCGCTGCGGTCGGCGCCGGAGGGCGCGGCGGTCCTGGCGGACGGTTTCTCCTGCCGTACGCAGATGGCGCACCTGGTACCGGAGTACCACGTGCGCCATCTGGCGGAGCTGCTCGCGGAGGAGCTGGACCGGTGAGGGCCCGTGCTCGCGGGCATCCCGGGGGCGCCGCGGGTTACAGGCTGCGGGCGGTGACGTCGCCGTGGGCCGTGGTGGCGCGGACGGTCAGCGCGGAGTCGGCGCCGGCGTCGTTCTTCAGGGAGTTGTGGATCCGGCCGTAGGTGGTGCCGGCGTCCAGGGCGGCGGAGACGCCGCGGGCGGCGCCGATCGTGATGTCGCCCGCGGTGGTGTTCAGCGCGACGGTGCCGCGGACGGCCTCGTCGATCCGCAGGTCGCCCTTCTGGGCGCTGATCTCGGCGGGGCCGCCGAGGCGTCCGACGGTGACGTCACCGGCCTGGAGGGTGATCCGCGCGCTCGCGGCCTCGTCGAGCTTGACCGGGCCCTCGGCGGCCTCGCACACGACCTCGCCGAGGCGCCCGACACCGCGCAGGTCGAGGGCGGCGCCCCGGGCGTCGACGCGGGAGCCGGCCGGCAGCTGGACCGTGATCTCGACCGCGCCGGACGGGCCGAAGGCCTGGTTGCCCTTGGGGGCGGCGATCCGCAGGACGTCGTCCGCGAAGGCGATCTCGGTCTGCTCGGCGGCCTTCACGTCGCGGCTCTTGCCGGCGTTCGCGGGGAGCACCTCGACGGTGGCGTCGGCGCGGTCGGCGGCGATGAGGCGGACGTGCCCGGCGGGGACGTCGAGGAGGACGGACAGGGCGGCGGTGGCGGCGAACTTCTGCATGGTGGGCTCCTTGGTGTCCGGGTGGGTCCCGGGTCTGTCCCGGGTCTGCGCCCGGGCTGTCGTGGGTGTTTCCGACATGGAAAAAGCTACGTTGCGTTCACAGGTCTGGCAACAAGCTGGTCCCGTAAGAATTCCGTTATTGCAGGCCAGTGCGGTGAAATCATTGCAACGAGGATGGCGTCTAATGCAACGTCAGGGGTGAGCTGCGTTGCAATGGGATGAGGGCGAACGCTAAGCTGGGCCCACCACGCGCCCGGCGGAGGCGCGGGCGCCCGCAGCACGAAGGAGACCGCGATGCCCGGCGGCAGGCTCACCCCGCAGGAACGCCAGCAGATCGCCCAGGGCCTCGCCGACGGCCTCGCCTACGCGGAGATCGCCCGGCGTCTCGACCGCCCCACCTCGACCGTCACCCGCGAGGTCATGCGCAACGGCGGCCCCACCGGCTACCGCGCCGACCGCGCCCAGCGCGCCACCGGCCTGCGCGCCCAGCGGCGCCACCGCCCGGCCGCGCCCGGCGACGCCGGGGCCGTGCCCGAGCAGCCGTACGGCCGCGACGCGACGGAGGTGCGCGCGTACGAGGAGGCCTTCACCGGCGTCCTGATGTCCTCCGGCATGAACCGGATGTCGGCCCAGGTGCTGGGCCAGCTGCTGCTCAGTGACGCGGAGGGCGTCACCGCCGCCGAACTCGTCCGGCACCTCGGGGTCAGCCCGGCCTCCGTCTCCAAGGCCGTCGCCTTCCTGGAGGAGCAGGGGCTCGTGCGGCGCGAGCGCGACGAACGGCGCCGCGACCGCTACTTCGTGGATGCCGACGTCTGGTACGAGTCGACCCTCGCCAGCGCCCGCGCCAACACCCGGCTCGCCGAGACCGCGCGGCGGGGCGTCGGCGTCCTCGGGGCCGGCACCCCGGCCGCCGTGCGCCTGGAGAACGTCGCGCGCTTCCTCGACTTCATCTCGGAGAGCATCACGCGCGCGGCCGAGCAGGCCCGGGACATCCTGCACGTCCGGCCGCCGGAGACACCGCCCCGCGAGGCCGAGTGAGGCGCGCGGGGGCGGCGCGGGGCCGGGCGGCCGGGGGTCAGGCGGACGCGGCCGCCCCGGCCTCCTTGCGGCGCACCATCTCGCCGATCCACACCGGCGCGTAGGGGGAGGTGCAGCCGGGCGAGGTCGGATAGTCCCTGAGCACCCCGAGCCGCTCGCCGATCCCGACGGCCCGGTCCCGCAGCCCGGGGTGCTCGATGCCGATCTGCGCGAGACAGGTGTTCATGGCCCACTGCAGGCGGTCCGGGGCGTCCTTCATCTCCGCCTCGATGACGTCGAGCAGCCCCGGCAGGTCGAGCCCGGCCGGCCGGCGCACCACCCGGTCGGCGGTCAGCGCCCAGCCGGCGCTCGCCACCGCCGGGTCCGGGTCGGCCGTCCACGCCACCCGCAGCTCCTCGGCGTGCGGGCTCTTCTTCACCACGTACCCGACGAGCCAGTCCCGCACCTTCGGCGTCCGCGCCGAGCGCAGCATCGCGTCCAGCTCGTCCCGGCCGAAGTCCTTCGGCCGGCAGATCAGCAGCGCGAGCAGCCGCGCGGCGGTGTCGTCCGTGGCCCACAGCTCGCGCGCCAGCTCCTGCTGGGTCTTCAGGCGCTTCGCCAGCGCGCGCAGCTTGCCGAGGTTCACCCCGTGGTCGTCGCCGTGCCGCTCGTTCACGGCCCGCGCTCTGGGGTCCTCCAGGGCGGCCAGCTCGGCCCGCACCTCGTCCAGCGTCACGCCGGTCCCCCGCGCGCCGGTCTCCGCCATGCCGACCTCCTCCGTCTCGCCCCCCAGCGTACGGAAGGGCGCCGACGGTCACCCCTTCCCGCGTCCCTCCCCGCGCCCTTCCCCGGGGGGCTCCGGGGCGTGCGCGATCTCGCGCGCGAGGGCGAGCAGGGCCGGGGTCGCCGGGTGCGGGGCCGAGGGGCGCCAGGTGAGCAGGACGGGCAGGGGCGGGGCGTCGGACAGCGGGCGGTAGGCGACGCCCGGGTGCGGGTGGAGCGCCGCGGTCGAGGCGGAGGAGACGCCGATGCCGTGGCCCGCCGCGATGGCCGCGAGCCAGTCGTCGGTGTTGGCGACGGTGAGGGTCGCGCGGGGCCGGCGGTCCGCGGGCCACAGGTCGAGCGTGGTGGTGCCCGAGACGGTGTTGAGGACGGCGGTCCGGTCCGCCAGGTCCGCGAGCGTCAGCTCGGTCCGCGCGGCGAGCTCGCCGTCCGCGGGAAGCGCCGCCACCCGGGGCTCGCGCAGCAGCTCCTCCGTCGCCAGGCCCGGCACGTCGACCGGACCGCGCAGCAGCGCCGCGTCGACCTCGCCGCGCAGCAGCCCGGCGGTGCGGTCGTCGATCCGCCGGAGTTCGAGCGGGGTCTCGGGGTGTTCGCGCTGCCAGCGGCGCAGCAGGGGAGTGGTGTACGGGCCGAAGGCCGACCAGGCGTGGCCGAGCCGGAGCGGGCGGTGCGGCGGGCGGTCCGGGGCCACGGCCGCGTCGAACGCGGCGACCGCCGCCGCGGCCCGCTCGCGGAAGTCCCGCCCGTCCGCCGTGAGGGCCAGGTGGTGGGTCGAGCGCTCCACGAGCCGGACGCCGAGGTGCTTCTCCAGGGCCGCGAGGGTGCGGGAGACGGCGGGCTGGGTCAGGTGCAGCCGGGCGGCGGCCCGGGTCAGGTTGCCCTCCTCGGCGATGGCGAGGAAGCAGCGCAGATGGCGGAGCTCGATGTGCGTACGGCTCATGCGTGCGGAGCATAACCGCAGCGCAATCGGCATTTCCGGTACCGCGCGGAGGCTCGTAGCGTGAAAGCGGAGGCTTTCGTACCGAGAGGCCGGGTTCCGCATCGAGGGGACCGGCTTCCGGGCCCACCCCGTCAGTCCATTACTCTGAACCACGCAGTGCATCACTATGGACTCATCCTGGTGCGGGCCCCCGCAGACAGCAAGGCAAGGAGTACGCCGGTGGACAGCCCGGTCAAGGACATCGCCGCCACCCCGGCGGCACCCCCCGCCCCCGCTTCCTCGGCCGTCCCCGTCGCCGGTGCCGGTGCCGGGCGGTCCGCGCGCCGCCTCGGGCCGGTCGCGCTCGTCGTCGCCGGCGGGCTCTCCGTACAGTTCGGCTCCGCCGTCGCCGTGCTGCTCATGCCCCGGGCCGGCGCCCTCGGCGTGGTCACCCTGCGGCTCATCCTGGCCGCCGCCGTGCTCCTGATCGCCTGCCGGCCCAAGGTGCGCGGCTACGGCCGCGCCGACTGGGGCACCGTGCTCGCCTTCGGCGCCGCCATGTCCGGCATGAACATCCTCTTCTACCTCTCCGTCGCCCGGATCCCGCTCGGCGCCGCCGTCACCCTCGAAGTGCTCGGCCCGCTCGCGCTCTCCGTCCTCGCCTCCCGGCGCCTGGTGAACCTGCTGTGGGCCGGACTCGCGCTCGGCGGCGTCTTCCTGCTCAGCGGCCTCGGCAGCGGCGGCCTCGGCCGGCTCGACCCGCTCGGCGCGGCCTTCGCACTCGCCGCCGGCGCCATGTGGGCCACCTACATCGTCTTCAGCGCCCGCACCGGCCGCCGCTTCCCGCAGGCCGACGGGCTGGCCCTCGCGATGGCCGTGGGCGCGGTCATCAGCCTGCCGTTCGGCATCGTCTCGGCGGGCGACCGGCTGCTCGTGCCCTCGACCATCGGCCTCGGCCTCGCGGTCGCCCTGATGTCCTCCGTGCTGCCCTACACCCTCGAACTCCTCGCCCTGCGCCGCCTTCCCGCGCCCACCTTCGCCATCCTGATGAGCCTGGAACCGGCCATCGCCGCCACCGCCGGCTTCCTCGTCCTGCACCAGTCCCTCGGCCTGACCGACGCGCTCGCCATCGCCCTCGTCATCGCGGCCAGCATGGGCGCCGTCCGCACCCAGGTCGGCGCCCGCGCCGCCTCCTGACCCCCGCCCGACCGCCCGCGTCCGGCCATGGGCCAGGATGGCGCCATGGCCCTTGAGATGCGCGAGCGTTGCGAACGCTGCGAGACGACCACCTTCGCCCTCGACGATCCCGCCCGGATCTGCTCGTACGAGTGCACCTTCTGCGTCCCGTGCGCGGACGCGATGCACGACGTGTGCCCCAACTGCGGCGGCGAACTGGTCGCCCGGCCCCGCCGCGCCACCGCCTGACCGCGCCCGCCTGGACCGGCCCCGCGCCCCGCGCCCGTCACCGTGAACAACTCGGTGGCGGGCGCACCCCTTCGCGCACCACGATGCGGGGGTGACCGGACACGCATACGAACCCAGCGGCACCCCCGAGGGCCTCGACGGACTCGGCACCCCCGACGGCCCCGAGATCCCCGAGCGGTGGACCACCGCGACCGTCTACCCCGACATGTGGGCCGACCCCGACGACGACCCCCGCAACAAGCAGGGCCCCGGCCCCGACGGCGAGCTCGCCACCCTGCAGGACTTCCTCCGCGACTACCGCCTCACCCTGCGCATGAAGTGCGAGGGCCTGGACGCCGAGCAGCTCGCCCGCCGCTCCGTGCCGCCGTCCACCATGTCGCTGCTCGGTCTGGTGCGGCACCTCGCCGAGGTCGAGCGGGACTGGCGCGGCTGGCTCGGCCCGGAGCACCGGCGGCCGAAGCTGTACGGGGCGCGGGACGCCGACTTCCACGGCGCCGTCGCCGACCCCGAGGTGGTCGCGGGGGCCTTCCGCGACCTGGAGCGCGAACAGGCGGAGACGGACGCCGCGCTCGCCGCGTACGCCGACCTGGGCGAGCGGGTCGGCCCCGACGAGATCGCGATCCGCGAGCTGCTCGTGCACCGCATCGACGAGTACGCCCGCCACTGCGGGCACGCCGACCTGCTGCGCGAGTGCGTCGACGGGCGCGTCGGTCAGTAGGGGCCGCCCCCAGGGGCGCGCGGGAAGGGCCGGGGGCCGCAGCCCCGGCCCTTTCGCGTGCCCGGATCCGGCCGCACCTCCGCGCCCCGGGCGCCCGAAAAACTAAAGCAAGCACGCTTGATTGTTTCTGGCCCGGCTGCCATGCTCCTCACGCACGTCCGTGACCCGCCCGTCCCCGAGGGGAGCGCACCGTGTCCGACCCCGCCGAGGTCCTCGCCGACCTGCGTGCCGAGAGTGCCGAAGTCGACGCCCTGGTCGCCGGGTTGACCGAGGAGCAGTGGGCGCTTCCCACCCCCGCCGCGGGCTGGACGGTCGCCCACCAGATCGCCCACCTGGCCTGGACCGACGCCGCCGCGCTGCTCGCCGCGACCGACCCCGATGCCTTCGCCGCCGAGACCGCGAAGGCACTCGCCGCGCCCGAGCGCTTCGTCGACGAGGGCGCGGAGGAGGGCGCGAAGCTGCCGCCCGCCGAACTGCTCGCCGGCTGGCGGGCGGGCCGCGAGCGCCTGCACCGGGTCCTGGCCGACGCGCCGCCCGGGACGCGGTTCCCCTGGTACGGGCCGGCGATGAGCGCCGCCTCGCTCGCCACCGCCCGGCTGATGGAGACCTGGGCGCACGGCCAGGACGTGGCCGACGCCCTCGGAGCCGTACGCGAGCCGACCGCGCGGCTGCGGCACGTGGCCTGGATCGGGCTGCGGGCCCGGGACTACGCCTACCTCGTGCGCGGCC
This sequence comes from Streptomyces sp. NPDC053541, assembly GCF_044544705.1. NCBI lineage: Bacteria > Bacillati > Actinomycetota > Actinomycetes > Kitasatosporales > Streptomycetaceae > Streptomyces > Streptomyces sp. NPDC053541. The sequence goes on from NZ_JBITXM010000001.1 coordinate 270,967, forward strand.
TCACCCCGCCCGCCGAACCCTTCCGGGTCGAACTCACCGCCCCCGGCGGGGAGTCGTGGGTCTACGGGCCCGAGGACGCACCGCAGCGGATCACCGGCCCCGCCCTCGACTTCTGTCTGCTCGTCACCCAGCGCGTGCACCGCGACGACACCGCCCTGGTCGCCGAGGGCACGGACGCCGCCCACTGGCTGACCATCGCCCAGGCCTTCGCGGGCCCGGCGGGCACCGGCCGGGCCGCCACGGGGGAGGGGGCCGCGTGAAGGACGTCCTGCGGATCGGCAACGCCTCCGGCTTCTACGGCGACCGCTTCGACGCGGTGAAGGAGATGCTCACCGGCGGCGAACTCGACGTCCTCACCGGCGACTACCTCGCCGAACTCACCCTGCTCATCCTCGGCCGCGACCGGCTGAAGGACCCGTCCGCCGGGTACGCGAAGACCTTCCTGCGCCAGATGGAGGAGGGCCTCGGGCTCGCCCACGAACGCGGGGTGAGGATCGTCGCCAACGCGGGCGGCCTCAACCCCGCCGGGCTCGCCGACGCCCTGCGCGCCCTCGCCGGCCGGCTCGGCCTGCCGGTCCGGATCGCACACGTCGAGGGCGACCGGCTGCCCGCCCGGGACGGCGCCCTCGCCGCGAACGCCTACCTCGGCGGCGCCGGCATCGCCGCGTGCCTGGCCGCCGGGGCCGACGTCGTCGTCACCGGCCGGGTCACCGACGCGGCCCTCGTCACCGGCCCCGCCCAGTGGCACTTCGGCTGGGGCCCGGAGGCGTACGACGAACTGGCGGGCGCGGTCGTCGCCGGGCACGTCCTGGAGTGCGGCACCCAGGCCACCGGCGGCAACTACGCCTTCTTCACCGCCCACGACCCCCGCCTCTTCCGCCGCCCCGGCTTCCCCGTCGCCGAACTGCACGCCGACGGCAGCTCGGTCATCACCAAGCACCCCGGCACCGGCGGCCTCGTCGACACCGGCACGGTCACCGCCCAGTTGCTCTACGAGACGGCCGGCGCCCGCTACCCCGGCCCCGACGTGACCGCCCGCCTCGACACCGTGCGGCTCACCCAGGACGGCCCCGACCGGGTCAGGATCGACGGCGTACGGGGCGAGGCGCCGCCGCCCACCCTCAAGGTCGGGCTCAACCGGCTCGGCGGCTTCCGCAACGAGGTCGTCTTCGTCCTCACCGGCCTCGACGTCGAGGCGAAGGCCGCGCTCGTGCGCGAGCAGCTCCACGACGCCCTCGCGAAGCACCCGCCCGCCGAGATCCGCTGGGACCTCGCCCGCACCGACCACCCCGACGCCGCCACCGAGGAGACGGCCAGCGCCCTGCTCCGGCTCGTCGTCCGCGACCCCGACCCCGAGAAGGTCGGCCGCGCCCTGACGGGGGCCGCGATCGAACTCGCCCTCGCCAGCTACCCCGGCTTCCACGTCACCGCCCCGCCCGGCAAGGGCGCCCCCTACGGGGTCTTCGCGAGCACCTCCGTCCCCGTCGGGGAGGTCCCGCACACGGCGGTGCTGCCCGACGGGACCCGCAGGGAGATCCCCGTACCGCCGAGGACCGCCGACCTCGCCCCCGTACCGGAGCCGCCGCTGCCCGAACCGCCGCCCCGGCACGCCCCCACCCGCAGGGCGCCCCTCGGCCGGATCGCCGGGGCCCGCAGCGGCGACAAGGGCGGCGACGCCAACGTCGGCGTGTGGGTGCGCACCGAGGCCGAGTGGCGCTGGCTCGCGCACACCCTCACCGTCGAGCGGCTGAAGGAACTCCTGCCGGAAACCGCCGGGTTGGCCGTCACCCGGCACGTCCTGCCCCGGCTGCGCGCGCTCAACTTCACGATCGCCGGCATCCTCGGCGCCGGCGTCGCCTCCCAGGCCCGGTTCGACCCGCAGGCCAAGGCCCTCGGCGAATGGCTCCGCTCCCGTCACCTCGACATCCCGGCCGCCCTCCTGGAGGAAGCCCCGTGACCGTCCTCGCCTCCGCCCTCGACACCGGCGGACCGGACCACGCGGCGCACCGCGCCGCCATGCTCGACAAACTCGCCGCCCTCGACGCCGAGCACGCCAAGGCGCTCGCGGGCGGCGGCGAGAAGTACACCGAACGCCACCGGCGGCGCGGCAAGCTCCTCGCCCGCGAGCGGATCGAGCTCCTGGTCGACCCCGACTCGCCCTTCCTGGAGCTGTCCCCGCTCGCCGCCTGGGGCAGCGACTATCCCGTAGGGGCGTCCCTGGTCACCGGCATCGGGGTGGTCGAGGGCGTCGAGTGCCTGATCACCGCCAACGACCCCACCGTGCGCGGCGGCGCCTCCAACCCGTGGACCCTGAAGAAGGCGCTGCGGGCCAACGAGATCGCCTTCGCCAACCGCCTCCCCGTGATCTCGCTCGTCGAGTCCGGCGGCGCCGACCTGCCCTCGCAGAAGGAGATCTTCATCCCCGGCGGGGCGCTCTTCCGCGACCTCACCCGGCTCTCCGCCGCCGGCATCCCCACCATCGCCGTGGTCTTCGGCAACTCGACCGCCGGCGGCGCCTACGTTCCCGGCATGTCCGACCACACCGTGATGATCAAGGAGCGTTCGAAGGTCTTCCTCGGCGGCCCGCCGCTGGTCAAGATGGCCACCGGCGAGGAGAGCGACGACGAGTCCCTCGGCGGCGCCGAGATGCACGCCCGCACCAGCGGCCTCGCCGACCACTACGCCCTCGACGAACCCGACGCGCTGCGCCAGGCCCGCCGGATCGTCGCCCGCCTCAACCACCGCAAGGCGCACCCCGATCCCGACCCGCTCGCCGTCGAGCCGCCGAAGTACGACCCCGAGGACCTGCTCGGGATCGTGCCCGGTGAACTGAAGACCCCCTTCGACCCGCGCGAGGTGATCGCCCGGATCGTCGACGGCAGCGACTTCGACGAGTTCAAGCCGCTCTACGGGACGAGCCTGGTGACCGGCTGGGCCCGGCTGCACGGCTACCCGGTGGGCATCCTCGCCAACGCGCAGGGCGTGCTGTTCTCCGCCGAGTCGCAGAAGGCCGCCCAGTTCATCCAGCTGGCCAACCAGCGCGACGTCCCGCTGCTCTTCCTGCACAACACCACCGGCTACATGGTCGGCAAGGAGTACGAGCAGGGCGGCATCATCAAGCACGGCGCGATGATGATCAACGCGGTGTCGAACTCGAAGGTCCCCCACCTGTCCGTCCTCATGGGCGCCTCCTACGGCGCCGGGCACTACGGCATGTGCGGCCGCGCCTACGACCCGCGCTTCCTCTTCGCCTGGCCCAGCGCCAAGTCGGCCGTCATGGGCCCGCAGCAGCTCGCCGGCGTCCTGTCCATCGTCGCGCGGGCCAGCGCCGCCGCGAAGGGACAGCCGTACGACGAGGAGGCGGACGCGGGCCTGCGCGCCCTTGTCGAGGCGCAGATCGAGAGCGAGTCGCTGCCGATGTTCCTCTCGGGGCGGCTCTACGACGACGGGGTCATCGACCCGCGCGACACGCGCACGGTCCTCGGACTGTGCCTCTCCGCGATCCACACGGCACCGGTCGAGGGCGCGCGCGGCGGCTTCGGCGTCTTCCGAATGTGAGGCCTGCGCTGATGACCGATCCGACAACCGAGCCGACGGCCGAGACGACGGCCGGGCCGGCGCCCGCGCCGACGACCGGACCGCACTCCACGGGACCGATGTCCACGGGACCGATGTCCACGGGACCGATGCCCACGGGACCGATGCCCACCGGACCGATCTCCTCCGTCCTGGTCGCCAACCGCGGCGAGATCGCCTGCCGCGTCTTCCGCACCTGCCGCGCCCTGGGCATCTCCACCGTCGCCGTGTACTCCGACGCCGACGCCGGCGCGCTGCACGTCCGCGAGGCCGACGCGGCGGTGCGGCTGCCCGGCGCCGCGCCCGCGGAGACGTATCTGCGCGCCGACCTGGTGGTGGCCGCCGCGCTCGCGGCCGGCGCCGACGCCGTGCACCCCGGCTACGGCTTCCTCTCCGAGAACGCCGCCTTCGCGCGGGCCGTGACCGAGGCCGGCCTGGTGTGGATCGGGCCGCCGCCCGAGGCCATCGAGGCGATGGCCTCCAAGACCCGCGCCAAGGAACTCCTCGGCATCGCGCCCCTCACCGACGTGACCGAGGCCGACCTGCCCGTCCTGGTCAAGGCGGCGGCGGGCGGCGGCGGCCGGGGCATGCGGATCGTCCGCGAACTGGCGGACCTGGAGCCGGAGTTGCGGGCCGCGTCCGCCGAGGCGGCGAGCGCCTTCGGGGACGGCGAGGTGTTCGTCGAACCGTACGTCGAGGACGGCCGGCACGTCGAGGTGCAGGTCCTCGCCGACGCCCACGGCACCGTCTGGACCCTCGGCACCCGCGACTGCTCCCTCCAGCGCCGCCACCAGAAGGTGATCGAGGAGGCCCCGGCCCCCGGTCTGCCCGCCGCGCTCGTCGACGAGCTGTACGCGCGCTCGGCCGCCGCCGCGAAGGCCGTCGGCTACGTCGGCGCCGGCACCGTCGAGTTCCTGGTCGCCGACGGCCGGGCGCACTTCCTGGAGATGAACACCCGCCTCCAGGTCGAGCACCCGGTCACCGAGGAGGTGTACGGGGTCGACCTCGTCGCCCTCCAGATCGCCGTCGCCGAAGGCGGCCCGCTGCCCGCCGAGCCGCCGGCCCCGCGAGGCCACGCCGTCGAGGCCCGGCTCTACGCCGAGGACCCGGCGGCTGCCTGGGCCCCCCAGACCGGCGTCCTGCACCGCTTCGAGGTGCCGGGGGAAAGGGCGGCGGGCGGCGGGGCGCCGGCCGGCGGCGGGGTTCCGGGCGGAGGCGGGGTTCCGGGCGGCGGGGTGCGGGTGGACACCGGCTACGCCTCCGGGGACCCGATCGGCGTCCACTACGACCCGATGCTCGCCAAGGTGATCGTCCACGCCCCCACCCGGGCGGCGGCCCTCCGCAAGCTCGCCCACACCCTGGAACGGACCGTGCTGCACGGCCCCGTCACCAACCGGGACCTGCTCGTCGCCTCCCTCCGGCACCCCGACGTCGCCGACCCCGAGCGCCTCGGCACCGGCTTCTACGCCCGCCACCTGGCCGCCCTCACCGCCCCGCGCCCCGGCGCGGAGCACGCCGCCGTGGCCGCGGCGCTCGCCGAGGCCGCCGCCCGCGCGGGCCGGTTCGGCGGCGGCTGGCGCAACGTCCGCGCGCAGGACGAGACGAGGACGTACGAGGCCCGGGGCGCGGCGTACGAGGTGCGCTACCGCCCGACCCGTACCGGCGGCCACGAGGTCACCGCCCCCGAGGGCGTCACCGCCGTGTCCGCGACACCGGACCGGGTGCGTCTCGAAGTCGCGGGCGTCGTACGGGACTTCGAAGTCGCCCGCGACCCCGACGGGGTGGTCCACGTCGGCCCGCACCGGCTCGTTCCCCGCCCCCGCTTCACCGACCCCGCCGAGAGCCGGGCCCCCGGCTCCCTGCTCGCCCCCATGCCCGGCACCGTCGTCCGGATCGCCGAGGGCCTGGCCGTCGGCGACCGCGTCGAGGCCGGGCAGCCGCTCCTCTGGCTGGAGGCCATGAAGATGGAGCACCGCGTCACCGCTCCCGCCTCCGGCACGCTCACCGCGCTCCACGCCGCCCCCGGCCACCAGGTCGAGGTCGGCGCCCTGCTCGCCGTCGTATCGACCGAAGCACAGGAGGACCCGTCCGCATGAGCACCAGCATCGTCGAGTCGGCGGAACACACCGCCCTCCGCGCCGCCGTCTCCGCCCTCGGCCACCGCCACGGCCCCGGCTTCGACCGGGCCGCCCTCTGGGCGGAGGCCGGCAAGCTCGGCTACCTGGGCGTGAACCTGCCCGAGGAGTACGGCGGAGGGGGCGGCGGCATCACCGAGCTGTCCATCGTCCTGGAGGAGACCGGCGCGGCCGGCGCCCCGCTCCTCATGATGGTCGTCTCGCCCGCGATCTGCGGCACGGTGATCTCCCGCTTCGGCACCGAGGAGCAGAAGCGGACCTGGCTGCCGGGCCTCGCCGACGGCACGCGCACGATGGCCTTCGGCATCACCGAGCCCGACGCCGGCTCGAACTCGCACCGCATCACCACCACGGCCACCCGTACCGAGGACGGCTGGGTGCTCAACGGCCGCAAGGTCTTCGTGTCCGGCGTCGACATCGCCGACGCGACCCTGATCGTCGGCCGCACCTCCGACGCCCGCACCGGCAACCTCAAGGCCTGCCTCTTCATCGTGCCGCGCGACACCCCCGGCTTCGGCCGCCGGCACATCGAGATGGAACTCGACGCCGACGAGAAGCAGTTCGAGCTCACCCTCGACGACGTCCACCTGCCGGCCGACGCGCTCGTCGGCGACGAGGACGCCGGACTCCTCCAGCTCTTCGCGGGCCTGAACCCCGAGCGGATCATGACGGCCGCCTTCGCGATCGGCATGGGCCGCCACGCCCTCGCCCGGGCCGTGACGTACGCGAAGGAGCGCCAGGTCTGGAAGGCCCCGATCGGCGCCCACCAGGCCATCGCCCACCCGCTGGCCCAGGCCCACATCGAGCTCGAACTGGCCCGTCTGATGATGCGGAAGGCCGCCGCCCTGTACGACGCGGGCGACGACGCGGGCGCGGGCGAGGCCGCGAACATGGCGAAGTACGCCGCCGCCGAGGCCTGCGTGAAGGCCGTCGACACCGCCGTCCACACCCTCGGCGGCAACGGCCTGACCCGCGAGTTCGGCCTCGCCCGCCTGATCACGGCCGCCCGGGTGGCCAGGATCGCGCCGGTGAGCCGCGAGATGATCCTCAACTTCGTGTCCCACCAGACCCTCGGCCTGCCCAAGTCGTACTGACCGGGGCGGGGCGACGGGGAGCGAGGGAAAGGGGGCGGGGCGGGGTCAGGGCCGCCCCGTTCAGGGACGCTGCTCGGTCCAGGGGCGCAGCTTCTCCGGGTTGAGCACCGCCCAGATGCGGTGGATCCGCGCGTCCACGACGTCGAAGGCGTACACCGCCACGACCGCGCCGTCCAGGGCGGCGACGAGGCCGGGCTGCCCGTTGACGAGGGTCTCCTCGACCGACAGGCGGCCCGGCAGCGTCCGCTCGGCGAAGAAGCGCGCCACGCGCTCGGCTCCCTCGATCGGCCGCGTGACGGCCGAGACGAGCCCGCCGCCGTCGCCGACCGCCGTCGCGCCCGGGTCGAGCAGGGCGACCAGGGCCTGGATGTCGGCGGCCTCCCAGGCCTCCTTGAACTCCCTCACGACACGGGCGCGCCCGCCCGTCGGCACGGTGCCCGCCGAGGACCGCGCGTCGCGGACCCGGCGGCGGGCCGAGGACGCGAGCTGACGGCAGGCGGCGGAACTGCGCCCGACGATGTCGGCGACCTCGTCGAAGGGATAGCGGAAGACGTCGTGGAGCACGAAGGCCACGCGCTCGGCCGGCGTCATCGCCTCCAGGACGACGAGGAACGCCATGGACACCGACTCGTCGAGCGTGACCCGCTCGGCGGGGTCGGCCGCGCCCTCGTACGCCGCTCCCGCCAGCCACTCGGTGCGCTCCGGCAGCGGCTCGGGGATCCACTCGCCCACGTAGCTCTCCCGCCGCACCCGCGCCGAGCGCAGCACGTCGAGACAGATCCGGCCGGCCACCTTCGTCAGCCAGCTGTGCGGTGCCAGGACCGCCGCGCGCTGCGGCTCGGAGAGGGCGTACCAGCGGGCGTACGTCTCCTGCACGACGTCCTCGGCCTCGGCCCGCGAACCGAGCATCCGGTAGGCGAGGTTGAGCAGCCGGGCCCGCTCGTCGGCGACGGACGGCCCGGACGGTGCGGACGGTGCGGTCATGGTGGTGCGGCTCCCTCGGTCGTGGTTCCCCTGCGCGTGGGGCCTTCGTGCGTACGGCCTTCGTGCGTACGGCCTTCGTGCGTACGACGAGACAGCGGCCCGGAACGTGAGGTCACGGTCCCGCCTCACATCCCGCAGGGCGCTCTCGTCCTTACCGGTGAAGCCCGAACCGCATCCGCATCCGTATCCGGATCGGCCGACACCCGAGGAGTACGCCATGACCACGACCGACGGGACGAGGACCGACAAGTCCGTGCTGGAGGAGTTCCTGGCGCGCCGCGCCGAGGCCCAGCAGGCGAAGGACATCGACGGACTGATGTCCTGCTACGCCCCCGACGCCGTCTACTACGACGTCGTGCCCCCGCTCCGGTTCACCGGCACCGAGGAGATCCGCCGCAACTTCCTGCGCTGGTTCGACGGTTACCTCGGCCCGATCACCCTGGAGACCCACGACCGCACCCTCGTGGTGAGCGGCGACGCCGCCTTCGCGCACATGCTCCACCGGGACACGGGGGAGCGGAAGGGCGGGGTCCAGGCGTCGATCTGGGTACGGGAGAGCGTGTGCCTGCGCCGGACCGGCGACGGCGACGGGGAGCGGGGAGGGGAGCGGGACGGGCACGGTGCCCCGGGCGGCTGGAGGATCACCCACGAGCACGTCTCGATCCCGGTCGACCCGACGACCTTCCGCGTCTGGCTCCCCGCCGACAAGGACCAGCCCGCCTGATCCCGCCGATCCCGCCCCCGGCCTCAGCCGATCCGGACCGTGCGGGCCCAGTCCGGCGGGGTGTCCGGGACGTAGCCGTCGTCGCCCGGGCGCAGGCCGTAGAACGGGCGGGGGAAGAGGCCCACGACCGTGCGGCAGGGCGGGGCGACGGCGGGCCACGGGGTCTGGCCGTCCGTGAGGCAGACCACCACGTCCGGGCGGGGCGACCGGCCGAGCGCGGTGCGGAAGCCGGCCCGCAGGTCGGTGCCCCCGCCGCCGATCAGGGGGATGCCCTCCGCCTCGCACAGCGGCCCCGCGACCCGGGCGGCGACGTCGCAGGACACCACGCTGACCCGGTCCCGGCCGCCGACCGTCCGGGTGATCGCGGCCACCTCCAGGAGCGCGCTGCCCAGCTCGGCGTCGCTGACCGAGGCCGAGGTGTCGATCACCACCGCCACCCGGGGCGGCCGGCGGCGCAGGCTCGGCAGGACGACGCCGGGCAGCGCGGCCGAGCGGCGCGAGGGCCGCCCGTAACTGTGGTCGGTGCCCGCCCCGCCGCCGCTCACCGCCGCCCGGACCGCCGAGCCCAGCAGCTCCCGCCACGGCTGCGGCGCGTGGAAGGCCTCCTCCGCCCACCGCCGCCAGCCGCGCGGCGCGCTGCCCGGCGGCCCGGACAGCGCCTGCGCGACCCGGAAGCGCACCGCGTCCTGCTCCTGCTCGCTCAGCCCGTCCGCGCCGTCCGGCCCGAGGTCCCACGCCCGCTCCCGGCCGTCCGCGCCGCTGCCGCAGTCCAGCCACAGGTGGGCCCCGCCCGGCAGCGACTCCAGGCGGATCCGCCGGACGTAGTCCTCCATGAGCTCGTCCGGCGGCACCTGGAGCAGCGCCGGAGTGACCGCGCCCCTCGGCGCGTCGAGCCCGTCGCCGTAGATGTCGTCGTTGATCTCGCAGTCGGCCGCGATGTTCAGCCGCAGCCGGTCGGCCGGACCGTCGAAGCCCTCCCGGCGCGCGATCCGGTCCCCGCGCCCGTGGTGGTCCCGGATCAGGTGCGCCACCTCGTGCACCCACACCCCGGCCAGCTCGTCGACGTGCGTGCGCGCGACGAAGCCGGGCGAGGCGTAGCAGCGCCAGTACCGGTCCACGGCCATGGTGGGCACCCGTCGCGACGGAACCACGCGGAGGGCGAAGAGCGCGGTGGCCAGGTACGGCCGCGCCCGCACGGCCCGCAGCCGCGCCGCGTACAGCTTGTTCAGGTCGAGGTCGAGGTCGAGGTCGAGGTCGGGGGAGGGGGCGCGGCCGAGGTCGCGGGAGGGGTCGGGGGCCGGGGACGGGCCGGCGGCCGACCTGCCCGTCGGCAGGGGCATCGCCCCGCTCGTCGCCCCGCTCGTCGCGCCGCTCGTCGCGCCGCTCATCGCCCCGCACCCGCCGTCGCGCGCTCCATGCCCTCTCCGCGCTCCGCACGCCGGTTCACGTCCACCACGCCCGCGAGGCGCTCGATTGCGGCCGGCACCTCCCACTCCTCGCGGCGCAGCCCGGCGAGGGTGGTGGCGGGCACCACCACCAGGTCCGGGGCGCCGGTCTCCGCCGCCCGGACGAGGAGTTCCCAGGCCGCGTCCCAACGGTCCTTCTCCGGCCGGGCGTTCACGGCCGCGACCACGCCCTCCAGGGCGGCCTGGCGCCGGTCCCCGCGCTCCGGCAGCTCCGCGCCCGCCGGGTCGGCGAGCAGCAGCTCGGGGTCCGGCAGGTCCATACGGTCCATCCAGGCGAGGAGTTCGAGCCCGGGCCCGTCGCCGACGGTGCCGCGCACCAGCTGGGCCAGCACGTCCCGGCCGGCCCCGGCGGCGGTGGCGAAGGCGATCAGGGACAGCGTCATGTCCCAGCTGCGCGGCGACGGCCAGGCGCCGCCCTTGCGGGCCTCGTTGCTCGGCAGCCGGTGCACCAGGGTGGGCCGCGCGGTGAGCAGCCCGGTGACCGCGCGCCGGGCGAAGTCGACGGCCTCGGGCAGCCGGTCCGGGTCGAGCCGGGGGAGCGTCGCGCGCGGCCAGGTGCCGCCGAGGCCGCGTACCACCACCTCGGCGTCGTGCGCCCACTGGAGGTGCACGAAGCGGTTGGCGAGCGGCGCGCTCAGTTCCCAGCCGTCGGCGGCCGAGGCGCGCGGGTTGGCGGCGGCCACGATCCGTACGCCGGGCGGCAGGCGGAGCGCGCCGATGCGCCGCTCCAGGACCAGCCGCAGCAGCGCGGCCTGCACGGCGGGCGTGGCCGTGGACAGCTCGTCCAGGAACAGCAGCCCGCGCCCGGCCCGGACGAGCCGCACCGCCCAGTCCGGCGGCGCCAGCGGCACGCCCTGCTCGGCCGGGTCGTCGCCGACGACCGGCAGACCGGAGAAGTCGGACGGTTCGTGGACGCTCGCGATGACGGTGGTCAGCGGCAGGTCGAGGGTCTCGGCGAGCTGGTGGAGCGCGGCGGTCTTGCCGATGCCGGGCTCGCCCCACAGGAGTACGGGCAGGTCGGCGGCGACGGCGAGGGTCAGCGCCTCCAGCTGGGGGTCGGGGCGGGGTTCGGTGCGGGTGTCGCGGAGGAGGCCGAGGAGTTCGGCGGCGACGTCCATCTCGGAGTGCGCGGCGGGGCCGGAGGGCGTGGCGGACAGGGCGAATGTGGTCATAAGGGTCACCAGGGTGTGTGAGAAGGGAAGGAGAGGCGGGGCGCGGGGCCGACTCGGGCCCGTAGCGCGCGTCGGGCCGACTCGGGCCCGGAACGGGTCTAGAGCGCGCGGCGCGGGAGCCGGCGGGTGCGGCGTGGGTGGGGGTGCTGCGGATGCTCGTGGAGCAGGCGGGGCGGTGGGGGCCCGGCGAGCCCGGCCCGGTAGAGGCCGTACGCGAGCCGCTGCGCCGTCGCGCCGTGCAGCGCGCCGCGCAGCGGCCCGTCCCGCAGGACGGCGGCGGGGCCGAGCAGGGCCTCGACGACGGCGAGGGCCCCGGCCACGTCGCCGTGCAGGATCCGGTCCCGGACCCCGTCGAGGCAGTCCGGCCGCCGGTGGGCCTCGTCGACGGCCCGCAGACAGGGCAGCGGCGGCCCGTCGAGGGCGGCGAGGAGTTCCTCCCGCCGCAGCTGCACCGGGTCGTGGTCGAGCGGCGCGAGCACCCCGTCGACCAGGCCGATCCGGTGCCGGGCGCCCCGGCACTCCACGATCCGGGGTGCCGTCGGGTCGTCCGGCGCCCGCACCCCGGGCCCGGCGCCGGGGGCGAGCGCGGCGGCGACCAGCGGGTGCAGCCGCCCGGGCCCGACCGCCCCGGCGCGCAGCAGCTCCAGGTCGGGCGACGGCCGGGTCGCCGCGTCGGGCAGCAACGGCAGCCGCCCGCCGGGGACGCCGCCCTCCGGCCGTACCGCGCAAGCGTCGGGTCCGACGTCCAGGACGAGCCGCCGGGCCCCGGCGCGTACGGCCACTTCGCCCGCCGTCCGTCCCTCGGCGGCGAGCAGGATGCGGGCCTCGGCCGCCCACCGCTCGGTCTCGGCCGCCCACCGCTCGGTCTCGGGCACCGGCGGCCGGTCGGCCCCGGAGCGTTCCCGCAGCTCACCGGCCCGGCGCGCGTCCCACAGGTGCCGGTGCAGGTCGAGCCGGAAGCGCCGGCCGGGCCGGGGATGCGGATGGGCGGGGTCGTCCCAGGTGGGGTCCGCCCCGTCCCACAGGGTGAGCCCGACGCGCTGCCCGCCCGCCGCCCAGGCCGGCGGCGTGCGCACCACCAGGTGCAGGGGCGGCCGGTCGGGAGGGAGCGCGTAGCGCGCGAGCGTGATGGTGAGGCCGGGCCGCAGCAGCCCGTCGGGCGCGATCCGAGGCAGGTGCCAGCGCAGCAGGTCGGGTGCGAGGTGCCGCAGGTCCGCCCGTACGAGCGCGGCGAGTTCACGGCCGCGGGCCCGCGCCAGCAGCCGGAGGTCCAGGTCGACGTCGAAGCCGGCGGCGGCGCACGCCCCGGCCCAGTCGCCGCGCAGCCGGCGGGCGGTCGCGGTCTCGATCATGCGGGTCGGCACGGCGAACTCGCGTACGCGCGACCAGAATTCGGGAAGCGATTCCGAAAGGGAAGGGAGGGAACGGGCGGTGTCGCCGTCCACGAGGTGAGGGCCCATCAGCACTCACCTTGCGCGAACGGGACCCCCCATCCGAAAACTCTGAGGGCGGAGTGGGTCGTCATCGCGGCGATCGTAACCACGGCCCGTTCCGGCGCGCCAGGGATTTCCCGCCGGCGGGATCCGGTGCGAGCGGGATCCCGCGAATCATGCATGCACGCTTGCTTGTTTCTCCGACTGCTGCAAAGGTCTCCCCACATCGCCCGCGCACCAGCCATCCTGTCGCCACGCCACCAACCACCCAGAGTCAGGGGGCACGCACGCATGGTGTTCCGCAGTGAATACGCCGACGTCCCGGTCGTCTCCCGCCCCATCCACGAGGCCGTCCTCGGCCGTGCCGCGGAGTTCGGCGAGCGGCCCGCGCTGATCGACGGCAGCGGCGGGGAGGGTGCGCTCACCCTCACGTACGCGCAGGTGGACGCCTTCCACCGGCGCGTGGCCGCCGGGCTCGCCGAGGCCGGTCTCCGCAAGGGCGACGTGCTCGCCCTGCACAGCCCCAACACGGTGCTGTTCCCGGTCGCGTTCTACGCGGCGACCCGGGCCGGCGCCTCCGTCACCACCGTGCACCCGCTGGCCACGCCCGAGGAGTTCGCCAAGCAGCTCCGCGACTCCGCCGCGCGCTGGATCGTGACCGTGTCGCCGCTGCTGGCGACCGCCCGCGCCGCCGCCGAACTCGCGGGCGGCATCGAGGAGATCCTGCTCTGCGACACCGCGCCGGAGGGCGACGCGACCCGCTCCCTCCAGGCCTTCCTCGCCTCGACCGCCCCCGAGCCCGACCCGGACATCGACCCGGACACGGACGTCGCCGCCCTCCCGTACTCCTCCGGCACCACCGGCGTCCCCAAGGGCGTCATGCTCACCCACACCTCCATCGCGACCAACCTGGCGCAGCTGGAACCGCTGCTGCCGATGGGGCCGGGCGAGCGGATCCTCGCCGTCCTGCCGTTCTTCCACGTGTACGGCCTGACGGCGCTGATGAACGCCCCGCTGCGGCGCGGCGCCACCGTCGTCGTGCTGCCCCGCTTCGAGCTCGACTCCTTCCTCGCCGCGATCGAGAAGCACCGCATCGAGGCCCTGTTCGTGGCGCCGCCGATCGTGCTCGCGCTCGCCAAGCACCCGGCGGTCGCGGACTACGACCTGTCGTCGCTGAAGTACATCGTCTGCTCGGCCGCCCCGCTCGACGCGGCGCTCGCCGAGGCGTGCTCGGCGCGGCTCGGACTGCCGCCGATCCTCCAGGCGTACGGCATGACCGAGCTGTCCCCGGCCACCCACCTGGTCCCGCTGGCCACCGAGCACCCGCCGCCGGGCACGGTCGGCACGCTGCTGCCCTCGACCGAGCTGCGGCTGCTCGCGCTCGACGACCCGGAGAAGGACGTGCCGGCGGGCGAGGAGGGCGAGATCGCCATCCGCGGGCCGCAGGTCATGAAGGGCTATCTGGGCCGGCCCGAGGCCACCGCCGCGATGATCGACGCGGACGGCTGGCTGCGCACCGGGGACGTCGGGCGGGTCGACGAGGACGGCTGGCTGTACGTGGTCGACCGGGTCAAGGAACTCATCAAGTACAAGGGCTTCCAGGTCGCCCCGGCCGAGCTGGAGGCGCTGCTGCTCACCCACGAGGGCGTCGCCGACGCGGCGGTCGTCGGGGTCGTGGACGGGGAGGGCACGGAGGTCCCGAAGGCCTTCGTGGTGCGCCAGGCCGCGGCGGCCGGGCTCGGCGCGGAGGAGGTCATGGCGTACGTGGCCGAGCGGGTGGCCCCGTACAAGAAGATCCGGCAGGTGGAGTTCATCGACAGCGTGCCGAGGGCGGTGTCGGGCAAGATCCTGCGCAGGGAACTGCGGACAAGGGCACCACGAGAGGCGGGGGACCGCGCATGAGTCTGCTCCGTACGGCCTCCGACCGGGGGATCACGACCCTCACCCTGGACGCGCCGGCCAACCGCAACGCGCTCTCGGCACCGCTGGTCGCCGAGCTCGCCGACGCGCTGACCGCGTGCGGCAAGGACCCGGGCGTCCGCGCGGTGGTGCTGACGCACACGGGCGGCACCTTCAGCGCGGGCGCGGACCTGAAGGCGCCGCCCGGGCCGTACGCCTTCGTCGACCTGCTGCGGCAGATCGTGGAGCTGCCGAAGCCGGTGGTCGGCGTGGTCGACGGGCACGCGCGGGCGGGCGGGCTCGGGCTGCTCGGGGCCTGTGACGTGGTGCTGGCCTCGGAGGAGTCCGACTTCGCGCTCACGGAGGTACGGATCGGGGTCGCCCCCGCCGTCATCTCGCTCACCCTGCTGCCGAAGCTGGAGCCGCGGGCGGCGGCCCGCTACTACCTGACCGGCGAGCGCTTCGGTACGGCCGAGGCGCGGCGGATGGGCCTGGTGACGGGCGGCACGGACGAGGCCGAGACGATCCTGAACGGCCTGCGGCAGGGCTCCCCGCAGGGCCTGCGGGAGGCGAAGCGGCTGGTCACGGCTAGAGTCCTGGAGACCTTCGAACGCGAGGCGGAGGAGCTGGTGCAGCTGTCGGCCTCGCTGTTCGCCTCCGCCGAGGCGCGCGAAGGGATGACGGCCTTCCTCGAACGACGGGACCCCACGTGGCGGCTCTGACCGGACCGAAGCCCGGACCGAAGCCGGGACCGAAGCCCGGACCGAAGCAGGACAGGAGCCGCGCCACCCGGCAGCGGCTCCTGGAGGCGGCGGTGGCCTGCCTGGCCGAGCACGGCTGGGCGGGCTCCACGGTCGCGGCGGTGGCGGAGCGCGCCGGGGTCTCCCGGGGCGCCGCCCAGCACCACTTCCCGACCCGCGAGGACCTGTTCACGGCGGCCGTCGAGTACGTGGCCGAGGAGCGCTCCCAGGCGCTGCGGACGATCCCCACCCAGGACCGCCGCGCGGTCGTCGCCGCCCTCGTCGACCTCTACACCGGCCCCCTCTTCCGCGCGGCCCTCCACCTCTGGGTCGCCGCCTCCAACGAGGAACAGCTCCGCCCGCGCGTCACCGAACTGGAGGCCCGCGTCGGCCGCGAGTCCCACCGCATCGCCGTCGAGCTCCTCGCCGCCGACGAGTCCCGCCCCGGCGTCCGCGAATCCGTCCAGGGCCTCCTCGACATGGCCCGCGGCCTCGGCCTCGCCACCCTCCTCACCGACGACCGCCCCCGCCGCGACCACGTCGTCGCCCAATGGGCCAAACTCCTGGACGAGGCCCTGGGCTGAAGCCCGGGCGGGCTTCCCGCCCGCGGTGCCGGGCGCCGTCCCCGCCGGACCCCGGCCCCCGGCAGGGTTGCGGGAAGGGGCGGGGGCGGGGGGACGAAAAGACGGCCCCGGCCGCATGACGCCCGTCACATCGCCCCGGCCTCCCCCGCAGTACTCTGGTCGCATGCTTTCGCTCGTACGTCGCCGCCACGTGGACCTGCTCCGCGTCGCGAGCATGGGCTGTCCCGGTCACCGTCGCCCCTGACCCACGGACAACACCGCCCACCCCACCGCCCGGAACCGCCGCACACCCCCGCGACGTGCCGGGCGCCGTACACCCCACGCGGACGCACATCATGAGTTACCCCTCGCAGCTCCCCATCGTCGATCTCTCCGCCGCCGACCGCGGCCCGCAGGCGCGGCGGCTGCTGCACGCGCAGCTGCACTCCGCCGCCCGTGACGTGGGCTTCTTCCAGCTCGTCGGGCACGGCGTGAGCGACGAGGAGACCCGCGCGCTGACCGACGCCATGCACGCCTTCTTCGCGCTGCCCGAGGCCGACCGGCTGGCCCTCGACACCACCAACTCGCCGCACTTCCGCGGCTACACCCGGGTGGGCGACGAGCGGACCGGCGGGGCCCGGGACTGGCGGGACCAGCTGGACATCGGCGCCGAGCGGCCCGCGCACCTGCCGGGGCCGGGGGAGCCCCCGTACTGGTGGCTGCAGGGGCCCAACCAGTGGCCCGAGGCACTGCCCGAGCTGCGGATCGCCGCGCTGAACTGGATCGAGCGCCTCTCCGGCGTCGCCGAGCGCCTGCTGCACGAGCTGCTGGCCTCCATCGGCGCCCGCCCCGACTTCTACGACGAGGCCTTCGGCCGCCACGCCCACCCGCACCTCAAGCTGGTCCGCTACCCGGGCAGCAGCGGCGACGCGGGCGACGACCAGGGCGTCGGCGCGCACAAGGACTACGGCTTCCTGACCCTGCTCCTCCAGGACCAGGTCGGCGGGCTCCAGGTCGAGCGGGAGGACGGCGAGTTCCACGACGTTCCGCCGCTGCCCGGCGCCTTCGTCGTCAACCTCGGCGAGCTCCTCGAAGTGGCCACCAACGGCTACCTGGTCGCCACCAACCACCGCGTGGTCTCGCCCCCCGGCGCGACGGAACGATTCTCCGTCCCGTTCTTCTACAACCCCCGCCTGGACGCCCGGATCGCCCCGCTGGAGTTCCCGCACGCCTCGGCTGCCCCCGGCGTCACGGACGACCCGGCGAACCCGCTGTTCGCCGAGTACGGTCGCAACGAGCTCAAGGGGAAGCTCCGCGCCCACCCCCTGGCCGCCGCCCGCCACCACGCGGACCTGCTGGCGCCCACCGGCTGACGCCCGAACGGGCCGGACCGCTCCCCAGGGTGCGGTCCAGCCCGTCCAGTCCGGTCCGGCCCGGCCGGCCCGAGCCGCCCGGTTCCAGCCGTCCGGTTCTAGCCCACGATGTCCGCGTACCCCTCGATCTCCCGCGGGTCCCGCTGCCCCGGGCCCGTGTAGCGGGCCGAGGGGCGCACCAGGCGGCCGGTGCGCTTCTGCTCCAGGATGTGCGCCGACCAGCCGGCCGTACGGGCACAGGTGAACATCGACGTGAACATGTGCGCCGGGACCTCCGCGAAGTCCAGGACGATCGCCGCCCAGAACTCGACGTTGGTGGCCAGCACCCGGTCGGGCCGGCGGTTGTGCAGCTCCTCCAGGGCCGCCTTCTCCAGCGCCTCCGCCACCTCGAAGCGCGGCGCGGCCAGCTCCTTGGCCGTGCGCCGCAGCACACGGGCGCGCGGGTCCTCGGCGCGGTAGACGCGGTGGCCGAAGCCCATCAGGCGCTCGCCCTTGTCGAGCGCCTGCTTCACGTACGCCGTGGCGTCGCCGGTGCGCTCGATCTCCTCGATCATGCCGAGCACGCGCGACGGCGCACCGCCGTGCAGCGGCCCGGACATCGCGCCGACGGCGCCCGAGAGCGCGGCGGCGACGTCGGCACCGGTGGAGGCGATCACCCGGGCCGTGAACGTGGAGGCGTTCATGCCGTGCTCGGCGGCCGAGGTCCAGTACGCGTCGACGGCCTTGACGTGCTTCGGGTCCGGCTCGCCGCGCCAGCGGATCATGAACCGCTCGACGATGGACTGCGCCTTGTCGATCTCGCTCTGCGGCACCATCGGCAGCCCCTGCCCGCGCGCGGACTGCGCGACGTACGAGAGGGCCATGACAGCGGCGCGCGCGAGGTCGTCGCGGGCCTGCTCGGCGGAGATGTCCAGGAGCGGTTTCAGGCCCCAGACCGGCGCGAGCATGGCGAGCGCGGACTGCACGTCGACCCGGATGTCACCGGAGTGCACCGGGATCGGGAAGGGCTCGGCGGCCGGCAGGCCGGGGTTGAAGGCGCCGTCGACCAGCAGGCCCCAGACGTTGCCGAAGGAGACGTGGCCGACCAGGTCCTCGATGTCGACCCCGCGGTAGCGCAGCGCGCCGCCCTCCTTGTCGGGTTCGGCGATCTCGGTCTCGAACGCGACGACTCCTTCGAGCCCCGGTACGAAGTCGGACATGAGGCGGCTCCTCAATCGTAGAGATCGGTCGCTCCGGAACGGGCGTTCCGGGAACGACTGATCGATGATCAATCATTCGGCCGTTGGTTGGCAGGACACCACAGGGATCCAGCCCATGAGTCTGTACGGTTCCGATGATGCGGGGAAGCGTGACATCCGGCACACTGCGCCGTTCCGGCGACGAAGGGTTAACGCCCCGCGGCGCCGGGCAAACTGCGGCGCCCGCCCGGTGGAGCGCCGCGGCGCTGCGGCAGGATGGAGCCCGTGACCGACGCCCGTGACGCAGACGCCCTCGATCCCGCCGCCATGCGCGAGGTGTACCGGACCATGGAGCTGACCGTGGCCGACCTCGCCCCCGAACCGGTCGAGCAGTTCGCGCGCTGGTTCAAGGAGACCGCCGCCAGCCCGGCGATCCACGAGCCGAACGCGATGGTGGTCTCCACCGCCACCCCCGACGGCCGCCCGTCCTCCCGCACCGTGCTGCTCAAGCACTACGACGAGGCCGGCTTCGTCTTCTTCACCAACTACGGCTCCCGCAAGGGCCGCGAGCTGGCCGACAACCCGTACGTCTCGCTGCTCTTCCCCTGGCACCCGCTGGCCCGCCAGGTCGTCGTCACCGGCCGCGCCGCCCGGGTCGGCCGGGACGAGACGGTGGCCTACTTCCGCACCCGGCCGCACGGCTCCCAGCTGGGCGCCTGGGCCAGCCGCCAGTCCTCGGTGATCGAGTCGCGCGCCGAACTCCTCGCCCGTTACGAGGAGCTGCACGCCCGCTATCCCGAGGGCGAGCAGGTGCCGGTGCCCCCGGAGTGGGGCGGCTTCCGGGTGGTCCCGGACGCGGTGGAGTTCTGGCAGGGCCACGAGAACCGCCTGCACGACCGCCTGCGGTACGTACGCCAGGAGGACGGCGAGTCCTGGCGGGTGGAGCGCCTGTCGCCCTGAGGCGGCCCCGGCCCCGGCCGCGCCCACGCGCCCGCACGACGCAGACGACCCGTGGGCCTGGGTCCCGTCCGCCTAGGTTCGGACGGGAGCCGGCCGGACTGACCGGCGGCCCACGGGTCGGGTGACTGCGTTGGTGTTCGGCAGAAGGCCTGCCGAGGTGCACAGAGTGCGACGGCAGGCCTTAGCCCGCAGTCACCTCACGAGTCCGAAAAGAAACCATTTTTTCGGATCACCTCCTTTCGCGTGTGCCCACACCCTAAGAAGCGCCCCCGCACCCGTTCAACCTATTTTCCGGAACCTGCTGTGTCCTGGGTCACGTTTCCAGTTGAATGAAGCGGGGGTGTCGATGAGTGCTTCGACGGCGAGTGTTCCGAGTGTCCCGGGCGCGCAGGGCGCTGACCTGCTGGCCGCCCTGCTCGACGGGATGGACGCGGCGCTGTGCGCGCTCGACGCCACGGGGACGGTGACCCACTGGAACCGTGAGGCCGAGCGCATCCTCGGCTGGAGCGCCGCCGAGGCGGTCGGCCGGCAGGGCTTCGAGGGCTGGGCGGCGCGCAGCGCGGACGCCGCGGACATCGCGGCCCGGCTGCGCCGCGCGATGACCGCGCCGGGCCGCCAGGTCCACGAGTTCGCGCTGCTGCGCAAGGACGGCGGCCGGGTCCTGGTGCGCACCCAGACGACCGGGCTGCGGGGCGCGGACGGCAGCCCCGCCGGCGTCTACTGCGCCTTCAGCGAGGTGCACGTCCAGATCGACCTGGAGCGCTCGCTCGCTCTGAGCGAGGCGCTGTTCGCGGACGCCGCCTGGGGCGTCGTCCTGGTCGACGTGGACCTGCGGCCCGCCGTCGTCAACGGGTACGCGGCCCGCGCGCTCGGCGCCGCCCGCGGCTCGCTGCTCGGGCGGCCGCTCGGCGAGCTGGTCGGCCAGGGCGTGGAGGAGCTGGAGGGCGCCCTCCAGCACGTGCTCGCCGCCGGCTCCCCGCCCGGGCCCGCCGACGTCTGGGTCACCCTGACCGGGCCGCGCGGCGAGCGCCGCCGCTGCTGGCGCTGCGGTTTCGTCCGGCTCGCCTCCCCGCTGGCCGAGGGGCCCGAGCCGGTGCCGCTCGGGGTGGCCTGGCTGTTCCAGGACGTCACGGAGGACCGGCGGGCCGCGCAGGACGCCGACCGGCTGCGCTTCCGCTGGAGCCAGCTGCACCGAGCGGGCGCGGCGGCCGCCGAGGTCGAGGACCCGCTGCGGGCCGCTGCCGTGCTGCTCGACTTCGCGCTCGCCGGCTTCGCCGACCACGTCCTCGTGGACCGCGCCACCCCGGACGGGCTCCTGGTCCGCGCGCTCGCCACGCCCTCCGGCGCCCCGGGCCCGGTGGCCCCGCCCGGCGCCGCCGGGGTGCCGGTGCGCTACGGCCCGTCCCACCCGGCCGTCCAGGCGTTCGCCCGCCCGGGCCCGATCCGTACGAGCGTGGGCCCCGGCACCGACCGCCGCTGGCCCGCCGACGCGGCCCACGCCCTGTGCGTACCGCTCCGCTCGCGCGCCCGCACCCTCGGCGTCGCGACCTTCCTGCGCTGCTCGTCCCGGCCCGCCTTCGAGCGGGACGACACGGACTACGCGGAGACGGTGGCCGCGCGGGTGGCGGCGGCGCTCGACCTGACGGATTCGCCGCCGACGGGGGACACGTCTTGGTGACGCGCGCGTGACGGCCCGGTTCCGCCCGTCACGCGCCCCGCATCGACCTCAGTGGCGGAAGAAGATCCGGTCGCCGTACTCGGTCATCACGCGCCCGTTCCACTCGTGGCCGCCGTCCACGTTGCCCGAGCGGAGCAGCGGGGGCTCGATGCCGAGGCGCACCATCTCCTCGGCCGCGGCGGCCATGGTGGCCTGCATGAGGGCGCTGGTGACGACGGTGGAGGCGGGGGCGAAGGGGGCCTCGATGCCCTCGTGGGTGAGTTCGGCGTCGCCGACCGCGATCCGGGAGTCGAGGACGATGTCGCAGTGGTCCTTGAGGAAGGTGCCGGAGACGTGCCGGGACCTGGTCTCGGTGGCGTACGCGACCGAGGTCACCCCGATCACGGTGAGGCCGAGGGCCCGCGCGTTCATCGCCATCTCGACCGGCAGGGCGTTGCGCCCGGACAGCGAGATGATGATCAGTACGTCACCGGCGCGGGTGGGGGAGGAGTCGAGCACCGCGCCCGCCAGGCCGTCGACCCGCTCCAGGGCCGAGCCGAGGGTCGCGGGCATCACGTCCACGCCGACCACGCCGGGGACCGCGAGCAGGTTCATCAGGGCCAGGCCGCCGGCCCGGTAGACCACGTCCTGGGCGGCGAGCGAGGAGTGACCGGCGCCGAAGGCGAAGAGCCGGCCGCCGGCGGCGACGGCCTCGGCGATCGCCGTGCCCGCGGCCGCGATCTCCGCCGCGTCCTCGTCCCGCACCTGCTGGAGCAGGCCGATCGCGGCGTCGAAGAACTGTCCGGCCAGCTTGCTCTCGCCCATGGTGGCGGCTCCTTCTCGTCGTGGTCGCCGATCACCGTGCGGTCTGGACCATTGCTCTGTCAATACCGCCTCGCTCCGGCGAGCCCCGGTTGTCGGTGCGATGCGTCAGAATTGGTGGAGGGCCAGCGCACGACCTATCGAGGGGCACGTATGTCCGGACTGATCGACACCACGGAGATGTATCTCCGCACCATCCTGGAGCTCGAAGAGGAAGGTGTGGTCCCCATGCGCGCCCGGATCGCCGAGCGGCTGGACCAGAGCGGTCCGACCGTGAGCCAGACCGTGGCCCGCATGGAGCGCGACGGACTGGTGGCCGTCGCGAGCGACCGTCACCTGGAGCTCACGGAGGAGGGCCGCCGCCTGGCCACCCGGGTGATGCGCAAGCACCGGCTGGCGGAGTGCCTGCTGGTCGACGTGATCGGTCTGGAGTGGGAGCAGGTCCACGCCGAGGCCTGCCGCTGGGAGCACGTGATGAGCGAGGCCGTGGAGCGCCGCGTCCTGGAGCTCCTGCGCCACCCGACGGAGTCGCCGTACGGCAACCCGATCCCGGGCCTGGAGGAGCTGGGCGAGAAGGCCGAGGCGGAGTCCTTCCTGGACGACTCGATGGTCTCGCTGGCCGACCTGGAGGCCGCGGGCGAGGGCAAGACGGTGATCGTCCGCCGCATCGGCGAGCCGATCCAGACGGACGCCCAGCTGATGTACACGCTGCGCCGCGCGGGCGTGCAGCCCGGTTCCGTGGTGTCGGTGACCGAGTCGCCCGGCGGTGTCCTCGTGGGCAGCAGCGGCGAGGCGGCGGAGCTGGACAGCGAGGTCGCGGCGCACGTCTTCGTCGCGAAGCGCTGACCCGACCCCTGGGCGCCCCGCGCCGCCTGCTTGACCGATCTGACGAGGACCGGCGGGCGGCGTGGGGTGGATGGCCGTGTCGCGGTGATGGCCGGACGGTGAGGGTCGCGTTGATGACCCGGCGACGGCCGAGGCGATGGCCGGCGGGCGGCCGCCGAGCTGACGCACCCTGTTGACGCGCTCCGTTGACGCGCCGGGTGCGTGCCGGCCCCGGCCCGGCCCTCGGGCGACCTCGGCCCGGCCCTGGCCCGGCCTTCACCCGCCTCATACGGGCCCGTTTTACGGCGGAATCGCCACGCCCGCGGCCCCTCCCGTGCCACGCTGGTGGGATGAGGGTCGTCGCCCACGAGACACGGGACGAGACGAAGAACCCCGGCGCCCGCAGGCGCCGGGGTCCGTCCTCCCCTGTGCTGACCCGGAGCCCCGAGCTCCCAGGGTCATTCCCCTCGGACCGTTTTCCCCGAGCGGTCCGCCTCCCGCAAAAGATCTCCCCTCGGCCGCAGCCGTCAATCCTTGAGCGCTGTCACTCGAACGTGGGGTGTTGAGCGGCAGAAGCGCATTTTCGAATACAGGTTCGATAGTCTGGCGCAGTTCCACGGGAAAGAGGGGGTGCCGAGCAGCATGGTGCGACGACTCGACGTCACGGGAGCCGACGGCGTACGCCTGACGGCCTGGGACTTCACGGAACGGACGGCGCCGCAGACCGGGCCGGGCGTGTTACTGCTCCACGGGCTGATGGGCCGCGCCTCCCACTGGGCCCCGGCCGCCCGCCGGCTCGCCGCCCGGCACCGCACGATCGCGCTCGACCAGCGCGGCCACGGCACGAGCGACAAGCCCGCCGCGGGCCCCTTCACGCGCGAGGCCTACGTCGCCGACGCCCTCGCCGCGGTCGAGAGCCTGGGCCTCGGCCCGGTGACCCTCGTGGGGCACTCCATGGGCGCGCTCACCGCCTGGCAGCTCGCAGCCGAACACCCCGACCTGGTCCGGGCGTTGGTCATCTGTGACATGCGCGCCTCCGCGCTCGGCGCGGCCTCGCAGCGCGAGTGGCAGGACTGGTTCCGTCGCTGGCCCACCCCGTTCCCCTCGCTCGACGCCGTCCGCCGCTGGTTCGGCGAGGACGACCCGTGGGTGGAGCGCCCCAACCCGGCCCGCGGCGCCTTCTTCGCCGAGGTGATGACCGAACAGCCCGACGGCTGGCGCCCGGTCTTCGACCCGGCCCAGATGCTCACCTCCCGCGAGACCTGGGTCCACGACGCCCACTGGGACTCCCTCGCCCAGGTCCGCTGCCCCACCCTCGTCCTCCGCGGCCTCGACGGTGAACTCGGCCGCGCCGAGGCCCAGGAGATGGTCCGCGTTCTCCCCCACGGCGCCTACGCGGAAATCCCGGACGCGGGCCACCTCCTCCACTACGAACACGCGGACGCCTGGTGGGACGCCGTCTCCCCGTTCCTGAACGGCGTCCTCACCTCATAGCCGTCAGCTCGTGGCGCCCGCCCCGCACTTCAGCTCCCGCTGGGCGAACGCCACGAACTGCTTCATGAGCGGGGCCAGCACGCTGGGTCCCCTGCTCCTGGCAGGCGGGTAGTGCGTGGAGAGGGTCAGCTCGACGTACTTCCCAGGCGTGTTGAGGTTCTTGGCGGGTTCGCAGGTGAAATAGGCCGCGGCGCCGGAATCCCAGACGATCCCCTTGTCCCCGGCGTCGAGCGGCTTCGGCTGCGCCGGATCGATCGACGTCCAATCAATGGATGTCTCGAACTTCCGGAGATCGGCGGAGGCAAGGAAATACGTGTTTCCGTCGACGTAGAGGTTGCAGGTCGCGGAGTCGTGGTCCTCGGTCAAGGAGAAGTACGCCCCATCAACGTCGAACTCGACCTTGTCGCCGCCCGGCAGCAGCGGCGACACGTCCCCCCCGGCGAACGCACCCCAGCAGATGCGATCGGGCAGCTTGGGGACGGCCTTCTGCCCACTGCCGGAACAATTCACCAGAAGAGCGGCAGTGATTACGGCGGCTGACAGTCGTGCAGCGGCCCGGGCCGAGACCCGCTTGCGGCCCCCGGCCTCGACCACGGCCCGCGCCCCTCTCATCCGCCGGCCCCGGCGCGTCAAGCGTATGCGAGCTCCTTACGGACGTACGACTCCAGGTCACGCAGCATGGAAGTCAGGGCCGCCTTGCCGGCGTCTGTCTGGGGGGGAGTGTCGCGCCGTGATGCTCAGGAGGACCGTCTTCTCCATGTTCGGATCGAAAACGCGTCCGGTGCGAAAGGCGGAGCGGTCGCAGGAGATGTACTTGACCGCCTTGTTCTTCGACACCTCCGCCGGCTCGGACACCTTCTTCGCATCGGGTCCTGGACCTTGCCACTTGCCTTTCGCCCAGCGATCGCGCATGCGCTCCACGAGTACGTCCACCCTGGGCCCGTCGCGGGCATCGATCATGCAGAGCGCATAACTGCCCACACCATCCGGATAGACGCGGCGGAGCGTGCGGGAGCCGCTGTAACTGACGTCCGAACCTGAATCGATCAGGACCTGCAGGTCCTCCTTCTTGAAGGTTCCCCAGCAGGCTGCCTGAGGAATTTCCGGTGCAGAGGCACCGCAAGCCGCGAGCAGCGAGGCAGTCCCCAGGGCGGCCGTGCACGCGAGCGTGATCCATGCCGTCCGGCTTCGCTCAGCCATGTGCTGATCTTTTTAGTGACCGGCGATTGCTCATTTACGGCAGCAATGTCTTGTGATCCGGTCAACTTCCGGTGATCAAGGCCGAAACGGGGGCCCTCAGGCCTCCACGCCGGGTGGAGTGGAGGCCCTCAGTGCGCTCACATCGCCGAGAGGAAGGCGTCCCAGGCGGTGGGGGAGAGGGTGAGGGAGGGGCGGGCGGTGTCCTTGGAGTCGCGGACGTGGACGGTGTCGGGGGTGGTGGCGACCTCGACGCAGTCGCCGCCCTGCTCGCTGCTGTAACTGCTCTTGAACCAGTTGAGGTCGCTGCTCATAGCTCTCGTGCCACCTGTTCGATCAGTCGTACCGAGTCCTCCGGCGTGAGGGCCTGCGCCCGCAGCATGCTGTAGCGGGCGAAAACGACCCCCATGTCGGGCTGTTCGCTGAGAAAGTACCGTCCGACCTGTCCTTCGACATAGACGAGTTGCTTCCGGCCCTCGTCGCTCTCCAGCAGGGTGAAGGGGCCGCTGAGCCCGGCGTGGGTCTCCCGGCCGTCCGGCATGACCTGGATGGTGACGTTGCGCAGGTTCGCACGGTCACGTACGTGCAGGAGGCACTTCCGGAGGACTTCCTTGCCGCCGAGCGGCTTGGTCAGTGCGGCCTTCTCCAATACGAAGGTGACCAGGGGCGCAGGCGTACGGAAGAACAGCTTCTGGCGCTCCATGCGAGCGGCGACGTGAGGCCCGATCTCGTCGTCGTCCAACGCCGGTACGGCGCTCTCGAAAACGGCGCGCGCGTAGTCGGGGGTTTGCAGGAGACCCGGGACGAGATGGTTCTCGTACTTGTGGATGGCGGTGGCCTTCAGTTCCTCCTCCAGGTAGTCCTCGAACCACGCCGCCACGCCGCTTTCCGTCACCTCGTCCGCGATCTCCAGCAGTGCACCTTGTGCACCGAGCATCTCGTCGGCGATGTCGACGAAGTTGCCCTTCGCCTTGCGCTGGCCCCGCTCGATCATCGCCACCTGGGACTTGGAGTAGCCGGTCTCCCGCCCCAGAGCGTCCTGCGACACCTTCGCCCGTTCCCGGTAGAAGCGCAGCAGCCTCCCGAACGCCTTGGCGGCACCCGGGCTCCCGGAACTTCCTTTGTTCACACCCGACCTCCCCAATTGCACAGTCCGCCACAACCACCCTGTGGCCCTGGTCACAAGTACAACGGCCCCGCCAAGCTGACCGCATGAATTCGCGCAAGTCAGTTGACAGGCTGCCGCCTTGGGTACCCGCCACCGGGCATGCCCTTCGCCACGTCGGCGTGCACTTCGACGCCGTCCGGATCGCGGGGTTTCTCGGGGAGGACGTGGCGTACCGGCTCATGGAGTTCACGGACTTCCGCGCCGGGCCGATCGTCCGGGCGGAGACCGGGCCGCGGTACCACTACTTCCTGCTCGCGCCCGGCGCGGCCGGTACGCAGGCGTGGCCCGCTCCGGCCCGGGCGTTGGGCCGGAGCGGGGGCGCCGGGGGCGGGGAGGCCTTCGTCGGGATTCCGGCGCTGTACGGGGAGACGTGGCCGCTCGGGTGGCGGTCGCGGCCGACGGAGGAGCAGCCGTTCGTGGAGCCGGGGCTGCTGCACGAGATGGCCGTCCGCGCGCTCGCGTAATCGTGGCGCGCGGGACGGCCCGCGCCGGGGCGTCAGAACGCGAAGACCGTGCCCTCCCCCGTCGCCGTGCGCAGTTCGCAGGTGTTGGCGTAGGTCGCGGACCAGCGGACGCGCTTGCCCTGCCAGACGCCGTCGCCGGTGACCGTGACCGGTTCCCATTCGCGCGTACAGGGGCGGTGGCGGGAGGTCGCGCCCAGGAGGGAGAAGTCGCCCTGGGCGTCGCTGAGTTCGCGGCAGGCCTCGATCGGGGCGGGGTGGGTGCCGGTCGGGGTCGGCGAGCAGCTGAGGGTGACGGCGCGGACGACCGTGGTGGTGCGCGGGTGGGTGCCGGGGGCGACGGTGAGGACGAGGGCGGTCGGTGCGTAGAGGCCGGGGGTGGTGCCGGCGCCCGCGGGTTCGGCGGTGGCCGAGCCGGTGAACGCGGTGCTGAGCAGGGCGAGTCCGGTCGCGGTGGCGAACGCGGTGGCGCCGAGCGTACGGAAGTAGCGCACGGGTGTGTCCCTTCACGGGGTATCGGGGGATGCGTGCCGGCTCGGGCCGCGGTGGTCGGGCGCGGCGCCCGTCGGCTGCGGTCCGGAGTCTTGTCGACGCGGAGCGTGATCGCACGTCGGGTCGCAAGGATCCGGCCGTACGCGTGTGCGAGGCGCTCCGGGTCGCGACCGACTGGTCGTTCGGGCAGTTGGGGGCCGGTGTTCCGGTCTCCGGGCGGGGCGCGCCCCAGGTCCGTACAAGCCGAAACAATCCGCTGACCTGCGGTGATTTCAAAACGCCCCGGACCATGATCGTCCGGGAAGCGTCCTCGGAACGCGGGGAACGCGGGGAACGCGGGAAGCGCCGGAAGCGCCGAGAAAGCCGTGGGGCCCGGTCCGGCGAACCGGACCGGGCCCCACGCCCCGGACGTACGACGTACGGGTACGGGCCTCAGCCCTTGCTGACCGCCGCCAGGATCTCCGGCAGCCGGCCGGCGACCCGCGGCGCCGCCAGCTTCATGCCGCCCCAGACGAGCAGCGCGCCGTACAGCGCGCCGCCCGGGAGGAGCAGCCACAGCAGGGACTCCTGGTCCGTGAGGTGCAGGACGACGTTGGCGACGATGAGCGGGAGGCACAGCAGTGCGCCGGCCAGCATGCCGCCGAAGATGGACATCCAGGCGAGACCGCCCTGCCCCGGCGCCACGTTCTTGTAGGCGCTGTCCTGCGGGATCGAGTACGGGAAGTTCGCCGAGGCGACCGCGCCCGTGGCCATCATCGCGCCGAGCAGCGCGAGCGCCGTGCCCAGGGCCTCGGGGAAGGCGCCCCAGCGGCCGAGGACGGCGGCCGTGGTGACGACCACGAGCAGGGTGTACGGCACGGTGACCAGCAGGACCGCGAGGGCGCGGGCCCGCAGCTCGGCGAAGGCGTCGGAGGCCGTCGAGATGGTCTGCGCCACCATCCAGAAGGCGGAGGTGTCCTGGCCGAACTGGTTGTACATCTGCACGCCCAGCATGCCGGTGGCGAAGCAGGCGAAGTACAGCGAGCCGGTGCCCTGCAGCGCGTTGAAGACCGGGATGATCAGGCCGATCGCCAGCGAGGTCACCCAGGCGCCCTTGGTCTTCGGGTCGCGCCAGATGTAGCGCAGGGTGCGCTCCATGACCGCGCCGGTGCGGCCGCCGGGCAGGAGCCGGCCGAGGCGGCCCGAGGAGGCGGTCTTGTCCTTGGCGGCGGAGTCGGACGCGGCGCCGATCGTGGAGCCGTCCGGCTCGACCATCAGGCGCACCAGGGAGCGCTGCCACCAGTGGACGAGGCCGGCCAGGGCGGCGGCCGTGATCAGCAGCTTGGCGGCGGCGACCGCGTGGTCGCCGGCGCTCGCCGCGTCGATCGCGGAGACCGCCGACGCGGGCGGCAGCCAGCCGACGAACTCGGCGGCCGGTTCCAGGGTGGACAGGCCGCCGGACCGGCTCAGGCGCTGGGCGCCGAAGTTGACCAGCTGCATGCCGACCGCGATGACCAGGCCGGAGAGCACGGCGAGGTCGCGGCCCTTGCGCGAGGTGAGGAGCCGTACGTTCGCGGCGGCCACGGACCGGGAGAGCGCCACGCAGCCCACGACGAGCAGCGGGACGGCGAGCACGGCGGCCAGCACGCCGGCCGGGCCGTGCGCGAGCGCCAGGGCCGAGCCGACCGCCAGACACAGGGTGAGGACCGGGCCGACGCCGACCAGCGAGGCCACGAGCAGGGCCCGGACCAGGGGCCGGGGCCGCAGCGGCAGCATCGTCAGGCGCGAGGGGTCGAGGGTCTCGTCGCCGCTCGGCACGAACAGCGGCATGAACGTCCAGGCCACCGCGAGGACGCCGGCGATCAGCACCGTGACGGTCGCGGCGTCGGTGTGGCCGCGCAGCAGCAGGAAGGCGAGCGTCATGCCGGCGGCGAAGAGCACCGAGACGACGATCGAGGCGACGTAGGCGGCGGTGCGGCCGCCCGACTGCTTCAGGCCGTTCTTCAGGAGCGACAGCTTGAGCCGGACGAAGACCGAGGTGAGCGAAGGGGCGGCCGCGGCCGGTGCCGGCGGCGCGGCGGGTGCGGGCGGCGCGGCGGGGGCGGTGGTCATCGGGCCGAACCGCCGCCCAGCCAGTCCAGCGACGCGCCCGCGTCCCGGCCGTGCGCGCCGACCAGTTCCAGGAACGCGGCCTGCAGCGACGGCGCCTGGCCCCGTACCTGCTCCAGCGGGCCCTGCGCGCGGATCTGGCCGGCGGCCATCACCGCCACCCAGTCGCACAGCGACTCCACCAGCTCCATGACGTGGCTGGAGAAGACCACGGTGGCGCCGGAGGAGGTGTAGCGCTCCAGGACGCCGCGGATGGTCTGCGCCGACACCGGGTCGACGCCCTCGAACGGCTCGTCCAGGAACAGCACTTCGGGATTGTGCAGCAGGGCCGCGGCGAGGCCGATCTTCTTGCGCATGCCGGTCGAGTAGTCGACGACCAGCTTGTGCTGCGCGCCGGCCAGGTCGAGCACGTCGAGCAGCTGCGTCGCGCGCTTGTCGACCTCGGCGCCCGGCAGCCCCCGCAGCCGGCCGCTGTAGGCGAGGAGTTCACGGCCCGAGAGGCGCTCGAAGAGGCGCAGTCCCTCGGGCAGGATGCCGATCCGGGCCTTCACCCGCGCGACGGACTCGGGGTCCGCCCACACGTCGTGCCCGGCGACCCGGATGCGGCCGGCGTCCGGCCGCAGGAGGCCGGTGATCATCGAGAGGGTGGTGGTCTTGCCGGCGCCGTTGGGCCCGACGAGACCGATGAACTTGCCCGCGGGCAGCACCAGATCGATGCCGTTGACCGCGATCTGCTGGCCGAAACGCTTCCAGAGCCCCTCGACGTGCACGGCGGGCGGCGCACCGTGGTCCGGTGCACCGCCCGCCGCCGCGAACTCTCCCTCGAATGCCTGGTCAGGCACCATGCTGCGTCAACCCTTCGGTTGTCCCCGTGTAGTCGGGATCAACCTTACGGCTGGGCCGGATCGGGCCACATGGCAAGGACCCGGCCAACTGCGGCCCCGCAAACTGCCGGAACCTGGCACTCGGCCCCCGGTCCCGGGACCGACTCCGGGACCGGGGGCCGGGGCCGACGCGCGGACCGGGCCTAGGCCCGGCGCGCGCGGGCGTCCGCGGCCTCCCGGCCGCACGCGTACGCGAGCGGACTGATCAGCTCCTCCGCGTCCGGCAGCCAGCGGTTGGCCGGCGTGGGCTTGCGGGCCCACTGGACCGCGCCCCGGCCGCCGACCCGGGTGGGCGGGGCCGCCACGTAGAAGCCCTCGCCGCGGGTGGTGAGATCGATCGAGGACGGCACCCAGCCCAGCTTGCGCACCAGGTCGGGCACCTTGGCGGCGGCGCCGGGCAGCACGAAGAAGAACATCCGGCGGTCCGGGGCGCAGGTCACCGGGCCGAGCGTCAGCTCCATCCGCTCCATGCGGGCCAGGGCGAGGAAGCCGGCCGACTCGGGGACCTCGATCGCGTCGAAGGTACGGCCGGTGGGCAGCAGGATCGAGGCCTTCGGCTGCTTCGACCACATCCGCCGCGCCCCCACGGCGCTGCCCGTCGCCTGCGTCGCCCAGTCGGGGCGCGCGGCGTGCGCGCCGGGCGCCGGGCAGTCCTCCGCGCCGCAGGAGCAGCGCTCGCTGCCCTCGACCGCCTCCAGCCAGGTGCCGGGGAACACGTCCCAGTGCCGCTCTTCCGCGTACCGCACCGCGTTGTCCAGCAGCAGCTCGCCCCGCTGCTTGGGGATCTGTGCGGCTTCCGTGACTCCGATGGTCTCTTCCACGTCGAAGACAACTCCCGCCGTCACCTGGGGTTACGGGCGCCGCGGACGGCGGTGTGCCGCATCGATCCTGCATGCGGGGCGCACGGGTGCACGGGCGGGGGCGCGCGTGGGGCAGGGGAGCGGCGGGCGGGTAGGCAGGGACGGGGGGCGCAGGTGCCGGCTGCTCCGGTCCCGTTCCGTTCCATTCCGTTCCGTGGCGCGGCCACGCGACCGGCGTGTCCGGTTTCGCGTGTTCACATCTGCATTGACCGGATATCCGCCGGGCAGTGATCAGCCAGTCCATCGCTGGAATCGATCACCGCACCGGTCTCAGGGGGTAGTCATCATGGCAGCCAGGCCACTCGTCGCCCGCCAGCCCAACGAACGGCTGCAGGCGCTCATCCAGGAGGCCGGGTGCTCCAACGCCGGTCTCGCCCGCAGGGTCAACATGGTCGGCGCGGAGCGCGGCCTCGACCTGCGGTACGACAAGACCTCCGTGGCGCGCTGGCTGCGCGGGCAGCAGCCGCGCGGCCGGGCGCCCGGCATCATCGCCGAGGCCCTCGGCCGCAAGCTGGGCCGCACGGTCACCATCGACGAGGTGGGCATGGCCAACGGGCGCAACCTCGCGTCCGGCGTGGGCCTGCAGTTCGCGCCGACCGTGCTCGGGGCGATCGAGCAGGTCTGCGAGCTGTGGCGGAGCGACGTGGGGCGGCGGGACTTCCTGTCCGGGTCGACGGTCGCCGCGTCCGCGCTCGTCGAGCCCAGCCGCGACTGGCTGATCACCGGCGCCGACCCGCACGTGGCCCGGCACGCCGGCGCGCGCGTCGGACCCTCGGACGTCGCCGCGGTCCGGGCGATGACGAGTGCCCTGGTCGACCTGGACCGGAAGTTCGGCAGCGGCCACGTGCGGCCGGTGCTGGTGCACTACCTCAACAGCGTGGTGTCCGGGATGCTCTCCGGCTCCTACCGGGAGGCGGTGGGGAGGGAGTTGTTCGCGGCGGCGGCGCGGCTCACCGAACTGGCCGGCTACATGGCCGTGGACACCGGCCAGGCCGGGCTCGCCCAGCGCTACTACATCCAGGCCCTCCGGCTCGCGCAGGCCGCCGGCGACCGGGCGTACGGCGGCTACGTGCTGGCCGCGTCCATGAGCCACCTCGCCGCCCAGCTGGGCAACCCGCGGGAGATCGCGCAGCTGGCGCGGGCCGCGCAGGAGGGCGCCCGGGGGCAGGTGCCGCCGCGCGCGGAGGCGATGTTCCTGGCGGCGGAGGCGCGCGGGCACGCGCTGCTCGGCGACGTCCGGGCCTTCGCGCAGGTCGCGGCGCGCGCCGAGAAGGCCCTGGACCGGGCCGACCCGGAGTCGGGCGACGACCCGTCCTGGATCGCCCACTTCGACGAGGCCTATCTGGCCGACGAGCTGGCGCACTGCCACCGCGACCTCGGCCAGGCCCGGGAGGCGGCCCGCGCCGCCGAGCGCTCGCTCGCCGGGCACCCCGAGTCGCGGGCCCGCCGGCGCGCGATCGGCCTCGCGCTGCTCGCCGCCGCCCAGGTCCAGGCGCGCGAGGTCGAGCAGGCCTGCCACACCGGCGCCCGCGCCCTCGACCTGATCGGCACCCTGCGCTCCAGCCGGGGCGTCGAGTACCTGGGGGACCTGCGGGAGCGCCTGGAGCCGTACGCGGCGGAGCCGGCGGTCCGCGAGTTCGGCGCCCGGCTCGATCTGCACGCCGCCTGAGACGGCGGCGGGGGCGCGGTGGAGGAGTGGCGGGGGAGCGGGGCGGCCCGCGGCGCGGAAGCGGCGGGCCGCGGCGAACGTCACACCTCTGTCACACGTGTGTGCGGGCGGCTGCGCGCACCCGGTAGCGTGAGCCGACGATTCCGTAGGTCCATCAGTAGGAGTCCCGGTGACGCACAGCGGACAGGGGCCGGAGCAGCAGTATCCGGCCGCTCAGCCCCTCCCCCCTGAGGTGACCCCTGGTGGCCCCTCGGACGCCCAGGCGACGCAGTACCTGCCGCCGGTCCCGCCGCAGGCGCCGCCCGGCCCGCCCGCCGCGTACGGCTATCCGCAGCAGCCCCCGGCGCAGCCGCAGCCGGGGTACGGCTACCCCGGCCCGGACGCGCAGGCGACCCAGTACATCGCGCCCGTGCCGCCGCAGGCCCCGCAGGCCCCGCACGCTTCGCAGGAGCAGCCGACGCAGTACCTGCCGCCGGTCCCGCCGCAGCAGCAGGCGCCGGGGCACGCCCCGCAGGAGGCCGCGACCCAGTACATGGCGCCGGTGCCGCCCGCCGCGCCCGTACCGCCGACGGCCCCGGCGCCGGCCCCGGGCGAGCGCCCGCCGCTCGCCGACTTCGACAACCTCTTCCGCAGCGAGACCCCGAACCCGGCGCCGGCCCCCGCGCCCGGCTACGGCTACCCGCACCCCGGGGCGCCGCAGCAGCACCAGCAGCCCCCGCAGCAGCCGTACGGCTACGGGCAGCCCCCGGCCCCGCCGCAGCAGCCGTACGGGCAGCAGGCGTACCAGGACGCCTACTACGAGGACGAGCCCGCGCCGCGCCGCAAGTCGCCGGTCGCGCTGATCGCCGCCGTCGTCATCGGCTGCGCCGTGGTCGGCCTCGGCGCCGGCGCGCTGCTCAGCGGCGGCGACGACGACAAGAAGGAGAACGCGGCCGGGAAGGGCGACCAGAACGTCGCCGCCAGCTCCGCCGCCCCCTCCGCCCAGGCGTCCGGCGAGCCGGCGGACGACCCGGCCAAGGGCCAGGCCGAGGAGCTCGACAAGCTGCTCGCCGACAGCAACAACAGCCGGGACGCGGTGATCAGCGCCGTCGCGTCGATCCGCAAGTGCGACAACCTCGACCAGGCGGCGAACGACCTGCGCGGCGCGGCCAAGCAGCGGCGCGAGCTGGTCACCCGGCTCCAGGGCCTGACCGTGGACAAGATCCCGGACAACGCGGCCCTGTCGGCCGCCCTGGTCAAGGCCTGGCAGGCCTCGGCCGCCGCCGACGACCACTACGCGGCCTGGGCGGACCAGGCGAAGGGCAACAAGAACGTGTGCAAGGGCGGCCACGCCCGGAACACCGGCCAGACCAACGAGGGCGACAAGAAGAGCGGGGAGGCCACGGCCGCCAAGAAGCAGGCGGCCGGGCTGTGGAACCCGACCGCCGCGAAGTACGGACTGACGAAGCGCACCTACACGCAGCTGTAGCGGGCGGGCCCGGGCGCCCGCCGCCCGGACCCGGCCCCCGGTTCAGCCCCCGGCGCCGGACCCGGCCGTCACGGTGCGGCCAGGACCGTCTCGCCGACGTCGACGAAGCCCGGCTTCTGGGCCACCAGGCGCCCTTCCCGCACCACCTGGAAGGTCACGTCGTGGTTGACGATCCGCGGGAAGTCGCGGGCGCCGAGCAGGTCGTCGTAGCGCCAGCGCAGCGGCGGGGTGAGGCCGCCGGTGTCGATCTTCGCGCCCTGGTCGAGGGCGTGGCTGATCCGCAGCGGGGTGATCCGGTCGCTGTCGAGCGACTCGATGACCTGCTTGAGCACGGTGTAGGCGATCCAGGTGGTCTGCACGCCCGCGTCGGTCGGGTCGACCCGGTTGTCGGCGAAGGCGTGCGCCTTGATCACCTGGCGCATCGGGTCCCAGGCCTTGTTGTCGGCCGAGGGGTACCAGCCGGTGACGTAGGCGCCCTCGAAGGGGCTGTGCGCGCCGCCGGAGCGGTCGATGAGGGGCTGGCCGACGCTGCCGAGGACGGAGGAGATCCGGACGGCGGTCGCGCCGTCCTCCTTCTTCTCCGCCGAGTTCCCGGGCAGCCGGCGGAAGGAGTCGAAGAAGGTCTGGGTGCGCTCGCCGAGGACGGCGGTGACGCAGCCCTCCTCGGAGCCGGCCCGGGTGCGGGCGCGGGTGGCCGGCTGGGTGTACTCGGCGGAGTCCTCGCGCGCCGGGATGTCGACGGCGGTGCGGTGACTGGCCTTGCGCAGCCCGGAGTTCAGCAGGTCGAGCAGCCGGTCGCCGGCGATGTTGTCGGGGCGGACGAGGGAGACCTTGCGGCAGCTCTCGGCGAGCTGCATGCCGTGCCCGGCGAGCAGCGAGGCCTGGCCGCCGTTCACGGGGTAGGAGAGGGGGCTGGTGAACTCGTCCTCGGAGATCCCGTAGCCGCCGATGTAGGGGATGCCGGCCGACTCCAGCGGGGCCATGAAGGAGCGCCCGAACTGGCTGTACGAGCCGACGACGGCGACCGCGCCCTCGTGGACGGCGCGGCGGGCGCAGGCCGCCGCGCCCGCGCTGGTGTTCTGGTCGTTGCAGGTCAGGACGCGCAGCTCGTGCCCGTCGATGCCGCCCTGCGCGTTCACCCAGCGGGCGAAGGCCTGGGCCATGGCGGGCATGCCGGGCATGTTGGTGGCGCGGGTCTGGTCGGGAGCCCAGGTCATGACGGTGACGGGCTCCCTGGAGCCCCCCGTGGCTCCAGGGAGTACGCCGCAGCCGGTGAGCAGCGACGCTGCGGCCGCCGCTGTCGAGACGTACGCGAGAAGGGAAGTGAGTCGCCTACCGGTCATGGGCATGCACAATTCCGCCCCACGGGTAACGCGACAGTGAGCAAGGGTCAACGTGGGGTGACGCGAAGGTGAATTGCGGGGGCCGCTCGGAGCCGGATCCGGGGGAACGTACGATCGAACGGTGTCCGGTAGCACCTCCCCTTCGATGAACTCTTCCCGTCGCGGCCGCCGCTCCTCCACCATGGGCGGCATGCCGCTCAACGACATGCCGTGGTGGCGCTGGCGCGCCAATGTGCGCTCCGCGCTGCACATGCTCTCGGACCCGGGCTTCCACGAGACGACCTGGCTGGCCGGCCAGGAGGGGTACGGCGACGTCACCGACGCCGTCTACCGCCTCGTGGAGGACACCTGGCTGGACAGCTGGTCCGCCGAGAAGTACGTGGGAACGATCTTCCGCGACTCCGGCGAGGCCGCCCTCGTGGACGTCGCCGTGCTGAGGGTGCTGCGGATCATGCACCAGGTCGGCGCGGACGCGCCGGTCTCCGCGTTCATGGAGCACCACGCCTGGCCGGAAGCGGTCCGCGCGGCCCGCGAGGCGCACGTACGGATGGCCGTGGCCGACGGGGAGGACCCGGACGCCCCGCCGCGCTCCCTGGAAGTGCTCCGCATCATCACGCGTTCCGCCTGACGGACCGCGGCCCTGACCGCCCCCGCGCGTGTGGCAGGCTAGGCGAATGACCGACCAGTACGTCCTCACCCTCTCCTGCCCCGACAAGCAGGGCATCGTGCACGCCGTGTCGAGCTATCT
The DNA here is from genome assembly GCF_044544705.1 of Streptomyces sp. NPDC053541. Lineage (NCBI taxonomy): Bacteria > Bacillati > Actinomycetota > Actinomycetes > Kitasatosporales > Streptomycetaceae > Streptomyces > Streptomyces sp. NPDC053541. The sequence continues at coordinate 307,440 of NZ_JBITXM010000001.1, forward strand.
GTTCATCACGGGATGCAACATCGAGGACAGCCAGCAGTTCGGAGACCGTGACACCGGTCTCTTCTTCATGCGGGTCCACTTCTCCGCCGAGGCGCCGGTCACGGTGGACAAGCTGCGCGCGAGCTTCGCCGCCGTCGGCGACTCCTTCGGGATGGACTGGCAGATCAACCGGGCCGACGAGCGGATGCGCGTGGTCCTGATGGTGTCGAAGTTCGGGCACTGCCTGAACGACCTGCTCTTCCGCTCCCGGATCGGCGCGCTGCCGGTCGAGATCGTCGCCGTGGTGTCCAACCACACCGACTTCGCCGAACTGGTCGGCTCGTACGACATCCCGTTCCGCCACATCCCGGTCACCAAGGACACCAAGCCGCAGGCCGAGGCCGAGCTGCTCGACCTGGTCCGCGAGGAGAACGTGGAGCTGGTCGTCCTGGCCCGCTACATGCAGGTGCTCTCCGACGACCTGTGCAAGCAGCTGTCCGGCCGGATCATCAACATCCACCACTCCTTCCTGCCGAGCTTCAAGGGCGCCAAGCCCTACCACCAGGCGCACGCCCGGGGCGTGAAGCTGATCGGCGCCACCGCGCACTACGTGACGGCCGACCTCGACGAGGGCCCGATCATCGAGCAGGAGGTCGAGCGGGTGGGCCACGAGGTGACCCCGGACCAGCTCGTCGCCATCGGGCGGGACGTGGAGTGCCAGGCGCTGGCACGGGCCGTGAAGTGGCACGCGGAGCGCCGCATCCTGCTCAACGGGCGCCGCACGGTCGTCTTCGCCTGAGCCTGAGCCGGAGCCGCGAGGCCCGGAGGCACGAGGTCCGAGCCCCGGAGGCCCTGAGTCCCGAGGGGCCCCGGGCCGGTTCTACATGCGGCTCAGCGAGGCCGCCGCGAACAGCACGTCGCGGATGGCCTCGCGGTCCCCGTCCTGCCCGGCCGCCGCGTCCTGCGGCGGCACCTGCCCCGCGACCAGCTGGCAGAACTCGACGCCGTCCATCGCCACCTGCGCCACCGCGCGGTCCGGGGAGCCGAGCGCGGCCGGCGAGTCCAGGGCGATGTACCAGTGGCCGCCGCCCGCGCCCTCGATCTCCAGGTGCACCGAGCGGCCCGGCGCACCGGCCGTCACCAGCTCCCGCGGCGGGCCCGCGAGCCCGGTGCGGCGCCGGTCGGCGAGCGCCGCCGGGAGCAGCCGCGCGGCCAGGTCGATCATGCCGTGCAGATGGCTGCCGCTCGGCGGGTCGTACGGATAGGCCACCGCCTGCGCGATGTCCTCGGCGTGCCGCCAGCACTCGAAGGCCCGCTCCAGGAGCGAGTCCTTCAGCGGCAGCGCGAAGTCCCCGTAGGTGACCGTGAGGTCCGCCACCCCGCGCCCGGCGAAGGACACCGTGCGGATCAGGGTGTGGGTCTGGTCCCGCCACGGCTCGCGGATCGCCCGGGTCACCGGCCGCCCCGCGGCCTGCCAGTACGCCTCCGTGCGCGCGGCCGGCGGCAGCTCGTCCACCGCGCCCAGCGGATCGTCGAGCCCGAGCGAGGCCGCCACCAGGCCGTCCACGGCGAGCAGGTGCCCGATCACTCCGGCCACGGTGGTCTTCCGCTGCACCGGCCGCTCGCCCTCGAACCAGCGCAGCCGCACCGGCGCGTGCCACTCCGCCTCGCCGATGTCGCGCAGCAGCGCGTCGAGCCGGGCGGTCTCCGCGTCGTACGGAGTCGCCCAGGCCGGCACCGGGATGCGGGCCGGGCGGCGGCCCAGACAGTTCTCCAGGACCCGCGAGCGCAGCAGCGGATCGAGGTCCAGCTCCCGGTCGGCGTGCAGCAGCCCCACCGCGTCGCGCAGCCGCAGCGCCTCGTCCGCGCACGGGGCGCACTCGGTGAGGTGCTCCTCGACGGCCCTCGTCTCCTCGGCCGAGCAGGCCGAGAGCGCCCAGGCGCCGAGCAGCGACTTGAGGATGCGGTGCGGCAGTTCGGGCACGGGGGCCGGGTCGGGCTCGGGCTCGTCGAAGGGCCCCGGCTCGGGCTCGTCGCGGTCGGACCCGGACCCGGACCCGGGCTCGGGAGCGGGCTCGCCGAAGGGACCGGGGCCGGGCTCCGGTGCGTACGCCGCCGGCTCCTCCGGCTCCTCGTACCCGCCGCCGAACGGCGAGGTCAGGTCCGCGTGGTCGTCCGCCGAGCGGCGCGGGCCCGGTATCCGCGGCGCGCGTGCGACCTCCTCGGGGTCGTCGTCGGCCCGGCTCACGGCGTCCGCCCGTAACCGCCGCCGCCCGGCGGCGACCCCTCCAGCGGGCGGGTGTGGGCGGTGGAGAGCAACTGGAGCCCGAGCCGCAGCCGGCGGCGTGCCTCGTCCTCGGTGACCCCGAGGTCGGCGGCGGTCTGCCGGTAGTCGCGGCGCTGGAAATAGGCCAGCTCCAGCGCCCGGCGCAGCGGCGCCGGCATCGAGGTCACGATGTAGTCGGCGCGGGCCGCCACGGTGGCCCGGCGGACTTTCTGCTCCAGCTCCTCCGCCGAGCCCTCGCCGCTCTCCGCGAAGGCCATCGCCTCGGTCTGCCGCAGCCGGTGCACGGCCTGCCGCTGGGTGAGCCGGGCCACCCAGGAGCGCATGTTGCCCTGCTTGGGGTCGTAGGCGTCCGGGTTCTCCCACACGTAGCCGAAGACCTCGCGGGTGACCTGGTCGGCGGCCTCGTCGTCGTCGAGCACGCGGTGGGCCAGGCTGTGCACGAGGGAGGCGAAGCGGTCGTAGAACTCGCCGAGCGCCGCGGCCTCGCCGCGCGCCAGACGCTGCTGCATCCTGCGGTCCCAGCGCGGCGGTGTGTCCTTCGTCGCCATTCCACACCTTCCCCGACCCGACTCCGGAGTCCAACGTAGTGCGCCGGGCCCCGGAGCACGATGCTTTGCCGCAAGTGCCCCCTTGACGGGCACGGTGGATGGTAAGGAAAGCGACAACCCGGGCCGCGGGGGTTTCGGCGCGGTCTGCGGGGGCAGCGGGAGGGGACAGGAAGGCACCCCTCCGTTTGATCGCTCCGGTGATTCCCCCACGTCTGAAAGGCGCCGCCCGTGACGATCCAGGTCGACGAGGACCGGCAGGAACCATGGACCGTGCTGCGGATCAGCGGAGAGCTCGATCTCGTGACCTCCCCGCTGATCCGCAGACGCCTCCACGAGGCCGTCGCCGGCGGCCGGCACGACGTGGTCCTCGACCTCTCCGCGGTCCGCTTCTGCGACTCCAGCGGCGTCGGCGTGCTCGTCGCCGCCCGCCGCCTCATGCGCTCCTGCGGCGGCCGGCTCCGGCTGATCCTGCCCGCCCGCGGCGCGGAGGACGGCGCCCACGTCAACCGGGTCCTCGCCGCGCTCGGCGTCCGCCGCCTCTTCGAGGTGTACGCGGACGTCCCCGCCGCCCTCGACGGCGACGCGGCCCCGCTGTCCGCCTGACCCGCCCGCGTCCAGGTCCGGGCTCGCGCCCGCGCCCGGGGAACGAGGCGGAATCCTCCTGAAGTCGTACGCGGACCGGGGAAGCGGGCCCGATCGTAGAAGCGTGCATGACACGGGGGAAACGCAGAACGAGAAGGAACGGCCGGGCGCCGACGAGCCGACGAGGACGGTCCGCACGGTCGTCGGGGTCTCGGTGGCGGTCGCCGTCGCCGCGCTGGTCCTGGGCGTCCTCTGGGCGCTCGACTGGCCCCGCCACCTGTTCCTCGGATACGTGGCGGTGAAGCTCGGCATCAAGGGCGGTCTGCTCGCCTTCGCGGGCGTGATCGGGCTCGTCGCGTGGTGGCGCGAGCGGCGCGCCAAGCGCGAGGGGAAGCCGCTCGCGAAGTCCGAGGAGCCGTCCGAGGAGCCGTCCGAGGGGCCGTCCGACGGGCCGCCCGAGAAGCCGGCGGCCACGGACCGCACGGACTGAGGGCCGCCGGGCGGGTCACGCGTACCGCTCGCGCAGCTGGTACTTGAGCACCTTCCGCAGCGTCTCGTTGCGCGGCAGGGCGTCCACCAGCTCCAGTTGCTCGGGCAGTTTGAAGACGGAGAGCCCGGCCTCGCGGAGGAAGGCGGTGACCTCGGCGAGGGTGAGCGGGGCCGCGCCCGGCGGCTGTTCGACCACGGCGCAGACCCGTTCGCCGCGCTCGGGGTCCGGCAGGCCGATCACGGCCGCGTCGCCGACGCCCGGGTGCGCGTGCAGCAGGTCCTCGATCTCCTTGGCGGAGATGTTCTCCCCCTTGCGGATGATGACGTCCTTGAGCCGGCCAGTCAGCACCAGGTGCCCGTCGGGCGTGAGGTGCCCGAGGTCGCCGGTGATCAGGAAGCCGTCCTCGTCGAAGGCGGCGGCGGTCTGCGCCGGGTCGAGATAGCCCCGGCACACCGCCTCGCCGCGCAGCCGCACCTCGCCGTTCCCGGCGATGCGTATCTCCATCCCGGCGGGCGGCCGGCCTTCGGTGGTCGCCAGGTTCTCGGCGGTGTCGCCCGGGTCGCCCATGGTGATCATCGGGACCTCGGTCATGCCGTAGCCGTGGGTCAGCTGGCAGCCCAGCTCCTTGCGCACGGCGTGGTAGATCTCGGGCGGCTTCGGCGCCCCGCCGCCCGCGAGCAGCCGCAGGGTGGGGATGATCGGCTCGTCCGGGCGCTTGCGCTGCTCGGCGAGGAACATCGAGTAGAAGGCGGTCGAGCCGCCGGCCACCGTGACGCCGTGCCTGCGGTACTCCGCCAGTGCCTCGGGCAGCGCGAACTGCTCGAACATGACCGCCGGGAACCCGTAGAGCAGCAGCATCACCGTGTAGTCGGGCCCGGCGATGTGCGCGTACGGGAAGGCCATCGAGCCGACGTCCCGCTCGCTCAGGTGCAGCGCGTGGGCCAGGCACGAGCCGCCGGCGATCAGCGAGCGGTCGGTGTGCAGCACGCCCTTGGGGTCCGACGTGGTGCCCGAGGTCCAGTAGATCCAGCGCACGGCGGTCCCGTCGGCGGGCGGGGGCGGGAGCACGGCCGGGTCGCCGTCGGGCATGCGCTCCGGCTCGTACGCCTCGAAGACCCCGCGCGCGCCGAGCCGGCGGGCCATCTCCGCGTGGTCGAAGCCGCGCCACACCCCGGGCACCGCGAAGAACTCGGCGCCGGACTCGCGCAGCGCGAAGCCGACCTCCTTGTCCCGGTAGAACGGGATGACCGGGGTCTGTACGGCGCCGAGCCGGGCCAGCGCGAAGGACAGCACCGCCGTCTCGATCCGGGTCGGCAGCTGCCACGCCACCACGCTCCCGGCCCGCACCCCCATGCCGTACAGCCCGGCGGCCACCCGCTCGGCCCGGTCGCGCAGTGCGCCGAAGGTGAGGACGCGGTCCCCCTGGAGGAGCACGGGCCGCCCGGGGGTGAGGGCGGCCCGGCGTTCGACGAGCTCCCAGAGCGTGCGGGACGCGCCCAGGGCGTGTGCGGTCTCGGTCGCGGCCGCGGTCGGTGTCTCGGACTCGGGCATGCCCTGCTCCTTCTGGCTGACGGATCGTCAGATCGTGCGGAGAGCGTAGAGGGGCGGTCCTTGTCGGTCCAGAGGTGCGGGGATAGCCTGGCTCCGACATGAGATCTGACGATCCATCAGATTCATTGGGTCCCTGGAGGGGTCATGCCGGAACTGCCCCGCATCATCAGCGTCGACGACCACGTGATCGAACCCGCCCACCTCTTCTCCACCTGGCTCCCCGCCAAGTACCGCGACCGGGGGCCCCAGCCGCTCACGGCCGGGATCGGGGAGCTCGCCTACGTCGGCGGGAAGTACCAGATCACGATGGACCCCGACGGGCCGCCCACCGACTGGTGGATCTACGAGGACCTGAAGTTCCCGTACAAGCGGAACATCGCCGCCGTCGGCTTCGACCGCGACGACATGACCCTGGAGGGGATCACCCGCGAGGAGATGCGGCGCGGCTGCTGGGACCCCCAGGCGCGGCTCGCCGACATGGACCTCAACCACGTCGAGGCCTCGCTCTGCTTCCCCACCTTCCCGCGCTTCTGCGGGCAGACCTTCGCCGAGGCCAAGGACAAGGAGGTCGCCCTCGCCTGCGTGCGCGCCTACAACGACTGGATGGTCGAGGAGTGGTGCGGGGACAGCGGCGGCCGGCTCGTCCCGCTGTGCATCATCCCGCTCTGGGACATCGACCTGGCCGTCGCCGAGATCCGGCGCAACGCCGCCCGCGGGGTGCGGGCCGTCACCTTCTCCGAGATCCCCACCCACCTCGGACTGCCGTCCATCCACTCCGGCTACTGGGACCCCTTCTTCGCCGTGTGCCAGGAGACCGGGACCGTGGTCAACATGCACATCGGCTCCAGCAGCCAGATGCCCGCCGCGTCCCCCGACGCCCCGCCCGCCGTCCAGGCCAGCCTCAGCTTCAACAACGCGATGGCCTCGATGATGGACTTCCTCTTCAGCGGCGTCCTGGTGAGGTTCCCCCGGCTGAAGCTCGCCTACAGCGAGGGCCAGATGGGCTGGATCCCCTACGCCCTGGAGCGCGCCGACGACGTCTGGGAGGAACACCGCGCCTGGGGCGGGGTGCGCGACCTGGTCCCCGAGCCCCCGTCCACGTACTACTACCGGCAGATCTTCTGCTGCTTCTTCCGCGACAAGCACGGCATCGCCTCGCTCGACGTGGTCGGCCGCGACAACGCCACCTTCGAGACCGACTACCCGCACGTCGACTCGACCTTCCCGCACACCAGGGAGGTCGCCCTCGACCACGTCCAGGGCCTCGACGACGAGACCGTCTACAAGCTCATGCGCGGCAACGCCATCCGCATGCTCGGCCTGGACCTCGACCGGGACCGGCGCTGATGGAGCTCGCGTACACGGAGGAAGAGGAGGAGTTCCGGGCCGGGCTCCGGGACTGGCTGGGGCGCGAGCTGCCGAAGCTGCCCGGCCGGCCCGACCCGCTCGACTGGCCCGCCCGCCGCGCCTACGACTGCGGCTGGCAGCGCCGGCTGTACGACGCCGGGTACGGGCACGTGCACTGGGACGCCTCCCCGACCCAGCGGCTGATCTTCCTGGAGGAGACCGAGCGGGCCGGCGCGCCCTACGTCGGCGCCAACTTCGTCGGCCTGCTGCACGCCGGGCCCACCATCGCCGCCGAGGGCACGCCCGAGCAGCGCAAGCGCTGGCTGGAGCCGGTGCTGCGCGGCGACGAGGTGTGGTGCCAGGGCTTCAGCGAGCCCGAGGCCGGCTCCGACCTCGCCGCGCTGCGCACCCGGGCGGTCCGGGACGGCGACCACTACGTCGTCACCGGCTCGAAGATCTGGACCTCGCACGCCGAGGTCGCCGACTGGTGCGAACTCCTCGTCCGCACCGACCCCGACGCCCCCAGGCACCGCGGCATCAGCTGGCTCGCGATGCCCATGGACGCCCCCGGGATCACCGTCCGGCCGCTGCGCACCCTGGCCGGCTCCGCCGAGTTCGCCGAGGTCTTCCTCGACGAGGTGCGCGTGCCCGTCGACCACCGGGTCGGCGCGGAGAACGACGGCTGGCGGGTCACCATGGTCACCCTCTCCTTCGAGCGCGGCACCGCCTTCGTCGGCGAGGTCGTCGCCTGCCGCCGGGTGCTCGGCGAACTCGCCCGCGCCGCCCGCGAGAACGGGCGCTGGGACGACCCGGCGCTGCGCCGCCGGCTCGGCCGGCTCGGCGCCGAGTTCCAGGCGCTGTGGCGGCTCACCCAGTGGAACGTCAGCGAGGCCCAGGCCACCGGCGGCGTCCCCGGCACCGGCGGCTCCGTCTTCAAGCTGCGCTATTCGCACGCCCGCCAGGAGCTGTACGACGCGGCCGCCGCCGTCCTCGGTCCCGACGCGCTCGACCTGGACCGCGCCTGGAACCTGGACCGGCTGTCCTCGCTGTCGTACACGATCGCCGCGGGCACCTCGCAGATCCAGCGGAACATCGTCGCCGAGCGCGTCCTCGGCCTGCCGAAGGGCCGGTGAGGCACCCGTGGACTTCCGGCTGACCGAGGACCAGCGGGCGCTGCGGCGGGGCGTACGGCAGCTCCTGGAGCGCCGCTTCGGCGGTGAGCGGCTCCGGGCGGCCGTCGACGCGGGCGGGGTGCTCGACCGGGGACTGTGGCGGGAGCTCGGCGCGGCCGGGTTCTTCGCGCTGCGGCTGCCGGAGGAGGCGGGCGGGGTCGGGCTCGGGCTGCCCGAGGCCGTGCTGCTCTTCGAGGAGGCCGGCCGGGCGCTGCTGCCCGGGCCGCTGGTCGCCACGCACCTGGCGGCCGGCGCGGTGCCGGGCGCCGCCGAGGGGGAGACGGTGGTCACCACGGCCGACGGGGAGTTCGTCGAGTGGCTGGACGCCGCGGACACGGTGCTCGGCGCGGCCGGGGGCGCCGTGCCGATCCGGTCCGTCGACCCGCTGACCCCGCTGCACCGGCTGCCCGGGGGGACGCCCGGGGCCGTACGGGGACCTGGTTCAGGCGCGCTCGACGCGGACCTGGTCGCGCTGCTCACCGCCGCCGAACAGCTGGGCAGCGCCGCCCGCAGCACCGAACTGGCCGTCGCCCACGCCCGTACCCGCGAGCAGTTCGGACAGCCGGTGGGCGGCTTCCAGGCGGTCAAGCACCTGTGCGCGGAGATGCTGGTGCGGACGGAACTGGCCCGGGCGGCGGTCTACGCGGCCGCCGTCACCGGCGACCCGGTCGAGATCGCCGGGGCCCGGCTGCTCGCCGACGAGGCGGCGGTGGCCGGCGCGCGGGACTGCCTCCAGGTGCACGGCGGCATGGGCTTCACCTGGGAGGCGGAGGTGCACCTGCACCTGAAGCGGGCCTGGGTGCGCGCCGAGCGGGGGCTCTCGGGGGCGGCGGCGGAGGAGCGGGTCGCGGCCGCCCTGTAGTGCTCGCGTCACTCAGCGTCGATACCGTGTTGTGTCCTTCGCGGGGGTCGTCACGCGCCGGAGTCGGTCCTCCGCTCCGGTACGCTCCGTGGGATGCGAGTGCTTGTGGGCCCGGATCGTGCCGGTGCCGTCGATGCGGCGGCTCCGGGGCCGGGAATGCCCGCCACTCGCGCCCCGCGTTCGAGTCCTCGCGGCGGGCGTCGCACAGTATGGACCATGCGTACTCCTTCGCGCTGGAATATGCCCGAAGCGCTTGTTGCCGTGACTGTACGTCAACCATGCTGTCTCACAAGGGAATCACGTTCCGTAAAGGTGTGTCCGCCGGTTCGGATGGTGTGAACGGTGCAGGTGCTTCAGGTGCAGTTGGAGGTCGGGCCCGACCCGGCCGAGGTGGGGCGGGCCCGGCGCTGGGCGCGTTCGCGGCTGGCCGGGTCCGGCATAGAGGAGGACGAGCCGCTGGCGGAGACGCTGGTGCTGCTCATCTCCGAGCTGGTCACCAACGCGGTCGTCCACACGGGGTGTCCGGCCGTGCTGCGGATGCTGTTCGGCGGCGGCGGGGTGCGGGTCGAGGTCGCCGACGCGAGCGACCGGCCGCCGAGACCCCGGCACGCCGAGGGCGAGGACACCAACGGGCGCGGCCTGGAGCTGGTGGACGGGCTCGCCGACCGGTGGGGCTGGCAGCGCGAGGGCGCGGGCAAGAGCATCTGGTGCGAGGTCGACCGGGCGCCGGCGGCGGACGCCGTGGCGCCGGTGTCACCCGGTCGGGTGTGGTGTTGACGGTTCGTGGCGCATTGATCACCCTGGGGTGAGCGATTCGTTCCGCGAGGGGAGTCGAGGGGCGGCCCTGCCGTGCCCTCGACGGGCGCGGGTCGTGACGGGTGGCGGCCCCCGTGCCGTGCTCGGGGCGCGCGCGAGCGGGCCGCCACCCGCGGAATCGCCCCCCGGCGCGATCACCTTCGCCGCGGCCGTTCCCTACAGCACCGCCACCGGTGCCACCGGCGTTCCCGTGCCGCCCACGAAGGGCTCGGGCATCGCGGAGAGCAGGAAGGCGTACCGCCGCTCCTGTGCACAGGCTGTGGACAACTCCTCCAGATTCCAGTTCTGGCCCTGCAGCATGCCCATCTCGACCAGGTCGAGGGCGTGCACCGGCAGCCACAGGTTCTCGATCTCCGGCGGGAAGATCTCGAAGGTGAGCGTGTCGTTGGCGACCGCCGCCACGTCCCGGGCGTGGAACCACTCGGGGGTACGGACCGACAGGCCGGGCGACGGGAAGGCGTAGCCGTGCCGGTCCCCGGCGAGATACGCCTGGATCTGCCCGGTGCGGACCAGCACGACGTCGCCGGGGCGCACGGTCACCCCGCCGAACTCGGCCGCCTCGTCGAGGTCCTCGGGCGTCACCGCGTGGTCCCCGGGCAGCCGGTCCACTCCCTTGGCCGCCGCCACGTCGAGCAGCACCCCGCGGCTCACCACGTGCCGGGCGGTGTGGATGCCGCTGAACTCCGAGCGCCCGTGCGGGGTGACGGTCGCGGCCGGGCGTCCGTTGTAGATCCGGCCCGAGTGCGAGACGTGGGTGAGGGCGTCCCAGTGGGTGCCGGCCTGGAGGCCCATGGTCACCGCGTCGTCGCTGGTGGCGACCGTGCCGGGGCCGAAGAGCTCCTGGTTGATCTGCACCATGACGTGCAGCGGGTTGACCCGGCCCGGGATCATGCCGGTCTGCACGCCGTCCTGCTTCAGGTCGACGGCGAGCGGGACCCGCCGCCCGGTCCGGACGGTCGCGGCGGCCTCCCGTACCACCTCGTCGGTGATCAGGTTGAGGGTGCCGATCTCGTCGTCCCGGCCCCAGCGGCCCCAGTTGTTGACGCGCTCGGCGATCTCGTGGAACTCCGGCGGCAGGGCGTCGGGTGCGGACATCGGGCACCTCCGGGGTCTTGTTCTCCGGTATCTGACGGGTCGTAGAATTCCGACGACGCACGAATCTAACGGACCGTCAGAAAGCGCGGGAAGGGGCCGGGCGTGGGGAACTTCTTGGCAGGGAAGGTCGTCGCCGTCACGGGCGCCGGGCGGGGGATCGGCCGCGCGGTCGCCCTCGCCTGCGCCGCCGAGGGAGCGAAGGTCGTCGTCAACGACTACGGGGTCGCCATCGACGGCGGCGAGCCGAGCAGCGAGGTCGCCGAGGCCGTCGTCAAGGAGATCGAGGCCGCCGGCGGGGCCGCCGTCGCCGTCGCCGACGACATCTCGACGATGGCGGGCGGCCAGCGGATCGTCGACGTGGCACTCGCCGAGTACGGGCGGATCGACGGCGTCGTGTGCGTGGCCGGCATCCTGCGCGAGCGGATGCTCTTCAACATGTCCGAGGAGGAGTGGGACCCCGTCGTCGCCACCCACCTCAAGGGCACCTTCACCGTCTTCCGGGCCGCCGCCGCCGTGATGCGCCGCCAGGGCTCCGGCACCCTCGTCGGCTTCACCAGCGGCAACCACGCGGGCTCCGTCGCCCAGGCCAACTACTCGGCGGCCAAGGGCGGCATCATCTCGCTGGTCCGCAGCGCCGCCCTCGGCCTGCACAAGTACGGCGTCACGGCCAACGCCGTCGCCCCCGTCGCCCGCACCCGGATGTCCGCCAACGTACCGATGGAGCTGAAGGAGATCGGCGAGCCCGAGGACGTGGCCGCGCTCGTGGTCTACCTGCTCTCCGACCGGGCCAGGGCCGAGCGGATCACCGGCCAGGTCTACACGATCGCCGGCCCCAAGATCGCCGTCTGGGCCCAGCCCCGCGAACTGCGCGCCGGCTACGCGGAGGGCGGCGCCTGGACCCCGGACCGGATCGCCGACTTCCTGCCGGGCACGGTCGGCATCGACCCGATGCCGATGCTCCGGCAACTGGAGGAGATGGCCCGCGCGGCGGCGTCCGGCGCCCGCCCCAACGCCCAGGGGAGCGGCGCCCGCCCGGCGTCCGGAGCACAGGAGAACGGCGCGAAGGAGAACGGCGCGAAGGAGAACGGTTCATGAGAGGCGTCGTCTTCGACGGCAAGGAGGTCCGGGTCGTCGCCGACCTGGAGGTCCGTGACCCCGGACCCGGCGAGGTCCTGGTCGGCATCCGGGCCGCCGGCCTGTGCCACAGCGACCTGTCCGTGGTGGACGGGACCATCCCCTTCCCCGCGCCCGTCGTCCTCGGCCACGAGGGCGCCGGGGTGGTCGAGGCCGTCGGCCCCGGCGTCACGCACGTCGGGCCCGGCGACCACGTCGCCCTGTCCACCCTCGCCAACTGCGGCGCCTGCGCGGACTGCGACCGCGGCCGGCCCACCATGTGCCGCAAGGCCATCGGCCGCCCCGGCCGGCCCTTCTCCCGGGCGGGCGAGCCGCTCTTCCAGTTCGCCTCCAACTCCTCCTTCGCCGAGCGGACCGTGGTCAAGGCCGTCCAGGCCGTGCGGATCCCGGCGGACATCCCGCTGACCTCCGCCGCCCTCATGGGCTGCGGCGTCCTCACCGGCGTCGGCGCCGTGCTCAACCGGGCCCGGGTGGACCTCGGCGAGACCGTCGTCGTCATCGGCACCGGCGGCATCGGCCTCAACGTCATCCAGGGCGCCCGGATCGCCGGGGCCGGCACCATCGTGGCCGTCGACACCAACCCGGCGAAGGAGGAGACGGCCCGCCGCTTCGGCGCCACCCACTTCCTCGGCTCGGCCGACGCCGTACGGGAGGTGCTGCCCGCCGGCGCCGACCACGTCTTCGAGTGCGTCGGCCACACCGGCCTCGTCCGCACCGCGATCGACCTGCTCGACCGGCACGGCCAGGCCGTCCTGCTCGGGATGACCGCCCCGACCGCCGAGGCGAGCTTCCCGCCCGCCGCGATGTTCCTCGACAAGGCGATCCTGGGCTGCCGTTACGGCTCCTCGCGGCCGCAGCGGGACATCGCCCGCTACGCCGAGCTGTACCGCGCGGGCCGGCTGCTGCTCGACGAACTCGTCACCGCCACCTACCCGGTGGAGGAGTTCGCACGGGCCGTCGCGGACGCCGAGCAGGGCAAGGTCGCGCGGGGCGTGCTCACCTTCTGACCCCGGACGGGAGGGGCCCGCGCTCCGGCCGGGCCCCCGCTCCGGCCGGGGCCCGCGCTTCGGCTGGGCCCGCGCTTCGGCCGAGGCCGGCGCTTCGGCCGGGGTCCCCGCTCCGGCCGGGGAGGGTGCTCGGACCGGGGCGGGTGCTCAGGCCGCCGGCGCGCCGTCCGTCGTCGTGCGGAAGGTGCGCCGGTACGCGGTCGGCGTGACCCCGATCGCCGCCTGCAGGTGCGTCCGCAGCGACTGGGCCGTGCCGAAGCCGGCGTCCCGGGCGATCCGGTCCACGGGCAGGTCGGTGGACTCCAGGAGGTGCCGGGCCCGCTCGACGCGCTGCTGGGTGAGCCACTGGCCGGGGCTCACCCCGACCTCCTCGCGGAAGCGCCGGGTGAAGGTGCGCACGCTCATCGCCTCGCGCACCGCGAGGTCGCGCAGCTGGATCGGCTCGTGCAGGTGGGCCAGTGCCCAGGCGCGCGCCGCCGTCGTGGTCGAGAGCCCCGGCTCGGGCACCGGCCGCGCGATGTACTGCGCCTGCCCGCCGTCCCGGTGCGGCGGCACCACCGTGCGCCGGGCCACCTCGTTGGCCACGGCCGCGCCGTGGTCGCGGCGCACGATGTGCAGGCACAGGTCGATCCCGGCGGCCACCCCGGCCGAGGTCAGCACGTCCCCGTCGTCCACGAACAGCACGTCCGCGTCCACCCGCACCCGCGGGAACAGGCGCTGGAAGTGCTCGGCGGAGGCCCAGTGCGTCGTCGCCGGGCGCCCGTCCAGGAACCCGGCCGCCGCCAGCACGTACCCGCCGGTGCAGATGGAGACCAGTCGGGTGCCGGGCCGCAGGTGCGCGAACGCCGCCGCGAGCTCCTCGGTGAGCCGCCCCTCCTCGTACACCGGCCCCAGCTCGTACGAGGCGGGTACGACCACCGTGTCGGCGGCGGCCAGCGCCTCCGGGCCGTGCTCCACGTGGATGGCGAAGTCGGCGTCGGTGCGGACCGGGCCGGGGGCCGGGGCGCAGGTCACGATCTCGTACAGCGGCCGGCCCTCCGGGTCCTTGGCGCGGCCGAAGATCCGGTGCGGGATGCCGAGTTCGAAGGGCAGCAGGCCGGGCAGGGCGAGGACGGCGACGCGGTGCGCCCGCATGCGGACTCCCTCCGCTGGAACAGGGGCGGTCATAAACAGTGGTGGTCCAGACCACCTTGCTGGTACGAGTGTGTGCTCGTGACGGACAACACGTGCAAGGACACCACGTACAAGTCTGAGGCCCCCGGGCGGATTCCCGAAGGGGACCCCGCTCCGGCCGGGCCGGCCGCGCCGCCGCCCGCGCTCTGGAACCGTAACTTCCGGCTCTTCTTCGTCGCCCGCGCCGTCGCCGTCCTCGGCGAGGGCATGGTCCCGGTGGCCTTCGCCGCCGGACTCCTCGGCGCCGGGCACTCCGGCTCCGCCGTCGGCTACGCGCTCGGCCTGTGGACGGCCGCCTTCGCCGTCTTCGTGCTCTTCGGCGGCGTCCTCGCGGACCGCTTCACCGCCCGCCGGATGATGGTCCTCGCCGATCTGCTGCGGCTGCCCGGGGCGCTGCTCCTCGCGGTCGCCTTCGCGCTCGGCAGCCCGCCGCTGTGGGCGGTGTACGTGCTGTCCGCCGTCGCCGGCGTCGGCGCCGCGCTGTTCCAGCCGGGCGTCGCCTCCACCATCCCGCGGATCGCCCCCGACGTGCAGCGGGCCAACGCGGTCCTGCGGGTCGTCGAGGCCCTGATGACCATGGCGGGGCCCGCTCTCGCCGGCCTGCTCGTGGCGGTCTGGAACGCGGGCGCGGCCTTCGCCGTGAACGCCTCGACCTTCGCCGTCAGCGCCGTCTGCTTCCTGCTGCTCCGGGTCGCCCCGGTGCCCTCCGACAGCGCCGAGCGCGGCTCGCTGCTCGCCGAGATGGCGCTCGGCTGGCGGGAGTTCCGGGCCCGCAGCTGGCTGTGGGGGGTCATCGCGATCTGGACGGTCTACGGCCTGACGGTCGCCGGGCCGATGGTGCCGCTCACCGCGAGCCTGGTCACCGAGGAGTACGGCTCCGCCACCTACGGCGTGCTGATGGCCGTGAACGGCGCGGGCAGCGCCGCCGGCGGGCTCCTCGCGCTCCGGCTGCGCCCGGTGCGCCCGCTCGCGGCCGGGGCGGTGGCCCTGCTCGGCCTGCCGGTGAACCTGCTGCTCCTCGGGTCGGGGGCGCCGGTGCCGCTGCTGCACGCGGGCTCGTTCCTGGCGGGCGCGGCCTTCGCCTTCTGGCTGGTGATGTGGTCGACCTCGGTGCAGACCCACGTGCCGCAGGACGCGCTGAACCGGATGCACGCCTACGACGTGGCCGGATCCCTGCTGATGATGGGCGTCGGCCGGGCGCTCTCGGGCCCGGTGGCGGCCGTGGTGGGCACGGAGCGGGTGCTGCTCGCGGGCTCGGCGATCGCGGTGCTCGTGGTGGCGGCGCTGCTGGTGGTGCGCCCGATCAGGACGCTGCCGAGGGTGTGAGGGGCGGGGTGGCGGGCGCACAGGGCCTTGGCCCGATTCTTTGGAAAGCTGTCGTTCGGGCCAATGGTGGGGGCCGGGCGCCCGGCCGGATGCTGGGTGACGTGACCCAGACAACCGAGACCCCCGCCCCCACCCGCGAGCCCGCCGGCCCCCGCCGCACGCCCCGCGTCCACCGCGCGTGGTTCGTCGCGGCCGTCACCTTCGTCACGATCATCGGCGCGGCGGCCTTCGCCTCGCTCCCCGGACTCCTCATCGAGCCGCTGCACGGCGAGTTCCACTGGTCGCGGGGCACGATCGGCTTCGCGGTGTCGGTGAACCTCGCGCTCTACGGCCTGACGGCGCCGTTCGCCGCCGCGCTGATGGACCGCTTCGGCATCCGGCGGGTCGTCGCCGCGGCCCTCTCGGTCATCGCCGCCGGCTCGCTGCTCACCGTCTGGATGACCGCCGCCTGGCAACTGGTCGTCTACTGGGGCGTGCTCGTCGGTCTCGGCAGCGGCTCCATGGCGCTCGCCTTCGCCGCGACGGTCACCAACCGCTGGTTCACCGCCCGCCGCGGCCTGGTCACCGGCATCCTCACCGCGGCCGGCGCCTCCGGGCAGCTGATCTTCCTGCCGCTGCTGTCCTGGCTGGTCGAGCGGCACGGCTGGCGCCCGGCCGCCGTGACGGTCGCCCTGGCCGCGCTCGCCGTCGTCCCGTTCGTCTGGCTGCTGCTCCGCGACCACCCGGCGGACGTGGGGCTCGCCCCGTACGGCGGGGAGTACGCGGAGAAGCCCGCGCCCGTCACCGGCGCCGCCCGCCGGGCCGTCACCGTCCTGTTCCGGGCGGCCCGCACCGGCCCCTTCTGGCTCCTCGCCGGCACCTTCGCGATCTGTGGCGCCTCGACGAACGGCCTGGTCAAGACCCACTTCGTGCCCGCCGCGCACGACCACGGCATGCCGGTGACGGCCGCCGCGGGACTGCTCGCCGTGATCGGCGTCTTCGACGTGGTCGGCACGGTCGCCTCCGGCTGGTTCACCGACCGCTTCGAGGCCCGCCGGCTGCTTGCCGTCTACTACGCGCTGCGCGGCGTCTCGCTGCTCTTCCTGCCGATGCTGCTGGCGCCCGCGGTGCACCCGCCGATGCTGTTCTTCATCGTCTTCTACGGCCTCGACTGGGTCGCCACCGTCCCGCCCACCATCGCCCTGTGCCGCGAGCACTACGGCGAGGACAGCGCGATCGTCTTCGGCTGGGTCCTCGCCTCCCACCAGGTCGGTGCCGCCGCCGTCGCCTTCGCGGGCGGCGTGGCCCGCGACGTCTTCGGCTCGTACGACGTCGTCTGGTACGCCTCGGGCGCCCTGTGTGCGGCGGCGGCCCTGATGGCCCTGGTGATCCGCCGCGGGGCGGCGTCGACGCCCGCCGTGAAGCCGGCCTGACGAGGCGTTCCGAAGAGGCGCCCTATCCCTGAAAGCGCCCGAACCGCCCCCGGTGGAAGAGCAGCGGGTCGCCGCCCTCGGGCGTCGCGCCCAGGGCCTCCACGCGGCCCACCACGATCAGGTGGTCGCCGCCCGTGTGGACGGCGGCGATCGTGCAGTCGACCCAGGCCGGGGCGGCCGGGAGGCGGGGGGCGCCCGTGGCGGGGGCCGGGGTCCAGTCCACGCCCGCGAACTTGTCCGCGCCGCTCACCGCGAAGCCCCGGCACAGGGCGGCCTGGTCCGCGCCCAGGACGTTCACGCAGAAGCGGCCCGCGCGGGCGATCCGCGGCCAGGTGGTGGACGTGCGGGCCACCATGAAGACGACCAGCGGCGGGTCGAGCGACAGGGAGGCGAAGGACTGGCAGGCGAAGCCCGTCGGTCCGGCCTCGTCCAGGGCGGTGACGATCGTGACGCCGCTCGCGAAGTGCCCGAGGACGCGCCGGAACTCGGCCGCGTCCACGGGGGCCCGCTCGTCGTCCCGTACGGCGCGCAGGGCGGGCCGGGGGAGGGGCTCCACGGCCGTGGGCGCACCGGCCGACCTGAGGTATCGGACGGCGGTGGCCGCCATCCCAGCGTGTCCCATCATGTCCGCCATTGAAGCTGACGGTGCGTCAGATGAGAAGCCCCGTGCGGCCCGCCGCCTACTCCTCCGTGACCGCCGCCTCGTACGCGAGCAGCGTGTCCACGAACAGCCGGCGCTGCTCCGGCGTCAGCGGCGCCAGCGCCGTGCGCCAGGCCGCCGCGCCCGGCGCCAGCCAGGCGGTGATGGCGGGCTCGTGGGCCTGCGCGATCCGGACGATCCGCCGCCGCCGGTCGCGGTCGTCCTCGCGCCGCTCCAGGACGCCCTTCCGGCTCAGGTCGCCGACCAGCAGGCTCGCCGTGGTCGGGGCGACCTCCAGGCGGGCGGCGAGCTCGTTGACCGACATCGGGCCGTCGAGGAGCAGCAGGGCGAGCAGGGAGAGGTGGCGCGGGGCGAGCGCGAGCGAGCTCAGCGCCTCGGGAGCCGGGATCCGCTTGGCGCGGCCGACCAGGCGGGGCATGAGCAGCAGCAGTTCGCGGACGGTGTCGTCGACGTTTCCGGGCATGCGCCGGCAGCCTCCCGATTTACCTTTGATGTCAAAGGTGTTTTACTGGCAAAGCGAAACCCCCACCATCGTACGGAGGTTTGTCATGCCGCACTTCACCGTGCAGATCACCGAGGACAGCCTGGACGGCACCGTCGAGGCCCCGCTCGTCCGCTCCCTCGCCGACGCCGTCGGATCCGTCTACGGCCCGGACTTCCGCCGGCTCGTCGGCGTCGACCTCATCGGCGTCCCCCGCGCCCGCCGGGGCGTCGGCGGCGAGCCGCTGCCGGCCGGTGCCCACCAGCCGCTCGTCACCCTCAGCATGCGCGAGGCCGCCTACCACCTGCCCCAGGTCCCCGACGCCCCCGCCCGCCTGGTCGCCGCCACCACCGAC
The DNA here is from genome assembly GCF_044544705.1 of Streptomyces sp. NPDC053541. Classification (NCBI taxonomy): domain Bacteria; kingdom Bacillati; phylum Actinomycetota; class Actinomycetes; order Kitasatosporales; family Streptomycetaceae; genus Streptomyces; species Streptomyces sp. NPDC053541. The sequence goes on from NZ_JBITXM010000001.1 coordinate 325,718, forward strand.
GCGCTCGCCGCCGTCCTCGGCGAGGAGGTGCGCGGGCAGACCGTCGTCACCATCGAGGGCGTCCCGGACGGACGCACCGGCGTCGCCGGCGCCGTCGCGTAACGGCCGCCGACGGGCCCGCCGCCCACCCCCTCGTACGCGGCGTCCCCGCCCCCGCCCCTCGTGCGGGGCGTCCCCGCTACCGCCCCTCGTACGACGGCGCCCGCCGCTCCACGAAGGCCGCCACGCCCTCCTGGGCGTCCCGGGTCGTCATGCACAGCTCCTGCGCCGCCGCCTCCGCCGCGAAGGCGGCGGCGCGGTCGGTGTCCAGGGAGGCGTTGACCAGCTGCTTCGTGAGGGCCAGGGCGCGGGTGGGGCCCTGGGCGAGGCGCTCGGCCCAGGCGCGGGCGGTCTTCTCCAGGTCCTCCGCCGGGACCACCCGGTTCACCAGGCCGAGCGCCGCCGCCTCCGCCGCCGGCAGGGCGTCGCCGAAGAACATCAGCTCCTTCGCCCGCTGCGGCCCCACCAGCCGCGGCAGCAGATACGCCCCGCCGCCGTCCGGCACGATCCCGCGCCGGACGAAGACCTCCACGAAGGCCGCCGACTCCGCCGCGAGCACCAGGTCGCAGGCGAACGCGAGGTGCGCGCCGATCCCGGCCGCCGTCCCGTTCACCGCCGCGACCACCGGCTTCTCGCAGTCGAGGACCGCCTCGACGAAGCGCTGCGCGCCCCGCCGGATCATCCGGGCCACGTCGCCCTGCACCCGTTCCCCGCCCGCCGACGGCCCGCCGCGCAGGTCCGCGCCCGCGCAGAAGCCCCGGCCGGTGGCCGTGATGACCACCGCCCGCACCGCCGGGTCGGCGGAGGCCTCGGCGAGCAGGGCGACGATCCGCTCCCGCTGGTCCCAGGTGACCGCGTTCATCGCCTCCGGCCGGTTGAGCGTGATCCACGAGACGCCGTTCTCCACGGCGTGCAGCACCTCGGTCACGACGCGGCCCCCTCCCGGCACACCGCGAGCGCGTCCAGGGCCACCGCGCCCTGCCCGCGCGGCAGCACCATCAGCGGATTGATGTCCAACTCGGCGAGGTCCCCGTCCAGTTCGAGCGCCATGCGCTGCACCCGCAGGACCACCTCCACCAGCGCGTCCACGTCCGCCGGCGGCGCCCCCCGCACCCCGTCGAGCAGCGCCCGGCCGCGCAGCTCGCCGAGCATGGCGCGGGCCTCGCGCTCGCCGAACGGCGGCACCCGCACCGCCGCGTCGTTCAGCACCTCCACCAGGACCCCGCCGAGCCCGACCGTGACCGTCGGCCCGAAGAGCGCGTCGTGCGTCACGCCCACCACCATCTCGACCCCGCGCCCCACCATCTGGCAGACCAGGACGCCGTCCAGGTCGATGCCCTCGTAGCGGGCGATGTCGGTCAACTCCCGGTAGGCGTCCCGGATCTGGCTCGCCGAGGTCAGCCCGACCTTCACCAGGCCCAGCTCCGTCTTGTGGGCGAGCCGCGGCCCCGAGGCCTTCATGACGACCGGGTAGCCGACCAGCCCGGCCGCCCGCACCGCCGCCGCCGCGCTGGTCACCAGCTGCTCGCGGGGCACCCGTATCCCGTACGCGCGCAGCAGCTGCTTCGCCGCGTGCTCGCTGAGCCGGTGGCCCGGGCGCATCAGGGCCCGCGCCTTGCGCAGGGACGGGGACGGGGTGCGCGGGGCCTCGTCGAAGGGCGAGCGGTAGCCGGTGGTGAAGCGGTGGTGGTCGAGGTAGGCCTTGACGGCGCCGATGCAGTTGCCGAAGGTGCGGAAGGTGGCGACCCGGGAGGAGCCGAGCAGCGTGGTCCGGTAGGCCTCCTCGGTGCCGACCGGCGAGCCCCACACCACGCAGACCAGCTTGTCGGTGCGCTCGGCCGCGTCGACCAGGTCCTGCGCGAGCCTGTCGCTCATGGGCGGGAAGGGGCCGGTGATGGGGCAGATCAGCACCCCGACCGCCGGGTCGTCGAGGATCGCGTCGATGATCTTCCGGCCGCGCCAGTCGCCCACCGGGTGCCCGCCGTTGTCGACCGGGTTCGCCACGCTCAGGTAGTCGGGGATCCACTGGTGCAGCTCGTCCTGCTTGGCCTCGGAGAGCGTCGGCAGGCTCAGCCCGGCGGCCGTGGCGAGGTCGGAGAAGTGGGCGCCGGTGCCGCCGGAGATGGAGTAGACGACGACCCCGTCCGCGACCGGCGGGCGGGCCCGGGCGAGCAGCGCGGCGGTGTCCTGGAGCTGGTCGAGCCCGTCGACCCGGATCACCCCGAACTGGCGCATGGCCGCGTCCACCACCTGGTCCGCCCCGGTGAGCTTGCCGGTGTGAGAGGCGGCCATCCGCGCGCCGGCCTCGGTGCGGCCGACCTTGACGGCGACGACGGGCACCCGGTTGCGCGCGGCCTGGTCGGCGGCGAGCAGGAAGGACCGCCCGTCCTTGAGCCCCTCCACGTAACAGGCGATGGCCCCCACCTCGGGCCGGTGCGCGAAGTACGAGATGAAGTCGGCGGTCTCCAGGTCGGCCTCGTTGCCGGTGGGCGCCCAGTGCGAGAGCCGGACGCCCAGCTCCTGCAGGGTGAAGACCGGCCGGCCCTGGTGCCCGGACTGGGTGATCAGGGCGACGGCCGGTCCTTCCAGGTCCTCGCGGAAGCGCTCGAAGGCGTTGAGGTTGGTGTTGGGGCCGAGGAGGCGCAGACCGGAGCGGGCGACGGCGGCCGCGAGCCGCTCCTGGGCACGGGCGCCCGCCTCCCCGGTCTCGGCGAAGCCGGAGGCGAAGGCGACCGCGAACCGCACCTTGGACGCGGCGAGCTCCTCGATCACGGGGAGCGGGTCGGCCACGAGCAGCACGGCCAGGTCGACGGACCCGTCGAGTTCGGCGACGGAGGGCACGCAGGGGATCCCGAACACGGCGGTACGGGTCGGGTGCACCGGCACCACCCGCGCCCCGACCCGCCCGGCCCAGTCGAGCAGCTGCCGGGTGATCCCGGTGTTGGGCCGCCCCTCGGTGTCCGAGGCCCCGACCACCGCCACCACCTCGGGCCGGAAGAACCGGTCGAGGTCCGGCACCGGCGCGTGCAGCGGGCGCCCGCTGACGTCGGTGTCGCCCTCGACGGCGGCCACGCCGTGCACCACGGTCCGGTCGGGCTGCTCGCCGCAGGCGACGACCCGCGCCCGGAGGTCGGTGGTGAAGGTCCCGTGAGTCGATCCCAGCATCGTTCCGCACCGCCCATCCCGAAGACCGGAGCCGAGCAGCTCCCGGCTTGACCTGACGAACAGTCAGATTACTGAACTGATGGGCCGTCAGGAATAGGTCGTGCGGAAGCGGCGGCCGGGGAAGCCCGCGGGGCCCACGTCCGGCTCACCGCCTCCGCCAGCACCGCCGCCGCCCGGGCCACGAGCACGTCGTCGGGCTGCGCGTCCTCGGCGGGGCGGGTGGTCAGGACCGTCAGGACCACCGGAGGCCGACCGGGCGGCCAGGCGACCCCGGCGTCGTTGTTGCCGCCGTAGCGCCCGCCGCCGGTCTTGTCCGCCACCGTCCAGTCCGCCGGCAGGCCCTTGCGGAAGCGCTCCTCGCTGGTGGTGTTGGCGAGCAGCCAGCCGGTCAGCAGCCGCCGGTCGTCCGGCGCGAGCGCGTCGCCGAGGACCAGCCGCCCGTACGTGCGGCCCAGGGCGCGCGGGCTCGTGGTGTCCGTGATCCGCCAGGGCTCGGCCGAGTTCAGCTCGGGCTCCCAGCGGTCGAGCCGGGTGACCCGGTCGCCGAGCGAGCGGGCGAAACGGGTGATCGCGGTGGGGCCGCCCAGCTCGCGGAGCAGCAGGTTGGCGGCCGTGTTGTCGCTGTGGGTGATCGAGTACCGGCACAGCTCGGCCACCGTCATCCCGTCGTCGACGTGGTCCTCGGTCACCGGCGACCAGCCCGAACGCGTCACGTCCTGCTGCGTGTAGCGGATCCGCCGGGCCAGGAAGGCGCCGTCCCCGTCCAGGTCGCGCAGCACCGCCGCCGCGCCGAGGGTCTTGAAGGTGGAGCACATCGGGAAGCGCTCGTCCGCGCGGTACGTCACGAGCCGCCCGCTCCCGGTGTCGTGGGCGTACGCGCCGAGCCGGGCGTCGTGCTCCCGCTCCAGTGCGCGTAACCGCTGCCGGACCGGGTGGTCGGGGCCGGGGGCCGCCTGGGCGGAGGCGGCGGGCAGGGCGGCCGCGAGGGCCGCCCCGGCGCCTGCGGCGAGCACGGCGCGGCGGGATGTGGAGTCCATGGTCCGGTGCCTTTCGAACGGAAGATCGGTCCCGTCGAACCTACGGCGTGCGGACCGCCGGTCGGGCTACCGCGTCCGGCGTTTCGCGGGCTGGGCGATCCGGCGCGCGATCCGCTCCGCGTCGAGCGCCATCTCGCGGAACATCCCGCTGATCGGGTTGGTGAACCCGGTGAAGTACAGGCCGGGCGGGAGCGCCCTGCCGGTCACCGGCCGCCCGCGCTCGTCCAGCACCCCGAGGTGCCCGAGCAGCGGCTCCAGGGCGCGGCGGTAGCCCGTGGCGGCGATCACCGCGTCCGGGGTGATCCGGGAGCCGTCCGCGAGGACCACCGCGCCGTCCTCGAAGGACTCGACGGCCGCCACCGGCTCGACCGCGCCCGCCCGCACGGCGGCCACCAGGCCCACGTCCTGCACCGGGATCGCCCCGGCGCGCACCCGTGAGTAGAGCCCGCCCGTGGGCCGTGGCAGCCCGTGGGCGGAGAGGTCGGCCGTCATGAAGCGCCCGAGCAGCCCGGTGAGCCGGTCGACCAGGCCCACCGGGAGCCGGCGGATCAGGATGCCGCTGCGCTGGGTGGGCCAGCCGAGGGTGGAGCGGCGCACGATGTACGGGGGCGTGCGCACCGCGAGTCGGACCCGCGCGGCGCCACCGCCGGCCAGGTCCGCCGCGATCTCGGCCCCGGTGTTGCCGGCGCCGATCACGAGCACGTCCCGGCCCTCGTACGGGGCGGGGTTGCGGTACGCGCTCGCGTGGACCAGGTCCCCCTTCGCCGCGTACGCGTCGCGGCCCGGCCAGTCCGGCAGCCGGGGCGTGTGGTTGTAGCCGGTGGCGACCACCACGGCGCTGCCGACGAGCCGCCGCCCGCCGGTCGCGTGCAGCACCCAGCGCGCCTCCGCGGCGCCTGTGGCCCCCGAGGTGCCCGTGACCCCCGCCGCCCCCGCGGTCTCCTCCGTCGCCGCGCCCGGACGCTCGCGCTCGATCCGGTTCACCTCCACCCCGGTGACGATCTCCAGGTCGTGGAACTCCGCGTACTTCTCCAGGTAGCGCACCACGTCCGCGCGGGCCGGCCACCGGCCGAAGGAGCGCGGCATCCGCAGCCCGGGCAGCCCGGACAGGCGCCGGGTGGTGTGCAGCCGCAGCCGGTCGTAGTGGTGGCGCCAGGAGGCGCCGACGGCGTCGCTCTTCTCCAGGACGACGGCCCTTACGCCCCGCGCGCGCAGGGCGGCGGCGACGGCGAGGCCACCGGGGCCGGCGCCGACGACGTAGACGGGATGGGGCTGGGGGGTGACGGTCATGATTCCCGAGCGTAATGACGCGTACACGCCGTGGGTCTCGGTCAAGAGGGAGTTCGGTTGCGAATCGATCACGCCCGCACAGGTCTTGCGAAGAGGCATCGACATCCGGTGAACTGACGGTCTGTCAGATTTCTTTCCGGAGGGGCCCGGGAGGGCCCGGACAAGGGCGGTCGGGACGCATGCAGACGATCTGGCTCACCGGCGCCGAATGGCTCGCCGTCCTCCGCATCGGCCTCGGCCTGTGGTGGCTGGAGAGCTGGCGCCACAAGGACCGCAAGGGCTGGTTCGAGCGCGGCACGGGCATCGCCTGGGCGGCGGAGGTCGCGGAGAAGCACCGCTGGGCGGCCGTGCGCACCGGCTTCCGGCGCGTGGTCGCCCCGCGCCCCCGGCTGATGGCCCACGTCGTCGTGTACGCCGAACTCGCCCTCGGCCTCGGCCTGGTCACCGGCCTGCTCACCCCCGTCGCCCTGGCCGGCGGGCTGCTGCTCAACCTGCTCTACCTCACCCTGATGATCCACGACTGGGCCGAGCAGGGGCAGAACGCGATGATGGCGCTGATCTCGCTCGTCGCCCTCTTCGCCATGTCCTGGCAGACCTGGTCCCTCGACCACGCGATCGGACTCTTCCGATGACCGCGACACCGGACGCCGACGCCTTCACCCGCCCCTACTGGGACGCCGCCGCCGAGGGCCGTCTGCTGATCCGCCACTGCACCGCCTGCGACCGCCCCCACCACTACCCGCGCGAGTTCTGCCCGCACTGCTGGAGCGAGGCCGTCGAGTGGCGCGAGGCCCGGGGCCGCGCGGTGCTCTACACCTGGTCCGTCGTGCACCGCAACGACCTCCCGCCCTTCGGCGAGCGCGTCCCGTACGTCGCGGCCGTGGTCGACCTCGCCGAGGGCCCCCGGATGATGACCGAGATCGTCGACTGCCCGGAGGAGGAGCTGCGCATCGGCATGGACCTGGAACTCGCCTTCCGCCCCGAGGGCGAGCGCGGCGAGTTCCAGGTCCCGGTCTTCCGGCCCCGGACCCGGCCGCCCGGTCAGGCCCCGACGGCCTGACCGGGCCCGCCGTCAGGCCCCGACGGCCTGACCGGCCCGCTCGACCGGGATCCACAGCTCCGAGTCCGTGTCCTGCCCGATCTCCACCGGCGTGGTCCGCAGCAGCTCCGGGCCCGGCCGGCTCGTGTACGGGTTGGACGGGAACCACTGCGTGAACACGTCCCGCCACAGCTCCTGCAGGGCGCTCGGATAGGGGCCGCGCCCCGCGAAGACCGCCCAGGTGCCGGCCGGGACGTCGAGGACGTCGAGGTCGCCGGCCGGCGTCCCGGGGCCGGTCGCCACCCCGATCCAGTAGTCGACCTCCGTGCCCTCCTCACGGCTGTCCGACAGGTGCTCCACGGCCGACAGGACCCCGGCCGGCTCCCGGTCCGACAGCTCCTTCATCCGGACGATCGCGTCCACGCCCACGCTCTCCACGTGGGCCGCGCCGGCCGCGTTCACCCCCTCGTGCACGAGCGGGATCCGGGCCTTCCGGCCGGCGATCCGGAACGCTTCCTTCTCGACGATCCGGTACTCCATGCTGCTGCTCCCTTCGACGACGACCCGGAAGGACATCCGCGGCTGCGAGACGAGCGCGGCGCCGGTGCGCCGGGCCTCGCCCGGCCCGATGCCGTGCACGGAGCGGAACGCGCGGGCGAACGCCTCGCCCGAGCCGTAGCCGTACGACACGGCCACGTCCAGCAGGGTCCGCTCGCCCGACAGCACCTCGGCCCCGGCCAGCGTCATCCGGCGCCGCCGCACGTACACCGACAGCGGCATCCCGGCGAGCGCCGAGAACAGGCGCCGGAAGTGGTACTCCGAGGTCGCCGCGATCCGCGCCGCCCCGGCCACGTCCACCTCGCGGTCCAGCCGCTCCTCCAGGTGGTCCAGCGCCCGGTTCAGACCCTCCAGCACGTGCCCCTCCGTCGTCCTTCCACCCGGGCTCTCCCGGGTGTCCTCACCGTAGGAACCCCCACCCTCGCAGCACCCGACCATCCGTGCCCGGAACGGTCGGGTGGGCGGGTCACGCGGCCCGCGCGGTCACCCGGAGGCGGCGCCCGACCGCTTCCCCGATAGTGGAAGCGTGAAGCGGTACCCGCTCATCGCCGCGCACGGCCTGGTGGGCGACCTGCAGACGTGCGCGCTCGTCTCGGACGAGGGCGTCGTCGACTGGTTCGCGGCGCCGCGCTTCGACTCCCCGGGCGTCTTCTCCGCGCTCCTCGACCACGACCGCGGCGGCCACTTCCGGCTCTCCGTCGACGCCCCCGGCGTCACCACGAAACAGCTCTACTACCCCGACACCGCCCTGCTCGTCACCCGCTTCCTGTCCCCGGACGGCGTCGGCGAACTCATCGACTGGATGCCGCCCGACCGCACCGGCCGCGCCACCGACCGGCACGCCCTGCTGCGCGTCATGCGCTGCACCCGCGGCACCGTCACCTTCACCCTGGAGTGCCGGCCGCGCTTCGGCTTCGGCCGCGACCCGCACGAGACCACCCTCGACGGGCCCACCGCCGCCTTCCGCGCCCCCGGCATCGCCGCCTACCTCCAGTCCGACGTCCCCCTGGAACGCGACGGCGCCCACGACGTCCGCGGACGCCTCACCCTCACCGAGGGCGAGCTCGCCGGCGCCTCCTTCACCGTGACCGGCCCGCGCGACCCCGCCCCGCCGCTGCCCGGCCCCGACGAGGTCGAACGGGCCCTGTGGGACGCCGTCGACTTCTGGCAGGGCTGGGTGCGCACCGCCCGCTACCGGGGCCGCTGGCCCGACATGGTGCACCGCTCCGCCATCACCCTGAAGCTGCTCACCTACCTGCCCACCGGCGCCCCGATCGCCGCCGCCAGCCTCGGCCTGCCCGAACTCGTCGGCGGCGAGCGCAACTGGGACTACCGCTACACCTGGATCCGCGACGGCTCCCTCGCCGTCCGCGCCCTGCTCGACCTCGGCTTCGTCGACGAAGCCGCGGCCTTCACCGACTGGCTCACGGACCGCGTGAAGGAACGCGAGCGGCGCGGCACCGGCGCCGGGGGCGAGGCCGTGCGCCCGCTCCAGATCATGTACCGGGTCGACGGCGACCCCTGGCTGCCCGAGGAGGTCCTGGCCGACTTCGAGGGCTACCGCGGCTCCGCCCCCGTGCGCGTCGGCAACGGCGCCGCCGACCAGCTCCAGCTCGACATCTACGGCGAGGCCCTCTACGCCCTCGCCCAGGGCCGCGGCCTGGACACCCAGCCCACCCACGAGGGCTGGCGGGCCGTGTCCGGGCTGCTCGACTGGCTGGCGACGTCCTGGGACCGCCCCGACGAGGGCATCTGGGAGACGCGCGGCGGGCAGCGCGACTTCACCTTCAGCCGCGTGATGTCCTGGGTCGCCTTCGACCGCGGCCTGCGGCTCGCCGAGGAGTTCGGCCGGCCCGCCGCCCTGGACACCTGGCGCACCGCCCGCGACGCGATCTACGCCCAGGTCATGCGGCGCGGCTGGAGCGAGCGCCGCGGGGCGCTCGTGCAGTACTACGGCGGGGACGTCCTCGACGCCGCCCTGCTGCTGCTCCCGCGCTCCGGCCTGCTCAGCCCGACCGACCCGGCCTGGCTGAGCACCCTCGACGCCATCGAACGCGCCCTGGTCCAGGACAGCCTGGTGCACCGCTACGACCCCGGCGCCTCCCCGGACGGACTGCGCGGCGCCGAGGGCACCTTCAGTCTGTGCACCTTCCTGTACGTGGACGCGCTCGCCCGGGCCGGCCGGGTGCGCCAGGCCCGGTTCACCTTCGAGAAGATGCTCACGTACGCCAACCACGTCGGGCTGTTCGCCGAGGAGATCGGCCCCAGCGGCGAACAACTCGGCAACTTCCCGCAGGCGTTCACCCACCTCTCGCTCATCATGGCGGCCACCACCCTCGACGAGGCCCTGGACGCCCGCGAGCCGGCGGGACCGCCGGACCCCGTCTAGTCCAGCGGCGGGGCGATCGCCTGCACGTCGGCGCCCTCGCCCACCCACAGGTGGATGAACAGGGCGGCGGTGGCCTCCAGGAGCCCCGCGCGGTCGAGCCCGCCGCCCGCGAACGGCGTGCAGCCGAGGTCGGCGACCAGGGTGCGGACCCGGGCGAGCGCGACCTCGTCGTCCCCGCACACCGGGACCGCCAGCGGCCGCCCGCCGAAGACCGGCGGCTCCAGCCGCCACACGCTCTCGTGGCAGAGGTTGAAGGCCTTCACCACGTGCGCCCCGGGCGCCGCGTCCGCCAGCCGCCGCGCCGCCGACGGGCCGCCCTCCGTCAGCAGCCGGAAGCCCGGCCCCACCGGATTGGCGCAGTCGACGAGCGTCCGGCCCGCCAGGACGGTGGCCAGCCCCCGTACGACCTCCTCGCCCGCCCCGTACGGCAGGGCCACCAGGACCGCCTCCCCGAACTCCGCGGCCTTACGCAGCCCGCCGCCCCGCACCCCGTCCCCGAGCCGCGCGGCGAGCGCCTCCGCCCGGCCCGCGTCCCGTCCTCCGACGGCCACCTCGTGCCCGGCGCGCACCCACTGCGTGGCGAGCGCCTCGGCCATGTTCCCCGTACCCAGCACACCGATCCGCATCCCGGACTCCTCTCCCCTTGGGTCCATCGGTCCATCCGTCCATCGGTCCTTCGGTCCTTCGGCCGACCACACCGACGCTACGGAGGGGCTCGGGCACCATGTGGTACGTGAGCACCGACACCCATCTCGCGGACTGCCGCGCCCGCCTCGCCTTCGACCTGCTCGCCCACACCTGGAACGCGGTGGTCCTCTGGTCCCTGCGGGACGGCCCGCTGCGCCCCGTCGAACTCCGGGAACGCATCGGCGGCATCAGCTCCAAGGTGCTGAACGAGACCCTGCGCAGGCTGCGGTTCAACGGCCTGGTCGAGCGCCGCCCCCGCCCCGGGGCCTCGCCCCCGTACGTCGCCTACGCGTTGACGCCGCTGGGCCGCACGCTGCTGCCCGCCATCGACCTGATCGGCGCCTGGGCCTTCGAACACGGCGACGAGGTGATGGCCGCGCAGGAGGCCGCCGAGCAGGAAGCCGCTGACGAAGCGGTGTCCGCGCCGTGACCTCGTCGTTGTCCCGGGAGTAACGATCGCCGAAGAAAGGCAGGACTCCCATGAAGCCCCTCAAGGCCGCCGCTGTCGTGCTCGGTTCGCTCGCCGTCGCCGGTGCCGCCCTGCCCGCGTTCGCCGCGGACGGCGCGGCGGGCCCGCTGGGCTCGGTCACGGACGCGGCCGGCCCGCTGGGCTCGGTCACGGAGAAGGTCGGCGGCCTCACGAGCGCCACCAAGACCCTCCCGCTGGACGGCGCCACCACCTCGGGCCTCGGCGGCAGCCTCCCGCTCGGCAAGTAGGACCGGCGAGGCGGCCCCTGAGGGCCGCGCCCACGGGCCGGGGGCGGAGCACCACGCACGCCCGCTCCGCCCCCCGGAGCCCGCGCCACCGGCTCAGAACCGGGCCAGGATCTCCGGCACCGCCTCCGCGAGCGTCGCGAAGTGCCGGTGCGAACCCTCGGCGGCCACCGGTGTGTTGACCGTCCACACCGTCATCCCGGCCGCCCGCCCCGCCCGCACCCCCGAGGGTGCGTCCTCGATCACCAGACAGCGCGCCGGATCCGCGCCGAGCGCCCGGGCCGCGTGCAGATACGGAACGGGGGACGGCTTGCCCTCGGGCACCGAGGCCGCGTCGACGATCACCCCCGGCAGCGGAAGCCCGGTCCGTTCGAAGCGCCCGCGCACCCGGTGCTCGTAGTTGGAGGTGACGAGCGCCCAGCGGTCCGCGGGCAGCGCCCCCAGCAGCTCGGCGGCCCCGGCGAACGCCCCGTACACCCCCGTCCGTACGTCCTCGTCCTCCAGCGCGTGCAGCAGCGCCAGACACTCCTCCGGATCCGCGCCCGGGGCCACCTCCGCGAAGGTCTCCACCGGCCGCGTGCGCAGCGCGACGGCGTACACCGCGTCCCCGTCGAGCCCGTGCCGCCCGGCCCACGCGTGCCACACGCGCCGCTGGTTCTCGACGGCGTCCATCAGGGTCCCGTCGACATCGAAGAGCACGAACGTCCCGCCGTGCCCGCCGGTTTCACCGGTCACGCCGGTCACGCTGTTCTCGCTGGTCACGCGGGGGAGACTACGGCACGCGGAAATTCCTCCGGCCGCACCGATGAGTTTCCGGCCCGGCCTCCGTCTACCCCTCGTAAGCAAGCGGTCGAGTGCCCGCAGCCCGCAGAGGAGACGGAAGAGATGCCCTACGCCGACGTCAACGGAATGTCCCTGTACTTCGAGGAGCACGGCGGAGGCGACGGCTCCGTCCCGCCGCTCGTGCTGCTGCACGGCGGCTTCGGCGCCGGCGAGATGTTCCAGCCGCAGCTCGCCGCCGGGCTCGGCGAGGGCCGCCGGGTGATCACCGTGGACCTCCAGGGGCACGGCCGCACGCCCGACGTCGAGGACCGGCCGATGTCGGTGGAGGCCATGGCGGACGACGTCGCCGGCCTGGTCAAGCACCTCGGACTGCCCGCCGTCGACGTCCTCGGCTACTCGCTCGGCGCCGGCACCGCCGCCCGGCTCCTCGTGCAGCACCCGGACCTGGTGAACCGCGCCGTCCTGGTGTCGATCCCGGCCCGGCGCGAGGGCTGGTTCCCCGGCGTGCGCGCGCAGATGGACGCGATGCGCGAGGGCGCGGCGGAGATGCTCAAGCAGTCGCCGATGTACGAGATGTACGCGCGCCTCGCGCCGCGGCCCGAGGACTGGCCCGTGCTCGTCGACAAGGTCGCCACGATGAACCGCCGCGACTACGACTGGAGCGAGGAGCTGCGCGCGGTCACCGCGCCCGTGCTGCTGGTCTTCGCCGACGCGGACGGGATCAGCCCGGCGCACATGGCGGAGTTCTACGGCCTGCTCGGCGGCGGCCTCCGGGACCCGGGCTGGGACGGTTCCGACCGCCCCGCCTCCCGCCTCGCCGTGATCCCCGGCGCGACCCACTACGACCTGATGTTCTCGCCGCTGCTCGTGCCGACGGTGCTGTCCTTCCTCTGAGCTGCCCGACTCGCCCGGGCTGCGGTGACGATTCCGCAGGTGAAAAGGGTCCGCCTGGAGAGTGAGTAAAGCGCTCGTCACGAGAATTCCTCGTGCTTCTCCCGAAAACATCTGGTTTTGGCAAAGAGCCAGCGTGTCGACGAGGAGCAGAGGAGTCAGCCCATGGTGCACATCGGTTACGGAAACGAGCTCCGGGCGCGGATCGCCGCGCCCGGCACCACCCCGCTGATCGGGGTCTACGACATGTACTCGGCGTCCGTCGCGGCCGCGCACTACGACGGCATGTTCGTGTCCGGATTCGGCTTCGCGGCCTCGTACTACGGCCTTCCGGACATCGGGTTCATCGCGTGGCCCGACATGGTGGCCTTCGTGCAGCGGCTGCGCGGCGCCTTCCCGCGGCACCACCTCCTGGTGGACATCGACGACGGCTACGTCGACCCCGAGGTCGCCTGCCACGTGGTCGAGGGGCTGGAGCGGATCGGGGCCTCGGGCGTGATCCTGGAGGACCAGAAGCGGCCCCGGCGCTGTGGGCACGCGGACGGGAAGCAGGTGCTGCCCCTGGAGGAGTACCTGGCCAAGCTGGAGATGGTGCTGCAGACCCGGCGGGACATGGTGGTCGTGGCCCGGACGGACGCGACGGACGAGGACGACATCCTGCACCGGGCGAAGTGCCTGGCGGCGACGGACGCCGACGTCGTGCTCGTGGACGGGGTGCGCAGCGTGGAGTGGATCCGGCGGATCCGCGAGGTGGTCGACGGCAAGCCGCTGCTCTTCAACCAGATCGCGGGCGGCAAGTCGCCGCGGCTCTCGCTCTCGGAGCTGTCCGAGCTCGGCGTGGACGTGGCGATCTACAGCACGCCCTGTCTCTTCGCCGCGCACAGCGCGATGGACTCCGCGCTGGCCGAGCTGAAGTCCGCGGACGGGCGGCTGCCCGCCTTCGACCCGGAGCGCGGCATCGGCGTCGCCGCCTCCACCCGGCTCCTGGAGCGCAACATCAGCCGTCACCACGGGCACCACGGCGACCGCGAGCGGGTGGGCGTGTGACCGGCCTCAGGGCCCTGGGCCTGGCGGCCGCGCTGCTGGCCACCGCCGGCGCCGCGCCCGCGGCGGCGGGCGGCAGCCTCGTCACCGTGATCGACAATTCCCACTCGTCGTCGGAGGCGGACTCGGTCCTGGAGATCGACCGCGCGGCCAACCTGCAGTACGGCAGCAGCGGCACGGCCGGCAGCGACCACGACGGCAGCGCCGTCGAGGCCGTCGAGGCCCTGGTGGGCCGGATCGGCGCCCCCGACGACGCCTGATCCGCCCCCCCCACGTACGACGAAACGGCCGGACACCGCCCTCGTGGTGTCCGGCCGTTTCCGTGCCGTCGCGTCGCCCCGCGCCGGGTCGTCAGTCCTCCAGGAGGTCCGGCAGGCCCAGCTCGTTGAGCTCGACGGGCTCCGGGCCGTCGTCCAGGGCGACCGCCTGCGCGGTCAGGGCGGGAGCGGTCATGACGGGCGCGGCGTGCGCGGCGGTCCCGGTGAGGGCGAGCAGGCCGCCGGCGAGCGCGAGGGCGGCCAGGAGGCCGCGGGAGGTGGTGGAGAGGTTCATGCCCGGCGAACGACCCCGCCCGCCGGGCGGTCACGCAGCGTTACCTCGGGAGAGCGAGAGGCGCGCGGAGCCCGACCGCACGCCCCGGGCGCTCCCGCTCAGGCTTCCCCGCGCTCGACGATCCCGCGTGCGTACGCCGCCTGTCCCGCGTGCTGGTTGTCCTCCGCGATCACGCTGATCAGGCGCACACCGAGGGTGACGTGCGGGGTCCAGCGGGTGTCGACCACGCGGTCGAGGTCGGCGTCGGTGAGGGAGGAGAGGTGGTCGAGGGTGCGGGCGTGGACCGCGTCGTAGTAGGCGAGGAGCAGCCCGGCCGGGGCGCGGACGGCGGCGACCTGGGCGCTGGAGTGCCCGAAGCCGGTGGCGTCCTCGGGGAAGGGGAGGCCGAAGCGGCCGGAGAAGCCCTCCGAGGTCCAGATCTGCTCGCCGCCGAACGCGTCCGCGACGTGGTCGTCCTGGATCCGGGTCAGGTGCCACACCAGCCAGGCGATCGAGTTGGCGTCCGGATCGATCCTGGCGGTCAGCTCGTCCTCCGACAGCCCTTCGACGGCCCCGTGCACGGCCTCCTGGACCCGGGCGAACGCGTCGGTCAGCAGCTCGGCGCTCTTCATGCGCCCACCGTACGCGCTCAGGCCCGCTCGTAGTGGTAGCCGTCGCCGTGGGCGGGGCCGACGTCGTGGCGGATGCCGGTCGGGGTGGCCAGCTCGAAGTACGAGGGGTCGGTGTCGGCGCAGTAGCTGGTCGAGCGGGCCCGGTCCACGGTGCCGGCGCCCAGGTTGATCCGCCGGCCGCCGTCGGTCACGGAGACCAGCCTGGCGACGTGCTCGCAGTGGGCGCCGCCCGCGTCGGTGATCAGCTTGGCGGCGATCTGGCCGGGGGAGGCGCGGTAGAGGTAGACGGTGCCGGGCTGGTTGATGTTGTACTGCCCGGAGTACTTCCAGGTGCCGACGAAGGCCGAGGGCACCTGGCCGCCGCTGCTCGGGGCCGTGGTCCGGGGCGCGGTGGTCGCGGGCGGCCTGGTCGTCGTGCCGCCGCCGCCCGAGGTCGTGCTCGTGGAGGAGCCGCCGGAGGTCCCGCCGGACGAGCCGCCCGAGACCCCGCCCGAGACCCCGCCGGAGACTCCGCCGGAGGTCCCGCCCGACGAGCCGCCCGAGGCCGTGCCTCCGGCACCCGCGCCGGCCGGTGGCGGGGCCTGGCCCGCGGGCTGCCGGCCGGTGGGCGGTGCCGTGGTCGTCGTGGTGGGCGGTGGCGCGGAGCCGGTGCCGCCCGTGTGGGGGCCGTCGGTGCCGGGGCCGCCCGGGGTGGCGCCGGGGGTGGTGGGGGCGCCCTGGAGGTCGCGCTGCCGGGCGTCGTCGTCGATCAGCTTCACGACGGTGCCGCTGATGCCGAGGACCACGAAGACGGCCGCCACGCCCGCCCAGACCCGGGACGCCCGGCGCGGCTCACGGCGCCCGGCCGCGGGGGTCGCGGCCACCGCCGCGGGGCCCTCCGGGCGCAGCCCGACCGTCCCGGTGTCCGGGCCGGCCGCCTCCGGCCGCTCTTGCGGCCGCTCCTCCGACAACGCCTCCGCGTCCAGCAGCCGGGCCGCCTGCCGGGCGAGCCGGGCGACCAGCTCGGGCGGCAGCCAGGCCCCGGCCGCCGCCGGGCCGCGCCCGGACTCCTCGCCCGGCAGGGCGGGGTCCGCGAGCAGGGCGGCGACGGAGGGGCGCTCGGCGGGGTCCTTGACCAGGCAGCGGGCGAGGAAGGCCCGCAGCTCCCCGGACTCCACCCGGTCGAGCTCGGGCTCCTCCTCCACGATCCGGAACATGATCGCGTGCTGGTTGCTCGCGCCGTGCCCGAAGGGCAGCCGCCCGGTCACCGCGTACATCAGCACGCAGCCGAGCGCGAAGACGTCGGCGGCGGGGCCGAGGCTCTCGCCGCGGACCTGCTCGGGGGCCATGAAGCCGGGCGAGCCGACCACCATGCCGGTGCTGGTCAGGAGGGACTCGACGGAGGGCTCCAGGGCCCGCGCGATGCCGAAGTCGATCACCCGGGGGCCCTCGACGGTCAGCATCACGTTGGACGGCTTGAGGTCCCGGTGCAGGATCCCGGCGCCGTGGATGCCCTGGAGGGCCCGCAGCAGGCCGAGCGCGAGCGCCAGGACCGCGTCGGCGGGCAGCGGCCCGTGCTCCCGCACCACCTGCTCCAGGGACGGCCCGGGCACGAAGCCGGTGGCGACCCAGGGGCGGTCGGCCCCGGGGTCGGCGTCGAGGACCGGCGCGGTGTAGTGCTCGCCGACCTTCCGCACGGCCTCGACCTCCCGCCGGAAGCGGGCCCGGAACTGCGGGTCCTGTGCGTGCTCGGCGTGCACGACCTTCACCGCGACGGTCCGCCCGCCCTCGGAGCGGGCCAGATAGACCCGCCCCATCCCGCCGGACCCGAGCCGCCCGAGCAGCCGGTACGGTCCGATCACCCGTGGATCCCCGGCCCGCAGCGGCTCGATCCCGCCGCCGCCCGTCTCCTTGGGCACGCCTGTGCCGTTCTCGCCGCTCATACCGGTCCGGTCCCCCTGGTCATCACCTGATGCACGGTCAAGTCGATCGCGCCTCAGGGTAGATGAGGACTCCCGCCCCCGCCGGGCCCGGGCACTATCGCCCGGGACGCGCCCTGCGCCACTCGGCCACGGCGGCCTCCACGTCGAAGGGGCGCAGGTTCAGCGGCGGCCCGGCCGGCGGCCGGGCGAGCGCCTCGACGATCTTGCCGTTGATCTCCCCGAGCACCCGCCGCAGCTGCGCCTCGGAGCCCGCCCCGCGCGCCGCCTCGGCCGCGTCCTCGGCCTCCTTCCGCAGCGCCAGCGCGGGAGGCAGCGCGGACATCCCCTCGCGGTGCATCTTGCGCTTGACCCACCACAGCTCGTCATAGGGCGCGGCATCGTCCTCCAGCGGCTTCCCGAACCCCTCCAGCCGCTCGAACTCCCCGCGCTCGGCCGCCTCGCGAATCTGCTTGTCGACGAACGACTCGAAGCTCACCCCGGGCGGTTTCCGTTCGGTCATGCGTTCAGCCTACGGACCGCCCGTCCGGGGCGCCCCGGAAAACGGGCAGGAGCCCCGCTCGTGCGCGGCGCGCGCACGGAGCGGGGCTCCTTGGGTACTGCTCTAGAAGATCGTGATCGTCGAGCCGGGCACCTTAGGCCGGGGTGACGTTCTCCGCCTGCGGGCCCTTCGGGCCCTGGGTGACGTCGAAGGTCACCGCCTGGTTCTCCTCGAGGGAGCGGAAGCCAGACGCGTTGATCGCGGAGTAGTGGACGAAGACATCCGGGCCGCCGCCTTCCTGGGCAATGAAGCCGAAGCCCTTTTCAGCGTTGAACCACTTCACGGTTCCGGTAGCCATGAGCCCTCCTATGGGCCAAAGGGTCGCCCTGCTCCAGAACCTGCACACAAGTCTGAAAACTACAAAAGCCTGCGGGTTACATGCTCCGCAGGCTCTGTACTGCAAGGGAAACCAAACTGCAACTTGCGTCGAGCGTAGCACGCAGCGTGCATGAAGCGGTAGAGGGAAAGATCACGTCGCCCGCGTGTTTGATCCGTTCCTACGTGCTGACACGCGTCCCGCGGGCGCCCCGGCGATGTCCATCGTACGAGACGGGTCTAGCCTCGCGATGTGGACAATGCAACCGACGACCACCAGCGCAGCCGGCCCCGGGTCGGCCACATCCAGTTCCTGAACTGCCTGCCCCTCTATTGGGGCCTGGCCCGCACGGGAACGCTGCTCGACCTGGAGCTGACGAAGGACACCCCGGAGAAGCTCAGCGAGCGCCTGGTCCGCGGCGACCTCGACATCGGCCCGATCACCCTCGTCGAATACCTCCGGCACGCGGACGAGCTGGTCGCCCTGCCGGACATCGCCGTCGGCTGCGACGGACCCGTGATGTCCTGCGTGATCGTCTCCCAGCGCCCGCTGGCCGAGCTGGACGGCGCCCGGGTGGCGCTCGGCTCCACCTCGCGCACCTCCGTGCGCCTGGCGCAGCTGCTGCTCGCGGAGTCGTACGGGGTGGCCCCGGACTACTTCACGTGCCCGCCCGACCTCGGCGTGATGATGCAGGAGGCGGAGGCGGCGGTGCTGATCGGCGACGCCGCGCTGCGGGCCTCGCTGCACGACGCGCCGCGGCTCGGGCTCCAGGTCCACGACCTGGGCCTGATGTGGAAGGAGTGGACGGGGCTGCCCTTCGTCTTCGCCGTGTGGGCGGTCCGCAAGGACTTCCTGGCCCGCGAGCCGGAGACCGTCCGCGACGTGCACCGCGCCTTCCTGGCCTCCCGGGACCTCTCCCTGGAGGAGGTCACCAAGGTCGCCGAGCAGGCCGCCCGCTGGGAGGCCTTCGACGCCGAGCTCCTGGAGCGCTACTTCCGCACCCTGGACTTCCGCTTCGGCCCCGAGCAACTCGCCGGCGTGCGCGAGTTCGCCCGCCGGACCGGCCCGACGACCGGCTTCCCGGCGGACGTACGGGTGGAGCTGCTGCCCCCGCGCGCGTAAGCGGGGACGTCAGGGGCCTACGACGCCGAGCCCGGCGCCTCCGCCGGCACCGGGCCCTGGAGGTGGGCGCTCAGCCAGGCCATCGTGCCCTCGTCCATGCCCCGCAGGTACGAGGTCGGGTTGTGCTCGCCGTCCTGGATCACCTGGAGCCGGGTCTTGAGCGGGCCCTTGGTGTAGGCGCGCATGAAGGCGCGCAGCTTCGCCGCGCCCGGCTCCTTGGTGCCGATCTGGAAGGCCACGTACACCCGGTTGGCGGGCGTGTCGGGCCGGCGGCCCAGCGCGGCGGCCATCCGCTCCGGGTTGTTGGCCTGCCGCTCCTTCTCGTGCCCCTTCCACAGCGGCGAGTCGGGCACCAGGTCGGGCCCCGAGGCGATCACGGCCTTGAACCGGTCCGGCTTCCGCAGCACCGACTTGAGGCCGACGAAGCCGCCGGAGGACGAGCCCATGAAGGCCCAGCCGTCCCGGGAGGCGAAGGTGCGGAAATTGGCCCGCACGAAATCCGGCACGTCCTCGGTGAGCCAGCTGCCCATTTTCGGGTGACCCGGAATATCGCTTCCGTCGTAGTAGAACTTTGCGTCCGGGTTGAGCACGGGCATCACGACGATGAACGGAAGGCTCTTTCCCTCCTCCGCCCACCGGCTGACGTGCCCGGGGAAGTCGATGTCCTCGCGCGCCCAGTAATTCGTCGGGTAGCCCCTTCCGCCGGGCAGCGCGACGAGAACCGGGAAGCCGGTCTCCGCGTACGCCGGGTCGAAATACTGTTTGGGCGCCCACACCCACACCCGGCCGGTGAATCCGGACTTCGCGCCCCGGAGTTCGGTCACCCCGATCCTCGTGCCGTCCTCCAGGTCGCGCTGCACCGTGAAGGAGGCCTTCGGGCCGGTGGGGAAGACCGTCTCCGGCACCCGCGCGCCCGGCCGGCCCGACCCCGTACCCGTCCCGTCCGTCGGCGTGCCCGTGCCGTGCTGCTGCGAGGCCTGCTGCTGCGGCTGACGGGTGTTCCGGGGCGTGTCGAAGGAGAGCGGGGCGCCCTCGTCGGAGCTGCCGCAGCCGGTGACCAGGGCCAGCGAGGAGCCGAGGGCCAGGAGGACCGCGAGGGTCCGGTGCGTGCGGCGGCGACGAGTCATGACGTGCTCCCGGTGCGATTCGGGCGATACGGAGGATTCCGGGGAAGGAGAGGGCCGTGACGGCGCTTCGGTTGGCTCGGGACCGGCACGAATCCGCCGCGGGCCCCTGGCGTAGGCTGCGTACTGCTGCGCACTGCGCGCAGTGGTACGCAGCCGCAGCCTCCGAAAGGGACACACCCGGTGACCGAGAAGGCCGATCTCCAGTCCGTTCTCGACCGCGCCGCCGCGGGTGGCCGGATCACCCCCGAGGAGGCGCTCGACCTGTACCGCTCGGCGCCGCTGCACGCGCTGGGCGCCGCCGCCGACGCGGTGCGCCGCCGCCGGTACGCGGGGACCGAGCACATCGCGACGTACATCATCGAGCGCAACATCAACTACACGAACGTCTGTGTGACGGCGTGCAAGTTCTGCGCCTTCTACGCGGCCCCGAAGGACACCAAGAAGGGCTGGACCCGCGACCTCGACGACATCCTGCGCCGCTGCGCGGAGACCGTCGAGCTCGGCGGCACCCAGATCATGTTCCAGGGCGGCCACCACCCCGACTACGGCGTGGAGTACTACGAGGAGCACTTCGCCGCCATCAAGAAGGCGTTCCCGCAGCTGGTCATCCACTCCCTCGGCGCGTCCGAGGTCGAGCACATGGCCCGGATCTCCAAGGTCTCGGTCGAGGAGGCCATCACCCGCATCCACAAGGCCGGCCTCGACTCCTTCGCGGGCGCCGGCGCCGAGCTGCTGCCGGAGCGCCCGCGCAAGGCGATCGCCCCGCTGAAGGAGAGCGGCGAGCGCTGGCTGGAGATCATGGAGATCGCCCACGGCCTGGGCGTCGAGTCCACCTCCACCATGCTGATGGGCACCGGCGAGACCAACGCCGAGCGCATCGAGCACCTGCGGATGATCCGTGACGTGCAGGACCGGACCGGTGGCTTCCGGGCCTTCATCCCCTACACGTACCAGCCGGAGAACAACCACCTGAAGGGCCGGACGCAGGCCACCCTCTTCGAGTACCTGCGGATGATCGCCATCGCCCGGCTCTTCCTCGACAACGTGGCGCACATCCAGGGCTCCTGGCTCACCACCGGCAAGGAGGTCGGCCAGCTGTCGCTGCACTACGGCGCCGACGACCTCGGCTCGATCATGCTGGAGGAGAACGTGGTCTCCTCCGCCGGCGCCAAGCACCGCTCCAACCGCCTGGAGATCATCGACCTGATCCGCAAGGCGGGCCGGGTCCCGGCGCAGCGCTCGACCACCTACGAGCACCTGGTCGTCCACGAGGACCCGGCGAACGACCCGGTCGACGAGCGCGTGGTCTCGCACATCTCCTCGATCGCCATCGAGGGCGGCACGGCCCACCCCGAGCTGAAGCTCCTCGACGCCAACTGAGGCCCGGATGCTCACCCTGCACGCCGCCGACGCCTCCCCGGAGACCGCGCTCCTGGTGGACGGGGCGCGGATCGCGGCCGTCGGCCCGTACGAGGAGCTGGCCGCCGCGCACCAGGACGCGCGGCTGCGCCGCTGGCCCGGCATCCTGACGCCCGGACTGCTCAACCCCTACGGTCCCGAGCTCCTGGAGCAGACCTACCACCCCGACCCGCGCGAGGCCGGGACGTACGGCACCGAGCCGATCACCGGCGAGCGCGGCCGGGAGATCCTGCGCACCGACCCGGTGCGGCTCGGCGCCAGCGCCCGGCGCGGGGTGCAGCGGCTGCTCGCCCACGGCACCGTCGCCATCGGCGGCGAGCTGCGGGCCCGGGCCGCCCAGGACGCGGTGCGCCGGGCCGGGCTCGCGGTGGGGCAGCGCCCGCCGAACCTGCCCGGCCCGCCCTCGCTGTGGCCGAAGCCGCTGGTGCTGCTGCCCGCCCCGGCGCCGGGCGGCCCGGCGCGCTTCGCCGTCTTCGACGTGGCCGACCGCGCGGAGCTGGTCCGGCGCGGCCCGGCCACCTGCGTGGCGACGGTGCTCGGGGGGCGGCTCGTCTACCGGGCCCGCTGACCCGCCCGTACCGACCGCCCTGCGACAATGCGGGCACGACACCATCCGGACGAGCTCCGGCCGTACGACACAAGGTGAGGCGAACGCCAGTGACCCGCGCAACCCTGGACAAGCAGCCGCACGAAGTCGCCTCGATGTTCGACGACGTCGCCGCGAACTACGACCTCACCAACGACGTGCTCTCGCTCGGCCAGGACCGCCGCTGGCGCAAGGAGGTCGCCCGGGCGGTCGACGCGCGCCCCGCGCAGAAGATCCTCGACCTGGCCGCCGGCACCGCCACCTCGTCGCAGCCCTTCGCGCGCGCCGGGGCCTACGTCGTGCCCTGCGACTTCTCCCTCGGCATGCTGCGGGTCGGCAAGAAGAACCACCCGTGGATGCCGTTCACGGCCGGCGACGGCACCAGGCTGCCCTTCAAGGACGACGTCTTCGACGCCGTCACCATCTCCTTCGGCCTGCGCAACATCCAGGACACCGACCAGGCCCTGCGCGAGCTGTACCGGGTGACGAAGCCCGGCGGCCGGGTCGTCATCTGCGAGTTCTCGCACGCCACCTGGGCGCCCTTCCGCACGGTGTACGAGGAGTACCTGATGCGCGCGCTGCCGCCGATCGCGCGCGCCGTCTCGTCCAACCCCGACGCGTACGTGTACCTCGCCGAGTCCATCCAGTCCTGGCCCGAGCAGCCGGAGCTGGCGGCGATGATGCAGAAGGCCGGCTGGTCGAAGGTGGCCTGGCGCAACCTCAGCGGCGGCATCGTCGCCCTGCACCGCGGCTTCAAGGCCTAGGTCCAGACGGGCCCGAGGCCCCCGCAATAGACTTTCCCCGCCCTTCGCTTGTCCTTCCCCGTCCACTTCCTCGACCTTCGGGAGACCCCGCCGTGACCGAGCAGACCCTCTCCGAGCACAGCGCGGACGTGATCGTCGTCGGGGCTGGCCCGGCCGGCTCGACCACCGCGTACTACCTGGCCAAGGCGGGGCTCGACGTCCTGCTCCTGGAGAAGACCGCGTTCCCGCGCGAGAAGGTCTGCGGCGACGGGCTCACCCCCCGCGCCACCAAGCAGCTGGTGTCGATGGGCATCGACATCTCCGAGGAGGCCGGCTGGCTGCGCAACAAGGGCCTGCGGATCATCGGCGGCGGCGTGCGCCTCCAGCTCGACTGGCCGGACCTCGCCTCCTACCCCGACTACGGACTCGTCCGCAAGCGCGACGACTTCGACGAGATGCTGGCCCGGCAGGCCCAGAAGGCGGGCGCCCGCCTGTACGAGCGCTGCAACGTCAGCGGCCCCGTCGTCGACGACCGCACCGGGCGGATCACCGGCGTGCACGCCAAGCTCGGCGAGGAGAAGCGCGAGGTCACCTTCCACGCGCCGCTCGTCGTCGCCGCCGACGGCAACTCCACCCGGCTGTCCCTCGCGATGGGCCTGCACCGGCGCGAGGACCGCCCGATGGGCGTCGCCGTCCGCACCTACTTCACCACCCCCCGGCACCAGGACGACTACCTGGAGTCCTGGCTGGAGCTGTGGGACCGGCGCGGCCCGCAGGACCGCCTCCTGCCCGGCTACGGCTGGATCTTCGGCATGGGCGACGGCACCTCCAACGTCGGCCTCGGCATCCTCGACTCCTCCAAGGCCTTCCGCGAGCTGGACTGGCGCGAGGTCCTCAAGGCCTGGTGCGCCTCCATGCCGGAGGACTGGGGCTTCACCCCGGACAACATGACGACGCCGATCCGCGGCGCCGCCCTGCCGATGGCCTTCAACCGCCAGCCGCACTACACCAAGGGCCTGCTGCTCGTCGGTGACGCCGGCGGCCTGGTCAACCCGTTCAACGGCGAGGGCATCGCCTACGCGATGGAGTCCGGCCAGATCGCCGCCGACGTCATCGTCCAGGCGCACGCCCGGGCCACCCCCGCCCAGCGCGAACTGGCCCTGCGCAACTACCCGCAGATCCTCAAGGACACCTACGGCGGCTACTACACGCTCGGCCGCGCCTTCGTGAAGCTCATCGGCAACCCGAAGATCATGAAGATCGCGACCCAGCGCGGTCTGACCCACCCGCTGCTGATGAAGTTCACCCTCAAGATGCTGGCCAACCTCACCGACCCGACCGGCGGCGACGCGATGGACCGCATCATCAACGGCCTCTCGAAGGTGGCCCCGAAGGCGTGAACGAGCGCCGGTAGGCGGTCGGGGACACCCCGACCGCCCGGGTGAAGTGGCGGCGCAGGTTCGCCGCCGAGCCCAGGCCGCTCGCCTCGCCGACCCGCTCCACCGGCAGGTCGGTCGACTCCAGCAGGGCCCGCGCCCGCGCCACCCGCTGGTCGAGCAGCCACCGCAGCGGGGTGGTGCCGTGCACCTCGCGCACCCGCCGGTGGAAGGTGCGCGGGCTCATCAGGGCGCGCCGGGCCAGCCCGTCCACCGTCAGCGGCTCGTCGAGGTGCTCCAGGGCCCACTGGAGCACCCGCCCGAGCGGGTCGTCCGGGTCGGCGGGCAGCGGCGCCGGCACGAACTGCGGCCGGTCGCCTGACCGGTGCGGGCCGACGACCAGCCGGTCGGCGAGCGCGCCCGCGACGGCCGCCCCGAGGTCCTTCCGCACGAGGTGCAGGCACAGGTCGAGGCCGGCCGCCGCGCCCGCGCAGGTCAGCACCCGGCCCCCGTCGGTGTAGAGCACGGAGGCGTCGACGGTGACCCGCGGATGGCGGGCCGCGAGGGAGGGCGCGTAGGCGCGGTGGACCACGGCCCGGTGGCCGTCGAGCAGCCCGGCCGCCGCGAGCACGAAGGCCCCGGTGCACATGGACACCATGCGCGCCCCGGACGCGTACGCCTCCCGCAGCGCCGCGACGAGCTCGCCGGGCACCTCCTGCCGGCCGTCGGCCATCGCCTCCGGCGCCGACGGCACGACGACGGTGTCCGCGCCCGCGAGGGCGTCCAGGCCGTGCACCCCGTGCGGGGCCGGTCCGATCACCCGCAGCTCGTACCAGGGATCGGCCAGGTCCGCGTGCGAGGGGCCGAACACCATGGAGACGGTGGACAGTTCGTACAGGTCGTACGGGGAGATCAGGCCCTCCTCGTCGGGGACGAGGACGACGGCGACGACTCCGGTGGGCATGTCCCGAGCCTATGGCAGGAAGCGTGCGCCGGGCGGCAGTCCTGCTCCTGTCGGCCGGATTCCGCCGCTGGGAGCGTGGAACCCATGAGCGAGACGAACACCACCACCACGCACACCACCGCCACCACGGGTGCCACCCTCGACGCCGGCAAGCAGCCCGTCACCGTCATCGGCCTCGGCCGCATGGGCACGGCCCTCGCCGCCGCCTTCCTGGCCGCCGGGCACCCCACCACCGTCTTCAACCGCAGCCCCGAGAAGGCCGGTCCGCTGGTCGCCCGGGGCGCCCGCCGGGCCGCCACGGTCGCCGAGGCGGTCGCGGCGAGCGAGCTCGTCGTGGTCTGCGTCCTGGACTACCCGACGGTCCGCGCCCTCCTCGACCCCGTCGCCGGCGCGCTGCGCGGCCGGGTCGTGGTCAACCTGACCTCCGGCTCGCCCGAGCAGGCCCGCGCGGAGGCCGAGTGGGCCGCCGGGCACGGCATCGGCTACCTCGACGGCGGGATCATGACGACCCCGCCCGGCATCGGCGACAGCGCCCACATGATCCTGTACGCGGGCGGAGCCGGCCTCCTGGACGCCCACCGGGCGACCCTCGCCGTCCTCGGCGACCCGGTGGACCTCGGCACGGACGCCGGCCTCGCCTCGCTGTACGACGCGGGGCTGCTCGGCCTCATGTGGTCGGTGTTCGGCGGCTGGCTGCACGGCACCGCGCTGACCGGGGCCGACGGCGTGCCGGCCGGGGAGTTCACGGCCCTCGCGGTGCGCTGGCTCCGCACGGTCGCCGGGTTCCTCGGCGCCTATGCCGGCCAGATCGACGCGGGGGAGTACCCGGGTGACGACGCCACCATCGACATCCAGGTCGCGGGCATCGAGCACCTGCTGCACGCCGCCGAGGCGCGGGGCGTCGACAACCGGCTGCCGGAGCTGCACCTGGCGATGATGCGGGAGGCGGTGGCGGCCGGGCACGGCTCCGACTCGTACGCCCGGATCATCGAGGCATTCCGGAAGTAACGCCTCGATCCGTCGCATGCCCGTACAAGCCCGAAGGGCCGTCGCTCCCCCGAGGAGTGACGGCCCTTCGACGCGAACGGGGCGGGATCAGAGGATCCGCACGGCGCCCGACGGCGGGTCCCAGTCCAGGTCGCGCTCGACGACACCGGTCGACGGGTTCTGCGCGCCGACGTACTTGCCGCCGCCGACGTAGATCGCGACGTGGTACGAGCCGCTGCGCGAGCCCCAGTAGAGGATGTCGCCCGGCTGGAGGTTGCTCAGGGAGACCGAGGTGCCCATGCTCGACTGGTCGTACGAGATGCGGGGCAGGTCGATGCCGGCCTGGCGGTAGGCGGCCTGGACGAGGCCGGAGCAGTCCCACGAGTTGGGGCCGGTGCCGCCGGACACGTAGGCGTCGCCGACCTGGGCCTTGGCGAAGGCCACGATCGCGGCGGCGGAGCCGGTGGCGACCTGGGAGCTGCTGGAGGACGAGGAGCCCACGGAGTCCGAGGAGGACGTGGCCTTCGCCGAGAGGGTCGTACGGGCCGCGGCGCGGGAGGCGCGCTCCTGGGCCTCGGCGCGGGCCTTCTCGGCCTTCTCCGCCTCGGCCTTGCGGTCGGCCTCCGCCTTCGCCTTCTTGGCGTCCTTGGCGGCCTTCTCCAGCGCGGCCTTCTCCTGGGCGGCGAGGCTCTGGTCCAGGGCCTCCTGCTGGCTCGCCTCGGCGGAGGCGGAGACGGCGCTGGCGAGGTCGGTGCCGAGGGAGCCCAGGGTGGGCATCTCCAGGGTCTTCTCGGTCAGCGGCTCGGCGTTCGCCGGGGCGGCGGCGCCGGCCACCGCGATGGTGCTGAGGACGCCACCGGCAACTCCGGCGCGGAGCGCGAGCTTCGAGGCGCTCTGGCGGGGCTTCCGGTGGCTACGTATGGGAGCGGTCTGGGACATGGGAACAACCGCTATCAGGGCTTCAGGGTTCCCTTCAAGAAACGTGGGTTGCGCCACAGATACGTTCGGAACCCTCGAATCCGCTTCTTCCGCACCCTTATTGACGCCGTAACGGGCAAATCGGGCAGCGGTCAATGGGGCCTTGATCATGGGTTTTCAAGGAAACGTCCGAATTGCCCGCCACTTACCACCTCTTCACGTCGATGGCCAAGCCCCGTTCTTCCAGTGAGGCTGTGAGTGTGGTGCAGGTCACATCGGCGCTCGTGAACGCGCGCACGTGTCCACCCGCGTCCGCGCGGCCCCCCGACCGGGCGATGGCCGGATCCTTTATCACTCGTACGCGTCCCACCGCCAATTTGCCTGTAGGCCCCATCGCTTGATAGTGCAACACCCCCTCCGACCAGCGATTTCCGGTGTGGATGTCACATCTGGTGATCACCTGGGCGCTTCGCGTGGCAAGATCACCGCTCATCCGACTTCATGATCCTTCGTCAGGTGGTGGAGATCACAAAGTCCTTGGCGCACCCCGTGTCGCAGATCACAGAGAGGCGGGCTTAAGATACGCGGACGTCGGGCTTGTGAACTGCCTCACATGTGAGCGATCTTCCGCGACTCGCGATGCGGTGAGGACTCCGCGACTCCGACGGTGCGGTCCAACGGTCAAGGACGACTGGAAGGAGCGAGGAGCGTGAATGCGTACGCGCCCATCCTCGTGCTCGGTGCCCTGGGAGCGGGGTTTGCGATCTTCTCCGTGGTCATGGCCACGCTTATCGGGCCAAAGAGGTACAACCGGGCAAAACTTGAGGCGTACGAGTGCGGCATCGAGCCGACGCCGACGCCGGCCGGGGGCGGTCGCTTCCCGATCAAGTACTACCTGACGGCGATGCTCTTCATCGTCTTCGACATCGAGATCGTCTTCCTCTACCCCTGGGCCGTCACCTTCGACGCCCTGGGGCTTTTCGGGCTCGTGGAGATGCTGCTCTTCGTGCTCACCGTCTTCGTCGCCTACGCGTACGTGTGGCGGCGCGGCGGCCTGGAATGGGACTGAGGGGCTGAGGAGCACCCATGGGACTCGAAGAGAAGCTGCCGAGCGGTTTCCTGCTGACGACCGTCGAACAGGCCGCGGGCTGGGTCCGGAAGGCCTCCGTCTTCCCGGCGACCTTCGGCCTCGCCTGCTGCGCCATCGAGATGATGACGACCGGCGCCGGCCGCTACGACCTGGCCCGGTTCGGCATGGAGGTCTTCCGCGGCTCCCCGCGCCAGGCAGACCTGATGATCGTGGCGGGCCGGGTGAGCCAGAAGATGGCGCCGGTGCTGCGGCAGGTCTACGACCAGATGCCGAACCCGAAGTGGGTCATCTCGATGGGCGTGTGCGCCTCGTCGGGCGGCATGTTCAACAACTACGCGATCGTGCAGGGCGTGGACCACATCGTCCCGGTCGACATCTACCTGCCCGGCTGCCCGCCCCGCCCCGAGATGCTGATGGACGCGATCCTCAAGCTCCACCAGAAGATCCAGGGCTCCAAGCTCGGCGTGAACGCGAAGGAAGCGGCCCGCGAGGCGGAGGAGGCGGCGCTGAAGGCGCTGCCGACGATCGAGATGAAGGGTCTGCTCCGGTGAGCGACGCACGCGCGGCCGCCGGGCCGCAGATGACGACGATGCGCGCGCCTCTGCGCAGCGCGGGCGGAGAAGCGAAGAGGTCTGCAGCGTGAGCGACGAGACACCCAACCCCGAGAAGGAGCTCAGCGCCCAGAACCTGCCGGGTCAGCGCGGGGAGCACGGCGAGGAGGTCCGCGTCCAGCGCGGCATGTTCGGTGCCGAGAACGGCGGCGACACCTCCGGCTACGGCGGCCTGGTCCGCTCGATCCGGCTCCCCGGTCCGGCCTCGCGCCCGTACGGCGGCTGGTTCGACGAGGTCGCCGACGAGCTGGAAGGCGCCCTGGAGGAGCAGGGCCTGGTGCCCGGGAACGCCATCGAGAAGACGGTCGTCGACCGCGGCGAGCTCACCTTCCACATCGCGCGCGAGCACCTCGTCCGGGTGGCCCGCACCCTGCGCGACGACCCGGCGCTGCGCTTCGAGCTGTGCACGGGCGTCTCCGGCGTCCACTACCCGGGCGACAAGGGCCGCGAGCTGCACGCGGTCTATCACCTGCGTTCGCTCACCCACGGCCGGCTGATCCGCCTGGAGGTCTCGGCGCCGGACGCCGAGCCGCGGATCCCGTCGCTCGTCCCGGTCTATCCGACCAACGACTGGCACGAGCGCGAGACCTACGACTTCTTCGGCATCGTCTTCGACGGCCACCCCGCCCTGACCCGGATCATGATGCCGGACGACTGGCAGGGCCACCCGCAGCGCAAGGACTACCCCCTCGGCGGCATCGCCGTCGAGTACAAGGGCGCCCAGATCCCGGCTCCGGACCAGCGGAGGTCGTACTCGTGAACACCGCATCGAACCCCCGCGAAACGACCGAGGGCAGCGTCTACACGGTCACCGGCGGCGACTGGGACGAGATCGTGCAGTCGGCGGCCAAGGCGGACGACGAGCGCATCGTCGTCAACATGGGCCCCCAGCACCCGTCCACCCACGGCGTGCTCCGGCTCATCCTCGAGATCGACGGCGAGACCGTCACCGAGGCCCGCTGCGGCATCGGCTACCTGCACACCGGCATCGAGAAGAACCTCGAGTTCCGGACCTGGACGCAGGGCACCACCTTCGTCACGCGCATGGACTACCTCACCTCGTTCTACAACGAGACGGCGTACTGCCTCGGCGTGGAGAAGCTGCTCGGCATCACCGACCAGGTCCCGGACCGGGCGAGCGTCATCCGGGTGCTGCTCATGGAGCTCAACCGGCTCTCCTCGCACCTGGTGTGCATCGCCACCGGCGGCATGGAGCTCGGCGCCACCACGATCATGATCTACGGCTTCCGGGACCGCGAGATGATCCTGGACCTGTACGAGCTGATCACCGGCCTGCGCATGAACCACGCGTTCATCCGCCCCGGCGGCCTGGCGCAGGACCTGCCGCCCGGCGCGGTCGACGCGGTGCGCGAGTTCGTGAAGACCATGAAGAAGAACCTGCCGGAGTACGACAAGCTCGCCACCGGCAACCCCATCTTCAAGGCCCGCATGCAGGACGTCGGCTACCTCGACCTCACCGGCTGCATGGCGCTCGGCGCGACGGGGCCGATCCTGCGCTCCGCGGGCCTCCCGCACGACCTGCGCAAGACCGACCCGTACTGCGGCTACGAGAACTACGACTTCGAGGTCCCGACCGCCGACAGCTGCGACGCCTACGGGCGCTTCCTGGTCCGCCTGGAGGAGATGCGGCAGTCGCTGCGGATCGTCGAGCAGTGCCTCGACCGGCTGGAGCCCGGACCGGTCATGGTCGGCGACAAGAAGATCGCCTGGCCCGCGCAGCTGGCCCTCGGCCCCGACGGCCTCGGCAACTCCCTCGACCACATCAAGAAGATCATGGGCACCTCCATGGAGGCCCTGATCCACCACTTCAAGCTGGTCACCGAGGGCTTCCGGGTCCCCGCCGGGCAGGCGTACGCGGCGGTCGAGTCGCCCAAGGGCGAACTCGGCGCGCACGTCGTCTCCGACGGCGGCACCCGCCCCTACCGGGTCCACTTCCGCGACCCGTCCTTCACCAACCTGCAGGCCATGGCCGCGATGTGCGAGGGCGGCCAGGTCGCCGACGTCATCGTGGCCGTCGCCTCCATCGACCCCGTGATGGGAGGTGTCGACCGATGACCGACGGACAGATCAGCCTCGGCATGCCCCAGCTGCCCGCACCCGAGTACCCGGCCGACGTCCGGGCCCGACTGGAGGCCGACGCGCGGGCGATCATCGCCCGCTACCCGGACTCCCGCTCCGCGCTCCTGCCGATGCTGCACCTCGTGCAGTCGGAGGAGGGCCACGTGACCCGTACCGGCATGCAGTTCTGCGCCGACGTGCTCGGCCTGACCACCGCCGAGGTCACCGCGGTCGCCACCTTCTACACGATGTACCGGCGCAAGCCGTCCGGCGACTACCAGGTCGGGGTCTGCACCAACACGCTGTGCGCGGTCATGGGCGGCGACGCCATCTTCGAGGAGCTCAAGGAGCACCTCGGCGTCGGCAACGACGAGACCACGCCCGACGGCAAGGTCACCCTCGAACACATCGAGTGCAACGCGGCCTGCGACTTCGCACCGGTCGTGATGGTCAACTGGGAGTTCTTCGACAACCAGACGCCCGAGTCCGCCAAGCGGCTCGTGGACGACCTGATCGCCGGGCGGCCCGTGTCGCCGACCCGCGGCGCGCCCCTGTGCACCTTCAAGGAGACCGCCCGCATCCTGGCGGGCTTCCCCGACGAGCGCGAGGGGGCCGTCGAGGCCTCCGGAGGGGCCGGCCCGGCCTCGCTCGTCGGGCTGCGGCTGGCCAAGGGCGAGACCCCGCACCACAAGATCGTCCACCCCCGCGGCGCATCGGCCAGTGGGGAGGGGGAGTGATGACCTTGGCAGCCGAGATCAACAACAGCAGCCCCGAGAAGCTGCTCTCACCCGTCCTGTCGGCCTTCTGGGACCAGCCCGACTCCTGGACCCTGGAGACCTACCGGCGGCACGAGGGCTACGAGGGCCTGCGCAAGGCGCTCGCGATGTCGCCCGACGACCTCATCGCGTACGTGAAGGACTCCGGTCTGCGCGGACGCGGCGGCGCCGGCTTCCCGACCGGCATGAAGTGGCAGTTCATCCCGCAGGGCGACGGCAAGCCGCACTACCTCGTCGTCAACGCCGACGAGTCCGAGCCGGGCACCTGCAAGGACATCCCGCTGCTCTTCGCCAACCCGCACTCGCTCATCGAGGGCATCGTGATCGCCTGCTACGCGATCCGCTCCAGCCACGCCTTCATCTATCTGCGCGGCGAGGTCGTGCCGGTGCTGCGCCGCCTGCACCACGCGGTGAAGGAGGCCTACGAGGCGGGCTACCTCGGCCGGAACGTCCTCGGCAGCGGCCTGGACCTCGAACTCACCGTGCACGCGGGCGCCGGCGCGTACATCTGCGGCGAGGAGACCGCGCTGCTCGACTCGCTGGAGGGCCGCCGCGGCCAGCCCCGGCTGCGTCCCCCCTTCCCCGCGGTCGCCGGTCTGTACGCGTGCCCCACCGTGGTGAACAACGTCGAGTCCATCGCCTCGGTTCCCGCGATCCTCAACCGCGGCAAGGACTGGTTCACCTCGATGGGCAGCGAGAAGTCCCCGGGCTTCACGCTCTACTCGCTCAGCGGCCACGTCGCCTCGCCCGGCCAGTACGAGGCCCCGCTCGGCATCACGCTGCGCCAGCTGCTCGACATGAGCGGCGGGATGCGGCCCGGGCACCGGCTCAAGTTCTGGACCCCGGGCGGCTCGTCCACCCCGATGTTCACCGACGAACACCTCGACGTCCCGCTCGACTACGAGGGCGTCGGCGCCGCCGGCTCCATGCTCGGCACCAAGGCGCTGCAGTGCTTCGACGAGACCACCTGCGTGGTCCGCGCCGTCACCCGCTGGACCGAGTTCTACGCCCACGAGTCCTGCGGCAAGTGCACCCCCTGCCGCGAGGGCACCTACTGGCTGGTCCAGCTGCTCCGCGACATCGAGGCCGGCAAGGGCGTCATGTCCGACCTCGACAAGCTGAACGACATCGCCGACAACATCAACGGCAAGTCCTTCTGCGCCCTCGGCGACGGCGCCGCCTCGCCGATCTTCTCCTCGCTGAAGTACTTCCGCGAGGAGTACGAGCGGCACATCACGGGCCAGGGCTGCCCCTTCGACCCCGCCAAGTCCACCGCCTGGGCGGACAAGCACCGGGAGGTGAACGCATGACGGACCAGGATGCGGTCACGCTGACCATCGACGGCATCGAGATCTCCGTCCCCAAGGGGACCCTGGTCATCCGGGCCGCCGAGCAGCTCGGCATCGAGATCCCGCGCTTCTGCGACCACCCGCTGCTCGACCCGGCCGGCGCCTGCCGCCAGTGCATCGTCGAGGTCGAGGGCCAGCGCAAGCCGATGGCCTCCTGCACCATCACCTGCACCGACGGCATGGTGGTCCGGTCGCAGCTGACCAGCCCGGTCGCCGAGAAGGCCCAGCACGGCGTGATGGAGCTGCTGCTCATCAACCACCCGCTGGACTGCCCGGTCTGCGACAAGGGCGGCGAGTGCCCGCTGCAGAACCAGGCGATGTCCCACGGCCAGGCCGACTCCCGCTTCGAGGGGAAGAAGCGCACCTACGAGAAGCCGGTCGCGATCTCCACCCAGGTGCTGCTCGACCGCGAGCGCTGCGTGCTGTGCGCGCGCTGCACCCGCTTCTCCAACCAGGTCGCCGGCGACCCGATGATCGAGCTCATCGAGCGCGGCGCGCTCCAGCAGGTCGGCACCGGCGAGGGCGACCCCTTCGAGTCGTACTTCTCCGGGAACACCATCCAGATCTGCCCGGTCGGCGCGCTCACCTCCGCCGCCTACCGCTTCCGCTCCCGCCCCTTCGACCTGGTGTCCTCGCCGAGCGTGTGCGAGCACTGCGCCGGCGGCTGCGCGACCCGCACCGACCACCGGCGCGGCAAGGTCATGCGGCGGCTCGCGGCCGAGGACCCCGAGGTCAACGAGGAGTGGATCTGCGACAAGGGGCGGTTCGCGTTCCGGTACGCGCAGCAGCGCGACCGGCTCACGACGCCGCTGGTGCGCAACGAGGCCGGCGTCCTCGAACCGGCGTCCTGGCCCGAGGCCCTGGAGGCCGCCGCCCGGGGCCTCGTGCGCGGGCGCACCGGCGTCCTGACCGGCGGCCGGCTGACGGTCGAGGACTCCTACGCGTACGCCAAGTTCGCCCGGGTCGCCCTCGACACCAACGACGTCGACTTCCGGGCCCGCGTCCACTCCGGCGAGGAGGCCGACTTCCTGGCCTCGGTCGTCGCCGGACGCGGCCACGACCTGGACGGCTCGGGCGTCACCTACCGCTCCCTGGAGGCGGCCCCGGCGGTGCTCCTGGTCGGCCTGGAGGCCGAGGAGGAGGCGCCCGGCGTCTTCCTGAAGCTCCGCAAGTCCTGGCGCAAGCGCGGCCAGCGCACCTTCGCGGTCGCCTCGCACGCCACCCGCGGCCTGGAGAAGGCGGGCGGCACGCTGCTGCCCGCCGCGCCCGGCACCGAGACCGAGTGGCTCGACGCCCTCACCTCCCGGGTCGGCCTCTCCGCGGACGGCCTGGCGGCCGCCGAGGCGCTGCGCGAGGAAGGCGCCGTGATCGCGGTCGGCGAGCGGCTCGCCGGCGTGCCCGGCGCGCTCACCGCCGCCGTCCGGGCCGCCACCGCGACCGGCGCCCGCCTGGTGTGGATCCCGCGCCGGGCCGGCGAGCGGGGCGCCGTCGAGACCGGCGCCGTGCCCGCCCTGCTGCCCGGCGGCCGGCCCGCGACCGACCCCCGCGCGCGTGAGGAGGTCGCCGCCGTCTGGGGCGTCCGCGAACTCCCGCACGGCTACGGCCGCGACACCGGCCAGATCGTCGAGGCCGCCGCCACCGGCGAGCTCGCCGCGCTGCTCGTCGGCGGCGTGGACGTCGACGACCTGCCGGACCCGGCGCGCGCGCGTGAGGCCCTCGACGCGGCCTTCGTCGTCTCCCTGGAGCTGCGCCCCGGCGCCGTCACCGAGCGGGCCGACGTGGTCCTGCCGGTCGCGGCGGTCGCCGAGAAGGCCGGAACCTTCCTCAACTGGGAGGGCCGCGCCCGCTCCTTCGAGGCCGCGCTGAAGCCCGAGCAGATGACCAGGGCCCTGGCCCCGACCGACGCGCGCGTGCTGCACATGCTGGCCGACGCGCTGGACGTCCACCTCGGGCTGCCCGACCTGCGGTCGATCCGGGGCGAGCTGGACCGGCTCGCCGGCTGGACCGGCGAACGGGCCACCGAGCCGGCCGAGCCCGGCCAGCCCGCCGCCCGCCCCGGCGAGGGCGAGGCGATCCTCGCCGGACACCGGCTGCTGCTCGACCTCGGCCGGCTCCAGGAGGGCGACGAGGCGCTGGCCGGCACCCGGCACGCCGCCGTCGCCCGGCTGTCCGCCGACACCGCCGCCGACACCGGCGTCAAGGACGGCGACCTGCTCGAGGTCACCGGCCCGTCCGGTGCGGTGAGCTTCCCGCTGGCCGTCACCGAGATGCCCGACCGGGTGGTCTGGCTGCCGCTGAACTCCGCGGGCCACGGCGTCCTCGCCGACACCGGCGCCCGCCCCGGCGACCCGGTCCGGATCGGCCCGGCCACCACCACGAAGGAGGTGCAGGCGTGAGCTCCGGCGTGAACACCCTGCTCGCCGCCGAGGACCTGTCCATGTTCGGCACGGACCCCTGGTGGCTCGTCGCGATCAAGGCGGTCTTCTGCTTCGCGTTCCTGATGGTGACCGTGCTCTTCTCCATCGTGTGGGAGCGCAAGGTCGTCGCCTGGATGCAGCTGCGCATCGGCCCCAACCGGCACGGCCCCTGGGGCATGCTCCAGTCGCTCGCCGACGGCATCAAGCTGATGCTGAAGGAGGACGTGATCGTCCGCCGGGCCGACAAGGTCGTCTACGTGCTCGCCCCGATCGTCGCGGCCATCCCGGCCTTCATGGCGATCGCGGTGATCCCGTTCGGCCCGGCCGGCAACGAGGTGTCGATCTTCGGGCACCGCACCGCGATGCAGCTCACCGACCTGCCGATCGCGATGCTCTACGTCCTCGCGGTCGCCTCCGTCGGCATCTACGGCATCGTCCTCGCCGGCTGGTCCTCCGGCTCGACCTACCCGCTGCTCGGCGGACTGCGCTCCTGCGCGCAGATGATCTCCTACGAGATCGCCATGGGCGCCGCGTTCGCCTCGGTCTTCCTCTACTCCGGGTCGATGTCGACCTCGAAGATCGTGGAGGCACAGGCCGACCGCTGGTTCGTGATCCTGCTGCCGGTCTCCTTCATCATCTACATCGTCACCATGGTGGGCGAGACCAACCGCGCCCCCTTCGACATGCCGGAGTCCGAGGGCGACCTCGTCGGCGGCTTCAACACCGAGTACTCGTCCATCAAGTTCGCGATGTTCATGCTCGCCGAGTACGTGAACATGGTGACCGTCTCGGCCGTGTCGGTGACCCTCTTCCTGGGCGGCTGGCGGGCCCCGTGGCCGATCAGCACCTTCTGGGAGGGCGCCAACCACGGCTGGTGGCCGATGCTCTGGTTCGTCCTCAAGGTCCAGCTGCTGCTGTTCTTCTTCATCTGGCTGCGCGGCACCCTGCCCCGGGTCCGCTACGACCAGCTGATGAAGCTGGGCTGGAAGGTGCTCATCCCGGTCTCCGTGGTCTGGCTGATGCTGGTCGCCACCGTCCGGGCGCTGCGCAACGAGAACTACGACTTCCAGACGATCGTGCTGTACGTGGCCGGGGCCGTGCTCGCGGTGCTGCTGCTGTCCTTCGTGGCGGACACGTTCCGCGACCGCAAGGGCAAGCGGGAGGCACCCGCCGCCGACACCGGCCGCGCCTTCGACCCGATGGCGGGCGGATTCCCCGTACCGCCCAAGCCCGGACAGTCCCTGCCGCCCGTACCGCGGCGTCGGCCCCGCAGCGAGCGGGAGCTGATCGTCAGTGGTGGCCCCGATACTGCTCCTGCGAGTGATGGAAAGGAGACGGACGGTGTCTGATTTCCAGAATCCGGTGGCCGGCTTCGGCGTGACCTTCAAGGCCATGTTCAAGAAGCGGCTGACCGAGCAGTACCCGGAGCAGCAGAAGACGACGGCG
This sequence comes from Streptomyces sp. NPDC053541, assembly GCF_044544705.1. NCBI lineage: Bacteria > Bacillati > Actinomycetota > Actinomycetes > Kitasatosporales > Streptomycetaceae > Streptomyces > Streptomyces sp. NPDC053541. The sequence continues at coordinate 362,303 of NZ_JBITXM010000001.1, forward strand.
CCCCGCTTCCACGGCCGGCACCAGCTCAACCGTCACCCCGACGGCCTGGAGAAGTGCGTCGGCTGCGAGCTGTGCGCCTGGGCCTGCCCCGCCGACGCCATCTACGTGGAGGGCGCCGACAACACCGACGAGGAGCGCTACTCGCCGGGCGAGCGGTACGGGCGGGTGTACCAGATCAACTACGCCCGCTGCATCCTGTGCGGACTCTGCATCGAGGCCTGCCCCACCCGGGCGCTCACGATGACCAACGAGTTCGAGCTCGCCGACTCCTCCCGCGAGAACCTGATCTACACCAAGGAGCAGCTGCTCGCGGGCCTCACGGAGGGCATGGTCGACAGCCCGCACGCGATCTACCCGGGCACCGACGAGCAGGACTACTACCGCGGCCTGGTCACGGAGGCCGCGCCCGGCACCGTCCGCCAGGTCGCCGTCTCCAAGGGGGAGACGGTGCAGGAGGCCGAGTCGACCTTCGGCGAGGGCGAGCCGGCCTCCGGGAAGGCGGCCGGCCGATGAGCGCGGACCTCGCGGCGCAGACCCTCGCCGCCTCCACGACCTCCACCGGCGAGGCCGTCCAGTTCTGGGTGCTCGGCACCGTCGCCGTCATCGGCGCGCTGTGCACGATCCTCATGAGGAAGGCCGTCCACTCGGCGCTCTGCCTGGCCGGCACCATGATCGTCCTCGCGGTCTTCTACCTCGCCAACGGCGCCTACTTCCTGGGCATCGTGCAGGTCGTCGTCTACACCGGCGCGATCATGATGCTGTTCCTCTTCGTGGTCATGCTCGTCGGCGTCACCGCCGCCGACTCCGTGAAGGAGACCATCAAGGGACAGCGCTGGTGGGCCGCCGCCTGCGCGCTCGGCTTCGGCATCCTGCTGATCGCCGGCCTCGGCCACGCCTCCCTGAAGGAGTTCAACGGGCTCGGCGCGGCCAACGGGGCCTACGGCGGAAACGTGGAGGGCCTCGCCGCCCTCGTCTTCACCAAGTACGTCTTCGCCTTCGAGATCACCGGCGCCCTGCTCATCACCGCCGCCGTCGGCGCGATGGTGCTCACCCACCGCGAGCGCACCGAACGCGCCCGCACCCAGCGCGAACTGTCCGAGCAGCGGGTCCGCGAGGGCACGCACGTGCCGCCGCTCCCCGCCCCCGGCGTCTACGCCCGGCACAACGCGGTGGACATCGCCGGCCTGCTGCCCGACGGCACCCCGGCCGAGCTCACCGTGATCTCCACGCTCCGCAAGCGCGGTCAGATCCGTGACGTGTCGGGCGAGGCGCTGGCCGACCTCAAGGCCCTGGAGCAGCGCTCCGCGGAGCGTCTGGGCCGCAAGCGCGACGGAGAGGAGGCCACGCGGTGAATCCCGTCAACTACCTGTACCTCGCCGCACTGCTGTTCACCATCGGTGCCACCGGGGTGCTGATCCGGCGCAACGCGATCGTGCTCTTCATGTGCGTCGAGCTGATGCTCAACGCCTGCAACCTCGCGTTCGTCGCCTTCTCCCGCATGCACGGCAACCTCGACGGCCAGATCATCGCCTTCTTCACGATGGTCGTGGCCGCCGCGGAGGTCGTCGTCGGACTCGCGATCATCGTGTCCGTCTTCCGTGCCCGTCACTCGGCCTCGGTCGACGACGCCAGCCTGATGAAGCTGTGAGGGGCTGACCGTGGACAACCTCATCGCGCTGCTCATCGCGGCGCCCCTGCTCGGAGCGGCCGTCCTGCTGTGCGGCGGACGGCGGCTCGACAAGACCGGGCACTGGCTCGGCACCCTCCTCGCCGGCGCCTCCTTCGTGATCGGCCTGGTCCTGTTCGCCGACATGCTGGGGAAGGGCGCCGAGGACCGGGCCCTGCACCAGCGCCTGTTCAGCTGGATCCCGGTCGAGGGCTTCCAGGCGGACATCGCCTTCCAGCTCGACCAGCTCTCGATGACCTTCGTGCTGCTCATCACCGGAGTCGGCACCCTCATCCACGTGTACTCGATCGGGTACATGGAGCACGACGAGCGCCGGCGCCGCTTCTTCGGCTACCTCAACCTGTTCGTCGCGGCGATGCTGCTGCTCGTCCTCGCCGACAACTACCTGCTGCTGTACTTCGGCTGGGAGGGCGTCGGCCTCGCCTCGTACCTCCTGATCGGCTTCTGGCAGCACAAGCCCAGCGCGGCCACCGCCGCCAAGAAGGCCTTCCTGGTCAACCGGGTCGGCGACATGGGCCTGTCGATCGCGATCATGCTGATGTTCACCACCTTCGGCAGCTTCGCCTTCGCCCCGGTCCTCACGTCCGCGGCCGAGGGCGGGGCGAGCGAGGGCAAGCTCACCGCCGTCGCCCTGATGCTGCTGCTCGCCGCCTGCGGCAAGTCCGCCCAGGTGCCGCTGCAGTCCTGGCTCGGCGACGCCATGGAGGGCCCGACCCCGGTCTCCGCCCTCATCCACGCCGCCACCATGGTGACCGCCGGCGTCTACCTGATCGTCCGCTCCGCCGATGTCTTCAACGCGGCGCCGGACGCGCAGCTCGTCGTCACCGTCGTCGGCGCCGTCACGCTCCTCTTCGGTGCGATCGTCGGTTGCGCCAAGGACGACATCAAGAAGGCGCTGGCCGGCTCGACCATGTCGCAGATCGGCTACATGGTCCTCGCGGCCGGCCTCGGCCCCATCGGCTACGCCTTCGCGATCATGCACCTGGTGACCCACGGCTTCTTCAAGGCCGGGCTCTTCCTCGGCGCCGGCTCCGTCATGCACGGCATGAACGACGAGGTCGACATGCGCAAGTACGGGGGCCTGCGGAAGTACATGCCGGTCACCTTCGTCACCTTCGGCCTCGGCTACCTCGCGATCATCGGCTTCCCCGGGCTGTCCGGCTTCTTCTCCAAGGACAAGATCATCGAGGCGGCCTTCGCCAAGGGCGGCACCGAGGGCTGGATCCTCGGCGCCTGCGCCCTGCTCGGCGCCGCCATCACCGCGTACTACATGACCCGCGTGATGCTGATGACCTTCTTCGGCGAGAAGCGCTGGCAGCCCGCCCCGGACGCCGACCACGCGCCCAGCGCCGAACCGGCCGCCGAGCACGCCGAGGGGCGCATGCCGCACCCGCACGAGTCGCCGAAGTCCATGACCGTCCCGATGATCCTGCTCGCGGTCGGCTCCGTCGGCGCCGGCGCCTTCTTCGAGTACGCCGGATTCACCGAGTGGCTGGAGCCGGTCACCGGATTCGAGCACGGGCACTCCCCGCTCAGCGCCGCCGCCGTCACCGGCGCCACCGTCGCCGTCATGCTCCTCGGCGTCGGCCTCGCCTGGCTCCAGTACGGGCGCCGCCCGGTGCCGGTCGTCGCGCCCCGCGGCTCGCTGCTCACCCGGGCCGCCCGCCGCGACCTGCTCCAGGACGACTTCAACCACATCGTCTTCGTCCGCGGCGGCACCCATCTGACCCGCTCCCTGGTCTACGTCGACCACAGCCTCGTCGACGGCGTGGTCAACGGCACCGCGGCCTCCGTCGGCGGACTCTCCGGCCGGCTGCGCAAACTCCAGAACGGCTACGCCCGGTCGTACGCGGTCTCCATGTTCGGAGGCACGGCCGTGCTCATCGCCGCGACCCTGCTGATGAGGGCGGTGTAACTCATGTCCCAAGTGGTCAACGCGGGCTTCCCGCTCCTGACGGCGACGGCGGCCGTTCCCGCGGTCGGCGCGGTGCTCACCGCGGCCGTCCCGGCGGCCCGCCGCACCGCCGCCAAGTGGCTCGCGCTGCTCGTCTCGCTCGTCACCCTCGCGCTCGCCGCCGTGATCTTCGTACGGTTCGAGCCGGGCGGCGACCGCTACCAGCTCGCCGAGTCGTACGCCTGGATCAAGGACTTCGGCGTCCGCTACGAACTGGGCGTCGACGGCATCGGGGTGGCGCTGATCGCGCTCACCGCGCTGCTGATCCCCTTCATCGTCCTCGCGGGCTGGCACGACGCCGACCCCCTGGAGACCTCCTCCAAGCGGTGGCGGCCCACCCAGGGCTTCTTCGCCCTGATCCTCATGGTCGAGGCGATGGTGATCCTCTCCTTCGAGGCCACCGACGTCTTCCTCTTCTACATCCTGTTCGAAGCCATGCTGATCCCGATGTACTTCCTCATCGGCGGCTTCGGCGACCGCGCGCACAGCGGCACCGACGAGAACGCGGCGGCCCAGCGCTCGTACGCGGCGGTCAAGTTCCTGCTCTACAACCTGGTCGGCGGCCTCATCATGCTGGCCGCCGTCATCGGGCTCTACGTCGTCGCCGGCAACTTCTCCCTCACGGAGATCGCGGCGGCGCGTGCCGACGGCAGCCTGGAGATGGCCACCAGCACCGAGCGCTGGCTGTTCCTCGGCTTCTTCTTCGCCTTCGCCGTGAAGGCGCCGCTGTGGCCGCTGCACACCTGGCTGCCCAACGCGATGGGGGAGGCCACCGCACCGGTCGCCGTCCTCATCACCGCCGTCGTCGACAAGGTCGGCACCTTCGCGATGCTCCGCTTCTGCCTCGGCCTCTTCCCCGAGGCGTCGAAGTGGGCCACCCCGGTGATCGTCGCCCTCGCGCTGATCAGCATCGTGTACGGGGCGCTGCTCGCCGTCGGCCAGCGCGACATCAAGCGCCTGGTGGCCTACGCGTCGATCTCCCACTTCGGCTTCATCATCATGGGCATCTTCGCGATGACCAGCCAGGGCCAGTCCGGCGCCACGCTCTACATGGTCAACCACGGCATCTCCACCGCCGCCCTGATGCTGGTCGCCGGCTTCCTGATCTCCCGGCGCGGCTCCCGGCTCATCGCCGACTACGGCGGTGTGCAGAAGGCCGCCCCGGTGCTCGCCGGCACCTTCCTGATCGGCGGACTCGCCACCCTGTCGCTGCCCGGACTCGCCCCGTTCGTCAGCGAGTTCCTGGTCCTGGTCGGCACCTTCGCCCGCTACCCGGTGGCCGGGATCATCGCCACCACCGGCATCGTCCTCGCCGCGCTCTACGTCCTCGTCCTCTACCAGCGGACGATGACCGGCCCGGCGAACGAGCAGACCCGGTCCATGCCGGACCTGCGGGTCCGCGAGCTCGCGGTGGTCGCCCCGCTGATCGCGGTGCTGATCTTCCTCGGTGTCTTCCCCCAGCCGCTGACGGACGTCGTCAACCCGGCGGTGCGGCACACCATGTCCGATGTCCAGCAGAAGGACCCGAGCCCCGAAGTGGAGGCGGCCAAGTGAGCGTCACCGCCGTCGCACCCGCCGTCCACACCCTGTGGACGACGGCCGCCGGGCCGATCGACAAGATCCCGGCACCCCACATCGAGTACACCCAGCTGGCGCCCGTCCTCATCACGGTCGGCGCCGCCGTGGTCAGCGTCCTCGTCGAGGCCTTCGTGCCGCGCCGGGCCCGCCACCACACCCAGGTGTTCCTGAGCGTCCTCGCGCTCGCCGCCGCCTTCGCGGCCGTCGTCGGCCTCGCCGCCGGCGGCTACGGCTCCACCAAGGCCCACATCGCGGCCATGGGCGCCATCGCCGTCGACGGCCCCGCCCTGTTCCTCCAGGGCACCATCCTGCTCGCCGCCATCCTCTCGGTGCTCACCTTCGCCGAGCGCAGGCTCGACCCGGCCGACCACGGCCACAAGGTCGACTCCTTCGCCGCCGAGGCCGCCGCCGTGCCCGGCAGCGAGCAGGAGAAGGCGGCCGTCAAGGCCGGCTTCACCACCACCGAGGTCTTCCCGCTGGCCCTCTTCGCGGTCACCGGCATGCTGGTCTTCCCGGCCGCCAACGACCTGCTGACGCTCTTCGTCGCGCTGGAAGTCTTCTCGCTGCCGCTCTACCTGCTGTGCGCCGTCGCCCGCCGCAAGCGCCTGATGTCGCAGGAGGCCGCGGTCAAGTACTTCCTGCTCGGCGCCTTCTCCTCGGCCTTCCTGCTGTTCGGCATCGCCCTGCTCTACGGCTACGCGGGCTCCGTCTCGTACGCCGCGATCGCCGACGTCGTCAGCGGCGACGTCCCCGCGATCGACCCGGCGCTCGCCGCCACCATGGGCAACGACGTGCTGTTGCTCATCGGCTTCGCCCTGGTCCTGATGGGTCTGCTCTTCAAGGTCGGCGCCGTCCCCTTCCACATGTGGACCCCGGACGTCTACCAGGGCGCCCCGACCCCGGTCACCGGCTTCATGGCCGCGGCCACCAAGGTCGCCGCGTTCGGCGCGCTGCTCCGCCTGCTGTACGTGGTGCTGCCGGGCCTCACCTGGGACTGGCGGCCGGTCATGTGGGGCGTCGCCATCGTCACCATGCTGGGCGGTGCGGTCGTCGCCATCACCCAGACCGACATCAAGCGGCTGCTCGCCTACTCGTCGATCGCGCACGCCGGCTTCATCCTGGCCGGTGTCATCGCGGCCACGCCCAGCGGCGTCTCCTCGGTGCTGTTCTACCTCGGCGCCTACACCTTCGTGACGATCGGCGCCTTCGCCGTGGTCACCCTGGTGCGCGACGCCGGCGGCGAAGCCACCCACCTGTCCAAGTGGGCCGGCCTCGGGCGCCGTTCGCCACTGGTCGCGGCGGTCTTCGCGGTCTTCCTGCTCGCCTTCGCCGGCATCCCGCTGACCTCCGGCTTCTCCGGCAAGTTCGCGGTCTTCAAGGCGGCGGCGGACGGCGGCGCGGGCGCGCTCGTCGTGGTCGGCGTGATCTCCTCGGCGGTCGCCGCGTTCTTCTACATCCGGGTGATCGTGCTGATGTTCTTCAGCGAGCCGAAGGCGGACGGCCCCACGGTCGCCGTGCCCTCCGGCCTCACCTCGGTGGCGATCACGGCCGGCGTGGTCGTGACGCTCGCGCTCGGCTTCGCGCCGCAGTACTTCCTGGACCTGGCGGGCCAGGCGAGCGTGTTCGTGCGCTAGCCCCGATCCCGTACGCGCAGAGGGGCCCGGCCGCCGCACGGCGGCCGGGCCCCTCTGCACGTCCGGACGCGGACACGCGCCGGGCCTCAGTCCAGGGGGCAGACGCCACTCAGGGCCTGGAGGTTCTCGATCCCGCCCCGCAGCTTCTCGCTGCTCACCAGCGCGGCCGTCACATCGGGATGCATGTCGGCCGGAGGGGTCTCCGCCTGCTTGGCGTCGGCCTTCCCTTCGAAGGCGTCGGCCTGCTGACGGAACACCGACCGCACGGCCGGGTCGTCCGCCTTCCCCGCCGCGGTGGTCATGCCCTCGGACAGCTGCCGGAAGGCGCCGGCGAGGTCCTGCGGCGTCCGGACCTCCCGGGTGGAGAGCGCGCTGTTCGCGGCGAGCGCCTCGGAGCAGCCCGCCGGCTTGCCGTCGCCACTGGTGGCCACCACGACGGTCACGGTGGCGGCGGCCGTCACCGTGACGGCGGCGGCGGTCACGCCCGCCTTGGTGGAGACCGTCGTGGCGAGCTTCCCGAAGAAGCCGCTCACCTTGCCGCCGGTCGCCGCGGCCGGCGCGGCCAGCGGCGGCGACAGGATGAGCAGGGCCGCGGCCACGGCCGCCTTGTCGCCCTCCAGGAGGTGCCGGGTCTGCTCCTCGGTATGCACGTAGTAGGCGTGGTCCTTGCTGAGACCACCGCGCAGGGCGGCGATCCGGCCCAGGCCGTAGAGCTGCAGGGCGACCGAGCCGGATCCCGCGGTGAGCGCGGCGGCCACGGCGACCCGGACGAAGCGCGAGGTCAGCGCCCACTGCCCGCCGGCGTTCAGCGCCTGCGCGACGGTCAGCAGCAGATGCGGATCCGGCCGGCCGGTGACGGCCTCGCCCCGCGCGAGCGCGGCCATCAGCCCCTCGGCGGCCGTGGCGGCCGGCGCGGGGTCCCAGCCCAGGTCCCGTACGGCGGCGGCCGCGTCCCGGGTGATCGCGTAGCCGTCCCCGGCGCGGACGACCAGCCGCCGGTCGAGCAGTTCCCGCTCGCTGCCCGCGTCGCCCGGGTGCCCGGTGACCGGCGCGAACCAGGCGGGGGCCAGCGGCGTGGCGAACGTGGCCAGGGCCACCAGGACCCGCCGGGCCGGTTCGTCGAGGGCGACCGCCAGGGCCCCCGCCTGGTGCCGGGGGCTCAGCCGCTCCGGGTCGAAGGCCGGGGGCCGCTCGTGCGGGCCCCGGTCGGCGCGCTCGCGCCAGTCGTCCGAGGCCTTGATGAAGCGCGCGTACAGCAGCAGCCGCTGCGGCCGGCCTTCGGACATGCGGTAGGCGAGGTCGAACTGGAGGTTCTGGAGGCCCTCCGGGCCCAGCTCCAGGCCCAGTTCGGCGTTGAGCAGCTCGATCGCCGCGGCGCGGGACAGCGGCTGCACGTGATGGGCGGCCGCCGCGTCGGGCAGGGTGCGGTACGGCGAGGTGAAGAGGAACGTGCACCCGGAGAAGGTCTGCAGCAGCCGGCGCAGCTCGGACTCCTCCAGCGCGCAGTCGAGGACCGTGACGTGCACGTCGCGCACGCCGGCGACGGCCTGGCGGAGCTCGGTCTCGTCGACCCCGCGCAGGAAGCGGTGGCCGAAGAAGACGGTGGCCAGGCGCTCGTACAGGGTCGCCAGGCTCTCGGGCTCACCGGTCCGGGGGCGCAGCACGTGGCCCCGGGTGCCGCGGGCCCGCAGCCGCTGGTGGACGGCGTCCGCGATCGCGCCGCGGCCGACGCCCTCGTCCCCGTACAGCTGGACGCTCGTGCCGGCGGTCAGCTGGGCGACGACGGTGTCCACGAGCGCCTGGCGGCCGAAGAGCGTGACGTCCGCGGGGGCGGCGAGCAGCTCGGGCGGGCGCAGGGGCAGCTCCGCGAGGGCGGGGACCTGGACGTAACCGCCCTTCTGGAACACCAGGTTGATGGCGTTGTCGCCCTGGCTGACGATGCCGTGGTTGACGTCGACCACGGCTTTGCGGGCTCCGGGCACGGGGGCGGGCGCGGGCGCCGGAGCCGCCCGCCCGGCCCGGTCCTCCGGCGGGGTCCCGGCGCTGCTCATCGGCCCACGACGTTCACGGCGCCGTCCCCGGTGGACACGATGCCGGTCACGTCGCCGCCCACGGACACCGACCGCTCGCCGCCGGCCTCCACGGCCGGGGCGGGCAGCAGGGCCGCCAGCTCCGCGCGCAGCTCGGGGGAGTCCCGCAGCGCCTGCCGGATCCGCAGGCGCAGCGCGGCCACGGCGTCCGGGTCGTCCTCGGCCTCCGCCAGGTCCGTCACCGCCGCGTCCAGCGCCGGGCGGTCCGGAGCGTTCCGGCGCAGTCTTTCGAGCAGCCGCTGACCGAGGCGCACGGTGGCGCCGGCGGCCTCGTCCTCGGCACGGGTCAGCACCGCGGCACCGTAGGCGCTCACCGCCGCGCTGACCGCCGGTACGGCCTGACTCAGAAGGATCTCGATCTCGGACACGGATACCCCCGTGGGCGTGTCGACGCATCGGACGCGGAGGAAGGGCGACGGCCCACCGCCGCGATGGCCAACCTCTGTGTACCGAGAACCCCTTGCCGCCGCACGCCCTCCTCTCACTTTGGCGAGAAACCGCCGTGAGGGGCCGGCGCCGACCCCGGGCCGCCCGGCCCCGGGCACACGGAAGGCCCGGCCTCCGTGCGGGGCCGGGGCCTTCGGTGCGCGCGCTACGGCTTCTGCGGCTGCTTGCCGTGCTCCTCGGTGCACGGCGTGCAGTGCACCCGCGGGTTGTACGGGGTGAAGACGCCCTTGGGGTTCTTCTTGTAGATCCACGCGTGCAGGGTGTAGACGTTCCCGACCGGCGGGATGTCGGCCGGGCCGTCGAAGGGGTGGTCGAAGAGGACCGGCCTCGGCTGGCCGGTGTTGGGGACGACCCACTCGACGGCGACCAGCTCGCGCTTGCCGGTCTTGTGGTTCGGCGCGTAGAGGACGGCGGCCGGCTTCGTCGGGTCGGTCGAGCCGATGTTCGCGGGCTTCACGTAGTGGTAGCCCATGCCGCCGAGTTCCGGTTCCTCGACGCAGACGTCCGTGCGCTGGTAGCCGTCGGCGATGGCCGCCTGCTCGGACGTGTACTTCTTGGTGGCCTCGTACGTCTTCTTGAGGTCCGGGTGCGGGAAGTCGTGGCCGGCCGGTGCCTTCGCCACGGCCGGGGCGGCCCCCAGGGCCAGCGAGGTGACGGCGGCCAGCGCGAACGCGGCCATGAGGGGGCGGGGTCGTGCGGACATGTGTGTCTGCTCCTCGGGAGGGTGGGCGGGCCCCGAACGGGCCGCCTGACGTGGGCGGGCTCTCCCCGGTTCCCGCCGTCCCCAGCAGCCTGACCCGGCGGGCGGGGAGGCCGCACGCGGGGGTGACCCATTGGGGGTCACCGTGTCATCGTGAGTAACCGCCCGGATTGGTCTCGACCATTGAGGCCGATCGGCGGGCCGAGCCGACCCGACCCGCCGACCCGCCGACCCGCTGACCCCGCCGACCCGAGGGAGGCCGCACGATGCGCGGCACCACCGCGTTGCCCGACAGCCCCTGCACCGCGTCCCGGCGCGGCGAACCACCCGTGCACCGCCTGGAGATGCGGCTGCCCGACGACGTGCCCTTCGCGGCCGGCAGCTTCGACACCATCGGCCCGATGTCCCGGGCCGCGTTCCCGCACCGGCACACCTTCTACGAGATCGTCCACGTCACCCACGGCACCGGCACCCATGTGGTCGACCTGGACCGCTGGGAGCTCCGCCCGCCCCAGCTCGGCCTGATCCTGCCCGGCCAACTCCACCACTGGGAGGACGTCCACGGCCTCGACGGCTCCGTCGTCCTCTTCACCCCCGAATTCCTCCTCGACCACCCCGGCGACCACGAACTCCTGCGCCGCATCGGCGAACGCCCCTGGCTCCGCCTCGACCCCGCCGCCCACGCCCGCACCGGCCGGCTGATCGCCGAGCTCAGGGAGGAGTACGGGCACGGCGACCCCGGCTTCGCGACCGTGCTGCGCTCGCTGCTGCACGTCCTCCTCGTGCGCACCGCCCGGCTCCGCGGACCGGACCGGCCGGCGGCACCGGCCGCGGCGCCGCCGGGCCGGGCCGCCGCCGTCGCCGAGGAGTTCGCCCGGCTCCTCGCCCGTACCGGACGGGACGGCGGCGCGGACCTGCCCCGCTCGGTCCGGGACTGCGCCCGCCGGATCGGCGTCACCCCCGGCTACCTCACCGAGGCGGTACGGGCGGCCCTCGGCCGCACCCCGGCCGGACTGCTCCGCGAGGCCCGCACCCAGGAGGCCCAACGCCTGCTCGCCCGCACTGAATTGACGGTACGCCAGATCGCGGCCCGGACCGGCTTCGACGACCCCGCCTACTTCTGCCGCTTCTTCCGGCGCGAGACCGGCATGAGCCCCGGCGACTTCCGAAAGCACCACGACCACCGCGCTGCGTCCATCGAAGCGGGCCCCGCCCGCACCTAGGTTTCTGGTCGATCGCACGACTCCCCGCCCCCCGGCCCCCACAGGAGGAGCAGGCATGGACCGCGAGACCAGTACCGGACACGTCACCCGCAAGACCGTGCTGCGCGCGGCGCTCGCCGCCGGCATGGCCGCGCCCGCCGTGCTCATGGGCGTCCCGGCGCTCGCCCGGACGCTCACCGACGGCGCGGGCACCCCGCCGCTGACCCCGGCCTGCGACGACGGCGACGAGCCGACCGTCGCGCAGATCGAGGGCCCCTACTTCAAGCCGAACTCGCCGCTGCGCACGAGCCTGTTGGAGCCCGGCACGGCCGGGGTGCGGCTCACCGTGAGCGGCTACGTCTTCGGGCGGGCCTGCCGGCCGATCTCCGGGGCGCTGCTCGACTTCTGGCAGGCGGACACCAACGGCGCCTACGACAACACCGGATTCCGCTTCCGCGGGCACCAGTTCACCGGCGCGGACGGCTCCTTCGCGCTCACCACGATCGTGCCGGGCCTCTATCCCGGCCGCACCCGGCACATCCACGTCAAGGTGCAGGCGCCGGGGCGTCCGATCCTCACCACGCAGCTGTACTTCCCGGGCGAGCCCCGCAACAACACGGACTCGATCTTCGACCCGCGACTGCTGATGAGCGTGCGGGACGCCGGCGGCGGCAAGGAAGCCGCCTTCGACTTCGTCCTCGACGTCCCCCAGGACCCGGGCCCGAGCCCCACCCCGACGCCCACGCCGACCTCGACGGCCCCGGGCGGCACATGGGCGGTCGGCACCGCGTACCGCGCCGGGGACGCGGTCACCTACGCCGGGCGGGGCTATGTGTGCCTCCAGGCGCACACGGCCCAGCCCGGCTGGGAGCCGCCGGCGGTCCCGGCCCTGTGGGCCGCCCGCTAGGCCGTCCCTCTCGGATCAGGCGGAGGCGGCGGGGACGATCCGGCCGGTGACCTCGCCGAGGGCGACCCGGGTGCCGTCCGGGCCGGGGGCCCAGGCGGTCAGGGTGACCTCGTCGCCGTCCTCCAGGAACGTGCGCTTGCCGTCGGGCAGGTCGAGCGCGTCGCGCCCGTTCCAGGTGAGTTCGAGCAGCGAACCGCGCTGGCCGACCTCGGGCCCCGAGACCGTGCCGGAGCCGTAGAGGTCGCCGGTGCGCAGCGAGGCGCCGTTCACGGTCATGTGGGCGAGCTGCTGGGCCGCCGTCCAGTACATGGAGGCGAACGGCGGCTCGGCCACCACCTGGCCGTTGATGGCCACGCTGATCCGCAGGTCGAAGCCGCCCGGCTCCTCCTCGGCGGAGTCGTCGAGGTACGGCTGGAGCGCGAAGTCCCGCGCCGGCGGGGCGACCCGGGCCGCGTCCAGGGCTTCGAGCGGCGTCACCCAGGCCGACACCGAGGTCTGGAAGGACTTGCCGAGGAACGGGCCGAGCGGCACGTACTCCCAGGCCTGGATGTCGCGCGCCGACCAGTCGTTGAGCAGCGTCAGACCGAAGACGTGCTCGCGGAAGTCGGCGAGCGGCACGGGCGTGCCGAGCGTGGACGGGGTGCCGACGAGGAAGCCGACCTCGGCCTCGATGTCCAGTTTGACCGAGGGCCCGAAGACCGGCGCCGGGTCGGCCGGCGCCTTGCGCTGTCCGGCCGGGCGCACGACGTCCGTGCCGGAGACCACGACGGTGCCGGCCCGCCCGTGGTAACCGATCGGCAGGTGCTTCCAGTTCGGGGTGAGCGCGTCGCCGTCCGGGCGGAAGATCCTGCCGACGTTGGTGGCGTGGTGCTCGCTCGCGTAGAAGTCGACGTAGTCGGCGACCTCGTACGGCAGGTGCAGGGTGACCGCGTCGAGCGGGTGCAGCAGCGGTTCCACGACCGGCCGGTGCGCGGGCACGGTGACCCAGCCGACGAGCGCGCGCCGCACGTCGCGCCAGGCGGTGCGGCCCGCCGCGAGCAGCGGGTTGAGGCTGGGCCGGTCGAGCAGCGCCGCGTACGGCGAGCCGAGGGCGTGCGCGGCGGCCCCGGCGTCGAGCACGTACCCGCCGATCCGGACGCCGAGCCGGCGGCGGTCGGGCTCGTCGGCGGTGGAGAAGACGCCGTACGGAAGGTTGTGCGGGCCGAAGGGGTCGCCCTCGGGCAGGTCGAGCGGGCTCTGCTCGGGCATCGGTGCTTGCCTCGCTTTCCAGGTGTGTGGGGGACACGTTACGGGGCGGGCGCCGAGCCGCTGATGACATGTGTCACACGGAAAGTGCGGCCTCCGTGGGCAACCGTCCCGATTCGTTCCGTATGCGGAGCCGGTGCGCCCGCCGGGCGCCGGGAGGCCCGTCGCGGGCGCCCGGATCACCCCGCGCGGAGTCGCGTTCCGGTTCTACGATCAGGGCGACGGGGTCGGCGTTGCGCCGCGTGAGATTTCCGCAGGCGCCCCTTCCCCGTGTCTTTTCGCTTTGTTGGCCGTGAGTTCGTTCGCTCGGCTCACCGCCCGACCTGGGGGATGTGTTCATGAAGTTGCGCCGCATTCTGGCGACGTCCGTCGCCGCCGCGGTCACCGCGCCCGTTCTTCTCCTTTCCGCCGCCCCGGCATTCGCCGACGGAAAGCCCGGCTCCGGAGCCGCGGAACAGCGCACGAAGAAGCCGACGATCGCGGAGTTGCGGGAGGCGGTGGCGAAGGCGCGCAAGGAGGTCGACAAGGTCGACGCGGACAGCCGGGAGAACACTCGGCGGATCCTCGCCGTCATGGAGACGCTGAAGCCCGGTGGCACCCACCCGCTCGCCGTCTCCCGCGACGCCGCGCAGGCGGAGGCCGTCGCGGCGGCCTCGGCGAAGACGACGGCCGACGAGAAGCTCGCCGCGGCCGAGAAGGCGCTCGCCGCGCTGCCCGAGTCGGCGACCCAGGAGGAGAAGGACGCGGCCCGACAGGCCGTGACCGGGGCCAGGGCGGGCGCGGAGGCGGCGGCCGCCGCCAAGGCCGCCGCCGACGCCAAGGTCACGGGGGCCGAGGACGCGGTCGACGACGAGAAGGTGCGCCTGGTCCGCGAGCACTCGGCGACGTTCGTGCCGCTGCGGGAGGCCGCTGCCAAGGCCCTCGCCGACGCCGAGAAGGCTCTGGAGCGGGCACTCGCCGAGGGCGAGGACCCGGAGGACCCCGACGACGCCTGCGAGGACGTCACCGAGACCCTCACCGTCCGGCTGACCGGCCCGCGGCGGATCGCGGCCGGCGCGAGCGGCGACTTCTCCCTGCGCGTCGGCAACCGCACCGGCGCGCCCGTCGCGCACCCGGACGCCCTGCTCAGCCTGGTCGACGCCGGCACCGGGGACGACGACCTCGGCCGCTGGCTCGACCTCAAGGCCTCCGTCGGCGGCGCGCCGTGGGTGGACCTGGACGAGGACTCCGCCCTGGTCCGGCTCACGCCCATGAAGGCGGGCGCGAGCACCGACGTGAAGCTGCGCGTGACCGTCGACGCCAAGGCCCCCCGGGCCTACGCCTCGCTCCTCGCCACCGTCGGCTACGACGCCGAGGACGGCTCCTGCGGCTGGGGCGGCGAGGACCGGGCCGACTTCACGATCGCCCAGGGCGCCGCGAAGCCGGGCAAGCCCGCGAAGCCCGCCCAGGGCAACGGCAACACCACCGCGCAGGGCGGCTCGTCCACCACGCCGGTGCGGACCACCACCACGACCACGAGCACCACCGGCACCACGACCACCGGCGGCACGCTGGCCGCCACCGGCGCCGGCCCCGCCGCCCTGCCGATCGCCCTCGTGGGCGGCGCGGCCGTGGCGCTGGGCGCCGGGGCGATGGTCGCCGTGCGCCGCCGCAGGGCCGGCGCGGACGCCTGATCCGCCGGGACCGAAGAGGGGGCCCGCATTCCGTACGGAGTGCGGGCCTTTTCCATGACAGGGAAAGGGACGTGAGGGCTTGTGACATGGATCACGAAGAAAGTGCGGCCCTCGTGAGCAACTGTCCGGATTCGCCTGCGTTTCCCGTCGGGCGGCCGGGCGGGCCGTTCCGCACCCGCTGAATTCCCGGTGCCCGGGCGCTTTTTCGCGCCTAGGATTCGGAACAGCGTCGTGCCCGCGTGAGGTAGCCGCAGGCGCGCGACCCCCACAACATTGCTTTTCCTCGTCTTCGTCCGACCAGAAAAGGTCCACCTTGAAGATCCGACGCATTCTCGCCACCGCCGTGGCCGCGGCCGTGACCACCCCGGTCGTGCTCCTCTCCGCCGCACCCGCGTTCGCCGACACGAAGCCGGCCGCGCAGACGCAGAACCAGACCCAGGACATCGAGAAGCTCCGCCTGGCCGTCGTCAAGGCCCAGGCCGCCTACGACGCCGCCGTCGCGCACGTGGCCGAGCTCAAGACCGCGCTCGACGAGTTCGACAAGAACCACCCCGAGCTCGTCACCGCCCGCGCCGACGCGCGCAAGGCCTCCGACGAGGCCGCCGCCGCCAAGACCGCGGCCGACCAGAAGCTGGCCGACGCGCAGAAGGCCATGGACGAGCTGCCGGCCGACGCCACGGACGACCAGAAGGTCGCCGCCGCCAAGGCCCTCGCGGACGCGCAGACGGAGGCGGCGACCGCCAAGACCACGGCCGACGCCAAGGCCGCCGCCCTCGCCGACGCCCAGAAGGCCTACGACGACGCCCGGGTCGCGCTCGTCCGCGACATCGGCGTCGCCCAGAAGGCCGTGACCGACGCCAAGAAGGCCCTCGACGCCGCCCAGAAGGCGCTGGAGGAGGCCGAGAAGGCGGAGCCGGGCGACGAGGACTGCCAGGCCGACAAGAGCCTCGTCACCTCCGTGACCGGCCCGAAGAAGATCACCGCCGGCACCAGCGGCGTCTTCACCTTCCGCGTCACCAACAAGGGCAAGGTCGAGCTGGGCGAGGTCGGCGGCTACGCCGAGGCCTTCGCCCTGGACGAGGACCTCGACCCCTACCTCCACCTGACCTGGTCCTCCGCCACCAGCCCGAAGTGGCAGGCGATCGACGGGGAGGACGGCTTCTCCAGCCTGTCCTCCCTCAAGCCGGGCAAGTCCTTCGACTTCAAGCTGAAGGTCGCGGTCGACGCGAAGGCCCCCGCCGGTGACGGCGTCGTGGTCGCGGGCGGCGCCTACATGAACGAGGACGGCTCCTGCGGCTACGACGAGGAGGGCTCCTACGCGGAGTTCGGCATCGTCAAGGCCCACAAGCCCGGCACCGGCAACGGCGGCTCCGCCGGCGGGAACGGCAACACCTCCCCGCAGGGCGGCCAGTCCACCGCGCCGGTCGCCACCGGCACCTCCGGCTCCGGCGGCTCCACCGGCGGCAGCCTCGCCACCACCGGTGCCGGCTCCTCCACCCTGCCGATCGCCCTCGCGGGCGGCGCGGCCGTGGTGCTCGGCGCCGGGGCGATGGTCGTCGTGCGCCGCCGCAAGGCCGGCGCGGGCGCGTAAGCGCACGGCGTAGCAGAGGCAAGCAGGACCGAGGGGCTCCTTCCGGCGACGGTCCGCCGGGAGGGGCCCCTCGCCGTGTCCGGGTGGGCCCGGGTGGGCCCGGGTGGGCCCGCTCAGCCCGCCGTGCGGGGGAGGCGTTCCTCCCAGGTGCGGTGGAAGACGACCTCCTCGCCCTCCCGGCAGATCAGCTCGTCGGAGGTGAAGAACGCGTCCGCGTCGCAGGAGACCTCCGAACGGGTCTCGATCCGCACGTCCCAGGCCTCCTCCGGGCGGTGCAGCCGGACCGCCCAGGTGGCCCGGGTGCGGGCGGTCAGCGGGTCGGACTCGCCGATCGTGTACGTCTCGGCCGCCTCCTCCGTGCACTCCAGGCCGTCCGGGTACACCCGCGTGCCGCTCCCGCCCGGGCACGGGTCCACCTCCAGGCGCCACTCGCCCCGCGCCACGTCCCGCACCACCAGCCGCTCCGGCCGGGGCTCCTCCAGGGTGCGCGGGCTGCTGACGCCGAGCGGCTCGGCGTGTTCCGGCTCCGCCCAGTCGACGGCGTCCCGGGTGGGCGCGCGGACCGGGAGGGTGAGGGAGGAACCGGCCGGGTCGAGGGTGAAGCCGGCCGCGTCCGGCTGCGGCCAGACCCACGGCCAGTAGGCGGAGGAGACGGCCAGCCGCACCCGGTGGCCGGGCCGGAAGGCGTGGCCGGTGGCGGCCAGTTCGAAGGAGTACGTCTCCCACTCGCCGACCTGTGCCTCGACGGCCCGGTCCGGGCCGTAGCGGGCGGAGAGGTTCAGCGCGCCCCGGGTGACCAGGGTGGAGGTGCCGTCCGGGGCGACGTCGCAGAGCCGGGCGACGACCTGGCCGGTGGGCGCGGACGTCAGCAGGCGGAGGCGGACGGACGGGCGCCCGAGGACCTCGACCGAGGGCCCCTCCTCGTCGTCGTCCGTCCCCGCGCCCTCGGTCCCCTGCCCGGCCGCCGGGACCGGGAAGTCGAAGCAGGCCGAGCAGGCGTCCTCGTCCCGCTGGTCCGGCGGCAGGTCCGCGGCGCCGCCGCCGGGGACCGGCAGGCCCGCGTCGAGCCCGGTGCGCTGCGGCGAGTCGACGAGGACCGGGGCGCCCTGGAAGCCGTACGCCACGGGGGTGACGTACGGCGAGGGCCAGGCGGGCTCGGTCACCCAGCGGCCCGGCAGCTCCTCGGGCGCCGGGGCCGGCGGGTGGGACGCGCCGATCCAGACGCGCAGCAGCGGCTCGGCCATCACGTCGTTGTCGACGCCCCGCAGATGGTGGTCCCACCAGCGCAGGGTCTCCTGGAGGAAGCCGATCGCCGGGCCGGGCGGCAGTCCGCCGTCCGGGTAGCCGTGCGACCAGGGGCCGACGATGCCGCGCACCAGGTCCTGCGGCAGCCGCTCGGCCAGCCGCAGCACGGTGTCCCCGTACGGCTCGTGCCAGCCGCCCACGGCGAGCACGGGCACCGCGACGCCGGACGGCTCCTCGCGCGGGCCGCCGGGCCGCCAGTAGGCGTCGCGGGTCTGGTGGGCCAGCCAGGTGTGCACGGACGGGCGCACCGCCTTCAGGCGCCGCAGCCAGGTCTCGCGCCAGTCCCCGGCGGCGTAGCGCGGGTCCGGGGGCCACGAGACGCGGGCGAGCCCGGCCGCCGACCGGGCGGGCAGGCCGCAGGCGAGGACGGAGCCGCCCAGGTAGTGCCCGCCGTCGTCGTAGCGGTCGTCCGGGGCGCCGACGGCCACCACCGCCTTCAGCGGCGCGGGCGCGAGCGCGGCGATCCGCAGGGCCGCGCCGCCGCCGGGGCCGAGGCCGAACATGCCGACCCGCCCGGTGCACCAGCGCTGCCCGGCGAGCCACTCCAGGACCGCGACGCCGTCCGCGAGCTCGACCGGGTCGTACGCGTCGCCGGGCAGGCCCCCGCTGTTGCCGTGCCCGCGCGCGTCCACCCGTACGGAGGCATAGCCGTGGCCCGCGTACCACGGGTGGCGCTGCCGGTCGCGCGCCGCGGTCGCGTCCGTGAGCCGGTCCGGCAGGTACTCGAGCAGGGCCGGTACGGGCTCCTCGGTGACCGGCCGCCAGACCCGGGCGTGCAGCTCCGTCCCGTCCGGCAGCGGGACGCGGACGTCCTCGTGAGCGGTCTCGTACGGGAAGTCGGTGCGGATCCTGGGCCCGTTCGGGCCGCCGGGAAGCGAACGCATGGGGTCGGATCACCTCAATGGACGGGGGCGGCGGCCGTGCGTCCCGCGGACGGTGTCGATCGCCGTTCGACCACCGTTCGCTCACCGTTCCGGACAAACCGCCCACTCCTGGCCTTAACGACTGATCCCGAACATACCGGGGGTGACGGGAAGGCGCCCACGGTGATCGAAACGTGACCGGATACGCTGGCTTGAGTGAGTGGACCGACACATCGACAATCCCGGTCGCCGGGGTGTCGCGGACGTGCGGTCCGGCAAGCGTCAGCAGGCGTCAGCAGACAGGAGACCTCCTCGTGACCGTCGTCGGGCCGTTCGGTCTTAGCGTGCGGGACCAGGCTCTTGAAGCCGATGTCCAGACCGGTTTGGCGGCCGTGGAGGCCGGACTCCTCGACGCCACCAAGAGCGACGTGCCGTTCATCACCGAGGCGGCCCAGCACCTGGTGCTCGCCGGCGGCAAGCGGTTCCGGCCGCTGCTCGTGATGCTCGCGGCCCAGTTCGGCGACCCGTACGCGCCGGGCGTCGTGCCCTCCGCCGTCGTCGTCGAGCTCACCCACCTCGCCACGCTCTACCACGACGACGTCATGGACGAGGCGGCCGTGCGCCGCGGCGTCCCCAGCGCCAACAGCCGCTGGGGCAACTCGCTCGCCGTCCTCACCGGCGACTTCCTCTTCGCCCGCGCCTCGCACACCCTCGCCGACCTCGGCCCCGAGGCCGTGCGCATCCAGTCCGAGGCCTTCGAGCGGCTCGTCACCGGCCAGATCCTGGAGACCGCGGGCCCGCAGGGCGACCGCGACCACGTCGACCACTACCTCGACGTGCTCGGCGGCAAGACCGGCTCGCTCGTCGCCGTCTCCTGCCGCTTCGGCGCCATGATGTCCGGCGCCGACGAGTCCGTCGTCGACATCCTCACCCAGTACGGCGAGCGGCTCGGCGTCGCCTTCCAGCTCGCCGACGACGTCCTCGACATCGCCTCCGACTCCCACGAGTCCGGCAAGACCCCCGGCACCGACCTCCGCGAGGGCGTCCCCACCCTGCCCGTCCTCCACCTGCGCGCCGCCGCGGCCGCCCACGGGCGCCCCGAGGACCTGGAGCTGCTCGCCCTGATCGAGGGCGACCTCAGCGACGACGCCCGGCACGCCGAGGCGCTGCGCCGGCTCCGCGTCCACCCCGCCCTGGAACAGGCCCGCCGCGACACCGTCCGCTACGCGGAGGAGGCCCGCGCCATGCTCGCCCCGCTCCCCGAGGGCTACGCGAAGGCGGCCCTCCAGGAGCTGTGCGACGCGGTCGTGCACCGCGCGGGCTGAGACCCGTACGGCCGGGCCCGTCCCGCCCGTTCGGGGGGCCCGCCCTAGGGGCGGGTCATCCCCGAGAGGTAGGCCAGGTTGATCCCGGGGGCTGACGATTCGGCGGCCCCGCCCTGGTGAGATGGAGACATCGACCACGAGGGCACGGAGGGAACGCAGACCATGGCAGCACAGCGCAAGGCGAGTCGTTACATCGTCCCGGTCGCGGTGGCCGGAGTGGCCGCTGCGACCATCGGCCTGGTGCCGGCGCTCGCCGCGTCCGGGGACCCGGACCTGCCGGAGATCACCGCACAGCAGCTCATCGAGAAGATCGCCGCCTCGGACACCCAGACCCTGTCCGGCACCTTCCGGATCAGCACCGACCTGGGACTGCCGTCCTTCGCCGGGCTGCTCCCGTCGGCCGGCCCGTCCGGTCCGGGCGGCTCGTCCACCGCCGACCCCTCGGCGAAGCTCACCGAGCTGGTCTCGGGCTCGCACACGCTGCGGGTCGCCGCCGACGGCCCGGACCGGCAGAAGCTCACGGTCCTGGACGGCTCCGACGAGTACAGCCTGGTGCACAACGGGGACGACCTCTGGGCGTACGACAGCGCGTCGAACGAGGTCTTCCACGAGAAGGGCCGGTCCCCCGAGGGCGGAACCCCGGAGAAGGAGCTGCCGGGCACGCCCAAGCAGCTCGCCGACGAGGTCCTCAAGGCGGCCGGCGACACCACCTCGATCACCGTCGGCGGCACCGCCAAGGTGGCCGGCCGGGACGCGTACCAGCTGGTGATCAAGCCCAAGCAGGCCGGCTCGACGGTCGAGTCGGTCACGATCGCGGTGGACGCGTCCACCGGTACGCCGCTGAAGTTCACCCTCGACTCCGTCAGCGGCGGCAAGCCGGTCGTCGACGCCGGCTTCACCAAGGTGGACTTCGCCAAGCCGGCCGCCGACACCTTCGACTTCAAGCCCCCGAAGGGCGCCAAGGTGACGGAGGGCGCGGCGGAGAAGGCAGACAAGGACGCCGGCAAGGACGCCGAGGACACCTTCGGCAAGGGCTTCGGCAAGGAGTTCGGCGGGCTCTTCGGCGGCCTGGACGCGGACGACGAGGGCGCCGGCCCCGAGACCATCGGCGAGGGCTGGACCACCGTCGCCAAGCTGAACACCGGCGCCCCGGCGCCGAAGACGGACGAGGCGCCGAAGGAGGTCCAGGGCTTCCTGGACGCCCTCGGCGACAAGGTGAGCGGGAAGTTCGGCTCCGGCACCGTCTTCAAGACGAAGATCGTCAACGTCCTGATGACGGACTCCGGCACGGTCTACGTCGGCGCGGTCACGCCCGACAAGCTCGTCGCCGTGGCCGACTCCGCGAAGTAGCCGCACGCACGGCACACGGTTGGGACCCCGGGTGGGTCGGGGGCGATGGTCACCGACCCACCCGGGCGCTTGCGGATGCCGCCTACGGGAAGGTCAGCTTGAAGCCGCTGATGTAGCCCGTGTCGGCCGAGGCCTTGTCCTGGACGCGCAGCTTCCAGGTGCCGTTGGCGACCTCGGTGGAGGCGTTCACGGTGTAGGTCTGGTTGATGTTGTCCGCGCTGCTGCCGGTCCTGTTGTGCAGGTTGTAGACCGAGCCGTCCGGCGCGACGAGGTCGACGACCAGGTCGCCGATCCAGGTGTGGACGATGTCGACGCCGACCTGGAGGGTGCTGGGCGCGTTGCCGGACACGCCGGTGACGGTCACCGACGAGGTCACCGCGGCGCCGTTGTCCGGGACGGCGACGTCGGCGGTGTTCTCGAAGACCGTGCCGGCCGGGGGAGTGGTGGAGCCGCTCGACAGGTTCCAGATCGCGTAGGCGATCGCGTCGGAATTGCGGTCCAGGGCCGTGTCGTTGATGTTCGCCGTGGTGTCGCACGAGGAGTGGTAGCAGCGGTCGAAGGCCTGCCCGGCCGTGCCGCCCCACTTCTGCGCCTGCGCGGAGGTCTTGGTGTAGTCGGCGCCGGAGAACAGCCCGCCGACCGGCACGCCCGCGTTCTTGAACGGCGCGTGGTCCGAGCGCCCGTCGCCCTCGGTCTCGATCTCCGTGGGGATGCCGAGGCCCGCGTAGTACGTCTTGAAGGTCTGCTCGATCGTCGGGTCGTCGTCGTAGACGAAGTAGCCCGGGTTCGGCGAGCCGATCATGTCGAAGTTCAGATACGCCTTGATCTTGGACCGCTCGGTGGACGGCGTGTTGTTCACGTAGTACTTCGAGCCGACCAGACCGAGCTCCTCCGCGCCCCACCAGGCGAAGCGCAGGTGCTTCGTCGGCTGGAGCTGGGCGCGGGAGACGGCGAGGGCGTTCTCCAGGATGGCGGCGGAGCCCGAGCCGTTGTCGTTGATGCCGGGCCCGGAGGTCACCGAGTCGAGGTGCGAGCCGGACATGACGACCTGGTTGGGGTCGCCGCCCGGCCAGTCGGCTATCAGGTTGTAGCCGGTGGAGCCGTTGTAGGAGAACTGCTGGATCGCGGTGGTGTAGCCGGCCGCGTCCAGCTTCGCCTTCACGAAGTCGATCGAGGCCTTGTAGCCGCTGCGCCCGTGGGCGCGGTTGCCGCCGTTGGCGGTGGCGATGGACTGGAGGTCGGCCAGGTGCTGCTTGACGTTGGCGACCGGGATGTCGGGCGGCGTGACGGCGGCGGTGCCGGTCGGCGCGGCGGTCGCGGCCGGTGCGGCGCCGGCGAAGGCGCCGAGGACGAGGGCCGAGGCTCCGGCCAGGGCGGACAGTCTCGCGGAGAGTTTCATGTGGGGGCTCCGGATTCCGAACTGGGGATGGGACGGAACGTACGAGCGCCTCGCGCCGTGGGTGACGCGAGGCGTGGAGCAAGGAGCTGACGAGCGACGAGCAATGTGCGACGTGCGACGTGCGACGAGCAGTCGTGCGGAAGAGCGCATCGAACGACTGCGCTTTGTGGGACGAATGTTCAGCGAGAGTTTGACTCGCCGTCAAGGGCGGAATCCGGTCAGGACCGTTCGCTCACCGAACACCCCAGCGCCCGCTGCCGCAGCGTCGACAGCGCGTCGTCGAGGGGATGAGGCGAGCTCCACCGGAAGAGGTTCACGGCGATGGACATCTGGCGCCTGCCGTCCGCGCGGGTCATCGACACCGTCCCGGCGCCCCACACCGTGCCCTCGTTGCCCCAGAAGGTGCCGCAGCCCGGCACCTCGACCTTCTGCAGCCCGAGGCCGTACGAGATCGTCGACCCGTCCAGGGCGATCACCGGCACCGTGCGCCGCATCTCCGCCAGCGAGGCGGGCGTGATGATCCGGCCGCCGAGCAGGGCCCGGTAGAAGCGGTTCAGGTCCTCCATGGTGGACACCAGGCCGCCGCCCGCCATGTCCCAGGACATGGTGTAGACGCTGTAGTCGCGCGGCGGTTCGAGCGCGCCCCACAGCGCCTCGTACATCTTCGAGTGCGGGCCCCGGATCCTCGGCCCGGTGGGGAAGAAGGTGTGCCGCAGCCCGGCCCGCCCGATGACGTTCCGCGTGATGTACTCCTCCGCGGGCTCGCCCGTCACCCGCGCCAACAGCTCGCCGAGCAACAGGTAGTTGGTGTTCGAGTAGACGCCGGGGAGCGCGCCGGGCTCGGCCGACGGCGGAGCCGCGAGTCCGAGCGCGATCAGGTCCGGCACGTGGAAGTCGGTGAAGCGATTCTCGTCGAGGCTCTTCGAGGAGACCGGCCCGTCGGCGCCGGTGATCGACGGGAAGGCGTACGGGATGTACTCGGCGAAGCCGCTGGTGTGGTTGAGCAGCATGCGCACCGTCACCGCCCGGCCGCGCTCGCCCGGCACCAGGTCGGGCAGGTAGTCGCCGACCGGCGCGTCGAGCCGGACCCGGCCCTGCTCGACCTGCTGGAGCACGGCGGCGGCGGTGAAGGCCTTGGTGATGCTGCCGACCCGGTGCAGCAGGTCGGGCCGCACGGGTCGCCCCGACTCCAGGTCGGCGACCCCGGCGGCCCCCCGCCAGGTGCGCCCCGCGTCCCGCACCTCGGCGAAGGCGCCCGGCATCCCGGCGGCGTGCAGCCCGTCCAGGGCGGACTGGAGCGCGTCGGGGTCGAGCCCGGGGGTCGGGGCGGGAGCGGGGGCGGCGGGAGTGGCGGGCGTGGCGGGGGTGGTGCTCGCGGCCATCAGGCCGAGGGCGGCGAGCCCGAGCAGTGCCAGGCGCAGGTTCATGAGTCGATCCGGTCCTCTCGTGTGGGCATGTCGGAACGTGAGTCGCTTGAGTCGCTTGAGTCGCTTGAGTCGCTTGAGTCGCTGGGGGCCTTGGGGGCCTTGGGGGCCTTGGGGGCGCTGGGCCGCCCCGGGGCTTCAGTCGGCGAGGGCGCGGCGCAGGACGGCCCCCAGCTCGGCGTTCTGGCGCTGCGAGACGTCGGCGGTGACGATCGCCTGCGAGCCGTGGAAGGTGCCCGGCCACTGGTGCAGCTCGACCGAGACGCCGGCCTGGAGCAGCCGCAGGGCGTAGTGGATGTCCTCGTCGCGGTTCGGGCAGAGCTCGGCCGTCGCGATGTACGCGGGCGGCAGACCGGTCAGGTCCTCGGCGCGGGCGGGCGCCGCGTACGGGGTGGCCGGCCGGCCTCCGAGGTAGTGCCGCCACGAGGCCGCGACCTTGTCGCGGTCGACCCACGGGGTGTCGGTGAAGTGCCGCTGCGACCAGGTCTCCTGCCGGTCGTCGAGCTGCGGCTGGTTGAGCAGCTGGAAGCGGATCGCCGGGCCCCGCTCGTCACGGGCCCGCAGCGCCACGCCGGCCGCGAGCCCGCCGCCGGCGCTGTGCCCGGCGACCGCGATCCGCGCCGGGTCGACGCCGAGCCGGCCGGCCCGCGCGGCGGCCCAGGAGAGCACGGCGCAGGCGTCGTCCAGGGAGGCGGGGAAGGGGTTCTCCGGGGACAGCCGGTAGCCGACGGAGAGCACCACCGCGCCGGAGGTGAGGGCGAGCCGGGTGGCCCACGGGTGCTCGCTGTCCACGTCGCCCGTGACGTGCCCGCCGCCGTGCAGCCAGACGACGGCGCCGCGCGCCCCGTGCGGGCGGTAGACCCGGACCGGCACGTCCGGACCGCCGGCGACCGGCACCGCGACGTCCTCGATCTCCAGGCCGGTGACGTCGGGCAGCGGCACGGAGGCGGCGAGCTCGGAGAAGAGGGAGCGGACGCCGGCCGGGTCGGCGAAGTCGGCGTGCGGGAACAGCGGTACGAATGCTTCGAGTTCGGGATCCATGACGCCCATCCTCACGACCCGGCCGCGACGGGTCAGCCGCCGTCCGTCGCGCATGCGGGACCGATCGCGCACCGATCGGCGCGGCGCGGCCCGGGCCGGGGCCTCTAGGCTTCCGGGCATGGAGGCACTGGCCCTGCGGCTGTCGGGACTCGATCCGTACGTCGGCGGCGCGATCCGGATCGTCGCGTTCTACGACACGCTGATGCGCCGCCGCGTCGACCTCCCGGCGCTCGCCCGCGCCTCGGCCGGCCTGGCGGAGTGCGTCACCGGAATCCGGCTGCACGGCACCGGGCGGGTGGTCCGGGCGTCGCCCCTGGGCACGGAGGCCACCGGGCCGGCGGCGGGGGAGGAGGGGGCGGTGTCGACGGCGGTGCCGGTCACGCTCGACGAGGAGGAGATCGGCGTGGTGTGGCTGGAGCGGTCCGGCCCGCCGAACCCGCTCGACGAGGTGCTGCTCGACCGCCTCGCCCTCGCGGTCGCGGCGGCCGTGGAGCGCTACGGCCCGGCCCGTACGACCATGGCCGATCCGGCCCTCGTCGAACTGGCCGTCGGCACCGGCACGGACGAGGCGGCCCGGGCCCGCGCCCTGCGGCTGCTCGGCTTCGCCGCCGGGGCGCCGCTGCACCTCGCCGCGGTGCGCTCGGCGGTGCCGCTCGACCGGGTCGGCGCGCTGGTCTGCCCGGGGGGCCTGGTGAAGGCGGCGGTGCTCGCCGGCCCCGGCGGGGGCACCGGGGTGCTGCTCGCCACCGCCGTGGACCGGTCCGCCTTTCCCGAGGGGGTACGGGCCGGGCTCGCCGACTCCGCGGGACCCGAGCCCCTCGACGCGACCTGGCGCCGGGCCCGCACCGCGCTGCGCTTCGCCTCGGCCCGTGAACCGGTCATCGTCCACGCCGAGTTGGGCGCGCTTGCCCTTCTCGCCGAGGTCCCGCCCGCAGCCGCCCGGGCCAACGCCGACGTGACGGCCCTGTCCCGGTTCGCCGCCGGCGCGAGCCCGGAGGACCTGGAGACCCTGGACGCCTACTGCGCCACCGGCTCACTGCGCCGCGCCGCCGACCTGCTCCACCTCCACCACAGCAGCGTCTCGCGCCGCCTCGACCACCTGTCCCGCACCCTCGCCCTCGACCTGACGACCCCGACGGGCCTCACCCGGGCACGCCTCGCGCTGACGACGTGGCGGCTCCTGGAGGACACCGCCTAGTCCCTCCGCGCCTCCGGGTCCTCGTCCTCGCGCACGTCCTCGTCCTCGCCCTCGTCCTCGTCCCACAGCAGGGACACCGTCTCCCGCACCCGCGCGTCCGGGTCGTTCGCGAGGAGCGTCAGCAGGGCGACGGCCTCCGGGGTCGCGCGGTGCACCAGGCCGTCGACCACGGCGTCGCGTACCCGTGGGTCGGGGTCGCGGGCCAGGTCGGCCAGGAGCGCGTCGGCGCCCGGGGTGTCGCGGTAGGCGATGCTCTCGGCGACCGCCCGGCGCACCGCCGCGTCCGCGCCGTCGTCGGCCAACTCCCGCAGCAGCGCGTCCACTCCGGGGGTGGACCAGTGTGCGACGGCCGCGGCGAGCAGCTGTCGCACCTCCGGGTCCGGATGACCGGTGAGCCGCGCGACCCGCGGCAGCGGCCCGCGGCGCCGCAGCCGGTACCAGCGCAGCACCTCGCACAACGCGGCCGTGTCGCCGTGGATTTCGGCCCGGAGTTCGGCGCGGCCGAGCCGGGCGAGGAGGGTGCCGGCGGGGAGCGCCGGGCCGTAGTCGGGCCGGGCGCGGCGTTCCGCCAGCCGGCGGGAGCCGTAGAGGCCCGGCTCCCGGCAGGCCTCGCAGACGCAGGGTGCGGTGCCGTGCGCGTCGGGCCGGTACCGCCAGCCGTGCAGCTGCCGCACCTCCCGCACGTACCGCACCTCCCGGCGCGCCACCGCCCGGGGCAGGAACACCTCCCACCCCCGCGGGTCGTCGAGCTCCCGGATCCGCCGCACGGCCCCGGCCGCCGTCGTCACCTCCGGCTCCCGCTCCCCGTACCGCCCGACGGTCACCCGCTCCCCGTCCGGCAGCCGTACGTGCACCGCCACCAGCCCCCGAGGCCCGGGCCGCCGGGCCAGCTCGCGCAGCCACTGGTGCGTCAGCGCGTACGAGTCCAGCACGGGAAACAGGAACACCCCGCGCCGCTCCCGGTGGGCGGCCCGCGGGGCCTTGATCCCGCCGCGCCGGATCCGCGCGGCATGGACGGCGGGGGCGAGGTGCACGAAGGTGGCCATCCGCCGATGCTAGGCGCGGGCGCGGGAGCGGGAGCGGGCGCGAGCGCGAGGTCCGAATACCGCCGGTGACGGGGGTCGCGCGCGCGTGAGCATGGGGCCATGACCACCTACACCGCACGCGCCATTCCCCCCACCGCCCTCGCCCAGCTCCGCGCCGTCGACGACGCGGGGCGCACCTGCCGGCCCTTCACGGCGGACGAGGAGACCGCCGGGAACCCGCTCCGCTGCTGCCTGCGCCTGTCGCGGGTGGGGGAGCGGATCGCGCTCGTGTCGTACGCGCCGCTGCGCAGGTGGGCGGCGGAGCACGGGGCCGAGCCCGGGGCGTACGACGAGCAGGGGCCCGTCTTCGTCCACGCCGGGGAGTGCGGCGGGCCCGACCCGGCGCCCACCGCGTACCCCTTCGACCGCCCCGGCGCACTGCGCACCCTGCGGCGCTACGACGCCCGGGGCCGGATCGTCGGCGGGCGGCTCCTGGAGATCCCGGAGGCGCCCACCGAGGGCTTCGACCGGGCGTTCGCGGAGGCCTTCGCCGACCCGGCGGTCGCGCTGGTGCACGTACGGGCCGTGGAGTACGGCTGCTTCCACTACGAGGTGAGGCGGGCCCCCGGTACGTCCGGAGCCCCTGACGCCCCCTAGGGTCGACCGCATGGTGCAGACATTCAGCGACGCGTTCCTGTTCGAGGCCGAGCGGCATGCCGCCTGGGGCGCCGCCCAGTTGGAGGCCCTGATGGACTTCCTGCCCGACGGCGACTGGTCGGCCGACCTGCCCGGCTGCAGCTTCCGGCAGGGCGGGGTCGAGCTGCGGGTCGGGGTCCTCGGGACGTACGACATGAACGACGCGTCCTGGATGTGGGGTTGGGCCAACCCCGGCCTGCGCGGCACCGAAGTGGCCGCGCTCGCCGGTGCGGTCGAGCGGTACGGGCGGGCGCACGGCATCCCCGAGTTCACCGCGGAGGTCCTCGACCTGAGCGGCTTCGAGGACCCGCGGCGGGCCGCCGAGACGCTGGCCTTCGCCGGGATGGGCGTGGCCGAGGCCCCCGGCTACATCGGCGCGCCCGCCGGACCCACCACCCAGGTCTACTTCCTGCCGGACGACCCGCAGGTGCCGCGCCCCGCCCTGGACCCGGTCGCGCTGCCCCGCACCCTGCTCACCGGCGCCGGGCTGATCGGCCGCTCGCCCCGGCACGTCGTCGAGGGCTACTTCGACCACCACGGCGTCCCCTACCGCGCCGAGCCCGCCCGCCTGGTCGCCGAACTCCCGCACGGCGGCGGCGCGGCCGAGGTCTCCTTCGACTCCCTCGGGCGCATCGCGGGCGTCGAGCTGAAGGTGCTCCCGGCCAGGGGCTGAGGCGTCACCCGTACGACGTGAGGAAGCCGGGTACGGGGGCGCTCAGCGGCCCCGCCGCCCAGTGGCGCAGGCGGCGCAGGCGGCGCAGGCGGCTCAGTGCACGCAGAACTCGTTGCCCTCCGGGTCCTGCATCACCGTCCACGCGCCGCCCGCCTCCGCCACCTCGCGCACCACCTTCGCGCCGAGGCCGGTGAGCCGGTCGACCTCCGCCGCGCGGGTGCCGGCCGGCGGGTGCAGGTCCAGGTGGAGGCGGTTCTTGCCGGCCTTCGGCTCGGGAACGCGCTGGAAGAGGATCCGGCGCCCGAGCCCGGTGTCGGTGGCCGGGTCGAAGGGCTCGTCCGGGTGCCGGACGGCCGCGAGGTCGCGCCAGGCGAGCCGGCCCCGGACGGTGAGGGTGGCCTCGGCGGGGGCGGCGCCCGCGTCGAGCAGCCGGGAGACGAGGGGACTGTGGTCCTCCTCGTGGTAGGCGAGGGCGGCGGCCCAGAAGGCGGCCTGCGCGTGCGGGTCCGTCGCGTCGACGACGAGCTTCCAATGGAGTGCTGTCATCGTCCCGTTATACGGGTCGGCACCGACAAGCGCCCCCGGAATCGGGCCGCCCGCCCCCGGCGGCTGCCGCCCGCGCCGTGCGACGAAGCTCACGGCCGAATGCCGCTCCGCCGCGCGTAATGTAAAGGAATGAACGATTCGCCCGACTGCCCCCTGGTCGGTGTCGTCGCCACGTACATGCCCCGGCTCTCGGAGTTCGGCTTCGAGCCGGGACTGGTGGCCGCCGTCGATCAGCACGCGGCGGCCGTGTGCGACGCCCTGATCCCGGCCCAGCGCGGCCCCCGCCCGCGCACCGTCCGCCGCGAGGAACTCGCGGACTACGTCCTCGGCTTCACCGACTGGCTGACCGAGGTCGACTGGGTCGAACCGGTCGGGCACGACTTCGCCACGCTGCGGCTGACCGCCGTCTGCTGGCTGATCCGCGAGCACGACCTGCTGGCGGCATAACCGCCGCGTCGGCGCCGACGGCGTGCGCCGGGCGAGCCGCCCGGCCCCCGGGGATGCCCCGCACCACCACGGCGCCCGCCCGGGTGCCCGGGGCCTCCGGGGTGGCGTACGTGCCGTACGTCTTCGGCCTGACGGCCTCCTGCCCCGGCATCGGCCCCGGGCGCGCCAACCGGCCCCACCCGGCACCGCGTCGCCGCCCGGTCACCCCGCCCTGCCGGACCACACGGGCCCGCCCGCGACCCCCGGACCGCTCCGGACCCTCCGGGTCACCCCGCCCTGCCGGACCACACGAGGCCACCCGGGCCCGCCCGCGACCCCCGGACCGCTCCGGACCCTCCGGGTCACCCCGCCCTACCGGACCACACGGGGCCGCCCGCGACCCCCGGACCGCTCCAGACCCTCCGGGTCACCCCGCCCTACCGGACCACACGGGCCCGCCCGGGGGCACCCGGGCCCCCGGGCCGCTCCGGGCCCTCCGGGTCACCGCGCCCCACCGGACCACACGAGTGCCACCCGGGCCCGCCCGGGACTCCGGACCGCTCCGGGCCCTCCGGGTCACCGCCCCTACCGGCCCGCCCCGTCCTACCGGCCCGCACGGGGCCGCCCGGGGGGCACCCGCGACCCCCGGACCGCTCCGGACCTCCGGGTCACCGCGCCTGCGGCGGCTCCTCGCCACCGGCCCACTTGCCGGGGTGGCCCGGCTCGCGGCGTTCCGTCGAGCCCTGGCGCTCCTGGGCCGAGGGCAGGCCCTGCTGGGCGTCCTGGCGGCCCTGCTGGTAGGCCGAGATCTGGTCCTTCGCGCGGGCGGTCTCCGTCTCGGCGGCCGACAGCCAGCGCTCCCAGCGGGAGCGCATCGGGGTGATCATGCCGCCGCCGACACCGACGATGACGACGCCCGCGATCGTCGCGAGCACGGCGGTCAGCACCGGGCCGGTGATCGCGGTGGCGATGCCGGCCTGGCCGAGCGCGGCGATGACGCCGAGCGCCACGATGAAGGCCCAGGCCGCGGTCGCGACGACCTTGCCGTACGACATCTGCGAGAGCGCGCTGCCGATGATGTCCCGCACGGCGCGGGCGATGGCCATCGCCACGACCACGATGACGCAGGCGACGATCGCCCGGGGCAGCCAGGCCACGATGCCGTTGATCATGACGCTGACCGGGTTGGGGCCGAAGACCCCGAAGGCCAGCTGCAGGGCGATCAGCAGGATCGCGTAGTAGAGGATCTTGGTGATGATGCCGGTGGCGTCGTACTTGGAGCCCTTCAGCGTGTTGGCGACACCGCTGCGTTCGGCCATCCGCTCGAAGCCGACGCGGCGCAGCAGCCGGTCGGCGACGCGGGCGATCAGCTTCGCCACGAACCAGCCGATGAGCAGGATCGCGAGGAAGCCGATGAACTTGGGGATGAACTCGGCGATCGCCGACCAGGCGTCGGTGAAGCCCTGTCCGAAGTCCACCGAGAGGGCGAGGGGGAGGGGGTGCGACATGGCGCGGTCTCTCTTCCCGGAGAGGCGGCGGGCCCGCCCTGGGGGCGCGCCCCTTGGCTCCCGACGTAACACCGAGCCCGCGGCCCTCGCCCGCCGTCAGCGCCCGGGCTGCGCCGATGGGGTGGAAAGGACATCCGGAGGGATCACCCCGGCCCCGACCCCGGCCCCGCCCGCGGTAGCCCCCACCGGACCGGCCTCCACCGGACCGGCCTCCACCGGACCGGCCTCCACCGGACCGGCCTCCACCGGACCGGCCTCCACCGGACCGGCCCCCACCGCGGCGGCCTCCGCCTCCGCCTTCGCGCTCTCCACCGCCGCCCGGCTGCGGCGGGCCGTGCGCAGGGCGTCCCAGCTGAGGATGGTCAGCGCCAGCCACACCAGCGAGAAGCCGGCCCAGCGCTCCGCCGGCATCGCCTCGTGGAAGTAGACGACGCCCAGCAGGAACTGGAAGACGGGCGCCAGGTACTGGAGCAGGCCGAGCGTCGAGAGCGGGACGCGGATGGCGGCGGCGCCGAAGCAGATCAGCGGGACCGCGGTCACCAGGCCGGTCGCGGCGAGCAGCGCCGCGTGCCCGGCGCCGTGCGCGCCGAAGGCCAGCGAGCCCTGGCTGCCCAGCCAGAGCAGATAGGCGAGCGCGGGCAGGAACTGCACGGCGGTCTCGGCGGCCAGCGACTCCAGGCCGCCGATGTTCACCTGCTTCTTCACCAGGCCGTAGAGCGCGAAGGAGAAGGCGAGGGTGAGCGAGACCCACGGCGGGCGGCCGGCGCCGACCGCGAGGACGACGACCGCGGTGAAGCCGACGCCGACGGCGGCCCACTGGGCCGGGCGCAGGCGTTCCTTCAGTACGAGGACGCCGAGGGCGATGGTGACGAGCGGGTTGATGAAGTAGCCGAGCGAGGACTCGACGACCCGGCCGTTGTTGACGGCCCAGATGTAGACGCCCCAGTTGACGCTGATCACGGTCGCGGCGACGGTGATCAGGCCCAGCTTGCGCGGGCTGCGCACCAGCTCGCGGATCCAGTCCCAGCGGCGCAGCGCGAGCAGCGCGAGGCCGACGAAGGCGAGCGACCAGACCATGCGGTGGGCCAGGATCTCGACCGCGCCGGCCGGCTTGACCAGCGGCCAGAAGAGCGGGACCAGGCCCCACATGCCGTAGGCGCCGATCCCGTAGAGCAGTCCCGCCCGTGCCTCGTTCTTCTTCGTCTCCACCGGACCTCCCGCCCTGTCGGCCCTGCGCCGCGCATCCCTGACGAAGGTAGCGCCGAGCAGGGCCGGCTGTCATGTCCGTATCGCCATACGGTACTGACGGATCTTGGAGCGCTCCCGGAGGGCGGCCGGGCGGTCGTTCAGGAGGCGGCCGGGGCGGCCAGGGCGGCCGCGATCGTCTCGGCGATCGGCGTGGTGGGGCGGCCGATGAGCCGGGACAGGTCGTCGCCGCGGGCGGCGAGCGCGCCGCGCGCGACGGCCTCGTCGACGTCGACCAGGATCTCGGCGAAGGGCCCCGGCACCCCGGCGCCGAGCAGGATCTCCAGGTGGGTCGCGGCGGGCACGTCGGTGTGGACGACCGGCTTGCCGGAGAGCCGGGCGACCTCGGCCGCGTACTCGGCGAAGGACCACGACACGTCGCCGCTCAGCTCGTACGCCCGGCCGAGGTGCTCGTCGAGCGGGCCGGTCAGGACGGCGGCGGCCGCGGCGGCGTAGTCGGCGCGGGTGGCGGAGGCGACCCGGCCCTCGCCGGCGTTGGTGACGACGGCGCCGTGGGCGAGCACGGGCGCGAGGTTCTCGGTGTAGTTCTCCGTGTACCAGCCGTTGCGCAGGAAGGTGTACGGCAGGCCGGAGTCGAGGATCGCCCGCTCGGTCGCCTTGTGCTCGTCGGCGAGGAGGAAGTCCGCCTCCGGTCCGCCGAGGACGCCGGTGTACGCGAGCTGGGCGACCCCGGCGGCCTTGGCCGCGCTGATCACGGCGGTGTGCTGGGCCACCCGCTGCCCGACCTCGCTGCCGGAGATCAGCAGCACCCGGTCCCCGGCGGCGAAGGCCCCGGCCAGCGTCTCGGGCCGGGAGTAGTCGGCGACGCGCAGCTCGACGCCGCGCTCGGCCAGGTCCGCGGCCTTCGCCTTGTCGCGGACGACGGCGGCGAGCCGCTCGGCGGGCTCGGTGGCGAGGAGGGCGTCGATGACGAGGCGGCCGAGCTTTCCGGTGGCTCCGGTGACGACGATGCTCATGGGTCTCTTCCTTCACTCCGGGGTCGGTGACGTGCCCACTCACCGTAGGTCAGGCGCTAACCATTCGAAAGTACACACTTTGAAGTAAGGTACTGGTATGCCGGTAAGTGGGAACAGCGGGAAGAAGCCCGACGTCAACGACGCGATGTGCCCCTCGCGCCTCGTCCTGGAGCACGTCACCAGCCGCTGGGGCGTGCTGATCCTCATCGCCCTGCTCGACCGCTCGTACCGCTTCGGCGAACTGCGCCGGAAGATCGGCGGCGTCAGCGAGAAGATGCTCACCCAGACCCTCCAGACCCTGGAGCGCGACGGCTTCGTGCACCGCGCCGCCCAGCCGGTCATCCCGCCCCGCGTCGACTACAGCCTCACCCCCCTCGGCACCGAGGCCGCCCGCCTGGTCGCCGCACTCGGCCGCTGGACCGAGCAGCGGCTGGACGCCGTCCAGGAGGCGCGGGTGCGTTACGACACGGCACGCGAAGCGTCCCAATAACGGTGTAACCAGGGCGGGTTGGGGCCACCCGGCGTACGATCACCCCCCTGTGGGGGATTCCGTGACCAGGGTGGGGGAAATCGTGGCGCACGTGAGGCGAAGACTGCTGCGCGCCTGCGGGGCGACGGCGGCGGGCGGGGCGTTACTGCTCGCCGGCTGCTCCGGAGGGGGCGGCGACCCCGGCGGAGGGAGCACGGGCAGGGGCGACGGCAAGGGCGGCGGTACGAGCGCGAGCGCGCCGGCCACCGCGCAGCCGACCCCCACCCCCACCGCCCTCGACTTCACCCCCGACCCGAAGCGCGCGCCCAAGACCGCCGCCGAGGCCCGGCGCATGGCCCTGGCGATCGTCGCCGGCCCGGAGTCCTGGGGCCCCGACTACGTCAAGCGCGCCCCGTACCTCAGCGCCCCCGACGCCTGGCCGGTCCTCGACGAGAACTGCACGTGGGAGATCGAGGCCCCGCCCCGCTCCGTCCTGGCCAGCGTCACCGCCTACAGCGAGATCCCGGCCGCCGGCGGCAAGGGCCCGCTGCGGGTCGCCGCGACCGTCACCGTGCACCGCACCGAGTCCGACGCCGACTGGGAGATGGCCGAGACCCTGGAGGAGGCGCTGCGCTGCCCCGAACAGCAACTGCGCGAGGGCGAACGCGTGACCAACCTCGGATCCATCGGCGTGCCCTACGGGCAGGGCGGCAACGGCCATGCCACCGACACCCTCGTCGAGCACGGCACCTACGTCAACGACGCGTTCAAGGGGCAGCACACGTACAGCTGGTACGAGGCCCGCATCGGCCAGATCACCGTCGCCACCGTCGTCAAGGGCGCCCCCGGCCACACCGAGGACGCCACCAGCGTCCAGACCCAGGCCCAGGTCACCATGGAGGCACGCATCAAGGAGCAGCTGGGAGCCCGCTCGTGACCACGAACCCCGGCGCGCTCCAGCCGCTCCTGCCGTCCGACCCCTCCTCGATCGCCGGACACCGCCTCCTCGGGCGGCTCGGCGCCGGTGGCATGGGCGTCGTCTACCTCGGCCGCACCGACACCGGCGCGCTCGCCGCCGTCAAGGTCACCCACGCCGACCAGGCCGACGAGGCCGACTTCCGGGCCCGTTTCCGCCGCGAGGTGGAGGCCGCCCGCCGGGTCACGAGCCCCTGGGCCGTGCCCGTCACCGGCGCCGATCCCGACGCGCCCGAGCCGTGGATGGCGACGGCCTTCGTGCCGGGACCCTCCCTCGGCGAGGCCGTCCGCGCGCACGGGCCGCTGCCCGAGCGGTCGGTACGGATCCTGGGCGGCGCCGTCGCCCGCGCGCTCGCCGCCGTGCACGCGGCCGGGATCGTGCACCGGGACGTGAAGCCCGGCAACGTCCTGCTCGCCGTCGACGGGCCCCGGCTCATCGACTTCGGCATCGCCCGCGCGACCGGGGAGACCGGGCTGACCTCCACCGACATGGTCGTCGGCACGCCCGGCTTCCTCGCGCCCGAGCAGGCCGAGGCCCGCTCGGGCGACATCGGCCCGGCCGCCGACGTCTTCGCCCTCGGCTGTCTGCTCGCCTTCGCCGCCACCGGCCGCCCGCCGTTCGGCACGGGCGCCCTCGACGCGCTGCTGTACCGCACGGTGCACGACGAGCCCGACCTCGAAGGCGTACCGGAGGGGCTCCTCGGCCTGGTACGGGAATGCCTGGCCAAGGAGCCGGCCGGACGGCCCTCCGCCGAGGAGATCGCCGGCCGGCTCACCGAGGACACCCCCGGAGCCCCGGCCGACTGGCTGCCCGCGCCCGTCGTCGCCACCATCGCCGCCCGCTCGGCGGCCATGCTGGCGCTCCCCGACATCGACCCGACCGCGTCCGGCACCGACCCGGCGGACCCCTCCGCCGCCACGGGACGGCCCAGCAGGCGCGGCGTGCTGCTCGGCGCCGGGGCCGCCGTCCTCGCGGCCGGCGGCGGCGCGCTCGCCCTCGTCCGCCCCTGGCGGGACGACGACACGGACGGGAAGGGGAAGGCCCCGGCGCCGAAGGCCGGGAACACCTGGACCGTCGGCGTCTTCGCCGACCTCTCCGGGCCCGCCGGGGAGATCGGCCGGGCCCAGGAGCGCGGCGCCCGGCTCGCCGTCGAGCGCTTCAACGCCGTGCACAAGGGCCGGCCCTTCACCCTCCGGCTCAAGGTCGCCGACGACCGCGGGGACCGCGACGGCGCCTTCGCCGTCGCCCGCCGGCTCACCGCCGACCCCACCCTGATCGCCGTCCTCGGCCCCACCTCCGACGACACCGGCATCGCCGCCCTCCCCGCCTTCGAGGAGGCCGGCGTGCCGCTCGTCACCACCTCGGCCGGCTACAACCTCTTCACCCTGCGCGGCGAGACCGGCCTTCCGCCGAACACGACCGTGCTGCGCGCCATCCCGAGCCACTTCACGGCGGGCACCTTCCTCGCCTGGTCCACCACGCTGCTGCCACAGGTCCGCCGCCCCGGGGTCCTCCAGGAACGCACCGACGACCAGTACAGCTGGCAGTACGTCAGCGGCGCCCGCTTCGGCTTCCGGGAGGCAGGGCTCACGCCGCACTACCGGGTGGTCCCGGGCCGGGCCACCGACTACCGCCGGATCATCGGCGAGATGATCGACGCCGGCATCGACACGTACGTGCACTGCGGTGTCCGCTCCACCGCCGTGCTCGCCGCCCGTGCCCTGAACGAACTCGGCTTCACCGGGCCCCGGTTCACCGGGCAGCACGTCCTCGGGTCGCGCTTCCTGAAGGAGGCCGGGAGCGCCGCCGAGGGCTGGTTCGTCTGCGCGCCCGTCATCGACCCCGTCCAGCGGGCCGCCGACCCGAAGCAGAAGCCGGCCGACCGCACCCTCACCCAGGGCTTCCTCGACGCCTACCGCGAGCGCTACCGCACCACCCCGGACTTCTACGCCGGCGAGTCCTTCGACGTGGTCAACATGGTCACCTCCTTGCTCGCCGCGAACGCCCGCAAGGGCCCGCTCAGCCGCAAGGGCCTGTGGGAGAAGCTGACCAAGCAGCAGTACACCGGGGCCATGGGCGGCTACCAGTTCGACGGGCGCGGCGAACTCAGGGGCGTGGGCACCTTCCTCTACGGCGTGAGGAACGGCGCCTACACGTTCATCGGCAACGCCCCCGCCGCGCCCCAGAACAAGAAGAAGGGCTGACGGTGCAGCCGCTCAGGAAGGCCGACCCGTCGGCCGTCGCCGGCTACCGGCTGCTCGGCCGGCTCGGCGCCGGCGGCATGGGCGTGGTCTACCTCGCCCGGTCCGCCGGCGGCGCGCTCGCCGCGCTCAAGCTGATCCGCGCCGAGCACGCCGCCGACCCCGGCTTCCGGGCCCGCTTCCGCCGCGAGGCGGCCACCGCCCGGACCATCACCGGCCGATGGGTGGTCCGGGTCCTCGGCGCCGACCCCGAGGCCCGCGAGCCGTGGCTGGCCACCGAGTACGTGCCCGGGCCCTCGCTCGCCGAGGCCGTCGCCCTGCACGGGCCGCTGCCCGAGACGACCGTCCGCGCCCTGGGCGCCCGGCTCGCCGCCGCCCTCGACGGCATGCACACGGCCGGGCTCGTCCACCGGGACGTCAAGCCCGGCAACGTCCTGCTCGCCCTCGACGGGCCCCGGCTCATCGACTTCGGCATCGCCCGGGTCAGTGGCGCCACCGCGCTCACCGCCACCGACGCGATGATCGGCACCCCCGGCTTCCTCGCCCCCGAACAGGCCCGGGTCACCGACGCAGGCGAGGTCGGCCCGCCCGCCGACGTCTTCTCGCTCGGCTGCGTCCTCGCGTACGCGCTGACCGGCCGCCGCCCCTTCGGTACGGGCGGGGTGGCCGCGGTGGTCTACCGCACCGTCCACGGCGAGCCCGACCTCGACGACCTCCCGGACACCCTGCTCCCGCTCGTCACCGCCTGCCTCGCCAAGGACCCCGCCGACCGGCCGGACGCCGCCGAGGTGCGCGACGCCCTCGGCCCGTCCGAGGGTCCGCCGGAGGGCGACTGGATGCCGCCGGGCCTGCCCGCGCTGATCGCCGAGCGCTCCTCGCGGGTCCTGGACCTGCCGGTCGCCGACCCGACGATGCTCGACCCCGGGAAGCCGCCGCGGACCTCCCGGCGCCGCTTCCTGGCCCTCGGCGCCGCCGGGGCCGTCGCCGGCGCCGGCGGCCTCACCGCCTGGCTGCTCGGCCGCGACCAGGCCGGCGCGACGGGCGGCACGGGCGGCGGCACCGACGGCGGGACGGTCAGGAGCGCGTACACGCTCGGCGTGGTCACCGACCTCAGCGGCCCGACCCGGGCGGACGGGCGCGCCCAGGAACGCGGGCTGCGGCTCGCCATGGAGACCTTCAACGCCCGCGCGGACCGGCCCTTCGACCTGGCGCTGAAGGTGACGGACCACGGCGGGGACCCGAAGCGGGCCGCCGCCGGGGCCCGCGAGCTGCTCAAGGACCCGGCCCTGGTCGCCGTGCTCGGCCCGACGACCCCCGACACGGCCGTCGCCGTGGTGGACGCGCTCGTCGAGGCGAAGATGCCGGTGCTCAGCGTGGTGGCGGCGGTGCCCGCCGGGACGACCATCCGCGGCCAGACGCCCGACCTGCGCACGTACTTCGAACCGCGGCCCTACTCCCAGGCCCTGATCGTGCCCTTCGTCCGCTATCTCAGCGAGCACCACCTGGACCGCACCGCCGTCGTCGAGGACCGGGCCGCCGGCACCTACGCCTGGCTCGCCGCCCAGGGCATGCGGCAGGCGCCGCCCGCCCGCGGCACGGTCACCGTGCACCAGGTCGCGGCGGACGGCGAGGACTTCGGCCCGGCGGTCCGGGCCGCGCTCGCCACGTCCCCGACGGGCGTGATGTACGCGGGGAACTCGCCGCGCCGGGCAGCCCTGTGCGCGAAGGCGCTGCGGCAGCAGGGATACCGGGGCCCGTGCGGCAGCGTCGAGCCCGCGCTCCGGCCGGAGTTCCTCGCCGTGGCGGGCCCGGCCGCCGAGGGCTGGTACTTCGGCACGGGCTATGTCGATCCCGACACGGTCCCGGCCGCGAAGGAGTTCGCCGCCGCCTACCGCAAGCGCTGGGGGCTCGCCGCCTCGGACCCCGTCGACCACTACGCGGCGGAGTCGTACGACGTCCTGTTCTGGCTGGGGCAGGCGCTGCGGACCGCGCTCGCCAGGAACCCGGAGCGCCCGGGCGCGGCGATGTCGACCGTGCTCATGAAGGACGACCGGGCGTACCGCGGGGTGGCCAGGTCCTACGAGGCCCTGCCCGCCGACGCCTCGCGCGCCTCCCTCGACGGGCTGACCCTCTGGCGGATCGAGGGCGGAAAGCCCCGCTGCCTCGGCCCGTTTGCCGAGGCAGCGAAGCGGAACGACTGACCGCGCGTACGGAGGTCAGCCCACCACCGTCCAGGTGTCCTTGCCCGTGAGCAGCTGGGCCAGGTCGCCCTTGCCGTGCTGTTCGACGGCCTGCTCCAGCTGCTCCGCCATCAGCGTGTCGTACACCGGGCGCTCCACGGACCGGAAGACGCCGATCGGGGTCTGGTGGAGGGTGTCGGGGTCGGCGAGGCGGGACAGGGCGAACGCGGTCGTCGGGGAAGCGGAGTGGGCGTCGTGGACGAGGATGCGGGACTCGTTGTCCGGGGTCACGGTGACGACCTCCAGGTCGCCGGTGGCCGGGTCGCGGACCACGCCCTTGTGGAGGTCGGCGCCGAAGCGGATCGGCTGCCCGTGCTCCAGGCGGATCACCGCCTCCTTGGCCTGCTCGTTGTCCTTGAGGACCTCGAAGGCGCCGTCGTTGAAGATGTTGCAGTTCTGGTAGATCTCCACCAGCGCCGTGCCGTTGTGGTCGGCGGCCTGGCGCAGCACCTCGGTGAGGTGCTTGCGGTCGGAGTCGACGGTCCGGGCGACGAAGGTGGCCTCGGCGCCGAGCGCCAGGGACACCGGGTTGAAGGGCGCGTCCAGGGAGCCCATCGGGGTCGACTTGGTGATCTTGCCGAGCTCCGAGGTGGGGCTGTACTGGCCCTTGGTGAGGCCGTAGATCCGGTTGTTGAAGAGCAGGATCTTCAGGTTGACGTTGCGGCGCAGCGCGTGGATCAGGTGGTTGCCGCCGATGGACAGCGCGTCGCCGTCACCGGTGACCACCCATACCGACAGGTCGCGGCGCGAGGTCGCCAGGCCGGTGGCGATGGCCGGGGCGCGGCCGTGGATGGAGTGCATCCCGTAGGTGTTCATGTAGTACGGGAAGCGGGAGGAGCAGCCGATGCCGGAGACGAAGACGATGTTCTCCTTCGCCAGGCCGAGTTCGGGCATGAAGCCCTGCACGGCGGCGAGGACGGCGTAGTCGCCGCAGCCGGGACACCAGCGGACCTCCTGGTCCGACTTGAAGTCCTTCATGGACTGCTTGGCCTCGGCCTTGGGCACCAGGTTCAGCAGCGGCTCACTCATCGATGACCTCCTTGAGGGCCGCGGCGAGCTGCTCGGCCTTGAACGGCATTCCGTTGACCTGGTTGTGGCTGCGGGCGTCGACGAGGTACTTCGCCCGGACGAGGGTGGCGAGCTGGCCCAGGTTCATCTCGGGCACGACGACCTTCTCGTACCGCTTCAGGACCTCGCCGAGGTTCTTCGGGAAGGGGTTGAGGTGGCGCAGGTGGGCCTGGGCGACGGGGTGGCCGGCGCGCCGCAGCCGGCGGACGGCGGCGGTGATCGGCCCGTAGGTGGAGCCCCAGCCGAGCACCAGGGTGGTGGCGCCGTCCGGGTCGTCGACCTCGACGTCGGGCACCTGGATGCCGTCGATCTTGGCCTGCCGGGTGCGGACCATGAAGTCGTGGTTGGCCGGGTCGTAGGAGATGTTGCCGGTGCCGTCCTGCTTCTCGATGCCGCCGATGCGGTGTTCGAGGCCGGGCGTGCCGGGCAGCGCCCAGGGGCGGGCCAGGGTCTCGGGGTCGCGCTTGTACGGCCAGAAGACCTCGGTGCCGTCGGCCAGGGTGTGGTTCGGGCCGGTGGCGAACGTGGTGGTGAGGTCCGGCAGTTCGGCGGTGTCCGGGATCCGCCAGGGTTCCGAGCCGTTGGCCAGGTAGCCGTCGGACAGCAGGAAGACCGGGGTCCGGTAGGTGAGCGCGATGCGGGCCGCGTCCAGGGCCGCGTCGAAGCAGTCGGCCGGGGTCTTCGGCGCCACGACCGGCACCGGCGCCTCGCCGTTGCGCCCGTACATGGCCTGGAGGAGGTCGGCCTGCTCGGTCTTGGTGGGCAGACCCGTGGACGGGCCGCCGCGCTGGATGTCGACGATCAGCAGCGGAAGTTCGAGGGAGACGGCGAGGCCGATGGTCTCGGACTTGAGCGCCACACCGGGGCCGGAGGTGGTCGTCACGGCCAGCGAGCCGCCGAAGGCCGCGCCGAGCGCGGCGCCGATGCCGGCGATCTCGTCCTCGGCCTGGAAGGTGCGCACGCCGAAGTTCTTGTGCTTGCTGAGCTCGTGCAGGATGTCCGAGGCCGGGGTGATCGGGTACGAGCCGAGGTAGAGCGGCAGGTCCGCCTGGCGGGCGGCGGCGATCAGCCCGTACGACAGGGCCAGGTTCCCGGAGATGTTGCGGTACGTGCCGGTGGGGAAGGCCCGGGTGGCCGGGGCCACCTCGTAGGAGACGGCGAAGTCCTCGGTGGTCTCGCCGAAGTTCCAGCCGGCCCGGAAGGCGGCCACGTTGGCCTCGGCGATCTCGGGCTTCTTGGCGAACTTCTGGCGCAGGAAGGCCTCGGTGCCCTCGGTCGGCCGGTGGTACATCCAGGAGAGCAGCCCGAGCGCGAACATGTTCTTGCTGCGCTCGGCCTCCTTCCGGGAGAGGCCGAACTCCTTCAGCGCCTCCACCGTGAGCGTGGTGAGCGGCACCGGGTGCACGTGGTAGCCGGCCAGCGAGCCGTCCTCGAGCGGGGAGGTCTCGTAGCCCACCTTGGCCATGGCGCGCTTGGCGAACTCGTCGGTGTTGACGATGATCTCGCCGCCGCGCGGCACGTCCCCGATGTTGGCCTTCAGGGCCGCCGGGTTCATCGCGACCAGCACGTTCGGGGCGTCGCCCGGGGTCAGGATGTCGTGGTCGGCGAAGTGCAGCTGGAACGAGGACACACCCGGCAGCGTGCCGGCGGGGGCGCGGATCTCCGCGGGGAAGTTCGGCAGCGTGGAGAGGTCGTTCCCGAAGGACGCCGTCTCCGAGGTGAACCGGTCACCCGTGAGCTGCATGCCGTCGCCCGAGTCACCCGCGAAACGGATGATCACCCGGTCGAGCCGGCGGACTTCCTTCGCGGAACCGTGCTCGGCCGTCGCCGGGGCACTGCGCTGCTCCCCGACCAGGGCCTCACCGGCCTCGCTGCTGACCTGGCTGGTCACTGAACTGGACCTCCCTCGCGGCAAGGGTTCTCTCCGTCGAGACGGTCGCCCGCGGAGAAGGCTCGGGAGACGGCCGGCTGCCCGGCCGTCCCGTGGCCCACCCTACGACTGTGAGGGTGGCCTTCCCGGGACTTCTCGCATCCTGGACCTCGTTTCGAGACGCCCGTGACGCCTTTATGTGGTCAATTGTCGCTCCCCGCGGACGGTCGAGTCCAGCCGCGGGTCACGTTGCGCCGATCCTCGGTCACGCGGTGTCACGCCGGTCGCGTGCCCTGTCTGACAGGGTGTCAGGCGTTCAGGAGTTGAGGTAGGTCAGGACGGCGAGAACTCGACGGTGATCCCCGTCACTCGGTGACAGCCCCAGCTTCAGGAAGATGTTGCTGATGTGCTTCTCCACCGCGCCGTCGCTCACCACCAGCTGCTTCGCGATGGCCGAATTCGTGCGCCCCTCCGCCATCAGGCCGAGGACCTCCCGCTCGCGCGGGGTCAGCCCCGCGAGCACGTCCTGCTTCCGGCTGCGGCCCAGCAGCTGCGCCACCACCTCCGGGTCGAGCGCGGTGCCGCCCCGGGCCACCCGCACGACCGCGTCCACGAACTCGCGGACCTCGGCCACCCGGTCCTTCAGCAGATAGCCGACCCCGGTGCTCGAACCGGCCAGCAGTTCGGTGGCGTACTGCTCCTCCACGTACTGCGAGAGCACCAGCACCCCGAGCCCCGGGTGCTCCTTCCGCAGCCGCACCGCCGCCCGGACGCCCTCGTCCGTGTGCGTCGGCGGCATCCGCACGTCGGCGACCACCACGTCCGGCAGCGCGCCCTCGCCGGCCAGGTCGGACACCGTCTTCACCAGCGCCTCGCCGTCGCCGACCCCGGCCACGACCTCGTGCCCCAGATCGGTGAGGAGCCGCGTCAGCCCCTCGCGCAGCAGCACCGAGTCCTCGGCGATCACGACCCGCACCCCTGCGGCGCCGCCGCCGTCCGGCCCCATGTCCGGTCCCATGCCCGGTCCCATCCCCGTCACGCCCCTGTCTCCTCGATGCCGGCCTTCAGCATCGCAGGAGGAGGGACGCAGCGGAGGGGAGGAGGGTTCAACTCGGCCAGGGGCGTCGTACGGGGCAGGCGGGCCGGCGTCCTGGCGACCGCAGGGGTGGCACCCCGGGCGATCAGCCCCGCCAGGGGATCTCGGCGGTGACCGTCGTCGGGCCGCCGGCCGGGGAGTCGACGGCGAGGACCCCGTCGACCGCGTCCAGGCGCTCGGTCAGCCCGGCGAGGCCGCTGC
The DNA here is from genome assembly GCF_044544705.1 of Streptomyces sp. NPDC053541. Lineage (NCBI taxonomy): Bacteria > Bacillati > Actinomycetota > Actinomycetes > Kitasatosporales > Streptomycetaceae > Streptomyces > Streptomyces sp. NPDC053541. Next base: position 406,133 of record NZ_JBITXM010000001.1, read on the forward strand.
CGGCGGCCGGGTCGGCGCCGCCGACGCCGTCGTCCCGCACCTGGAGCATCAGCCGGCCCCCCGTCCGCCACACGTCCACCCACGCCCGGCGGGCCCGGGAGTGCTTCGAGACGTTCTGCAGCAGCTCCGACACCGTGAAGTAGGCGATGCCCTCGATCGCCGCCGCCGGCCGCCCGGGCAGGTCCACCTCCACCGACACCGGCACGGTGGACCGCGCGGCCAGCGCCGAGAGGGCGGCGTCGAGGCCGCGGTCGGTGAGGACGGCGGGGTGGATGCCGCGGGCCAGGTCGCGCAGCTCCTGGAGGGCGAGCTTCACCTCGCCGTGCGCCTCGTCGACCATCGCCGCCGCGGCCAGCGGATCCGCGGCCATCTTCTCCTTCGCGAGGCCCAGGTCCATGGCGAGGGCCACGAGCCGGGCCTGGGCGCCGTCGTGCAGGTCGCGCTCGATGCGGCGCAGGTCGGCGGCGGCGGTGTCCACGACCACGCCCCGGTCCGACTCCAGCTCGGTGACCCGGCTGGCCAGCCGCGAGGGCCCGAGCAGCCCCGTCACCATCAGCCGGTCCACCGCGACCAGGCCCCGCAGGACCCACGGCGCGAGCAGCACGAAGACCAGGCCCACCAGGCAGGTCACGGTGACCTCGAAGGGCGAGTCCAGATAGACGGAGTGCGCCTCGTCGCCGTAGACCTGCAGCCCGGCCTGCCCGGCGTACATCGGGAGCACCCACTGCCACACCGGATACGTGAACAGGGCCCAGCCCCACGTCCACAGCGCCACCGTCACCGTGAAGGCGAACACCGCCCACGGGAAGTGCAGCAGCGCGTAGAGCAGGTGCCGCCAGGACGCCCCGCTCTTCAGGGTCGCGCCCATCCAGGACAGCGCGCCCCCGGTCTTCCCGCGGGCCGGCTCCGGCGCCGGCACGTCGAGCCCGAGCAGCCCGCGCGCCCGCGCGCGCTCCACGGCCCCGAACCCCCGGCACGTCGCGAGCGCCCCGGCCAGGACCGGGATGCCGAGGAAGGTGACGAGGAGCCCGGCACCCGCCGACACCAGGGCCACGGCGAGACAGAAGGAGACGATGCTCAGCGGGAAGCCGGTCAGGACGTAGCCCAGCTCGCGCCAGGTGCGCCCCTCGACGGGGGCGCGGAGGCCGGCGGGCAGGCGGTGGGTGGCCATCGGAGATCCGTTTCTCGCGCGGTGCGGTCGGGGGAGGGGCGGGGCGCCCGCTCGGGTTCCACCCTCGCGGGCGGGAGGGTGCCGGGACCATGAGGCGGGTGGGCGTCTGCGGCGGGGGGTTTTCCCTACCGGCGGGCGGTACGGGCGCCCCGGCCTCCGGCCCCCCGCGTTACGGCCCGGGTCCCGGAGGTACGGGGTAGCGCGGCCGGCGGTTCGGCCCGGCCCCTGGCCCGGCGTTACGGCCCGGGTCCCGGAGGTACGAGCCCTGGCCGCGGAGGTACGGGGCAGGGCGGCCGGCGGCACGGGCAGCACCGCCGGCGGTTCGGCCCGGCCTCCGGCCCCCGGCGTTACGGCCCCGGTCCCGGCGGCGCGGGCAGCACCGCCGGCGGTTCGGCCCGGCCTCGGCCCCTGGCGTTACGGCCTCCGGCCCCCGGCGTTACGGCCCGGGTCCCGGAGGTACGGGGTAGTGCGGCCGGCGGTTCGGCTCGGCCTCCGGCCCTGGCGGTACGGGGCAGCGCCTCCGTCCGCGGCACGGGCCGGGCCTCGCCCCTACGGCACCGCCCCGCCGCCCGGCGCCGTGCCCCGGTCCCGGTCGCGCCAGGGGAGTTCGGCGGTGACGACGGTCGGGCCGCCGGTCGGGGAGTCGACGGCGAGGACGCCGTCCACGGCGCCGAGGCGCTCGCCGAGGCCCGCGAGGCCGCTGCCGGCGGCGGGGTCGGCGCCGCCCGTGCCGTCGTCCCGCACCTGGAGCATCAGGCGGTCCTCCGTCCGCCAGACGTCGACGGCGGCGGACCGGGCGCGGGCGTGCTTGGAGACGTTCTGCAGCAGCTCGGAGACGGTGAAGTAGGCGATGCCCTCGATCGCGTCGGCGGGCCGCTCGGGCAGGTCGACGGTGACCTTCACCGGCACCGTGCAGCGCGCGGCGACCGCCGAGAGGGCGGCGTCGAGGCCGCGGTCGGTGAGGACGGCGGGGTGGATGCCGCGGGCCAGGTCGCGCAGCTCCTGGAGGGCGAGCTTCACCTCGCCGTGCGCCTCGTCGACCATCGCGGCGGCCGCCTCGGGGTCGTCGAGCAGCTTCTCCTTGGCCAGGCCGAGCCCCATGGCGAGGGCCACGAGCCGGGCCTGGGCGCCGTCGTGCAGGTCGCGCTCGATGCGGCGCAGGTCGGCGGCGGCGGTGTCGACGACCACGCCCCGGTCCGACTCCAGCTCGGCGATACGCCGCTCCAGCTCGTCGGAGGGGGAGAGCAGCCCGCGCACCATCGCCCGGTCGACGTTGGCGAGCCCGCGCGCCACGAACGGCAGCACCGGCCACAGCACGAGCAGCGACACCAGGGTCACGGCGAAGGTGAGCACGCCCCAGGGCAGCCGGATGAAGCCGTACAGCTGGCTGCGCCAGGCCACCGGGTCCTTCAGCTGTGCCCACAGCCACGGCAGGAAGCCGTCCCGGTGCGGCAGGCGGCTCGGGCTCTCCACGTGCACGCCGAGCAGCCCGCGCGCCCTGGCCCGCTCGGCGCTCGCCATGCCGCGCGCCCCGGCCAGGCCGAGCGCGAGCAGCGGCAGGCCGATCACGGTGACCGACAGGCCCGCGCCGAGGGCGATCGTCACCACCGCGTACACGAACCCGGCCAGCGCGCACGGCAGATCGGCGAGGAGGTGCGCGACCTCCTTCCAGGTGTGCCGGCCGTAGGCGAGGCGTGCGGGCGGCGGCGGGGTGTCGGTGAGGCTGCTCATGGGGTCAAGGCTGCCTGCCGGGGGACCGGACACGCCATGGGGGAGGTGGCCGCAGGGGAGGGGGGGATATCCCCACCGGGGCCTGCTTACGCTCCCTTTAGCAGGGCCTAGACTCGCGTGCGTAAGACACCGATACCGAGGGGCGGACGGACGTGCGGGAACCGACCGTCGTCGCGGCGGAGCACGCGGCGGCACGCGTGACCGACCACGCGACGAGCCACGCCACACACCACGTGACGAGCCACGCGGCGGACTACTTCGAGACGTACTCCGTCGTCGGACTGCTCGCCGTGCTCGGCGTGCTCTTCGTCGCGGTCGCCTTCGGCGCGGGCCGGCTGCTGCGCCCCGTCGTGCCGACCCCCGAGAAGCTCCTCACCTACGAGTGCGGCGTCGACCCGGTGGGAGAGGGCTGGGCCCACACCCAGGTCCGCTACTACGTCTACGCGTTCCTCTACGTGATCTTCGCCGTCGACTCGATCTTCCTCTTCCCCTGGGCCACGGTCTTCGCCGCGCCCGGTTACGGGGCCACGACGCTGGTCGAGATGTTCGTCTTCCTCGGCTTCCTGGCCGTCGGCCTGCTCTACGCGTACAAGAAGGGCGTCCTGGCATGGCTGTGACCCCCCTGCCCGCCCCCACGCTGGGCCCGCTCGCCCGACTGGCGCCCGAGCCGATGAAGGTGGTCCTGAACTGGGGCCGCCGCTACAGCCTGTGGGTCTTCAACTTCGGCCTCGCCTGCTGCGCGATCGAGTTCATCGCCGCGTCGATGGCCCGCCACGACTTCATCCGGCTCGGCGTGATCCCCTTCGCGCCCGGCCCGCGCCAGGCCGACCTGATGATCGTCTCCGGCACGGTGACGGACAAGATGGCGCCGGCCGTGAAGCGGCTCTACGAGCAGATGCCCGAGCCGAAGTACGTGATCTCCTTCGGCGCCTGCTCCAACTGCGGCGGGCCCTACTGGGACTCGTACTCCGTGACCAAGGGCGTGGACCAGATCATCCCGGTCGACGTCTACGTGCCGGGCTGCCCGCCCCGCCCGGAGGCGCTGCTCCAGGGCATCCTCAAGCTCCAGGAGAAGATCGCGCGGGAGAGCCTGGACGAGCGGTACGGGGCGGCGCCCGCGCCGTCCGTCGCCCAGCTCACCAGCCCGCTGGTCGCCCCGCCCGCGCCGGGAGGCACTGCGTGAGCGAGAACTTCGCGGACGGCTACGCGGCGCTCCCCGACGCGGTGACCGAGCTCTTCGGGGAGGAGGCGACGGCGGAGCGCGGCTACGACCTGCTGACCGTCGACGTCCCCGTCGGCTCCTGGATCGCCGCCCTGGAGATCACCCGCGACAAGCTGGGCCTCACCTTCTTCGACTGGCTGAGCGCGGTCGACGAGCCGGGCACGGGCCTGCGGGTGTGCGCCCACGTGGCGTCCGTGGGACCGGGCGGCGTGCGCCGCCTCCTCGTGCGTACGACGGTGCCGCACGCGGCCCCGTCGCTGCCGTCCGCCGTCGCGGTGTACGCGGGCGCGGCCTGGCACGAGCGCGAGACCCACGAGATGTTCGGCGTCACCTTCACCGACCACCCGCACCTGGTGCACCTGCTCCTCCCCGAGAACTTCGAGGGCCACCCCCTCCGCAAGGACTTCGTGCTCGCCGCCCGCGTCGCCAAGGCGTGGCCGGGGGCCAAGGAGCCGGGCGAGTCCCACGACCCGAACGCGCCGAAGCGCCGCCAGATGCTGCCCCCCGGCGTCCCCGACCCCAACGACTGGGGCCCCCTCAAGGGCCAGCTCCCCCCGGCCCCGGCCCGTCCCGCCCGCGCGGCCGCCGGCGACCGCCCGGTCCGCCGCACCCGTACGGCCGGCGAGGGCTCCGCGAGCCAGGCGCCGGGCACGGACCGCCCGGTCCGCCGTACCCGTACGGCGGCCGAGGGCTCCGCGAGCCAGGCCACCCCCACGCCCCCGGCCGCCCCGGGCCCGGAGGCACCTTCGGCACCTTCGGCACCGGCCGCCGGTCCGCGCCGGAACCGCAGCGCGAGCGCCGGGTCCGCCAGCCAGCGGGCGGCCGAGGGCGCCGCGCCGCCGGAGCGGCCCGCACCCCCGTCCCGTACCCGCAGCTCGGACGCCCCCTGGCACCACGCGCGGCCCGCCTTCGACGAGGAGGCCGCCCCGGAACAGGGCGCAGCCGCCCCGGAGTCCGAGGCGCCGGCGGCGCCCGCCCAGGACGAGCCCGCCCCGGAGCCCGAGACCACCCCGACCCCCACCCCCGATCCCGACCACCCCGCCGGAGGCGATCCCGCGTGACCGACGTACTCGACGTCGCCCTCCGGCTCCTCGTCGTCTTCGGCGTCTTCCTGGTCCTGCCGCTCGTCGTCGGCCAGACCGAGCACAAGGTCATGGCGCACATGCAGGGGCGGCTCGGGCCCATGTACGCCGGTGGCTTCCACGGCTGGGCGCAGCTCGTCGCGGACGGCGTGAAGTTCGCGCAGAAGGAGGACGTCGTCCCGAAGGACGCCGACCGGCGGGTGTTCCAGCTCGCGCCGGCCGTCGCGCTCCTGCCGTACCTCCTCGTCCTCGTCGCGATCCCGATCGGCCCCGGCGAGGGCGCCGTGGGCCGGGTCGTCGACGCCGGCGTCTTCTTCGTGCTCGCCGTGATGGGCGTCGGGGTGCTCGGCAGCCTGATGGCCGGGTGGGCGTCCGCGAACAAGTTCAGCCTGCTCGGCGCGCTCCGCACCGCCGCCCAGCTGCTCGCGTACGAGCTGCCGATGCTGCTCGCCGCCGCGTCCGTCGCGATGGCGGCCGGCACCGTGTCGCTGCCCGGGATCCTGTACGCCTTCGAGTGGTGGTGGGTGCCCTGGCAGATCGTCGGCGCGCTGGTGTTCTTCACCGCAGGGCTCGCCGAGCTCCAGCGGCCGCCGTTCGACATGCCGGTCGCCGACTCGGAGATCATCTTCGGCGCGTACACCGAGTACACCGGTCTGCGCTTCGCGCTGTTCCTGCTCGCCGAGTACGCCGGCATCGTCGTGCTCTGCGGCCTCACCACCGTCCTCTTCCTCGGCGGCTGGCACGGGCCCGGCGGCGCCGACGGCCTCGGCTGGGTGTGGACCCTGCTGAAGACCGCCGTCCTCGCCTTCGTCGTGATCTGGCTCCGCGTGTCCTACCCGCGGCTGCGCGAGGACCAGCTGCAGAAGCTGGCCTGGACGACCCTCGTACCGCTCGCCCTCGCGCAGATCGCGCTCACCGGCATCGTGAAGGTGGCGATCCAGTAGCCATGCCTCCCATCCCTGGTTCCGGCCTCGCCAAGGGGCTCGCCGTCACCCTGCGCACGATGACGCGCAAGTCCGTCACCGCGCAGTACCCGGACGCGCAGCCCGAGCTGCCGCCCCGCACCCGCGGGGTCATCGGGCTGTTCGAGGAGAACTGCACGGTGTGCATGCTGTGCGCCCGCGAGTGCCCCGACTGGTGCATCTACATCGACTCCCACAAGGAGACGGTGCCGCCGGCCGCCCCCGGCGGCCGCGAGCGCAGCCGCAACGTCCTCGACCGCTTCGCCATCGACTTCTCGCTCTGCATGTACTGCGGGATCTGCATCGAGGTGTGCCCCTTCGACGCGCTGTTCTGGTCGCCGGAGTTCGAGTACGCGGAGACCGACATCCACGAGCTGACGCACGAGCGCGACAAGCTCCGCGAGTGGATGTGGACCGTGCCGGAGCCGCCCGCGCTCGACCCGCGCGCGGAGGAGCCGAAGGAGATCGGCGCCGCCCGCAAGGCCGCCGAGAAGGCCGCCGCCGCCGAGGCCCAGGCGCAGGCGTCGCAGACGCGGTCGGAGACCCACGGCCCGGCCGGGCAGGAGGGCCCGCAGTGATCCTCGCCGCCCCGTCCAGCCACGGCTTCCTCTCGCCCACCGGCGTCGAGATCGCCTTCGTCCTCGTCGGCCTCGTCACCCTCGGCGCGGCCCTCGTCTCCGTCACCACCAAGCAGCTCGTCCACGCCGCCCTGTGGCTGGTCGTCGCGCTCGGCGGGCTCGCCGTCGAGTACCTCCTGCTCACCGCCGAGTTCATCGCCTGGGTGCAGGTGCTGATCTACGTCGGCTCCGTCGTCGTCCTGCTCCTCTTCGGGCTCATGCTCACCCGCGCCCCCATCGGGCGCTCCCCGGACGCCGACTCCGGCAACCGGCCGGTCGCCCTCGCCGTGGCGGTCGCCGCCGCCGCGGCCCTGGTGTGGGTGGTCGTGGACGCCTTCCGGACCACCTGGATCGACCTCGAAGGGCCGGCCGCCGGCTCCACGAAGGTGACCGGCGAGATCCTCTTCCAGCACTGGGTGCTGCCCTTCGAGGCGCTGTCCGTGCTGCTGCTCGCGGCCCTGGTCGGCGCCCTCGTGCTGTCCCGCAAGAAGGCCCCGGAAGCCCCCGAGGAGACGGACTGATGCACCTCGCCTACCCGGCCGTCCTCGCCGCGCTCCTCTTCTCCGTCGGCCTGTACGGCGTCCTCGCCCGCCGCAACGCGATCCTGGTCCTGATGTCCGTCGAGCTCATGCTCAACGCCGTCAACCTCAACCTGGTCGCCTTCGACGTGTGGCTCCGCGACACCCTGCACGCGGGCCAGGCCCTCACCCTCTTCACCATCGCCATCGCCGCCGCGGAGATCGGCATCGGTCTCGCGATCGTCCTCATGGTCCACCGCAACCGCGGCACCTCCGACGTCGACCGCCTCCGCGACACCAAGGAAACCGGGGACGCGGCCGACGAGGCCCCCGCACCCGCCGACGAGAAGGCCGAGGCCACCGCGTGACCACCACGACCCTCGCCGTCCTCGTCCCCCTCCTCCCCTTCCTCGGCGCCGCCGCCGGCCTGCTCCTCGGCCGCACCGCCCCCGGCTTCCTCCGCCCCCTCGCCGTCCTCCCGACGCTCGCCGCCGCCGTCCTGGCCGTGCTCGTCGCGGTCCGGCAGGGCGGCGGGAAGGCCATCGACGCCGGCACCCAGCTCACCCCGACCGGCTCCGTGCCGATCGACCTGGCCCTGCACATCGACGGCTTCGCGGCCCTGGTCGCGGTCCTCGTCGGCGTGGTCGCCACCTGCGTGCAGATCTACTCGACCGGCTATCTGCGCCAGGACCCGCGCTACTCCTCGTACGCGGCGCTCGTCTCCCTCTTCACCGCCGCGATGCTGCTCGTCGTCTACTCCGGCGACCTGATGGTGCTCCTGGTCGGCTGGGAGATCATGGGCATCTGCTCGTACTTCCTGGTCGGGCACTACTGGGAGACCCCCGAGGCCCGCTCGGCCTCCCTCAAGGCCTTCCTCGTCACCAAGCTCGGCGACGTGCCCTTCCTCATCGGCCTCTTCGCCCTCGCCGCCGACGCGGGCACCTTCCGGATCACCGGGGTGCTCGGCGCGGTCGCCGCCGGCGGCCTCGATCACCCCACCCTCGTCGCGCTGCTGCTGCTCGCGGGCGTCGCCGGCAAGTCCGCGCAGTTCCCGCTGCACACCTGGCTGCCCGACGCGATGGCCGGCCCCACCCCCGTCTCCGCGCTCATCCACGCGGCGACCATGGTCGCCGCCGGCATCTACTTCGTCGCCCGCCTCCTGCCCGTCTTCGCCGCCTCCGGCGCCGCCCTGACCGTGCTCGCCGCCATGGCCGCGCTCACCATGGTCGGCTCCGCGCTCGCCGCGCTCGCCCAGGACGACATCAAGCGGGTCCTCGCCTACTCGACGATCGGCCAGCTCGGCTACATGTCCGGCGCCCTCGCCGTCGGCGACCGCGGCGCCGCCGTCTTCCACCTCCTGTCCCACGGCGCCTTCAAGGCGCTGCTCTTCCTCGCCGCCGGCGCGGTCATCCACGCCGCCGGCACCAACTCGCTCACCGCCATGTCCCGGATGAGCGGACTCACCCGGCGCGTCCCCGACGCCTACTGGACGATGACCGTCGGCCTGCTCGCGCTCGCCGCGATCCCGCCCTTCGCCGGCTTCTTCTCCAAGGAGGCCGTCCTCGTCGCCGCCGAGCACACCGCCACCGGCGAGCGCACCGTCGCCCCGGCCGGCGCCGGCTGGATCGTGCTCGTCGCCGGACTGCTCACCGCCCTGCTGACCGCCGCGTACGCGACGCGCCTCTGGCTGCTCGCCTTCCGCGGCCGGGGCGCCGAGGCCCCCGACCACGGGCGCCAGCCGATCGCCATGACGACCGTCCTGTGGGTGCTCGCCGTGCCCTCCCTCGGCTTCGGACTCACCGCCGGTTACCTCGACGACTGGTTCGACGGACACCCGCTGACCCCGACCCTGGTCACGGCCGTCCTCGGCACCGGCCTCGCCGTGGTCGGCGCCGCGCTGACCTACGCGATCCGGCGCACCCTCGTGGCCCGCACCGCGCCGCCCCCGGCGGCCGTCCGGGGCGTCCCGGTCGGCGCCGCGCCCGCGCCCGCCGCCGGCGCGCTCGCCGGACCCACCGTCGCCCACCCCGACGCCGAGGCCGGCCAGGTCGAGGCGGAGGCCCTGGACCTGCCGCACCCCGCGGTGGACCCGGCCGACCCCGGCCGTGCCCTGCTCGGCCCGCTGCACCCGCACGCCGCCGACGGCTTCCACCTGGACGCGGTCTACCGGACCCTGTTCGTCCGGCCCGTGCAGGCCGGCGCCTTCCTGGTCCGCTTCCTCGACCGCGAGGTCGTCGACACCTACGTACGCGGCGCGGGCGACACCGCCAAGGGCCTCGGCTGGCTCGTCCGCCGCGCCCAGACCGGCAACGTGCAGACCTACCTGAGCGCGCTGCTCGCCGGCTCCGTCGTCCTGGCGGTCGTCGCCGTCGTCCTCGCCAACGTCGCCGCCGGAGCGTGAGCCGTGATCGATATCAGCGAATCCGTGATGCAGTTCCTTCTCGCGTTGATCGTCGCCGGCCCGCTCCTCGGCGCCGCCGCCGCCCTCCTGCCCGCCCCGCCCGGACTGAAGGGGAAGTCGCCCGACCAGGCCGTGCTCCGCCACGGCGTGACCGTCACCGGCGTGATCCTCCTGGCCGCGATCGTCCTCGCGCTCGGCTTCGACCACGACCACCCGTCGAGGATGCAGGCCACGACCGACATCACCTGGATCAAGGCACTCGACGTGCGGATCCACCTCGGTGTCGACGGCATCTCGCTCCCCCTCCTGCTCCTGACCGCGCTGCTGACCTTCCTCTGCGCGCTGTACAGCTACTTCAAGCCCCCGGCGGGCCCCGCTGCCAAGGGCTTCGTCGCCCTGCTCCTCGTCCTCGAGTCCGGCACCCTGGCGACCTTCGCCGTCCTCGACCTCGTCCTGTTCTTCCTGGCCTTCGAGACGGTGCTCGTCCCGATGTACTTCCTCATCGCCCGCTGGGGCGGCGCCGGCCGGCAGGCCGCCGCCTGGAAGTTCATCCTCTACACGCTGCTCGGCTCCGTCGTGATGCTGCTCGGCCTCCTCCTCGTCGGCATCAAGGCGGGCACCTTCGACATGGTGGCACTGGCCACTGACAACGGCCGCGGACTCACCACGTCCGTGCAGGTCATCGCCGTTCTCGCGATCGGGATCGGGCTCGCCGTGAAGACCCCGATGTGGCCGCTGCACAGCTGGCTCCCGGACGCCCACACCGCCGCCCCGACCGTCGGCTCGGTGCTCCTCGCCGGCGTGCTCCTGAAGATGGGCACGTACGGCTTCGTCCGCATCGTGCTGCCGGTCGCCCCCGAGGGCATGCACACCTTCGCCCCGTACCTGGCCGCCTTCGCCGTCGCCGGGATCATCTACGGATCGCTCGCCTGCCTCGCCCTCGCGAAGCCCGGCGGCAAGGGCGACCTCAAGCGGCTCATCGCCTACTCCTCCGTCGGCCACATGGGCTTCGTGCTCCTCGGCATCGCCACCATGACCCCCACCGGCGTCAACGGCGCGCTGTTCGCCAACATCGCCCACGGCCTCGTCACCGGCCTGCTCTTCTTCCTGGTCGGCGCCGTCAAGGACCGCTACGGCACCGCCGACCTCGACACCCTCGCCGGGGCCACCGGCGCCGCCCTCTACGGCCGCGCCCCCCGCCTCGGCGCCCTGCTCGCCTTCGCCGCCGTCGCCTCCCTCGGCCTGCCCGGCCTGGCCGGCTTCTGGGGCGAGATGCTCGCCCTGTTCGGCGCCTTCGAACCCGCCGCCGGGCTCAGCCGCCCCGCCTTCCTCACCTTCATGGCGATCGGCGCCTTCGGCACCCTGCTCACCGCCGGCTACCTCCTCGTCGTGGTCCGCCGGGTCTGCATGGGCGGCCCCCGCCCGGCGGGCGAGGCCGCGATCGCCGACGTCCAGGGATACGAGTTCGCCGCCTGGACCCCGCTCGTCGCCCTCACCGTCCTCGCCGGCCTGTGGCCCGCCGTCCTCCTCGGCCTCACCGACCCGGCCGTCCAGCAGCTCCTCGCGGGAGGCAACCAGTGAAGCCGGCCCAGCTCGCCCAGGACCTCACCCAGGGCCCCGCCCCGGGCACGGCCCTCGCCCAGGGCGCGGAGCTCGTCCAGTCCGTCGACTGGCTCGCCATCGCGCCGCCCACCCTCACCGCCCTGGTAGCCCTGGTCGTCCTCGTCGCCGACCTGTTCGTCCCCGAGGCGCGCAAGCGGCTCCTCGGATGGACCGCGATCGGCGGCCTGGCCGCCGCGCTCGCGCTGCTCGCCCCGCTGCGCGCCGCCGACCGCTCCACCTTCTGCCTCACCGCCGCCACCGAGCTGCGCGCCTGCAGCTACACCGCCGACACCTTCACGCTGGTCATCCAGTTCCTGGTGCTCGCGGGCGCGCTCGTCACCGCACTGCTCTCGCTCGACGCCACCGGGGGCACCCGCCGCGGGCTTCCCGCCGGCGAGTACTGGTTCCTGCTGCTGTCCTCCGCCGCCGGCGCCGCCCTGCTGCCCGCCTCCCGCGACCTGGCCACCCTCGTCGTCGCCCTCGAAGTGGCCTCGCTGCCGGCCTTCGCGCTCGTCGGCCTCAAGCGCGGCGACCGCATGTCCGGCGAGGCGGCGCTGAAGTTCTTCCTGTCCTCGGTCACCGCCACCGCCGTGACCCTGCTCGGTGTGAGCTTCGTCTACGCGGCCACCGGCACCCTCCACCTGACCGAGGTCGCCCAGCGCCTCGGCGACGTGCCCGGCCAGCTGGAGACCCTCGCCCGGGCGGGCGTGGTGCTCACCCTCGTCGGCTTCGCCTTCAAGACGGCCGCCGTCCCCTTCCACTTCTGGGTCCCGGACACCTATGTCGGCGCGCCGCTGCCGGTGGCCGCCTACCTCTCCGTGGTCGGCAAGGCCGTCGGCTTCACCGGGATCATCCTGGTTACCGTCGTGGCCTTCCCGTCCTACGCGGACGTGTGGGGCCCCGCGCTCGCCGTGCTCGCCGCGCTCACCATGACCGCGGGCAACGTCGCCGCCCTGCGCCAGAGCGCCACGCGCGCGAGGAGCGCGGTCCGCCTCCTCGCCTGGTCGTCCGTGGCCCAGGCCGGGTACCTCCTGGTGCCGGTCGCCGCCGCCGCGTACTCCAGCGACGACCAGATCGGCTCCACCGTCGCGTACGCCCTGATGTACGCGGCCGTGAACCTCGGCGCCTTCGCCGTGGTCGCCCTGGTCGGCCGCGACCGGCCGGAGCACCGGATCGCGGACCACCGCGGCCTGTACGCGGCGAGCCCGGCCGCCGCCCTCGCGATGGCCTTCTTCCTCCTGAACCTGGCCGGACTGCCCCCGGGTATCATCGGGCTCTTCGCCAAGGTGACCGTCTTCTCGACGGCCGTCGACGCGGGCCTCGGCTGGCTGGCCGTGGTCATGGGCGTCAACGTCGTGATCGGCCTCGCGTACTACCTGCGCTGGACGGCGCTGCTGTTCCGGGGGCCCGTGGACGGGCCCGAGGGCCCGGTCGTACGGACGAGGGCCACGGTCCCGGTCACCCTGGCGGTCGGGCTGACGGCGGCCGCGGGCGCGGTGCTGTCGGGCTGGCCGCAGTTCGCGCTCCGCTACGCCTCGCAGAGCCTGTTCTGATCCCCCCACCTCCCCCCCACTTCCCCTCAGACCCCACAAGGAGCGGAACCCCGTGCTGAACGGTTTCAAGGACTTCATACTTCGCGGGAACGTCGTCTCGATGGCCATCGGTCTCGCCGTCGGTTCGGCGTTCACCGCCGTCGTGACCGGCTTCAGCAAGGCCTTCATCACCCCGCTCATCGGTCTCGCCACCGGCTCGGTCGGCGACTTCAGCGAGGCGAAGTTCACCGTCGGCAAGACGGTCTTCCCCTACGGCCTGGCGATCGCCGCGACCATCGCGTTCGTCATCACCGCGGCCGTCCTCTACTTCCTCTTCGTCGTCCCCATGGCGAAGTTCCAGGCCAAGTTCGCCAAGGAAGAGGCGGCCGACCCGAAGTCCGCGAAGCGGGACTGCCCCCACTGCTTCACCGAGATCCCGGCCATCGCCACCCGCTGCGGCCACTGCACCAGCGAGGTCGAGCCGCTCGAAGAGGCGCTGGCCAAGGCCGCCCTGGCCAAGACCCCGGTGCCCGCCCAGCGCTGACCCGCGCCCGCCCCGGCCCCCTCACCCGTACGGCCCACAGCGCACCCCCGGCGACCTGGGGAACCCGAGCTTCCCGCCTGGCGTTGACCAGGAGGGGAGGGTCCACTGGACGGTGGACCCCCGCAGAGCGAAGGGTTCCCCTGCCGCACCACTTGGAGGGCGTACCGTGCACCGCCGGCACAACGGGCTGAGGACCGCCGTCCTCCTCGGAGGGCTCTCCGCCCTCATCATCGTCATCGGCAGCTTCTTCGGGCGTACGGGCCTGATCGTCGCGGTCGTCGTGGCGCTCGGCACCAACGCGTACGCGTACTGGAACAGCGACAAGCTGGCGCTGCGCGCCATGCGCGCCCGGCCCGTGAGCGAGTTCGAGGCCCCGGCGCTCTACCGGATGGTCCGCGAGCTCTCCACGCAGGCCCGCCAGCCCATGCCACGGCTCTACATCTCGCCCACCCAGGCGCCGAACGCCTTCGCCACCGGCCGCAACCCGCGCAACGCCGCCGTGTGCTGCACCGAGGGCATCCTCGCCCTCCTCGACGAGCGCGAGCTGCGCGGGGTCATCGGGCACGAGCTGAGCCACGTCTACAACCGGGACATCCTGATCTCCTCGGTGGCCGGCGCCCTCGCCTCGGTGATCATGTTCCTGGTGAACTTCGCCTGGCTGATCCCCGTCGGCCGCTCCAACGACGACGAGGGCCCCGGCATCCTCGGCTATCTCCTGGTGCTCATCCTCGGCCCGATCGCCGCCTCGCTCATCCAGCTGGCCATCTCCCGCTCCCGCGAGTACGAGGCCGACGCCTCCGGCGCCCAGCTCACCGGCGACCCGCTCGCCCTCGCCAGCGCCCTGCGCAAGCTGGAGGCGGGCACCAAGCAGCTCCCGCTGCCGCCCGAGCCCAAGATCGAGACCGCCAGCCACATGATGATCGCGAACCCCTTCCGCCCGGGACAGGGGATGTCCAGAATGTTCTCCACCCACCCGCCGATGGCGGAGCGCATCGCCCGGCTCGAGCAGATGGCAGGTCGTCGCCCGTGAAGACAATCCTCAACATCATCTGGCTGGTCTTCAGCGGCTTCTGGCTGTTCCTCGGCTATCTCGCCGCAGGGCTGATCCTCTGCATCACGATCATCGGCATCCCCTTCGGCATCGCGGCCTTCCGCATCGCCGTCTACGCCCTGTGGCCCTTCGGCCGCACCGTCGTCGACCGCCGCGACGCCGGCGCCCCGTCCTGCGTGGGCAACGTGCTGTGGCTGATCCTCGCCGGCTGGTGGCTCGCGCTCGGCCACATCGTCACCGGCGTCGCCCAGTGCGTCACGATCATCGGCATCCCGCTCGGCATCGCCAACTTCAAGATGATCCCGCTGTCGCTGCTCCCGCTCGGCAAGGAGATCGTCCCCACCGACCAGCCCCACCCCGGCTACGGCTACGGCTACCAGGGCCGCTAGTGGACACCCCCAGGTACGCGCTGCTGTCCGGGATCCACGCCGTCGCCCTCTGCAAGGACGTCGACGGACTGTACGGGGAACCCGCCCCGCTGCCCCGGGTGGTCCACGAGCTGCGCGGCTGCGAGCCGCGCGGCGAGCTCGCCAGGGCCGTCACCGAGGCCGTCGTCGAGGGCACCAGCCCGCTCGGCACCCTCCACGTCCGCACCCCCGACGCCCACACCTGGACCTTCACCGGCGTACGGGTCCTCGGCGGCCGCGGCGACGTCGTCACCATCGAGTCCGACGGCGGCCCCACCCGCTCCTACGCCGCACCGCCCGCCGTCCCCTGCGGCAACCTCGTCCGCGTCACTGAACCCGAGCCGCCCGAGCGCACCCACACCGAGGTGACCTTCCTCGGCTGCTCCCCGCGCGGGAAGCTGCGCGACGCGCTCGCCGCCGGCGCGACCGAGTTCGGCGCGGTCCGCTACGAGGTGCTCCGGCGCGTGGGCAGCGGCTTCCACCAGGCGGACGCGGGCCGCATCACCGCCTGGGACACCTCCGCCACCCACCGCGGCCTGCTCGACCTCACCGTGGCCTTTCCCCGCACCGGACTGATACCCCCGCAGCGGCGCCGGGTCTGGGACGTGTTCTTCGGTTACGGCGCCCCCGCCGAGCCCGGCACCTGGCGCCGCTTCGGCCGCGCGGAGCGGGAGGAGTGGCTGAACCAGGCCGCCCTGCGCGGCACGTACGGCGTCCCCGGGATCGTCCCCGGAGGCACGTACGAGCTCGACGGCACCGACATCGAGGACGAGACCTCCTTCGACTGCGCCCTCGGGGAGGCCGTCCACGGCCCCGGCCGGGCGTTCTCCGGCAGCCTCGCGCACGTCACGCTGGTCTGGCGGAACGCGGACGCCTCCCGCTCCCGGATGGGCGTCCTGCCCTACGCGGCGGAGCACCGCCCGCCCTCGTTCGAGGAGCTCGTGGACCGGCTCAGGTCCGAGGGGGCTCGGGTCGTCCTCGCCTGACCGCGTGCGCCACCACGCCCACCGCGAGCACCCCGAGGCCCGCCAGCACCGAGGCCGGCGGCAGCGAGAAGGCGAGGGCCGCGCAGCCCGCCAGGCCCAGCACCGCCAGCGGCCGGTCCCGGCGGCCCAGCGTCCAGGCGGAGGCGTTGGCGATCGCGTAGTAGACCAGCACCCCGAAGGACGAGAAACCGATCGCGCCCCGCACGTCCACCAGCGCCACCACCACGGCCACCACCGCGCCGACCGCGAGCTCCGCGTGGTGCGGCACCCGGAAGCGCGGGTGCACGGCCGCGAGCGCGGCCGGCAGGTGCCCGTCCCTGGCCATGGCCAGGGCGGTCCGGGAGACCCCGAGGATCAGCGACAGCAGCGAGCCCAGCGCGGCGACCGCCGCGCCCACCGTGACCACCGGCACCAGCCAGCCCGCCCCCGCCGCCCGCGCCGCGTCCGCGAGCGGGGCCGCGGAGGCCGCCAGGGCGTTCGGGCCGAGCACGGCGAGCACGGACACGGCGACGGCCGCGTAGACCACGAGCGTGATGCCGAGCGCGAGCGGCACCGCCCGCGGGATCGTGCGCTCCGGGTCGCGCACCTCCTCGCCGAGCGTGGTGATCCGCGCGTACCCGGCGAACGCGAAGAACAGCAGCCCGGCCGCCTGCAGCACCCCGCCGGCCGGCACCTCCCCGGCCAGCGCGAGCCGCCCCGCCTGACCGGCCCCGGCGATCGTCGCGACCACGGCCGCCAGGACGGCCAGCACCACCGCCACCACGATCCGGGTGACCAGCGCGGACTTCTGCATGCCCCGGTAGTTGACGGCGGTGAGCAGCACGACCGACGCCACCGCCACCGTGTGCGCCTGCTCCGGCCACACGTACGCGCCCACGGTCAGCGCCATCGCCGCGCAGGACGCCGTCTTGCCGATGACGAAGGCCCACCCGGCCAGATAGCCCCAGAACGCGCCGAGCCGCTCCCGCCCGTAGACGTAGGTCCCCCCGGAGGCCGGATAGCGGGCGGCGAGCCGGGCCGAGGCCATGGCGTTGCAGTAGGCCACGACCGCGGCGACGCCGAGCGCCGGGAGGAGTCCCGGCCCGGCCGCGCGGGCCGCTGGCCCGAGCGCCGCGAAGATCCCGGCGCCGACCATCGAGCCGAGCCCGATGACGACGGCGTCGAACACCCCGAGGGTGCGGCGCAATTCCTGTGTCATGCTCCGCACATTAGTGGGGCCCGGCAACCACCTGGACCTCGCGGGCGTCCTCCTGGGCATGAGCATCATCAGCTGGATCGTTCTCGGCCTGCTCGCGGGCGTCATCGCCAAGGTCCTGCTCCCGGGCCGCGACCCGGGCGGCCTCATCGGCACGACGGTCATCGGCGTCGTCGGCGCCTTCCTCGGCGGCTGGCTGTCCGCCCGTTTCCTGGACCGCCCGATCACCCAGGACTTCTACGACGGCGCCACCTGGATCTCCGCGATCGGCGGCTCCCTGGTGCTGCTCATCGCGTACCGGATCCTGTTCGGCCACTCGCGCGAACGCTAGGGGGTGTCCGGGGCCCTCAGAGCCCCGTCTCCCTGAGCGTGACGTTCAGCCGCCCCCTGAGCCCCAGACCGGGGGCGGCCGTCCCCGCGTACACCCTCGGCACCCCGTGGAAGGCGAACCGCGACGGCCCGCCGAACACGAACAGGTCCCCGGACTCCAACTCCACGTCCGTCCACGGCCGTCCGCGGCCCTCGGCGTTCCCGAGCCGGAACACGCACGTGTCGCCCAGGCTCAGCGAGACCACCGGCGCCGGCGACCGCTCCTCGCGGTCCTGGTGCATGCCCATCCGCGCGCCCTCGCCGTAGAAGTTCACGAGCGCGGTGTCCGGAGCGAAACCTTCGACGGCGCCGCCGTACGCCTCGGCCAGCGCCGCGCGCCCCAAGTCGCCCAGCCAGTCGGGCACTTCCGCCAGGTTCTCCTCCCGGCCGAGATAGCGGTACGGCACCCAGCGCCGCCCCAGACACAGCGAGCGCACCGACATCACCCCGCCGCCCGGCAGCACCGTGTGCTCGTACGCGGTCGGCCCCCGGCCGAACTCCCGGCAGGCCGCCACCAGTTCCCGCTGCCGCGCGAACGACAGCCAGCCGGGCACGTGCACCGCACCCGGCGCCGGCTCGCTCCGCTCGCGCGGGAACAGTCCCTCAGTCACCGCTCGCGAGGGCCCCTTCGAGCGCCAGCAGCCGCTCCTTGCGGTCCAGCCCGGCCGCGTAGCCGCGCAGACTCCCGTCGGCCCCGATCACCCGGTGACAGGGCCGCACCACGAGCAGCGGATTGCGCCCGATCGCGGTCCCCACGGCCCGCACGCCGGCCCCGGACGAGCCGACCCGCCGTGCGATGTCCCCGTACGAGACGGTGGCGCCGTACGGGATCTCCTCCAGGGCCGTCCACACCTGCCGCTGGAAGACGGTCCCCGTCTCCTCGTACGCCAGGTCGAAACCGTCCCGCCGCCCGGCGAAGTACGCGTCGAGCTGCCCCGCGACCTCCTCGAACGCCGCCGGGTCGCACGTCCAGGCGTCCTCGACGCGGACGCCGCCCTTCTGGCCCTCCAGCGACAGCGACCGCAGCACGAGCGAACCCCCGTCGGCGACCCGCCCCACCAGGAGCATCGTGCCGAGGGGGCCGTCGACGTGGGCGTAGAGAGTGCTGTTCGTCGTCATGCGTCCAGTGTGCGAGCCCCACCCGCGGCGCGGCTGGCGGTTTTCGGACACCGCACTCGGGCGGTCCTACCGGTAGTTCACGAACTGCAGGGCGAAGTCGAAGTCCTTGCCCTTCAGCAGCGCGATGACGGCCTGCAGGTCGTCCCGGCTCTTCGACGTGACCCGCAGCTCGTCGCCCTGCACCTGCGCCTTGACGCCCTTGGGGCCCTCGTCGCGGATGACCTTGGCGACCTTCTTCGCGTTCTCCTGGGAGATGCCCTCCTGGATGGAGGCGAAGAGCTTGTACTCCTTGCCGGACAGCTGCGGCTCGCCCTCGACGTCCAGCGACTTCAGCGAGATGCCCCGCTTGATCAGCTTGGACTCGAAGACGTCGAGGATCGCCTTGACCCGCTCCTCGCCGTTCGCCTGCATCAGGATCTTCTCGCCCGACCAGGAGATCGAGGCGTTGGTGCCCTTGAAGTCGTAGCGCTGCGTGATCTCCTTCGCGGCCTGGTTGAGGGCGTTGTCGACCTCCTGCCGCTCGACCTTGGAGACGATGTCGAAACTGGAGTCGGCCATGAGGTGAGGCTCCTTGCTCGGATGCGTTCGGTACAGCGCAAAGCGTAGCCACCGGCCCCGTCGCAGACCCGTGATCAATCCGGTGGCGAAGCACCCCTGGGGATCAGGTATTGTTTACGTCGTTGCCAGGGAGCGCAGCCGAAAAGCGGCTCCGGGGCAGCGATCCCATGGCGGTGTGCCCGAGTGGCCAATGGGAGCGGACTGTAAATCCGTCGGCTTAGCCTACCCAGGTTCGAATCCTGGCGCCGCCACGCGATGCAGAAGGTCCCCGGTGTTCGCACCGGGGACCTTCTCGCGTTCGCCGGGCTGGCGCCCGGCCGGGGTCAGTTGCCGGCGATGTCCTTCACCGCCACCGACAGCGGGACGCCGCCCGAGATCAGTTCCAGGGTCAGGCCGGCGGTGGCCGGGGTGTCGAGGAGTTCGGCGAGGGCGGCGGCCACGTCGTCGCGGGGGACCGGGCCGCGGCCCGTGTGGGCCTCCAGGCGGACCAGGCCCGTGCCGGCGTCGTCGGTGAGCATGCCGGGGCGCAGGACCGTCCAGTCGAGGCCCGGGCGGGAGCGGATGTCGTCGTCGGCCGCGCCCTTGGCGCGGAGGTAGGCGTCGAAGACCTCGTCGCCCCGGTGCCCGGCGTCGGCGCCCATCGAGGAGACCACGAGGAAGCGCCGTACCCCCGCCGCCTCGGCCCCGTCGGCGAACAGGACCGCCGCCGCCCGGTCCACCGTCTCCTTGCGGTCCGCGCCGCTGCCCGGGCCCGCGCCGGCCGCGAAGACGGCCGCGTCCGCGCCCTCCAGGACCCGTCTGACGTCCCCGGGCGAGGCCGCCTCCAGGTCCAGCACGACCGGCTCGGCGCCGGCCGCCAGCAGGTCGTCCGCCTGTTCGGCGCGGCGGATGATCCCCACCGGGTCGTGGCCCCGCGCGGCGAGCAGCCGCGCCAGCCGCAGGCCGATCCGTCCGTGTCCTCCAGCGATGACTACGCGCATACTCACGACCGTACGACGCCGGGTCCGCCCGGGCCTCCCGAGTCCGGCCGCGGCGGGCGGGTCTGCCGGGGCAGGTCCAGGGCCGCCGCCGAGTCGCAGTACTCCCGCACCGCACTCGTCCGCGCCACCACCCGCCCCCGGTGCACCACGATCCGGCTGTACGCGAGGGAGAGCACGCCCGCCAGCCGCTCGCCCCGCACCGCCAGGAGTTCCGCCGGGAAGCCCGCCTCCACCCGTACCTCCGGCAGCCCCATCGCGGCCCGGGCCTCGCCGCTCACCGCCGCGTACGCCTCGGGCGCGGGCAGTCCGCCCAGCGAGGCCAGCAGGTACGCGGCCTCCAGCGGGTCGCCGCGCCCCACCGGGTTGGACACGTCCCGCAGCGCCCCGCCGCCGGCCGCCACCCGCACCCCGGCCGCGCGCAGCAGCCGCACCGGGGCCGTGCCCCGCGCCCCCGTCGCCCCGCAGCCGCCCTGCGGCAGGCAGACCACCGTCACGCCGGCCGCCGCCAGCTGGTCCGCCGCCCTGCGGGCCTGCTCGGCGGGCAGCCGCGCCAGCCCCGCGCACGGGCCGATCGTCACCCCCGGCCGCAGCCCCCCGGCCATCGCGGCGAGCCGGGCGAGCCGGGCCGGGTCGGCGCCGTCGGTGTGCAGGTCCACCGGGCAGCCGTGCTCGGCGGCGACCTCCAGGAGCGCCTCCACGTAGCCCGTCGGGTCCGGGTCCAGGTCGGGGCAGCCGCCGACCACCCCGGCGCCCATCTTCACCGCGTCCCGCAGCATCGCGAGCCCGTCGGCGCCGGCCGCCCCGGTCAGCAGCCGGGGCGTCGCCACCGTCGTCAGGTCGGCCAGCCCGCGCAGCGAGCGCCGTGCCTGCAGCGCCGCCTCCAGCGGCCCGAGCCCGTGCACGTCGCCGATCCGCACATGGGCGCGCAGCGCCGTCGCGCCGTGCCCGAGCTGGAGCAGGGCGGCCTCGGTGACCCGGCGCTGGACCTCCTCGGTCGCGTACGAGACGGGGCCCGGGGTGTCCGCGGTGAGCGCCGTGTCGAGGTGGGCGTGGGGTTCGGCGGGCGCGGGCAGGAGCAGATAGCCGGACAGGTCGACGCGGGCGCCGACGGCGGCCAGGCTGCCGGCCGTGCCGACGGCCTCGATCCGCCCGCGGCCGAGCCGCACGTCCACGGTCCGGCCGTCGGTCAGCCGCGCGTTCGCGAGCAGCAGCGACGCGGCCTCGGCGGCGGTGGCCGGGGCGCGGTCGTCGGGCGACGGCTGGGGCTGCTTGCTGTCGGCTGACAATCGGGCTCCTCGGGGTCCGGGCAGACGGCTCGCCAAGATCAAGATCACGCAGCGTGGGCCCGAGCCTAGGGGCGCCCGGAGCCGCCAACGAGGAGGAGCGCAATAGTCGTACTGATGACTGCACGAGTGGCCTAGGGGGCGTCCTGGGGCCGCCGGGAAGGCGCCGCGAAGCCTCCGTGAAGGCGCCGCCGGGAGGGTGCGGGAAACGGATTTGGGTGATGGGCCGCAGACCGTGTAATGTCTTCCTCGCTCGCCCCAATAGCTCAGTCGGCAGAGCGTCTCCATGGTAAGGAGAAGGTCTACGGTTCGATTCCGTATTGGGGCTCTGGTGAAGAGGAACCCGCCTTCGGGCGGGATCCGAATCATCAAAGCGGTGTAGCTCAGTCGGTAGAGCAAGCGGCTCATAATCGCTGTGTCACCGGTTCAAGTCCGGTCACCGCTACACACGGTAGCCGATTGTGGGGTCGGTCCTGCGATCGGCTACTCTTTCATGTTCCCTCTCTGTCTCCGACACGAGAGGGGCCCAGTCCATCCCATCCGTCCGTCAAGGAGCACTCACGTGGCTGCCACCGACGTCCGCCCGAAGATCACGCTGGCCTGCGTGGAGTGCAAGGAGCGGAACTACATCACCAAGAAGAACCGGCGCAACAACCCGGACCGTCTTGAGATGAAGAAGCACTGCCCTCGCTGCAACGCGCACACCGCGCACCGCGAGACGCGCTAAACAGGCTCGTACACGAGGCCGTCCCCAGCCGGGGACGGCCTCGCGTCGTTTCTACGCAAGAGATCCAGGAGCAGGAGGTTTCGAGGCCATGGCGCTCGACCAGTCCTTCGTGGGCCGGACCTATCCGCCCACCGCGCCGTACGAGGTCGGCCGCGAGAAGATCCGCGAATTCGCCGAGGCGGTCGGTGACGCCAACCCCGCGTACACCGACCCGGAGGCGGCCAAGGCCCTCGGCCACCCGGACGTCGTCGCCCCGCCGACCTTCGTGTTCGCGATCACGTTCAAGGCCGCCGGCCAGGTGATCGAGGACCCGCAGCTGGGCCTGGACTACAGCCGCGTGGTGCACGGCGACCAGAAGTTCGCCTACACCCGCCCGGTCCGCGCCGGTGACCGCCTCTCGGTGACCAGCACCATCGAGGCGATCAAGTCCCTCGCCGGCAACGACATCCTGGACATCCGCGGCGAGGTCCACGACGAGACCGGCGAGCACGTCGTGACCGCCTGGACCAAGCTCGTGTCCCGCGCCCCCGAGGAGGCCTGACCGTGACCGCGAAGATCGCCTACGACGAGGTCGAGGTCGGCACCGAGCTGCCCGCGCAGACCTTCCCCGTGACCCGCGCCACGCTGGTGAGGTACGCCGGCGCCTCCGGTGACTTCAACCCGATCCACTGGAACGAGAAGTTCGCCAAGGAGGTCGGCCTCCCGGACGTCATCGCCCACGGCATGTTCACCATGGCCGAGGCGATCCGCGTCGTCACCGACTGGGCCGGCGACCCGGCCGCCGTCGTCGAGTACGGCGTCCGCTTCACCAAGCCGGTCGTCGTCCCCAACGACGACCAGGGCGCCGTGATCGAGGTCTCCGCCAAGGTCGCCGCCAAGCTGGACGACCAGCAGGTGCGCGTCGACCTCACCGCGACCAGCGCCGGGCAGAAGGTGCTTGGCATGAGCCGGGCCGTGGTCCGGCTGGCGTGACGCCGGCAGCGTGACGAGCGACACGGGCCCTTCCCTTCGGGAGGGGCCCGTACCCTTGTCCCCGTGCAGCTCCTCCACGACGCCCCCCTCGCGCCCCTGACCACCTTCCGGCTCGGCGGCCCCGCCGCCCGGCTCGTCACCGCCACCACCGACGACGAGGTCATCGCCGCGGTCCGCGAGGCCGACGCCGCCGGGGACCCGTTGCTGATCATCGGCGGCGGATCCAACCTGGTCATCGGGGACAAGGGCTTCGACGGCACCGCGCTGCGCATCGCCACCACCGGCTTCAGCCTCGACGGGACCCGGCTGGAGGTCGCCGCCGGCGAGGTCTGGACCGACGTCGTCGCCCGGACCGTCGAGGCCGGGCTCGCCGGGATCGAGTGCCTGGCCGGCATCCCCGGGTCCGCCGGTGCCACCCCGATCCAGAACGTCGGCGCGTACGGGCAGGACGTCTCCGCCACGATCACCGAGGTCGTCGCGTACGACCGGCGCGGCGAGGAGACGGTCACCCTCACGAACGCCGAGTGCGCCTTCTCGTACCGGCACAGCCTCTTCAAGGACCAGCCCGACCGTTACGTGGTGCTGCGCGTCCGCTTCGAGCTGGCGGACGCCGGTGGGATGTCGGCGCCGATCGCGTACCCGGAGACCGCGCGGGCCCTCGGGGTCGAGGCCGGGGACCGGGTGCCGCTGGCCGTCGCCCGCGAGACCGTCCTGAAGCTGCGGGCCGGCAAGGGCATGGTCCTGGACCCGGAGGACCACGACACGTGGTCGGCGGGCTCCTTCTTCACCAACCCGATCCTCACGGCGGGGGAGTACGAGGCCTTCCTCGGCCGGGTCGCCGAGCGGCTCGGCCCCGACGTCGCCCCGCCCGCGTACCCGGCGGGCGAGGAGGGGCGGATGAAGACCTCCGCCGCCTGGCTGATCGACAAGGCCGGCTTCACCAAGGGCTACGGCTCCGGGCCCGCCCGGATCTCCACCAAGCACACCCTCGCGCTGACCAACCGCGGCGAGGCGACCACCGAGGACCTGCTGGCCCTCGCGCGCGAGGTCGTCGCCGGGGTGCGGGACGCGTTCGGGGTGACCCTGGTCAACGAGCCCGTCACCGTCGGCGTCGAGCTCTAGTACGCCACTCCCACGCCCTGCCGCACCGTCGCCGGGTCGTCGACCGTCGCCAGCATCGCGTGCGCCACGTCCGCGCGGGCGAGGGTGCGGCCGCGGGGTGGGTTGCCGCCGATCACCCGGCGATAGCGGCCGGTGGCCGGCTTGTCCGTCAGCTTCGGCGGGCGGACGGAGGTCCAGTCGGTCGCGCTCGCGGCGAGCTCGGCCTCCATGGCGCGCAGATCGGTGTAGACGTCCTTGAGGACGGAGTTGATGATCGCGAGCATCGCCTTGTCGGCGACGCCCTGACCCTCCGGGACCGGGCCCACGGGCGCGGCGCTGACCACGACCAGGCGGCGGGTCGTGGTGGGTTCCATGGCGCGCAGGACGGCGCGGGTCAGGCGGGCGGCGACGCCGGTGGCCGCGTCGGCGCGGTTGCGGGCGCCGAGGCCGGAGAGGACCGCGTCCCGGCCGGCCACCGCAGGGCGCAGGGCCGCGGGGTCGGACAGGTCGGAGCGGAAGACGTCGAGCCGGGGGCCGGTGACGGGGAAGCGGGCCGGGTCGCGGACGACGGCGGTCACCTCGTGGCCCGCGTCGAGGGCCTGGCGGACGATCTCCTGGCCGATGCCGCCGGTGGCACCGAAGACGGTGAGCTTCATGGCACACCCTCCTGTCGGGGTGGGTAAGTGTTCACTCACCCCTAGGGTGGGTAAGCACTCACTCACTCGTCAAGCCGTCAGGCCGTCCATCGGGAGCATGCGTGGAGCAGAAGCCGACCCGGACCCGGATCATCGACGCCGCCCGGGACCTCATGCACACCGCCGGCCTGGCCCGCACCACCACCAAGGAGATCGCCAAGGCGGCCGGCTGCTCCGAGGCGGCGCTCTACAAGTACTTCTCCAGCAAGGAGGAGCTCTTCGTCACCGTCCTCAACGAACGGCTGCCCCGGCTCGGCGACCTCCTCGGCACCCTCGCCGTCGACCCCGAGGGCCGCACGGTCGAGGAGAACCTGGTCGAGATCGCCCGCCGCGCCGCGCTCTTCTACGAGCAGACCTTCCCGATGGCCGCCTCCCTCTACGCCGAGCCGCAGCTCAAGGCGCGCCACGAGGAGATCATGCGCGGGCTCGGCCGCGGCCCGCACATGCCGATCGAGGGCCTCGCCGAGTACCTGCGCGCCGAGCAGCGGCACGGGCGCATCGCGGCCGACGCCGACCCGCTCGCCGCGGCCTCCCTCCTCCTCGGCGCCTGCGTGCACCGGGCCTTCGCCTGGGAGATGACCCCGGGCGGCCGGCCCCCGCAGGACCTCGACGCCTTCGCCCGCTCCATCGCCCGCACCCTCATGGCGGGGATCGGCTGACTCACGCGGCCGGCGCCGCCAGCCAGTCGTCGATCCCCGACAGCAGCTTCGCCCGGACGTCCTCCGGCGCCGCCGAACCCCGCACCGACTGGCGCGCCAGCTCGGCCAGCTCCTCGTCCGTGAAGCCGTGGTACCGGCGCGCGATCTCGTACTGCGCGGCCAGGCGCGAGCCGAAGAGCAGCGGGTCGTCCGCGCCGAGCGCCATCGGCACGCCCGCCTCGAACAGGGTGCGCAGCGGCACGTCCTCCGGCTTGTCGTACACCCCGAGCGCCACGTTCGACGCCGGGCACACCTCGCAGGTCACCCCGCGCTCGGCGAGCCTGCGCAGCAGCCGCGGGTCCTCCGCGGCCCGTACGCCGTGCCCGACGCGGGCCGCCCGCAGGTCGTCCAGGCAGTCCCGTACGGAGGAGGGGCCGGTCAGCTCGCCGCCGTGCGGGGCCGCGAGCAGGCCGCCCTCGCGGGCGATCGCGAAGGCCCGGTCGAAGTCGCGGGCCATGCCGCGCCGCTCGTCGTTGGAGAGCCCGAAGCCCACCACGCCCCGGTCCGCGTAGCGCACCGCGAGCCGGGCCAGGGTGCGGGCCTCCAGCGGGTGCTTCATGCGGTTGGCGGCGACCAGGACCCGCATCCCCAGCCCGGTGTCCCGGGAGGCCGCGTCGACCGCGTCCAGGATGATCTCCAGGGCCGGGATGAGGCCGCCGAGCAGCGGCGCGTACGAGGTGGGGTCGACCTGGAGCTCCAGCCAGCCCGAGCCGTCCCGGACGTCCTCCTGCGCGGCCTCCCGCACCAGGCGCTGGATGTCCTCCGGCTCGCGCAGGCACGAGCGGGCCATGTCGTACAGGCGCTGGAAGCGGAACCAGCCGCGCTCGTCGGTGGCCCGCAGCTGCGGGGGCGTACCGCTCTTCAAGGCGTCCGGCAGGTGCACCCCGTACTTGTCGGCCAGTTCGAGCAGGGTCGAGGGCCGCATCGAACCGGTGAAGTGCAGGTGCAGGTGGGCCTTGGGCAGGGTGCTGAGATCGCGGGAAGGGTGCTCCATTGGCCGATCCTGCCTTACCCGAACGGCGGTATGCACGGCGATTCCCCGATCGGGACCTTGCTCGAACGTAAAAACTGCCCCCCGCTTCGCGAGAAGCGGAGGGCAGTCGGAGCGCCTCCGAAAATCCGGAGGGCGTCGGATCAGTCGCGGGCCTCCGCGAGCAGCTTCTGGATCCGGGACACGCCCTCGACCAGGTCCTCGTCGCCCAGCGCGTAGGACAGGCGCAGATAGCCCGGGGTGCCGAAGGCCTCGCCCGGGACGACCGCGACCTCGGCCTCGTCCAGGATCAGCGCGGCCAGCTCGACCGAGTCCTGCGGGCGCTTGCCGCGGATCTCCTTGCCGAGCAGCGCCTTCACCGACGGGTAGGCGTAGAAGGCGCCCTCCGGGGTCGGGCAGTAGACGCCCTCGATCTCGTTGAGCATCCGCACGATGGTCTGGCGGCGCCGGTCGAAGGCCTCGCGCATCTTGGCGACCGCGTCCAGGTCGCCGGAGACGGCGGCGAGCGCGGCGACCTGGGCCACGTTGCTCACGTTGGAGGTGGCGTGCGACTGCAGGTTGGTCGCGGCCTTCACGACGTCCTTCGGGCCGATGATCCAGCCCACCCGCCAGCCGGTCATCGCGTACGTCTTGGCGACGCCGTTCACGACGATGCACTTGTCGCGCAGCTCCGGCAGGACCGCCGGCAGTGACACGGCGGAGGCGTCGCCGTAGACCAGGTGCTCGTAGATCTCGTCGGTCAGCACCCACAGGCCGTGCTCGACGGCCCAGCGGCCGATGGCCTCGGTCTCGGCCTCGGTGTAGACGGCGCCGGTCGGGTTGGAGGGGGAGACGAAGAGGACGACCTTGGTCTTCTCCGTGCGCGCGGCCTCCAGCTGCTCCACGGACACGCGGTAGCCGGTGGTCTCGTCGGCCACGACCTCGACCGGGACGCCGCCGGCGAGGCGGATCGACTCGGGGTACGTGGTCCAGTACGGGGCCGGGACGATGACCTCGTCGCCCGGGTCGAGGATCGCGGCGAACGCCTCGTAGATGGCCTGCTTGCCACCGTTGGTCACGAGCACCTGGGACGGGTCGACCTCGTAACCGGAGTCGCGCAGCGTCTTGGCCGCGATCGCCGCCTTGAGCTCGGGCAGGCCGCCGGCCGGCGTGTAGCGGTGGTACTTGGGGTTCTTGCAGGCCTCCACGGCCGCCTCGACGATGTAGTCCGGCGTCGGGAAGTCGGGCTCACCCGCGCCGAAGCCGATGACCGGGCGCCCGGCGGCCTTGAGGGCCTTGGCCTTGGCGTCGACGGCGAGGGTGGCGGACTCGGAGATCGCACCGATCCGGGCGGAGACCCGGCGCTCGGTGGGAGGGGTAGCAGCGCTCATACGGCCATCGTCCCAGACCCCGTCCGGGCCCGGCACACAGGTTTCACGGAGCGGACAGGAACGGTCAATCCCGGTCGTACGCACGGTTCGCGGGGCCGTGCCGGGCGCCCTTCGGCAGGTCGGCGCGGTTCCTGTTCGACGTAGGGGCCCATGACCACGTACACTCACTGCTCGTTGGCCCGCACCGACCACATCTCACGATGCGGTAGGTTGGGGGAACCACAAAGGGTCGTAGCTCAATTGGTAGAGCACCGGTCTCCAAAACCGGCGGTTGGGGGTTCAAGTCCCTCCGGCCCTGCTACACACACCGCCAGGTTGTGTGCGCATGTACGTACTCCTTGCACCGCCGTGCGGCTCCAATTCCGGGCGCGGCACGGCCACGACCCGGAATCAGGTGAGACATCGTGACGGATGCCGTAGGCTCCATCGACATGCCTGATGCCGAGGATGCCGCGCCGGAGTCCAAGAAGACCCGGAAGGGCGGCAAGCGCGGAAAGAAGGGCCCTCTCGGCCGTCTCGCGCTGTTCTACCGCCAGATCATCGCGGAGCTCCGCAAGGTCGTCTGGCCCACTCGCAGCCAGCTGACGACGTACACCACTGTGGTGATTGTCTTCGTTGTCATCATGATCGGTCTCGTGACCGTGATTGACTATGGCTTCCAGGAAGCAGTCAAGTACGTCTTCGGCTGACTTTTTGTTCCACCCCATCTGTAGCGCAGGAAGAAGCAGCCACCGTGTCTGACGCGAACCTGAACGACGCCTTCGAGTCCGAGCCCGTCGAGGACGAGCTGGACATCGTCGAGGCGGCCGACGAGGACCAGGCCGAAGCTGCGGACGCCGAGGCCGGCGAGGCCGCCGAGGAAGCCGCCGTCGAGATCGAGGACGAGACCGACGAGGTCGCGGACGTCGAGGACGAGGACGGCACCGAGGTCGCCGAGATCGAGGCCGCCGAGGAAGAGGCCGAGGAGGCCGACGAGGTCGAGGACGCGGTCGAGGCCGAGCCCGCCGCCCCGGTCGACCCCATCGCCGCGCTCCGCGAGGAGCTGCGCGGCCTGCCCGGCGAGTGGTACGTGATCCACACCTACGCGGGCTACGAGAAGCGCGTGAAGGCCAACCTGGAGCAGCGCGCCGTCTCGCTGAACGTCGAGGACTTCATCTACCAGGCCGAGGTCCCCGAGGAAGAGATCGTCCAGATCAAGAACGGCGAGCGCAAGAACGTCCGGCAGAACAAGCTGCCCGGTTACGTGCTCGTCCGCATGGACCTGACGAACGAGTCCTGGGGCGTCGTCCGCAACACCCCCGGTGTCACCGGCTTCGTCGGCAACGCCTACGACCCGTACCCGCTGACCCTGGACGAGATCGTCAAGATGCTCGCCCCGGAGGCCGAGGAGAAGGCCGCCCGCGAGGCCGCCGAGGCCGAGGGCAAGCCGGCTCCGGCCCGCAAGGTCGAGGTCCAGGTGCTCGACTTCGAGGTCGGCGACTCGGTCACCGTCACCGACGGCCCCTTCGCCACGCTCCAGGCGACGATCAACGAGATCAACGCCGACTCGAAGAAGGTCAAGGGCCTCGTCGAGATCTTCGGTCGCGAGACCCCGGTCGAGCTCAGCTTCGACCAGATCCAGAAGAACTGACGACTCAAGTTTCCGGACAGGTCAGAGGGGCTGCACAGCCCCTCTGACCTGCTCGGTTTTTGGACGCGCAGCTATACCCGTTATCGTTGTGCGGTATGCCTCCATCCGGATGACCGGATGGATCGGCTGAAAACTCTCACTAGGACCCGGAGAGAGCTATGCCTCCCAAGAAGAAGAAGGTCACGGGGCTTATCAAGCTCCAGATCAACGCCGGTGCGGCCAACCCGGCCCCGCCGGTCGGCCCCGCGCTGGGTCAGCACGGCGTCAACATCATGGAGTTCTGCAAGGCCTACAACGCCGCGACCGAGTCGCAGCGCGGTTGGGTCATCCCGGTGGAGATCACGGTCTACGAGGACCGTTCCTTCACCTTCATCACGAAGACCCCGCCGGCCGCGAAGATGATCCTCAAGGCCGCGGGCGTGGAGAAGGGCTCCGGCGAGCCGCACAAGACCAAGGTCGCCAAGATCACCGAGGCGCAGGTCCGCGAGATCGCCACCACCAAGATGCCCGACCTGAACGCCAACGACCTGGACGCCGCCGCGAAGATCATCGCCGGCACCGCCCGTTCCATGGGCATCACGGTCGAGGGCTGATCAGTCCTTCGCAGTCCCCAGTGGTAGGGCCAAGCGCTGGCCCGCACCACGACTCCACACCTGAACCCACAGGAGCAGAAGTGAAGCGCAGCAAGTCCCTCCGGGCTGCCGACGCCAAGATCGACCGGGAGAAGCTGTACGCCCCGCTCGAGGCCGTGCGTCTGGCCAAGGAGACCTCCACCACCAAGTTCGACGGCACCGTCGAGGTGGCCTTCCGTCTGGGCGTCGACCCGCGCAAGGCCGACCAGATGGTCCGTGGCACCGTGAACCTTCCGCACGGCACCGGTAAGACCGCCCGGGTCCTGGTCTTCGCGACCGGTGACCGTGCCGAGGCCGCGATCGCCGCGGGCGCCGACATCGTCGGCTCCGACGAGCTCATCGACGAGATCTCCAAGGGCCAGCGCCTGAACGAGTTCGACGCCGTCGTCGCCACCCCGGACCTCATGGGCAAGGTCGGCCGCCTCGGCCGCGTGCTCGGTCCGCGTGGTCTCATGCCGAACCCCAAGACCGGCACCGTGACCCCCGATGTCGCCAAGGCTGTCAACGACATCAAGGGCGGCAAGATCGAGTTCCGCGTCGACAAGCACTCGAACCTGCACTTCATCATCGGCAAGGTGTCCTTCGACGACACCAAGCTGGTGGAGAACTACGCGGCGGCCCTGGAGGAGATCCTCCGTCTGAAGCCGTCCGCCGCCAAGGGTCGCTACATCAAGAAGGCCGCCATCACCACCACGATGGGCCCCGGCATTCCGGTCGACGCCAACCGCACCCGCAACCTCCTCGTCGAGGAGGACCCGGCCGCGGTCTGAGCTTCTGAAGCTCGCTAGACGGTCATCGGGCCCCGCACCTTCCAAGGTGCGGGGCCCGATTTGCCTTTCCTCGACCCCTTCCTGTACTCTTCTGAGGAAGCCAAAGACCGCTGGTCGTCGCTGTGCCTGCAAGGGCGCGGTGGCCGAAGGATTCGCTGAGATGCGAGCGACCCGCGCAGGTGACAGTGGAAGAGTTCCCGCCCCGGTGCGTTTCGTTCCGGATCGGTCGAGCTGAGCCCCGTGCGCCTGCGCCCGGGGCGTTTTCGTTTGTTCAGCCCCTTCTGAGCGGTCCTCATCACCCGGAAGGAGGCTGACGCACTATGCCGACGCCCAACAAGGCTGCATCGGTGGCCGAGCTCGCGGACGCGTTCCAGAGCTCCACCGCCGCCGTGCTGACCGAGTACCGGGGTCTCACCGTGGCCCAGCTCAAGACGCTGCGCCGTTCCCTCGGTGAGAACGCCCAGTACGCCGTGGTGAAGAACACGCTGACCAAGATTGCGGCCAACCAGGCTGGGATCACCGCGCTGGACGACCACTTCGCTGGTCCGACGGCGGTCGCCTTCGTCACCGGTGACCCGGTGGAGTCGGCGAAGGCTCTGCGTGACTTCGCCAAGGAGAACCCGAACCTCATCATCAAGGCCGGTGTCCTTGACGGTAAGGCTCTCTCCGCCGACGACATCAAGAAGCTTGCGGACCTCGAGTCCCGCGAGGTTCTGCTCAGCAAGCTGGCCGGCGCCTTCAAGGGCAAGCAGTCCCAGACTGCCTCGCTCCTCAAGGCTCTGCCGTCGAAGTTCGTCCGCACCGCGGAGGCGCTTCGTGCCAAGCAGGCCGAGCAGGGCGGTGCCGAGTAATTCGGCTCGCGCATTGATCCGTACCGCCATACGGGCGGAACGGGTCACAGCGGGCCGTCAGTACGCCCGCCTCACATGAACATCCGGCACCTGCCGAATTAGTGGAAGGATCGCCCATCATGGCGAAGCTCACCCAGGACGAGCTGCTTGCCCAGTTCGAGGAGATGACCCTCATCGAGCTCTCCGAGTTCGTGAAGGCCTTCGAGGAGAAGTTCGACGTCACCGCCGCCGCGGCCGTCGCCGCTGTCGCCGCCCCGGTCGGTGGCGGCGCCGAGGGTGGCGCTGTTGAGGAGAAGGACGAGTTCGACGTCATCCTCACCGGCGCCGGCGACAAGAAGATCCAGGTCATCAAGGTCGTGCGCGAGCTGACCTCCCTGGGTCTGAAGGAGGCCAAGGACCTCGTCGACGGCACCCCGAAGCCGGTCCTCGAGAAGGTCAACAAGGAGGCCGCTGACAAGGCCAAGGAGGCGCTCGAGGGCGCCGGTGCCGCCGTCGAGGTCAAGTAACACCTCGTCGCGTCAGCGACTCTCGCAGGGCGTGTAACGCTCGCAGCGTGAAGGGCGATCATCCATCTGGGTGGTCGCCCTTCGGCGTTCCCGGAGACGGCGTGGCGGCGGTCGTGCGGGCCCGGGGGAGCGGAGTAAGGTGATCTTCGCCGTGCGCCGCGCAGCGGCGGGGGCCTTGACGAACAGCACGGACCGCGCAATTCTCAGGACGCGTCGTCACATCGATCCGATTCCGAGGCATGGATCGACGACCGAACGGGCAGTATCGAGGTGCGCCGCACGGCGCGAGGCATCGCGGAGTTGAGAGCAACGAGGGTCGCGAAGAACTCGCCCTGGACATCAGTGGGCCAAGTGGCTACACTGACCCTTTGCGCTGCCTGTTAGCTGTCCCCTGCCCGTCACCAGGGGCATACCCTCGCAACCGCTTCGCTGGTCGACCCACTCTGACCTGGCCTTTTGGCCATTCGGATCATCGTCTTCCACGGGGCTCCGCTAGGGACCGGTACGCGCGCAGTGAGTCCGAGCCCTCGGAAGGACCCCCTCTTGGCCGCCTCGCGCAACGCCTCGACCAATACGAACAACGGCGCCAGCACCGCCCCGCTGCGCATCTCCTTTGCAAAGATCAAGGAGCCCCTCGAGGTTCCGAACCTCCTCGCGCTCCAGACCGAGAGCTTCGACTGGCTGCTCGGCAACGCCGCGTGGAAGGCTCGCGTCGAGGCCGCCCTTGAGTCGGGACAGGACGTCCCCACGAAGTCCGGTCTGGAGGAGATCTTCGAGGAGATCTCCCCGATCGAGGACTTCTCCGGGTCGATGTCGCTGACCTTCCGCGACCACCGCTTCGAGCCGCCGAAGAACTCGATCGAAGAGTGCAAGGACCGGGACTTCACCTACGGTGCCCCGCTCTTCGTCACCGCCGAGTTCACGAACAACGAGACCGGCGAGATCAAGTCCCAGACGGTCTTCATGGGCGACTTCCCGCTCATGACCAACAAGGGCACCTTCGTCATCAACGGCACCGAGCGTGTCGTCGTGTCGCAGCTCGTGCGTTCGCCCGGCGTCTACTTCGACTCCTCCATCGACAAGACGTCCGACAAGGACATCTTCTCCGCCAAGATCATCCCGTCCCGGGGTGCCTGGCTGGAGATGGAGATCGACAAGCGCGACATGGTCGGCGTGCGCATCGACCGCAAGCGCAAGCAGTCCGTCACCGTCCTCCTGAAGGCCCTCGGCTGGACCACCGAGCAGATCCTGCAGGAGTTCGGCGAGTACGAGTCCATGCGCGCCACCCTGGAGAAGGACCACACCCAGGGCCAGGACGACGCGCTGCTCGACATCTACCGCAAGCTCCGTCCGGGCGAGCCGCCGACGCGCGAGGCCGCCCAGACGCTGCTGGAGAACCTGTACTTCAACCCGAAGCGCTACGACCTCGCGAAGGTCGGCCGCTACAAGGTCAACAAGAAGCTCGGCGCCGACGAGCCGCTGGACGCGGGTGTCCTCACCACCGACGACATCATCGCGACCATCAAGTACCTGGTGAAGCTGCACGCCGGCGAGACCGAGACCATCGGTGCCAACGGCAGCGAGATCGTCGTCGAGCCCGACGACATCGACCACTTCGGCAACCGTCGTCTGCGCAACGTCGGCGAGCTCATCCAGAACCAGGTCCGCACCGGTCTGGCCCGCATGGAGCGCGTCGTCCGCGAGCGCATGACCACCCAGGACGTCGAGGCGATCACGCCGCAGACCCTGATCAACATCCGGCCGGTCGTCGCCTCCATCAAGGAGTTCTTCGGCACCAGCCAGCTGTCGCAGTTCATGGACCAGAACAACCCGCTGTCCGGGCTGACGCACAAGCGTCGTCTGTCCGCGCTCGGCCCGGGTGGTCTGTCCCGTGAGCGGGCCGGCTTCGAGGTCCGAGACGTGCACCCGTCCCACTACGGACGCATGTGCCCGATCGAGACCCCCGAAGGCCCGAACATCGGTCTGATCGGTTCGCTCGCCTCGTACGGCCGGATCAACCCCTTCGGCTTCATCGAGACGCCGTACCGCAAGGTCATCGACGGCCAGGTCACCGACGAGGTCGACTACGTCACGGCCGACGAGGAGGACCGCTTCGTCATCGCCCAGGCGAACGCGACCCTGAACGACGAGCTCCGCTTCACCGAGCCGCGCGTCCTGGTCCGCCGCCGTGGCGGCGAGGTCGACTACGTCTCCCCGGCCGACGTCGACTACATGGACGTCTCGCCGCGCCAGATGGTGTCGGTCGCGACCGCCATGATCCCCTTCCTCGAGCACGACGACGCCAACCGTGCCCTCATGGGCGCGAACATGATGCGTCAGGCCGTCCCGCTGATTAAGTCGGAGGCCCCGCTCGTCGGCACCGGCATGGAGTACCGCTGCGCCACCGACGCCGGCGACGTGCTCAAGGCCGAGAAGGACGGTGTCATCCAGGAGCTGTCCGCGGACTACATCACCGTGGCCAACGACGACGGCACCTACATCACGTACCGCCTGGCCAAGTTCTCCCGCTCGAACCAGGGCACCTCGGTCAACCAGAAGGTCGTCGTCTCCGAGGGCGACCGCGTGATCGAGGGCCAGGTCCTCGCCGACGGCCCCGCCACCGAGAACGGTGAGATGGCGCTCGGCAAGAACCTGCTCGTGGCGTTCATGCCGTGGGAGGGTCACAACTACGAGGACGCGATCATCCTGTCGCAGCGCCTCGTGCAGGACGACGTCCTCTCCTCGATCCACATCGAGGAGCACGAGGTCGACGCCCGTGACACCAAGCTCGGCCCCGAGGAGATCACCCGGGACATCCCGAACGTCTCCGAGGAGGTCCTGGCCGACCTCGACGAGCGCGGCATCATCCGCATCGGTGCCGAGGTCGTCGCCGGCGACATCCTGGTCGGCAAGGTCACCCCGAAGGGCGAGACCGAGCTGACCCCGGAGGAGCGCCTGCTCCGCGCGATCTTCGGCGAGAAGGCCCGTGAGGTCCGTGACACCTCGCTGAAGGTGCCGCACGGCGAGACCGGCAAGGTCATCGGCGTCCGCGTCTTCGACCGCGAGGAGGGCGACGAGCTTCCCCCGGGCGTGAACCAGCTGGTCCGCGTCTACGTCGCCCAGAAGCGCAAGATCACCGACGGTGACAAGCTCGCCGGCCGTCACGGCAACAAGGGTGTCATCTCCAAGATCCTCCCGATCGAGGACATGCCCTTCCTCGAGGACGGCACCCCGGTCGACATCATCCTCAACCCGCTCGGCGTCCCGTCCCGAATGAACCCGGGACAGGTCCTGGAGATCCACCTCGGCTGGCTCGCCAGCCGCGGCTGGGACGTCTCCGGCCTCGCCGACGAGTGGGCGCAGCGCCTCCAGGCCATCGGTGCCGACCAGGTCGCCCCCGGCACCAACGTCGCCACCCCGGTCTTCGACGGTGCGCGCGAGGACGAGCTCGCGGGTCTGCTCCAGCACACCATCCCGAACCGCGACGGCGAGCGCATGGTGCTCCCGTCCGGCAAGGCGCGCCTGTTCGACGGCCGCTCCGGCGAGCCGTTCCCGGACCCGATCTCCGTCGGGTACATGTACATCCTCAAGCTCCACCACCTGGTCGACGACAAGCTGCACGCCCGCTCGACCGGCCCGTACTCGATGATCACCCAGCAGCCGCTGGGTGGTAAGGCCCAGTTCGGTGGTCAGCGCTTCGGTGAGATGGAGGTGTGGGCGCTGGAGGCTTACGGCGCCGCGTACGCCCTCCAGGAGCTGCTGACGATCAAGTCCGACGACGTGACCGGCCGCGTGAAGGTCTACGAGGCCATCGTCAAGGGCGAGAACATCCCTGAGCCCGGCATCCCCGAGTCCTTCAAGGTGCTCATCAAGGAGATGCAGTCCCTGTGCCTCAACGTGGAGGTGCTGTCCTCGGACGGCATGTCCATCGAGATGCGCGACACCGACGAGGACGTCTTCCGCGCTGCGGAGGAGCTCGGCATCGACCTGTCCCGGCGCGAGCCGAGCAGCGTCGAAGAGGTCTGACGGGAGTCCGGTGCGGGGGCTCAGCCACTGAGCCCCCCGCCGGCCCCAGGACCCCCGTATCAGACCCACAGCCTTAACAACCCTGAGAGGGATTGACGCATAGTGCTCGACGTCAACTTCTTCGACGAGCTCCGGATCGGTCTGGCCACCGCTGACGACATCCGCCAGTGGAGCCACGGCGAGGTCAAGAAGCCGGAGACCATCAACTACCGCACCCTGAAGCCCGAGAAGGACGGACTCTTCTGCGAGAAGATCTTCGGTCCGACCCGGGACTGGGAGTGCTACTGCGGCAAGTACAAGCGCGTCCGCTTCAAGGGCATCATCTGTGAGCGGTGTGGCGTCGAGGTCACCCGCGCCAAGGTGCGCCGCGAGCGGATGGGCCACATCGAGCTGGCCGCCCCCGTCACGCACATCTGGTACTTCAAGGGCGTTCCGTCGCGTCTGGGCTACCTGCTCGACCTCGCCCCGAAGGACCTGGAGAAGGTCATCTACTTCGCGGCGTACATGATCACGTACGTCGACGAGGAGCGCCGCACCCGCGACCTGCCCTCCCTGGAGGCGCACGTCTCCGTGGAGCGCCAGCAGATCGAGAACCGCCGCGACTCCGACCTGGAGAACCGGGCCAAGAAGCTCGAGGCCGACCTGGCCGAGCTGGAGGCCGAGGGCGCCAAGGCCGACGTGCGCCGCAAGGTGCGCGAGGGCGCCGAGCGCGAGATGAAGCAGCTCCGTGACCGCGCCCAGCGCGAGATCGACCGCCTCGACGAGGTGTGGAACCGCTTCAAGAACCTCAAGGTCCAGGACCTGGAGGGCGACGAGCTGCTCTACCGCGAGCTGCGCGACCGCTTCGGCACCTACTTCGACGGCTCGATGGGTGCCGCGGCGCTGCAGAAGCGCCTGGAGTCCTTCGACCTCGAGGAGGAGGCCGAGAAGCTCCGCGAGATCATCCGCACCGGCAAGGGCCAGAAGAAGACCCGTGCGCTCAAGCGCCTCAAGGTCGTCTCCGCGTTCCTGCAGACCGCGAACAGCCCCAAGGGCATGGTTCTCGACTGCGTGCCGGTCATCCCGCCGGACCTGCGTCCGATGGTGCAGCTGGACGGTGGCCGCTTCGCGACCTCCGACCTGAACGACCTGTACCGCCGTGTGATCAACCGCAACAACCGTCTGAAGCGTCTGCTCGACCTCGGTGCCCCCGAGATCATCGTGAACAACGAGAAGCGGATGCTCCAGGAGGCGGTCGACGCCCTCTTCGACAACGGCCGTCGCGGTCGCCCGGTCACGGGCCCCGGCAACCGTCCGCTGAAGTCCCTCAGCGACATGCTGAAGGGCAAGCAGGGTCGTTTCCGTCAGAACCTGCTCGGCAAGCGTGTCGACTACTCGGCGCGTTCCGTCATCGTCGTCGGCCCGCAGCTCAAGCTGCACCAGTGCGGTCTGCCGAAGGCCATGGCCCTCGAGCTCTTCAAGCCGTTCGTGATGAAGCGCCTGGTCGACCTGAACCACGCGCAGAACATCAAGTCGGCGAAGCGGATGGTCGAGCGCGGCCGCACGGTCGTGTACGACGTCCTCGAAGAGGTCATCGCCGAGCACCCGGTGCTGCTGAACCGTGCCCCCACGCTGCACCGCCTCGGCATCCAGGCCTTCGAGCCGCAGCTGGTCGAGGGCAAGGCCATCCAGATCCACCCGCTCGTCTGCACCGCGTTCAACGCGGACTTCGACGGTGACCAGATGGCCGTCCACCTGCCGCTCTCCGCGGAGGCGCAGGCCGAGGCCCGCATCCTGATGCTGTCCTCGAACAACATCCTCAAGCCGGCCGACGGCCGCCCGGTGACGATGCCGACCCAGGACATGGTCCTCGGTCTGTTCTTCCTCACCACCGACGGCGAGCTGCGGAACGTCAAGGGCGAGGGCCGCGCGTTCGGCTCCACGGCCGAGGCGATCATGGCCTTCGACGCCGGCGAGCTGTCGCTGCAGTCGCAGATCGACATCCGCTTCCCGATCGGCACCGTTCCGCCGCGCGGCTGGGTCCCCCCGGTCGCCGAGGAGGGCGAGCCGGAGTGGCAGCAGGGTGACTCGTTCCGTCTGCGGACGACCCTGGGCCGTGCGCTCTTCAACGAGCTGCTGCCCGAGGACTACCCGTTCGTCGACTACTCGGTCGGCAAGAAGCAGCTCTCCGAGATCGTCAACGACCTCGCCGAGCGCTACCCCAAGGTCATCGTGGCGGCGACGCTCGACAACCTGAAGGCGGCCGGCTTCTACTGGGCCACCCGCTCCGGCGTCACCGTCGCCATCTCGGACGTCGTCGTCCCGGAGGCGAAGAAGGAGATCGTCGCGGGCTACGAGGCCCAGGACGAGAAGGTCCAGAAGCAGTACGAGCGCGGTCTGATCACCAAGGAAGAGCGCACGCAGGAGCTCATCGCGATCTGGACCAAGGCGACCAACGAGGTCGCCGAGGCGATGAACGCGAACTTCCCCAAGACCAACCCCATCTTCATGATGGTTGACTCGGGTGCCCGAGGAAACATGATGCAGATGCGGCAGATCGCCGGTATGCGTGGTCTGGTGTCGAACGCGAAGAACGAGACCATCCCGCGTCCGATCAAGGCCTCGTTCCGCGAGGGCCTCTCCGTGCTCGAGTACTTCATCTCGACCCACGGTGCCCGTAAGGGTCTCGCCGACACCGCCCTGCGTACCGCCGACTCGGGTTACCTGACCCGTCGTCTGGTGGACGTCTCGCAGGACGTGATCATCCGCGAGGAGGACTGTGGCACCGACCGCGGTCTGAAGCTGCGGATCGCGGCCAAGGACGAGGCCGGCGTGCTGCGCAAGGCCGATGACGTCGAGACCAGCGTGTACGCGCGCTGCCTCGCCGAGGACGTCGTCGTCGACGGCAAGGTGCTGGCCCCGGCCGGCGTCGACCTCGGTGACGTGCTCATCGACCAGCTGGTCACCGCGGGCGTCGAGGAGGTCAAGACCCGCTCGGTCCTGACCTGTGAGTCCGCCGTCGGCACCTGCGCCATGTGCTACGGACGCTCGCTCGCCACCGGCAAGCTGGTCGACATCGGTGAGGCGGTCGGCATCATCGCCGCCCAGTCCATCGGTGAGCCCGGTACCCAGCTGACGATGCGTACCTTCCACACCGGTGGTGTGGCCGGTGACGACATCACCCAGGGTCTGCCGCGTGTCGTCGAGCTCTTCGAGGCGCGTCAGCCCAAGGGTGTCGCCCCGATCTCCGAGGCGGCCGGTCGCGTCCGCATCGAGGAGACCGAGAAGACCAAGAAGATCGTCGTCACCCCGGACGACGGCACCGACGAGACGGCCTACCCGATCTCGAAGCGTGCCCGTCTCCTGGTGGGCGAGGGCGACCACGTCGAGGTGGGCCAGAAGCTCACCGTGGGTGCCACCAACCCGCACGACGTGCTGCGCATCCTCGGCCAGCGCGCCGTCCAGGTCCACCTGGTCGGCGAGGTGCAGAAGGTCTACAACTCGCAGGGCGTGTCGATCCACGACAAGCACATCGAGATCATCATCCGGCAGATGCTGCGCCGCGTGACGATCATCGAGTCCGGCGACGCGGAGCTGCTGCCGGGCGAGCTCGTCGAGCGCTCGAAGTTCGAGACCGAGAACCGTCGTGTGGTCCAGGAAGGCGGCCACCCGGCCTCCGGCCGTCCGCAGCTGATGGGTATCACCAAGGCCTCGCTGGCGACGGAGTCCTGGCTGTCGGCCGCCTCCTTCCAGGAGACGACCCGAGTCCTGACGGACGCGGCGATCAACGCCAAGTCCGACAGCCTCATCGGCCTCAAGGAGAACGTCATCATCGGTAAGCTCATCCCGGCCGGTACGGGTCTGTCCCGCTACCGCAACATCCGGGTCGAGCCGACCGAGGAGGCCAAGGCCGCGATGTACTCGGCCGTCGGCTACGACGACATCGACTACTCGCCGTTCGGCACCGGCTCCGGCCAGGCCGTTCCGCTGGAGGACTACGACTACGGTCCGTACAACCAGTAAGTAGCGAGAAACGCCAAGAAGGGCGGCACCCCGCACGGGGTGCCGCCCTTCGGCGTGCGGGGTCAGCGGCTCGCCAGCTCCCAGACCGCGAGCAGCACGCCGGCGCTCGCGGTGAGCGCGGCGACCGAGGCGAGCGGCCAGCGGGCCCGTTCCAGGGCGTCGAGCCGGGACTCGTGGTCGGCGAGCTGCTTGTCGGTCTGGTCGCTGCGCTGCACGAGCAGCGCGAGGGAGCCGTCGACCCGGGCGAAGCCGGCCTCCAGGGTGCCGCGCAGCCGCTCCAGTTCGAGGGCGACGGCGACCGGGTCGTTCGGGTCAGGCTCGGTCATCGGCCGCCCCCGGCTCCACGCGCAGCCAGGACGGCAGCAGTCGCTGGACGGCCGGCAGGGCCATCACCCGGGTGAGGGCGCCGGCGACGGCGAGCGCCCCCGCGACCCAGGGCAGGGTCTCGGGGATGCCCGCGGCGTCGACGATCGCGGGCAGCACGACGGCGATGCCGACGGCGGTCTGCACGAGGGTGCGGGCCGTCCGCTTGGCGGCTTCGGTCATCGGTGGTTCTCCTTGCGTGCGGTGGGGGGAGTCAGGCGGTGTACGGGACCTTGAGCGCGTTCCAGGAGGTGGCGCCCGGCCAGCCGTCGGCGTCCGAGCCGCGGAAGCCGAGCTTGCGCTGCCAGGCGGCGTACGAGCGGCGGTCGGCCTCGGACCAGCGCGGGCCGGGCCCGACCTGGTACTGGCCGCAGCCCTCGGCCACCAGCCGGCGGCCCATCGCGGTGACGATCGGGGAGCTCGGGGTGGTCCTGAAGAAGGCGGTGCCGGGGAAGGGCTGGTAGCGCGGCGGGGCCGGCCTGGCGGGCGCGGTCGGCTTCGCGGCCGGGGCCTTGCCGAGGCGCTTCTGCACCCGGTCGCGCATGCCCGGCATGCCGAAGCCGCGGGGGTCGTTCTTCCAGTCGGACCACTCGGAGTGCCCGATGACGGACTTGGCGCCCCAGCCGTGGGCCCGGCACAGGGCGGCGGACACCCGCTCGATGGCGTCGAGCTGTTCGGCGGGCCAGGGGTCGGAGCCGTTGCCGAGGTTGACGCACTCGAAGCCGTAGAAGCGGGAGTTGCCGTCGACGGCGCCGGCGCTGCCCTGGTGCTCGCGCGGCACCGGGGGCCGTACCCCGTAGGTCTCGCTGATCACGGCCTGGAGCACGGACGGGTCGCCGCCGCCGGCGTGGTTGGCGCGGCCCGCGGAGACCAGGTGCACGGTGCCGTCCTTGGCGATGACGCCGTGGCACAGCGGGCCGGGCAGGCCGGCGTAGCCGTCGTAGCACAGGGCGACGGTGTTCGCGGTGCCGCTGGAGACGGTGTGGTGGATCATCACACCGGCCACGGGTCCCCAGGAGCCATGGCCGTTGCGGTCGTGGGTGCGCCAGCCGTCGTGCTCGACGACCTTGACGCCTTCGGCGCGGAGCGCGGCGACGAGCCGGTCCGCGGAGAGTGGTGCGGCCATGAGGGCCTCCAGACATGCGGAAAGCCCCGGCCGGTCGGGGCGGCGCGGGGCGTACGGGAGCGGGGTGACGGGGCCGGGTTACGGCGCGGGCTGCGCCGGCGGCTCCGGGGCCGGGGCCCAGTCGGCGCACAGGGCGGCGTACCCGGCGCGGCGGGTCTCGAAGTCGGCGAGCGCGGCGGCCACCGCCCTCTGCACGGCGGTCGGGTCGGGCACGACCGGCATGCCGTTCTGGCCGGGCACGGTGACCAGGCCGGAGCCGCGCAGCACGACGTCGCCGGTGCCGGTCTCGGCGCACTGCGCGGAGACGTACACCGGCGGGTACTGGCCGGTGACCGGGTCGCGCTCCAGGACGTAGCCGAGGCTGTTGTCGTGGACGTGGATGGCGAAGGTGTGGCCGGACTCGGTGACGGTCGCGCGGCCGGCGTAGTCGATGGCCACGCCCCAGGGCTGGGTGGGGTCGATGTTCACGGCGGGGCTCCTCAGGTCTGCTTGCCGTGGATGAGGACGGGCTGGGCGTAGACGGTGCCGCTGGTGGTGGTGAGGGCGGCCTGGACCTCGATCGTCATCGTCTGGCCGAACCGGGTCTTCATGTCGCCGGGCAGCACTCCGGTGTAGTCGTAGGTGGTGCCGGCGGTGACGGTGGGGCCGAAGGCGACGCCGTCGACGAGGACCCTCACCTGGCCGCTGGCGCCCGAGGAGGCCGCCGTGTTGATGGCGAGCCGCAGCTTCGGCTGCCAGATCGGGTTGGAGCAGCGGGCGATGGTGGTGAAGGCGGTGCTGCTGGTGGACGGCCACTTGGTCGTCTCGGCCGGCAGCGGCGGCATCAGCGGCAGCCACGGCCGGGCGAGGCCGCCGGTCATGATGTCGTCGGAGAAGATCTCGTGACCGTAGCCGTCGAAGACGCGGAACAGCGGGCGGGTGACCGTGATGCTGTCGGACGTGACCGGCGGGCGGAACTCGTTGACCGCGGGACGGGTGTTGACGGCCGTGGACAGCGCCTTGAGCCGGCGTTCCATCTGGTTGAGCCGGTCGATGATGTCCTCGGGCAGCTTGGGCATCAGGCCTCCTCAAGGTAGAGCTCGGCGGTGTCGGGTCGGCCGCGCTCCGGGGGAGTGACCTTGACGCCGATGATCCGGAACCGGGTGTCGAGGCCCTCCGAGAACCACTCGTCGGTGATCCGGATGCGGGCCATGCGCCCGAGCAGGGCGGGCGGGACGATCCCGCCGAGGTGGATGCTGATCGCGGGGATCACGACCGTGCCGCGGGCCTCGTCGAGCTCGCGCTTGGCCAGCGAGTCCAGGGTGAGGGTGTCGGTGACCTCGTTGTGGTCCGAGGACAGGTCGATCAGCGGCCAGCCGTCCGCGAGCAGGTCGCTGGCGTACTGCTGGGTGGAGGCGATCGGCCGGGACTCGGCGGCGGCGTTGGAGTTGGTCGAGGCGCCGCGGGCCAGTGCCGTGGTGCCGCCGCGGGTCGCGTCGTACGGGAAGGAGTACGACAGGATCGAGCCGGGCCGGTCGAAGACCAGGTCGGTCGCCCCGTTGACGATCTTGGGGGAGCCGAGCCGGAGCTGTCGGATCCGCCGCCCGTCGTTGGGGTCGCGGTAGACCAGGATCTGGTGCTCGAAGCCGTCCTCGAGCGCGGCGAGCTGGTCGAGCGCCTCCAGGTAGACGGTCTCGTCGCCCCGGCGCCAGGAGGCGGTCCGCCGGCCCTTGTTCTCGGGGGACTTCTCCTCGCCGAAGGTGATGCCGAGCCGGCGCGGCTGGTGGCCCTCCTCCGGCGGGACGGTGGGGTCGTCCTGGAGGTCGAGCTCGCTCCACAGCCGGCGGGCGATGTCCAGCTGGTCGGTCGGGGTGGTGAAGGAGATGTCGGTGCGGATCCGGCGCCGGCTCGCGTACGAGTCGAAGGTCGCCGCCTGCACGCCGAGGGTGAGCAC
Organism: Streptomyces sp. NPDC053541; assembly: GCF_044544705.1. NCBI lineage: Bacteria > Bacillati > Actinomycetota > Actinomycetes > Kitasatosporales > Streptomycetaceae > Streptomyces > Streptomyces sp. NPDC053541. The sequence continues at coordinate 449,856 of NZ_JBITXM010000001.1, forward strand.
CCCGCGGCCGCTGGACTGCAGGGTGGTGGTCCAGACGATGCCGCCCCACCACAGGTCGCCGCCGCGCTCCAGGTAGACCGCGGTGCGGCCCTCGCGGACCTTCTTGACCCGGTCCGCGATCTCCGCGTTGGGGATCGGGATGGTGCCGGACAGCGAGCCGGCCTTGCCGATGTAGTCGTCGATGGAGACGTCCCGCAGCGGCAGGATGTCGAGGGTCTGGTCGGTGAGCAGATCGCAGAAGATGGCCCGGTAGGGCGTGTCGAGTGCCATGACGAGCCTCCTCAGAGCACGTAGGTGGCGGAGATGCGGATGTTGCGGCCGGGCACGAGGGCGCCGTTGGAGGACCAGGTGCGCAGGTCGACCTGGCCCGAGGTGTTGACGGTGGCCCCGCCGTTGCCGTAGCCGTCGCAGGCCGGGGCCTCGACGAGGAGGGCCGGGCGCCAGCCCGCGGGCAGGACGCAGACGGCCTCGTCGTCGAAGTTGCCGGCGCTGTTGACGTTGATCTGGGCGCCGGTGCGGGTGACGGTGACGGTCGCGGTGCACAGTCCGCTCTTGGTCCGGCGGGCGGTGAAGCCGACCAGGCCCCAGCCGGTGAGCGGGGTGGCCCCGGTCGTGGTGGCCTCGGTCTCGGCCGGCGGCTGGTAGTTCGCCCAGGCCGTGCCGGTCCAGCGCTGGAGGACCCCGGCGTTGTCCCGGTACTGGCCGGTGTAGCTGCCGGTGGACAGCGAGCCGCTGGGGGCGATGCCGCCGATGTCCTTCGGGTACGGGATCCAGGCGGTGCCGTCCCAGCGCTGGAGCTGGCGGGCGTTGTTGTTGTCCTGGTACTGGCCGGGGTAGGAGCCCGGCACCGTCGCGTTGTTGTAGACCGGCAGGATGCCGCCGACCCCGGCCGTCGTGGTGCGCAGGTCGGTGAGCGAGGTGGTCCACGGGATGCCGCCGGTGCCGGCGGAGCAGCCGGCGGGCACCAGGACGCGGAACAGCGACAGGGAGGTGGCCGGTGCCTGCGGCGCCTCGGGCACGGCCTTCGGCTGTCCCTGGAGGATCTCGACGGTGGCCTCGCTGCGGGTCTGGCCGTCGAACTCCGCGTCGTACACCCGCAGCACCACCAGGTCGAGGCGCGGGTTGAAGGGGTCGCCGTCGGCGAAGGTGAGGGGCATGTCCGCGTCGAGGCTCACGGGGTAGGCGCCCCGGGAGTTGGGGCCCTGGACGACGGCGCGGCCGTAGGAGAGGTTCGCGGTCATCGGACCGATGGGGGTCAGGGAGTAGCCGCTCACCCGGTACGTGCCGTTCGGCGAGCCCGGCAGGATGCCGGAGCGGGAGGCGACCGGGTCGACCGGGGTGGTGGCGCCGAGGGCGGTGAGGCGGGTGGTCACCCGGGTCTGGCCGGTGGGCTGCAGCCAGCCGCTGCGCAGGGCCATGGTGTCTCCTCTCGAAGGGGTGGGCGACCGGTCAGAACTGCGGGTCGACGCGGATGAAGACGTTGTCGAAACCGCCCTTGACCCCGGCGGTGTTGGCGACGATCCGGTAGTAGGCCGTGAGCGTGTAGTTCACGCCCGGGGTCAGGCCCGACAGGCGCCGCGCGCTGGCCGTGGAGATCTGGTTGTCGCTCGCGCAGATCGCCGCCAGCTCGTCGCTGGGCTGCTGGATCACGGTGGTGCCCTGGCTCAGCTGGAGCGCCACGTACGCGTAGAGGTCGTTGCGCGAGCGGATGCGGGCGCCGAAGGAGACGAGGACGTTCTTCGACGCCGGGGCGGTGAAGGTGAGCGACACCGGGTTCGCCGGACCCGCGGTGAGGGTGCTGACGTACGTGCTCGACGCGGTCTCGCCGTAGTCGGAGGTGTCGGTGAAGTACGGGCCCGGCAGGACGGCCGGCTTCCACGTCGTGCCGTCCCAGCGCTGGAGCGAGCCGCCGGTCGTGTCGCGGTACTGGCCGATGTAGCTGCCCGGCACGTTGCCGGCGCTGGTCGGGACGATGCCGCCGAGCGCCTCCGGGTACGACACCCACTTGCCGCCGTCCCAGCGCTGCAGCTGGCCGTTGACGGTGTCCTGGTACTGGCCCGGGTAACCGCCCGGCAGCACCTCGCCCTCCACGGGCAGGATGCCGCCGATGGAGACGACCGGGGTGCGCAGGTCCTTCAGGGCGCTGCCCCACTGGATGCCGCCGGTGCCGGCGCTGGCGTTCGCCGGGACGGCGATCTCGTACAGCGGCAGGGAGCGCGGCGGCGCGGCCGGGCGGTCCGGGCTGCCCGGGGTGCCCTGCATGATCTCGACCTTGGCCTCCTGGCGGAGCTGGCCGTCGTACAGGCTGTCGTAGATCCGGATGACGAGCAGGTCCTTGCGGGGCTGGTCGGTGCCCGGGGCGACGGTGAGCACCTCGGGGGTGGTGAGGGCCACCGGGTAGACGCCCTGGGAGATGTCGCCCTGGATGACGGCGCGGCCCTCGTGGACCGTCACCTGCATGAGGGCGGTGCCCTCGGTCCAGAAGCCGGACAGGCGGTGGGGGCCGCCGTAGGAGCCGGGCAGGATGCCGGAGCGGACCTGGACGGGGTTGACGGGCGTGGTCGCGCCGATCTGGTTGAGGCGGGTGTCCTCGCGGGTCTGGCCGGTCTCGGCGACCCAGCTGCTGCGCAGGTTCATGGGGTTCTCCGTTCGGTGGTGCGGGAGGGACGGGGACGGGTCAGGCCTTGATCCACTCGGCGTGCAGCGTGCAGCCGTAGCCGGAGCCGCCGAGCGTCTTCACGGCGGCGGTGTGCGACTGGTAGCCCTGCAGCTGGACGGTGGTGCCGGCGGCGAGCCGGATCAGGCCCTGGCCGCCGACGGTGACGGCGCCGTTGCCGGCCGGGATGAGCCAGGTCATCCGGGGCTGGCCGGTGCCGCCGGTGACGATCCGGGCGCCGCGCATGCCGGTCTGGCCGTCGTTCGCCCAGCTGACGTGACCGCCGACGCGCCACCAGCCGGTGCGCGGGATGGTGTACGTGTGGGTGCCGTTCCAGCCGGTGCCGTCGTCGATCTCGACGGTCGGCAGGGTGATCACGGTCCAGGCGGCGGGCGCCACGCTCTGCTGCTGGGTGGACAGGTACTGGGTCGCGCCGAACAGGATCTTCGCGGTGCCCTCGGTGTACTGCCAGGCCGCGCCGTCCCAGCGCTGGAGGCCCGTGGAGGTGTCCCGGTACTGGCCGGTGTAGCCGCCGGTGGCGGTGCTGCTGGGGGCGACGCCGCCGAGGGCCTTCGGGTACGAGACCCAGGTGGTGCCGTCCCAGCGCTGCAGCACGCCGCTGGTGTCGCGGTACTGGCCGGCGTACGCGCCCTTGAAGCCGCTCGCGGGCAGGATGCCGCCGAGCGCGACGACCGGCCAGTGCTGGGTGGTGACGTTGCTGCCGGTGCCGGTCCAGGTGATGCCGCCGGTGCCGGCGGAGGTGCCCTTCTTGACCAGCACGGTGTAGAGCGGCAGGGCGCTGCCGCTCGGGCTGGCGGGGGCGACCGGCACGGCCGCCGGCTCGCCCTTGACCAGCCGGATCGAGGCGCCGGTGACGCCCGTCTTGTCGTACTGGTCGTCCAGCACGACCAGTTCGATCAGGTCGATCCGGTCGTACTGCGCGTTGCCGTCCTCGATGGTCAGCGTCTCGGGCGTGACGGCGGCCACCAGATAGGCACCCTGGTTGGTGTCCTTGCCCTGGACGATCGCGCGGCCGGTGCCGATGGTGCACTGCATCGGCGCGGCCTGGGTGAGCTGGAAGCCGCCCGGCAGGATGCCGGGGCGGGAGCGCAGCGGGGTCTCCAGCTCGCTCTGGCCACTGGGGGTGAGCAGGGCGGCGAGAGTGAGGCGGGTGTCCTCGCGGGTCTGGCCCGTGGACTGGAGCCAGGCGGCCCGTACGGTCATGGTTCGTGCCTCTCGGTGGGGAGGGGAAGGGAACGGGGGTTACCGGGTCACCACTCGGCGCTGCGCCAGTGGACGGTCATCACGGCTTCCGGGGCCGCCGAGTCGGGGCGGAAGGACAGCTCGCTGCGGCCGGGGTCGAGCGTGAACAGCTCCTCCGGCGTGGAGTCGGCCATCGCGGTGTGCCGGCGGGAGGCCGTGTTGTTGAGCATCACGGTGCCGTTGGCGGTGTCCACGGTGAGCTGGTCGCCGGCGGCCAGGTCGATCGCGTACCGCAGCCGGCGCCGGCTGGTGCGGTCGGTGACGCTCGGCATCGAGCAGGGGCCGCGGAACACGATCACCGGGTGGGTGGCGGCCGAGCCGGTGTTCTCGGCGACGGTGTCGCCGGTGGAGGTGGCCTGGCCCCAGTCGAGCGGCCAGGTCAGCGGCCAGGTCAGCCCGCTCTCCGGCTGCGGTGCGCCGGTGGAGACGGACTGCTCGTTGACGGCGTAGCGGCGCGGGTCGGAGGCCAGCCACTGGATGGACATCCGGGAGCTGCCCTGGGTGGCGAAGCCCTGGTCGGCGGGGACGACCCGCTGGGCGATCCGGGCGCGTACGGCGAGGAGTTCGCCGTGCAGCCGGACGGTGAGCCAGCGCTCCTCGTCGAGCAGCGCGAGGGACTGGCGCAGCGCGCGCAGCGCCTCGGGCACGCCGTCGTACTCGGGCGTCAGCACGATGGTGCCGCCGACCTTGCGCGGCTTGGCGTAGCGGGAGCCGGGCCACGCGCCGTGCGAGGTGGGCCGCTCGGCGTCGGAGGAGTCGTACTCGGGCAGGTCCTCCCAGCCCTGGAGACCGGAACGGTCGACGGCGAAGGGCGTGCCCGGCCCGATGAGGAGCCCGGCCCACTGGATCTGCCCGTCCTGGGTGATCAGCGAGCCGGGCGCGAGGTCGGCGGTGAAGGCGTTTCCGGCGTATGCGGTGGTGGTCTCGGCCATGGGGCCGTCACCTCACTTCTGAGGGGGTGTCGGGAGCGGGAGCGGGGTACGGGCCGGGGCCCGGGCGGCGGGCCCGGGGCAGCGGTCGGCCCAGCGGTGGGCTCAGCAGTGGGCGCCGGCGAGGAAGAGCAGGTCCTCGGCGACGGCCCGCGGCCCGGCACCCGGGTCCTCGTGGAAGTCCCGGATGCGGTGCGGCGTCCGGGGCGCCTCGGTGACGGCCGGGACCCGGCGGGCCTCCAGGACGGTGAGCGGGTCGATGCGCGGCGCGGAGTCGGCGCCGGGGAAGACGACACCGCCCTCGGCGAGCATCGGGATCTTGTCGATGTCGACGCCGAACTTCTTGCCGAGGATGTTGACGCTCAGCTTGTTGAGGCCGTCGATGATCCAGTTGGCGAAGGCGATGAGCCCGTTGATGGGGCCCTTGACGACGCCGAGGACGGCGCTGAGGGCGCCCTTGATCAGGTCGCCCATGCCGCGCAGGGCCTTGGCGACGGCGTCCTTGGCGTGCCGGAAGAAGCCGGGGATCTTCTCCGTGACGAAGGTCAGGACCGGCTTCACCGCGCTCTTGATCGCGCCCATGGTGCGGGAGGCGATCCCGCGCAGGGCGCCGGCGGCGGAGGAGACGGCGCTGCCGATCCTCCGGATGCCGTCGATCGCGGAACCGATGCCCTTGAGGGCGGCCTTGAACAGCGCGAGGTACGCCTTGACGTAGGTGCCGACCGCGGTGCCGATGGCCTTGATGACGGGCTGGAGGAACGTCCAGACGGCCTGGAAGCCCTTCAGGACCGCCTGGAAGACCTGCTTCATGATCCGCTGCCCGGTCTCGGTCTGCATCGCGTACTCGATGAACCAGGCGGCGACGGGCACGAGGATGCCGACGAGGAAGCCGATCGGGTTGGCGCGCATGGCGAGGTTGACCCCGGTCATGGCGACGGAGGCGACGGTCATGACGGTGCCGTACGTCTCCATCAGCTTGGTGATGACGTCGGCGACGGGCAGCATCGGCGCGAGGACGGCCAGGATCCCGCCGACCGCGGGCCCGAACCTCCCGGCGGCGGTACGGGCCTTGCCGGCTGCGGTGCCCAGCTTCTTGATGCCGGCGCCGGCCTTGGAGCGCTGGATCCGGCGCACCGAGCCGGCCGCGCCGGAGGCGGTGGAGCCGAGGGTGCGGACGGAGGTGCCGGCGGTGCGGATCTCGGAGACGAGCTTCGCCATGTTCCCGGCGGCCTGCTGGACGTCGCCCTGGAAGCGCTTCATCGCGCCGCCCGCGGCCTCCGCGCCCCGCCCCAGCGAGCTCATCACCGGGGTGACGCGCCCGAACGCCGGCATGCGGATCGCGGCGGCACTCATCCGCGGGCCTTCGCCAGGTACATCAGCGCGTCGGCCGTGGCCTGCGGGTCACTGCCGCGGGCCGCGTGGTAGTGCTCGATGTGCAGTCCGACGCCGGCGCCCTTGCCGCCGTGCAGCTGCGCCGACATGCGGGCGCGGCGGGCGGTGAGGGCGAGCAGCCGGTCCAGCTTGGACAGCGGGAGGACGGCCTCGGCCTCGCCGGCCTCGGCGAGGATCGCCGGGACACCGCCGGCGCGCGGCATGACGACACCACCGGTGGCGAGCATCGGGATGGTCGGGATGTTCACGCCGAAGGTCTTGCCGCCGACGATCGGCACCCAGCCGGGGACGCTGACCTTGACGCCGTTGACGGCGCTGATCATGCGGTTGATCAGGCCGATGACGGCGTTGATCGGGCCGGACACGCCGGACTTGATGCCTTCGAAGGCCCGGGACGCGATGTCCTTGAGGCCGTTCCAGATCGAGGACATCTTGTCCTTGACGGCCCGGAAGGCGTTCGGGATGGCGGTCTTGATCCAGTTCACCACCGGGGTGATGACGGCCTTGATGCCCTTCCAGACGGCGCCGACGACGGTCTTGATCGCCTTCATGACCGTGGTGATGACCGTCTTCCAGATCTTCACGTAGGTCTTGATGACGGTGGCGACCGCCTTGACGACGGTGGAGACGGCCTTCTTGATGCCGTTCCACACCGTCTTGATCAGCTGGCCGGCCTTCTTCATGATCGGGCCGACGGCCTTCATGACCGAGCTGATCACGGTCTTGATGGCGTCGAAGGCCTTCTTCAGGATCTTCTGCATCGTCTTCGACTGCAGGGCCATGTCGACGATCTTCTCGATCAGCGGCATGAAGAGGTCGATGAGGCGGGCGAGGAAGTTGCCCTTCATCGACTTGTTGAGCTTGTCCTGACCCTTGGCGGCCTTGCCGGCGCCGGACTCGTACTTGCCGAGCTTCTTCCCGGCGGACTCGGCGGTCCTGCCCGCCTTCGACATGGCCTTCTCGGCCTGGTCGGAGGACGTCTTGAGGTTCTTGAGCTGGGAGTTGGAGCCCTGGGCGTTGGTCTTGAGGTTCTTGAGCTGCCCGGACGCGGCCTTGCCGGCGTCGCCGACCTTCTTGACCGAGCTGCCGGCGCCGGAGGCCTGGGTCTTGAGGGTGCGCAGGCCGTCGGATGCGCCCTTGAGGGACTTGACGAGGGACATGGGTTACCTCCTTTCGGGGTGGGGTCTCAGAGGGTGTCGTCGGCGCGCTGGACGGCGATGCGGAAGTTGTTGAAGGCCTGGGTCACGTTTCCGCCCGCCTCGGCGAGGTCGTTGGCGGCCCGTGCGGCCGTCCGGAGGTTGCCGGCATCGGGGAGCTTCTCCGGCTTGAAGTGCCGCTGGGCACCGGCGAGCTTTCCGGTCGCCCGGGCGAGCTCCGCGACCCTGCTGGGCTTGGACTTGTCGATGAGCTTGTTGAACTTGCCCAGTTCCTTCAGGTCGACCGGGTTTTCCTTGTACTTCTCCGAAGCCTCGGCGAGCTTCACGAGCTTCTCGGCGACGGCGTTCATCTTCGTGGGAACGGCCGCGGAGATCGCCGTGTTGACCTTGCCGACGGCCGTCGCGGTCTTCTCGAGCGAGCGAGCGCTCGGAAGCTTGCGGACCTCGGTGTTGAAGGTCGTGATCTTGGAGTTGACGCTCCCCATCGCGTCCCGCAGGGTGCGCAGCCTCTGCTCGTCAGGGAGGTTGGCGATGGGGACGCCGGCGGCGGCGAGCCGTTCGCGCTCCTCGACATGCGTCCTGGGCTGAAGGCCCCAGCCGTCGCCGTTGTCGTTTCTGGCCATGATCTGACCGCTTGCGACGCGGCCGCGGCTGAGGAACGAGACGATGTTGAAGAAGCCGCCCTGGATGGCCCGCTGGATCGTGGTGAACCTGGCGAGCAGTACCAGGCCTATGCCCCCGAGGATCGCCGGGATGACCAGGCTGCCGAGGGCGGCGACCCAGTATTTCCAGGCGTTCTCGTTGTTCTCGTGAACCTTCTCGACGGCGGCGCCGATGGTGTCGAAACCGGCGGCCTCCCAGAGCTCGCTCGACAGCTGCTTGCTGAGCTCCTCGTGCATGGAGTCGAACTTCGTGATGAAGTTCATCGGCAGGTGTCGCTCGGTGAGGATCTTCGGATCGGCTTCGATGAGGGAGGCCTTGAACTTGGAGATCGTGACCTTGGGGTCCTCGGGGACGTCCTTCCCGTCCTTGCGGGCCTTTTCCTCTTCCTCCCGCTTCTTGTCCTCGGCCTCCTTCTTCTCCTTGTCGGTCATCCGCTGCATCTCAACGTTCTTCACGCTGACGGTGGCGGTCTCGAGGTCGCCCTTGAGCTCGGCGACCTTGTCCAGGACGTCCCTGATCGTTGGCTCTGCCATGGATTACTCCGCTTTCCGGCCGGTGACGGCCAAGCGCCGAAAAGCCCCTGCCGCGGGGAACTCGGCAGGGGCTCGTGCGGGGAGGGGGCGGGCGGGCGGTCAGGCGTCGTCGCTCCGGCGCAGGGTCGCGAGGGCGTCGTTCCAGCCGGCCGCGTAGGCGGCCGCCTCGCGGCGGTCGACCTCGGCGCGCAGGGTGCCCAGCAGCGCTCTCTTGTCGAGCGCGGCGGGTCCGTTCAGGAGCTGGGCGAGGCGGTCCTGGAGCGGGATGTGCGGTCGCGATGCCCCGGCCTGCTGAGTCATGGACGCCTGCCTTCCGTTGCTTGCCCGTGCGTGCGTGGCGGCGCCGCGGAGTGAGGCGGGGGCACCACGTTATCGAACTTCTGTGCGAACAGATTGTGGAACACCTGTTCGATGTTTGTCGAGCCGCAAACCTCTGACGGCGTGTCTCCTTGCCCCGTTCCCCCTGGGGTTGGGCCTTGATCGGGGCTGGTGTTCGACCGGGGTACTCTGGGGGACGCGTTCCCCGGACCTGACACAGTCAGGGGGGCGACGGGGCGCGAGGGGCGCGCGGGGGAACCCCAGGGGGTTTGGAAGGCAGTGCAGACGCATGGACACGGAGCCGGGCGCTAACCGGCGGGAGCGGGTCGTCGACTGGCTCGAATCCCATCCGGATCTGCCCCATCTCTTCGCGCGGCTCGCCGAGCTCGTCCACGTCGACGGCTTCGCCCCGGAGGATCTGGTGGTACTGCCCCGCGCCGAGGTGGACCGTCGTGAGACGGCCGCCTTCACCGCCGGGTGGGCCGAGGCCGTCTCCGACGAACTCCCGCGCATCCGGCGGGAGTACGAGAAGCGGGTGGCCGACGCGTACGCCCAGGGCCAGGGTGACGCGCGGGGCATCCGGCGGCCCCAGCGCCGCACCGACGCGCAGGACGGGACCGGGGCCCGGGTGATCCCGCTGCCCTTCGCCCGGCTGCTCGAACCGCCGGCCGTGGTCGTCCAGGCAGAGGAGCGGGTGCGCCGGGAGCGCGAGCTGTTCGAACAGCGCCCCGAGCCGGAGCCGACGCCCGAGCAGGAGCCGGACCGCGATCCCGAGCCCGAGCCGGACCGGGACCCCGGGTCCGATCCGGAGCCCGAGCTCGGCCCGGAGCCCGCGCCCGAACCCGTACGAGAGCCGGAGCCCGACGCCGAGCCCGGCCGGCCCCGCCGCAACGCCCAGCCCGTCCGCAAGGTCGTCCGCGGCAAGGGCGGCCGGCCCATCGTGCCGCCGCTCGACCACGTGCCCCCGCAGGACGCGCGCGCGGGCGCGCGCGGGCGCCGGCTCTCCGAGCGGGCCAGGGCCCTGGAGGAGGAGCTGGCCGCCGAGCGAGCACCGGAAGCGCCCCCGGAGCCCGCTCCCTGAGGGGAACGGGCTCCGGGGGCCTCGGGGGTCCGGCACGAGCGGGTGGACGTCAGCCGAAGAAGCGGGCGAGCGCGAGCGGGGAGACCGACTCGTCGCCGGTCCCCTCCGCCGAGGGGTTCTCGTCCGCCCCGTCCTCGTCCTCGTCCGCCACTCCCGGCCGGGGGACCGGCTTCGGCGGATCGGGCGTCTCGCCGTCCTCGTCGCTGTTGACGCACTGGAACATCCAGTTGGCGACGGCCAGGTGGTCCACCGTCGCGGCGAGCAGGTGGTCGGAGATCGACCACTCCGCCGCCTCGCCGTGCAGCTCGCGCTGCACGGCGCTGTCCCGGGGCAGGTTCTTGACGAGGATCATCAGCCGCCGGCTGGACAGCTCGCCCCGGTGCCAGTCGAGCAGGTCGGTCCGGTAGTAGCGGAGCAGGTCCGCCTCAAGGGCCTCGGCGTGTTCGTCGACGAACTCGACGAGGCTCAGTCTTCCCCCAGGCCGAGCCCGGTCTCCTTGCCGTAGGCCTCCAGGATGGCGGCGACGTCCTGCATCGTGATGTCGTGCTCCTCGAAGCGGGCGTACTGCTCCGCACCCATCAGGAGTTCGAGCAGCCCGTCCACGTCGTTGTCGTCGAGCTTGCGCAGCGCCTTCGCGGTCTTGCGGGACAGCTCGGTGGGGAGCGTGTAGGACTCGCCGTCCAGCTCGAAGGACCAGGTGCGGCCGTGAGCCTCCAGTCGCTGGGCGCGAGCGGCGTTGACGTCGAAACGGGCCATGGTGTGCGTACTCCTTGATCGCGTGGTGCGCGGGGATGAAGAGGAGGAGAGGGGGTGGGGCGGGACGGCGGTGTGCCGTCCCGCCCCGGGGGGTGGATCAGGCGGCGTACTGGCTGTCCTTCATGAAGAAGGTGGCCAGCGGCTTGCCGTCGCCGTTCGACATGGCGCTGAAGGTGATGCCCAGGGTGGACGCCGCCTTGCGGGCCAGCTTGATGTCGTCGGTGGCGGTCACCTGGCCGCGCGGGATGATGAAGCGGTACGTGACCGCGGTGGTGCCGCCGGCCTTGACGTCGGTGAACTCCAGGCCGAGGGCGCGGGTGTCCACGTACGGACGCTCGGCGATCTCGTACTTGTAGGTGTCCGCCGGCGTGCCGTCCTTCTCGACCTGGCCGCCGCCCATGAAGAGCTTCAGGGTGTCCTCGTTGAACTGGAGCAGGGAGAACTTCAGCGAGAGGTCACGGGCCGAGTAGATGTAGTGCACCGGGGAGACCGACTGCCAGGAGTCGACGGCCTCCAGCTTGTCCTTCTTGGAGAAGGTGACGCCGTCACCGGTCGTGAAGCCGAGGTTGGTCCAGCTCGCCCAGTCCGTGTCGGCCGGCGAGGTAGCGCCGAAGACCGGGGCGGCGGTGCCGACGTCGGCGATGAAGAGCTTGCCGGTACCGGCGACGCGGATCTCGGCGGCGTTGTTTCCTGCCATGGTGGGGTTCTCCTTGGTGAGAGGGTTGCGAGGGTGGGGCACCGCACCGGTCCGGAGGGCTTCCGGGGCCGGGTACGGCAAAGGCCCCGCCGGTCGGTCCGGCGAGGCCTGGTCTGTGGGGTGCGCGGTGCGCGCGACCGTTACGGTGCGACGGTCAGGGAGAGCTGGATGACGACGAGGTAGCGGTTGGCGCCCCGGTAGAGGTAGTCGGGCATCCAGCGCGGCCCGTCCATCTCCTCCACGTCCTGGACGAGGCTGTTGCCCAGCTGCTTGCCCATCTTGTCGAGCAGCGCCTTGCGGGCCGCGTTGGCGAGGACGTGCGCCGCGGGCTTGGTCGCCGCGTACACCTCGAACTCGACCAGCGGCTTGTCCAGGTGCAGGTCGCCGATCCAGGCACCGCCGCGGCGGTTGACGAAGACGGCGCTCTGGGTGCCGTCGAAGCCGGCGGGCGCCTGGGCCGCGATCGTGGCGCCGGCCAGTGCCGGGTCGGCCTTGAGGACGTCGACGACCAGCTTCTCGACGTCCGGGAACGCACTCGGGGGAGTGGTCATGACGGTGCTCCTCGGGAGACGGGGGCGGGAGTGGCGGGTGGTACGGGGGCCGTCCGGGGCGCTCGACGCGGGGGAGGGGCGGGGGGCGCGGAGCGCGCCCGGACGGCGAACGGCGGAGCCGCGGCCCGTCTCGCGGGCACAGCTCCGCCGCTGCACCAACTGTGACAGACGAGCGTGCGCGCACGCAACTAGTTCCGGGATCGAATTCGGAACAGGTCGCCCGAGCGCCGGGCGCACCCGTTCTGACCTGGGAGAACGCTCTTCCGGGGGCGGGTGCCGCCCGATAGGTTGGGGGCCCCGAACCCCAGGAGGAGCCGCCCGTGTCCGCCGTCCCCGCCGCCCGCCCCCGTCTCCTCTACGTCACCGACCTCGCCTATCCGGCCCGCGGCCGCCGCTACTGCGACGAGGACATCGCCCTCACCGCCCGGCTGCGCGAACGCTTCGACCTGGCCCTCTGCCACCCGCGCGACGCCGCCGCCCTGATGGACGCCTTCGACGCCGTCGTCGTCCGCAACAGCGGCCCGGTCCTCCACTACCAGGAGGCCCACGAGGACTTCCGCGCCCGGGCCCGCGCGCACGGCACCCGCGTCTACAACCCGCTGCACGGCCGCGGCGACATGGCCGGCAAGCAGTACCTCCTCGACCTCACCGCCGCCGGATACCCGGTCATCCCCACCGTCGACCGCGCCGCCGACCTCGGCCGGCTCCCCGAGGCGCGGCAGTACGCCGTCAAGCCCAAGGCCGGCGCCGACTCCATAGGGCTCGAGTTCGTGCCGTACGAGCGCCTCGCGGACCTCTCGTACGGCGAGGTGCTCGTCCAGCCCCGGATCGACTTCCGCTACGAGGTGTCCTTCTACTTCGTCGACGACCGCTTCCAGTACGCCCTCCACGCCCCCGACCCGGAGCGCCGCTGGGTCCTGGAGCCGTACGAACCCACCGCCGCCGACCTCGACTTCGCCCGCCGCTTCATCGCCTGGAACACCCTCGACCACGGCATCCAGCGCGTCGACGCCTGCCGCGCCCCCGACGGCGAGCTGCTCCTGGTCGAGCTGGAGGACCTCAACCCGTACCTCTCCCTCGACCGCGTCCCCGAGGAGGTCCGGGACCGCTTCGTCGACGCGATGGCCGACTCGCTCCACGCCTTCCTGAAGCAATGAGAGCCGGAGGAATGAGAGCCGGAGGGATGAGAGCCGAAGAGGTGAGCGCCCGGAGGGTGCGGCGGGTCGACTTCGCGGTGACGGTGCTGTTCGGCGCGGTGTACGCCGGCGCGCTGTTCCTCGTCGTGACGGGCTTCGCCGGCGGATCGGGCGGCTGCGGGGGACGCTTCCAGGCGGGCTGCGCGGCCGAGACGTACGCACGCCTCGGCGTCGGCTTCGGCCTCGTCCTGGTGGTCGCCCCCGTGCTGCACAAGATCGTGCCGGACATTCCGTACGGCCAGGGGGTCGGCCGGGCGGCGGGCATCGCCGCCCTGGTGACGGGGGCGGCGGCCGGAATCGCCGTGACTGCCCTGGCCGCCCGCGCGGTGTTCTGACATGCGGGACCGCGGGCACCCGGGCACAAACGACGAAGCGCCCCCGTCTCCGTACGAGACAGGGGCGCTCCGTCGCCATGGGGTGGTGCTACGCGGTACGGGGCTTCCGCCGGGCCGCGCGTTCCGCCGCGAAGACGTCCTCCAGACGGAACAGCTGCGCGCGGCCCGCCTTGCCGGCGGCCCGCAGGTGGCCCAGCTGGACCCACTTGCGGATGGTGGCCGGGGCGACTCCCGCCTCCGCGGCGGCGAGCGGGCCCGGGATCAGGGCCGGCAGGGGCAGGGACAGCGCGGTCGCGCTCAGCATGCGGTCTCCTCGGTGTCGTCCATCGCGGCCTCGATCTCCTCCGGGCGCGCCCCGGACGCGTCCGCGAGCTCCGCCCAGGCCTCCTCGGCCCACAGGTGCCGGTAGGCCGGGTCGTCCTGGCAGCCGCAGGCCGGGTCCGTGCACACGCACGCCGGGTTCACGCACAGCACCGCGCGCCGGTCCGGGAAGGCCCGCAGCGAGACCGAGTCGCACCAGGGGCAGCGCCCGGACACCCGGACCACCGTCTCCGCCTCGCCCAGGGTGCGGGCGCAGCGGCGGGCCATCCGGCGCACCTCGTCCCGCACGTGCCGGGCCAGCACGGGGTGGCCGGCGATCTCGTCGAGCAGGCCCACCACCCGGCGCAGCCGCTCGACGACCCCGGCCCGGCGCGGGCGCGGCAGGGCGAGCCGGGCGCAGACCGCCTCCTCCAGCTCCACCACCCCGTCGGTGATGTCGCGGATCGCGTCCGAGACGTGCAGCCGGATCGGCGCGGCGCCGTGGCCGGGGACGGCCAGGCCGTGCCGCTGTTCGAGGAGCAGCGCCTCGCGCCGCTCGGTGCGGATCAGCTCGTCCCGGCCCGCGTGCGGCGCGCGCGGGGCACTGCCGGCGGGGGCCCTGCGGCCGGGCGCGAGCTCCTCGGAGAGCTCGGGGAACTGGCGTACGAGGGAGGCGGCCCAGAGCACGACGTCGCGCAGCACCCGCTCGTCGGCACCGGCACCGGCACCGGCACCGGCGCCCGGGCTCGTACCCGTACCCGTACGCGTGCTCGCATCGGCGGACGAGGAGGACTGCTCAGCCACGGGTGCCCCCGGCGGCGGAGCCGGCGAGCGCGCGGGCGGGGGCGAGGGCGGCCGGGGCGAGGGTCGCGGCGGCCGCGTCCAGGGCGGCCTCCAGCGCGGTGGGCGCGGTGGCGGCGGACGCGGCGGGCGCGCCCCGGCGGCGGCGCGGCTTCACCGGGCGCCCGTTGCGCCACAGCCGGCCCGCGCAGACGCCGTCGAACCAGCTCTCGGCGGGGGCGACCGCGGCCTCGCACTCCCGGCTGACGGGGCAGACGGCGCAGGCGCGCAGGGCCGGGGCCGCCTCCTTGCCGCGCCGGGAGAAGACGACGGAAGGGGAGAGGCCGGCGCACGCGGCGGCGGCCTGCCAGGGGGTGGGGTCGGACTGGTGCACAAGGATCTCCACGTTCCGGGCCCCGCTGTCCTTGGGACCCATGGGGCCCTTGGGACTCGTGAGGCCGACGAGTGCGGCGCTCAGCAACATAGACATGTTGCGTGCGAGCTCGCAACTACCTTTGTGAAGACCCCTTTACCGATTCGACACGATTGCGCGCACGAAAGCACGTAATTCCGTGCGCGCAAGCACGCTACAGTGAGGGGCCCGAAGGGTGGGGGAATAAACAGGGAGAGCGGTACACATGAGCACTCAAGGGCTCGACGAGTTCGCGGGCTGGGTCGAGGGCCTGATGCGCGCGCGCGGCTACGACATCGACAGCCCCCGCGGTGGCGGCAAGTCCCGGATCGCCGACGAGGCGGGCGTCCACCGCGCGGCCGTGACCCGGCTGCTGCAGCGCCAGAGCATGCCCGACCTGGAGACCATGCGCAGGATCGCCCCGCTCCTCGGGGTCTCCGTCCGTGACATGCTCATCCGGTCCGGCCGTGTGACCCCGGAGGAGCTGCCGCTCGCGGCGGACCTGCTGCCGCCGGGCGACTGGCAGCCGACCATGGAGGACTTCGCGCGCTGGCTCGGCGTCCCCGACGAGCGGATGGACGTCTTCGTCAAGGTCGTCCACCAGTTCCTGGAGCCCGAGCCCAAGGCCGGCGAGTCGCGCCCCGCGGGTGAGTCGCGCCGCGCCGCCCAGGACTGACCGCCCAGGACTGACCGCCCGGGACCGGCCCCCGCCCGCGGCCGGTCCCGCGCGCGCCCCGCGCGGCCCGTCGGGCGGCCGCGCGCGTGGGCATTTGTTTTGACCGGAGTCCATGCGATAGGTACGCTCAAGCCTTGTGCCTGGGGTGTGCCCGGAGCCGTGTGCGTGTCCTCAACCGCACCGGATCCGAGACCGGCCACCGCAATCAGCGCCCCTTTCCGCCCCCCGGCGGAGGTCCGCGCGATTCGACACACCCGACCGCGTGGGTCGGTGACGTTCCAGGTTAGTTGTACCGAACGGCACACAGAAACCGGAGAAGTAGTGCCTACGATCCAGCAGCTGGTCCGCAAGGGCCGGCAGGACAAGGTCGAGAAGAACAAGACGCCCGCACTCGAGGGTTCCCCTCAGCGCCGCGGCGTCTGCACGCGTGTGTTCACGACCACCCCGAAGAAGCCGAACTCGGCCCTCCGTAAGGTCGCGCGTGTGCGTCTGACCAGCGGCATCGAGGTCACGGCCTACATTCCGGGTGAGGGACACAACCTGCAGGAGCACTCCATCGTGCTCGTGCGTGGTGGCCGTGTGAAGGACCTGCCGGGTGTTCGTTACAAGATCATCCGCGGCTCGCTCGACACCCAGGGTGTCAAGAACCGCAAGCAGGCTCGCAGCCGCTACGGCGCCAAGAAGGAGAAGTAAGAATGCCTCGTAAGGGCCCCGCCCCGAAGCGCCCGGTCATCATCGACCCGGTCTACAACTCTCCTCTTGTCACCTCGCTGATCAACAAGATCCTGCTGGACGGCAAGCGTTCCACCGCCGAGCGCATCGTCTACGGCGCCATGGAGGGCCTCCGCGAGAAGACCGGCGCTGACCCGGTCGTCACGCTGAAGCGCGCCCTCGAGAACGTCAAGCCGTCCCTCGAGGTCAAGTCCCGCCGTGTCGGTGGCGCCACCTACCAGGTGCCGATCGAGGTCAAGCCCGGTCGCGCGTCCACCCTGGCGCTGCGCTGGCTGGTCGGCTACTCCCGCGCCCGTCGCGAGAAGACCATGACCGAGCGCCTCATGAACGAGCTCCTCGACGCCTCGAACGGCCTCGGTGCTTCGGTCAAGAAGCGCGAGGACACGCACAAGATGGCCGAGTCCAACAAGGCCTTCGCGCACTACCGCTGGTAGTCGCAACCCACATCGAGACCGAGAGAAGACTGAAGCCTTATGGCTACCACTTCGCTTGACCTGGCCAAGGTGCGCAACATCGGCATCATGGCCCACATCGACGCGGGCAAGACGACCACCACCGAGCGGATCCTGTTCTACACCGGTGTCTCGTACAAGATCGGTGAAGTCCACGACGGCGCTGCCACGATGGACTGGATGGAGCAGGAGCAGGAGCGCGGCATCACGATCACGTCCGCCGCGACGACCTGCCACTGGCCGCTCGAGGACGTCGACCACACGATCAACATCATCGACACGCCGGGTCACGTCGACTTCACCGTCGAGGTGGAGCGTTCGCTGCGCGTGCTCGACGGTGCTGTGACGGTGTTCGACGGCGTGGCCGGCGTCGAGCCGCAGTCCGAGACCGTCTGGCGTCAGGCGGACCGCTACGGCGTCCCGCGCATCTGCTTCGTCAACAAGCTCGACCGCACCGGTGCCGAGTTCTTCCGCTGCGTCGACATGATCACGGAGCGCCTCGGCGCGACGCCGATCGTGATGCAGCTCCCGATCGGTGCCGAGGCCGACTTCCAGGGCGTCGTCGACCTCGTCCGCATGAAGGCCCTGGTCTGGTCCGCCGAGGCCACCAAGGGCGAGATGTACGACGTCGTCGACATCCCCGACACCCACACCGAGCTCGCCGAGGAGTACCGCGGCAAGCTGGTCGAGGTCGTCGCGGAGAACGACGAGGAGATGATGGAGCTCTTCCTCGAGGGCACCGAGCCCACCGAGGAGCAGCTGTACGCGGCCATCCGCCGCATCACCATCGCCTCCGGCAACCCGGACAACACCACGGTCACCCCGGTGTTCTGTGGCACCGCGTTCAAGAACAAGGGCGTCCAGCCCCTGCTCGACGCGGTCGTGCGCTACCTCCCCTCCCCGCTCGACATCGAGGCCATCGAGGGCCACGCGGTCGGCGACCCGGAGCAGGTCGTGAAGCGCAAGCCGTCCGACGACGAGCCCCTGTCGGCCCTCGCGTTCAAGATCATGAGCGACCCGCACCTGGGCAAGCTCACCTTCGTGCGCGTGTACTCCGGCCGCCTCGACGCCGGCTCCTCCGTCCTGAACTCCGTGAAGGGCAAGAAGGAGCGCATCGGCAAGATCTACCGCATGCACGCGAACAAGCGTGAGGAGATCGCGTCGGTGGGCGCGGGCGACATCATCGCCGTGATGGGTCTCAAGCAGACCACCACCGGTGAGACGCTCTGTGACGACAAGAACCCGGTCATCCTGGAGTCCATGGACTTCCCGGCGCCGGTCATCCAGGTCGCCATCGAGCCGAAGTCCAAGGGCGACCAGGAGAAGCTGGGTGTCGCCATCCAGCGCCTCGCGGAGGAGGACCCCTCCTTCCAGGTCCACTCGGACGAGGAGACCGGCCAGACCATCATCGGCGGCATGGGCGAGCTGCACCTCGAGGTGCTCGTCGACCGCATGCGCCGTGAGTTCAAGGTCGAGGCCAACGTCGGCAAGCCGCAGGTCGCCTACCGCGAGACGATCCGCAAGGCCGTCGAGCGCGTGGACTTCACGCACAAGAAGCAGACCGGTGGTACGGGTCAGTTCGCCAAGGTCCAGATCGGCATCGAGCCGATCGAGGGCGGCGAGTCCTCGTACGAGTTCGTGAACAAGGTCACCGGTGGCCGCATCCCGAAGGAGTACATCCCTTCGGTCGACGCGGGTGCCCAGGAGGCCATGCAGTTCGGCATCCTCGCCGGTTACGAGATGACCGGCGTCCGTGTGATCCTGCACGACGGTGCCTACCACGAGGTCGACTCCTCCGAGCTCGCCTTCAAGATCGCCGGCTCGCAGGCCTTCAAGGAGGCCGCGCGCAAGGCTTCGCCCGTGCTCCTCGAGCCGATGATGGCCGTCGAGGTCACCACGCCCGAGGACTACATGGGTGAGGTCGTCGGCGACATCAACTCCCGCCGTGGCCAGATCCAGGCCATGGAGGAGCGTCACGGTGCCCGCATCGTGAAGGGCCTCGTGCCCCTGTCGGAGATGTTCGGCTACGTCGGCGACCTCCGCAGCAAGACCTCGGGTCGCGCAAGCTACTCGATGCAGTTCGACTCCTACGCCGAGGTTCCGCGGAACGTCGCCGAGGAGATCATCGCGAAGGCCAAGGGCGAGTAACGCACCGCGTTTAACGCACCGCGTTCACACGCTTTAGGCTTGACACCGACCGTCGGGGGTCGGCCCGCAAGGGAAGACCCCCGCGGGCGGCACCCCAGCAAAGATCACCTGGCGCCGATGAACCAAGGCGTACAGAACCACTCCACAGGAGGACCCCAGTGGCGAAGGCGAAGTTCGAGCGGACTAAGCCGCACGTCAACATCGGCACCATCGGTCACATCGACCACGGTAAGACGACCCTCACGGCCGCCATTACCAAGGTGCTGCACGACGCGTACCCGGACCTGAACGAGGCCTCGGCCTTCGACCAGATCGACAAGGCTCCCGAGGAGCGCCAGCGCGGTATCACCATCTCCATCGCGCACGTCGAGTACCAGACCGAGTCGCGTCACTACGCCCACGTCGACTGCCCGGGTCACGCGGACTACATCAAGAACATGATCACCGGTGCCGCGCAGATGGACGGCGCCATCCTGGTGGTCGCCGCCACCGACGGCCCGATGCCGCAGACCAAGGAGCACGTGCTCCTGGCCCGCCAGGTCGGCGTTCCGTACATCGTCGTCGCCCTGAACAAGGCCGACATGGTGGACGACGAGGAGATCCTGGAGCTCGTCGAGCTCGAGGTCCGTGAGCTCCTCACCGAGTACGAGTTCCCGGGCGACGACCTGCCGGTCGTCCGCGTCTCGGCGCTCAAGGCGCTCGAGGGCGACAAGGAGTGGGGCGAGAAGCTCCTCGACCTCATGAAGGCCGTGGACGAGTCCATCCCGCAGCCCGAGCGTGACGTCGACAAGCCGTTCCTGATGCCGATCGAGGACGTCTTCACGATCACCGGTCGTGGCACCGTCGTCACCGGTCGTATCGAGCGTGGTGTCCTCAAGGTCAACGAGACCGTCGACATCATCGGCATCAAGACCGAGAAGACCACCACCACGGTCACCGGCATCGAGATGTTCCGCAAGCTGCTCGACGAGGGCCAGGCCGGTGAGAACGTCGGTCTGCTCCTCCGTGGCATCAAGCGCGAGGACGTCGAGCGCGGCCAGGTCATCATCAAGCCCGGTTCGGTCACGCCGCACACCGAGTTCGAGGCCCAGGCCTACATCCTGTCGAAGGACGAGGGTGGCCGTCACACCCCGTTCTTCAACAACTACCGCCCGCAGTTCTACTTCCGTACCACGGACGTGACCGGCGTCGTGACCCTCCCCGAGGGCACCGAGATGGTCATGCCGGGCGACAACACCTCCATGTCCGTCCAGCTGATCCAGCCGGTCGCCATGGAGGAGGGCCTCAAGTTCGCCATCCGTGAGGGTGGCCGGACCGTCGGCGCCGGCCAGGTCGTCAAGATCACCAAGTAAGTCCACTTGGCTGATCCGGGCTGACCCGGTTGCTCTTGCCTGAGCACCTGCACGAAGCGGAGGGCCCGTACGACGCGAGTCGTACGGGCCCTCCGTCGTACCTGCTAACGTCGGGGCGTGGCCAGTCTCGACATCATCGAAGAACGTTCCGATCCCGCGGTCCAGCGGATCATCGATGTCACCAAGCACTCCAGGTCCGTCGTCCGGACCGTGCTCATCGAGGACATCGAACCCCTGCTGCAGAGCATCCGCGCCGGTGTCGAGTTCACCGAGGTCTACGGCCTGGACACCGCGCCGCCGCCGGCCGAGCTCCTCCAGGCGTGCGAGAAGCGCGGCATCCGGGTCCGGCTGCTCGCCTCCGCGCTCGCCAACCAGATCTTCAAGGCCGAGAAGAAGCCCAAGCTCTTCGGCATCGCCAAGGTGCCGCGGCCCAGCCGCTTCAAGGACCTCGCGGACCGCACCGGCGACGTCATCCTGCTCGACGGCGTGAAGATCGTCGGCAACATCGGCGCCATCGTCCGCACCGCCTTCGCACTCGGCGCGGCCGGCATCGTGCTCGTCGACAGCGACCTGCCGACCATCGCCGACCGGCGCCTGATCCGGGCCAGCCGGGGCTACGTGTTCTCCCTGCCGATCGTCCTCGCCTCCCGCGACGAGGCCCTGGAGCACCTGCGCCAGAGCGGACTGCGCCCGATGGTCTTCGAGGCCGAGGGCGACCACACGGTCGGCGACCTCGGTGCCATCGACGAGCGGATCGTCCTCATGTTCGGCAGCGAGAAGACCGGCCCCTCCGGGGCGCTGTCCGACCTCGCGACCGAGACGGTGTCGATCCCGATGAACCCCGAGGCCGAGTCGCTCAACGTCTCCGTCTCGGCCGGCATCGCGCTCCACGCGCGCGCCCGCCGCAACCTCGGCGCCTGACCAACCTCCGTCCGCGGCACGGCCGTTCGCCCCGAAGGGGGCGGGCGGCCGTTCGTCTTGAGTGACGGGCGCCGGCCCCTCAGGGCCGCCAGATCCAGGGTCGGGCGTCCGCGCCCAGGCCGACGACCGCGCCGGTGCCGTGCAGCACGGGCCCGGCGCCGGCCGGCGCGGTGCCGCGGTCCCGGACCGCGAGGCGCCCGTCCCGCAGCAGCTGCACCCGGCCGCGCGGGTCCCGGCCCAGCAGGACCGGGCCGCGCGGGCCCGGGGCGGCCGCCAGCGGCCCGTACCCCTCGAAGAGCGGCGCCGGTCCCGTACCGGAGGAGCGCAGCCGGCCGTCCGCCGGGGCGCGGTAGAAGACCTCGACACCGGCCGGACCGGGGGCCGGCACGGCGGCGACCGGGTCGCCGGACAGCGGGAGCGGCGCGGCCGGGGAGCCGTCGACCCAGTGCCGTACGTGGGTGCGGCCCGCCGCCAGCAGATGCGTCCGGCCCGCGGTGTCGAGGAGCGCGGTCAGCCCGTCCTGCACCTCCTCCTGGCCCGGCAGCGCCCGCCACGGCCCCCAGGTGCCGTCCGCCGCCCGTACCCGGGTCGACACGCCCTTGTCCGCGTTCCGTACGAAGAGGTGCACCCGCCCGTCGGGAGCGGCGAGCGCCACCGGCGCGCCGATCCGGCGGCTCCGGTCGTCCTCGCGCTCCGGACTGCCCAGGCCCTGCCAGGCGCGGAAGGCGCCGCCGGGGGAGCGCTGCTCCAGGAACACCACCTCGCGCCGGTTCGCCCCGCCGCGGCCGGTCAGCGCGGCGAACCGCACGCCGAACAGCAGCAGCCGCCCGTCGGCGAGCGCCGCCGGGGCGAGCACCGGCGCCAGCGGGCCGCCGCCCAGGTCCTCCGGCTCCCCGAACTCCTCGCCGCCGCGCTCCCGTTCGCGCCAGCGCACCGCGCGCAGCCCGAGCACCCCGTACGCGGACAGGCGCCCGTCCGGCTCCTCGGCGACGGCCGGTCCGGCGGCCGGCCAGCGGTAGTGCGTGGCGCGCACCCAGCCCTTCCAGTTGGTCAGCGGACGGTCGCCGCCGACGCCGTAGTCCCCGCAGCCGGAGGGGTTGCCGCAGTCCCAGGACGGATCGCCGCCGTACGGGACGAGGTGGGCGGCCTTCTCGGCGAGCACCCGGGGCGGCAGGTTCTTCGGCCAGTGCCGGTTGTAGTAGCCGCGGAAGGCGGTCGTCGTGAAGGCCGGCACCGGCCCGCCGTCCGCCGTGGCGTCGGCGACCCGGCGCAGCAGCGCCGCCCAGGTGAAGCAGGCCACCGCGGTGTGGTCGCCGTGGTCGGAGTAGCCCGGCTGCTCGCTGTCCCGCTGCCGGGTGGCCTCCGGGCTGTGCTGGATGTCCGGGTCCGGGTCGAGGGTGTGCACGACCGTCGGCCGGTAGGCGGCGAGCAGCCCGGCCAGCACCTCGACCAGCTGCCCGTGGTCGTAGGTGTCGGAGCGGGTGACGGGGGAGTCCGCGGACAGGTGGGTGCGCAGTTCCAGGGCGCGGTCCTGCCAGAGCGCCGGCAGCGCCATGTAGCGGCGCGGGGTGTGCATCGGCAGGTTGAGGAAGACCAGCTCGACCCGGCGGCCGCCGTGTTCGAGGACGTCGCGCTCGGCGCGCCGGCCGCCCGCGAGCTCGGCGGTCTCCTTCCGCCAGGGCGTGAACCGGTCCGCGCCGAGCAGCTCCGCGTACGCCTGGCGCAGGCCCTGGTGGCGGGCGGAGGAGTAGGCGGCCCGGTCCGGCGGGGTCTCCGGCATGCCCTTGATCCGGTTCTTGCCGTTGTGCTCGCCCGCCGTCACGTACACGGAGACCAGCGGCACCCCGGCGTCGAGCAGCCGCTGGGTGTCCGGGTTCATGAAGTAGAGGTCGTCGTCCGGGTGCGCGGCGAACTGCATGAGCAGTGCCCGGTGACCGGTGGCGATCGGACGCCCCGGGGCCGGATCGGCCGAGACGGTGCGGCCGGGCGGCGGGGCGGGCACGGAACAGCCCGCGAGGGCCGCGCCCGCGGCCGCCGCCGTCGCCCCGGCGAGCAGTCCGCGCCGCGTCGGTCCTCTGTTCTCGTCCACCGGTCGTGCGCCCCCGTGCGTGCTGTGCTGCCGTCGTGGCCGTGCCGTGCGGCTAGACGGATTTTCGAGCGCGGGGGTTCAGTGCGAGCCGCCGGATTCCCCCGGGCCGCCGAGCGGCAGCCGGGCCCGCACCTCCATGGGCCCGTCCCCGCGCCGCGACAGCAGCACCAGCCCGTCGACCGCCACGGCCGTCGAGCCGAGGAGCGCGGCGCACTCCGCCGCCAGCACGGCCGGCTCCCGGCTGCGCCCGAGGGAGAGGTGCGGGGTGTACGGACGGGGGTCGGCGCAGTGCGGGAAGCACTCCTCCAGCGCCGCCCGCAGCCGCAGCCACGGCGCCGCCCCGTCGGCGGCCGGGTCCAGCCACACGGTGGCGTCGTGCCGGTGCCGGAACCACCGGACCCCGGCCAGCCGCGCGGTGAACGCCGGACACCCGGCGAGCGCCCGCGCGGCGAGCGGCACCGCGGCCTCGAAGTCCGCCTCGGGCACGAACCCGTACACGACGTTCACGTGCGGCGGCCACCGCCGCACCTGCCGGTCGTGCACCCGCCGGATCGCCTGCACCGGCTCCCACAGCCGCCGCGGCGGCAGCCAGGCGACGGCGGTGCGGCGGGTGGGGCCGGACAGCAGGGGGAGCGGCACGGGAGGCACGGAAACGGCTCCTCACGTCACGAACCGATCAAGGTGTCGGATTTCCCTTCTCCGCAGGTCGGAGGGCATGAGAACGTCCGCTTCGCATGATGCGTCACCAGGGGTGGGGAAGTTGGACGACAAGCCGTCGGTCTCCGACGAGGAATGGGCCGCGTTCGTCGCGGCCGCCAGGGAGCAGGGCCTCGGCACGGAGGCCCAGGACCGCGCGCTGCGCAGGGCCAAGCCGCCGAAGCCGCCGAAGCGCCCGAAGCGGCCCGGGGCCTTCCGGACCCGCACCCGGCCCACCCCGCGGCTCAAGGCGATCCTCGGGATCGGCCTGGCGGCGGCGCTGGCCCTGGTGGCCGTGCGGCCCCAGCTGTTCACCGCCCTGCTCCCGGAGACCGTCACCGCCGCCCTCCCCTCCTCCTGGACGGACCACCCGGAGGACACCACCCCGCTTCCCGCCGAGACGACCCGCCCGACGGCCGCCCCGTCCCCGGTCGACCCGGACCGCCCGACCCTCGCCGAACCGTTCCGCGGCTCCCCGGCGCTGCGCTGGGCGGACGGGGCGGCGGGCATCGAGCTGCCGCCGGCGAAGGCGACGGGCTGGATGTCGAAGGAGCGGGTCGAGGCGGCGCTGAAGCAGTCGAAGGAGTTCCTGGTCGCCACCAACCTGGACCCGGCCGTCCTTGCCGGCGCCAGGCCGGACGCGGCGCTGAAGCTGCTCGACCCGAAGCACCGGGACTTCCACCGGGAGCTGGAGCGCGGCCTGGTCGCGCCGACCGAGGAGAACGACCCGCTGCGCCTGTTCAGCCGCTTCGCGCCGTCCGAGGTCCGCCTCGTGGGGACCGTCGTGAAGACCCGCGGCCGGATGAGCGTGGAGAAGGGCACGGGCGACGCGGCGGACGCCGTTCTCGTCCGTGCCGACTACACCTTCGTCTACCCGCTGGTGCGGAGCACCCCCGGAGCCGACGAGGTCGCCCGCACGGTCCTGCGCCGCGAGCTGGTGTTCGCCTTCTATCCGGCCGGCTACGACGTCACCCGGGGACGGCTCGTCCTCCACGCCTTCCCGTACAACGTGGGCAACAGCTCCTGCGGTGCCACCGACGGCTTCTTCCATCCGTCGTTCCCCGCGGACCGGCGGTCCGCGCCCCGGCCCACCGCCACGGGCGAGGCGGTCGACCCGTACGACCGCAGCAGGCCCCTCGACGACTTCCCGCACGGCTGCGGAACCGTCACGCGCAGCTGACACGCGACAACACACAGGGGTGGGACACGCATGGGGTGGGGCGACGACCGGCACGACAACGGCACACGGAGTCCGGCGGCCCGGCTGGCCTCGGGGGCGGTCGGCGTCGTCGTGGCCGCCGGGCTCGCCGTGCTCGTGCCGCGACCCGAGCTGATGCCGTGGCGGGACGCGGCGGACGCCACTCCGCCGGCCGCCGAGACCGAGCGGCCCTCCGCCGCGCCCTCCCAGACTCCGACCTGGTGACCGTCCCGGACACGGCTCCCTCGGGCCCGGCCCAGGACCCGTACGACCGCAGCCGGAACCCGGACGACCTGCCGCAGGAGTGCGGGACGACCTCGCGGACCTGAGGACACCGGCCCCGCGTCCCGGCTCCGCCGCGCCCTCGTGTGTGACCCGGCGTGACGTGGGGTACAGTCTTCGATCCCGATTGGCGGGCGGATGGCCCCGTATGGCAGACTAGCGGGGTTGCTCGGTTGAGTGCCGATGCTGCGCGCCTCCCGCCGGGAGGACCGGAAGCGAGTCCCACAGTACTCGTCGACCCCCTGCGGGTCGGACGTACGGGAATCTTCCGGGAAGCGTGGGCGGGGCCTCAGCCAGGCACCCGGTGGTGTTCTGCACCCGCCACGCGGCTCGGCCCGCACCCCCTTGGTTGGGAAATCCCTATGGGAGATCTTCGTAGAGGGAGCGCGACACGCCCGACCGCGTGGGTCGGAGACAGAGCGCTGGACCACCGGGTTCCAGAGCGTTACGAGAAAAAGGACTACTGAGTAGCCATGGCGGGACAGAAGATCCGCATCCGGCTCAAGGCCTACGACCACGAGGTCATCGACTCCTCGGCGAAGAAGATCGTCGAGACGGTGACCCGCACTGGTGCGTCGGTCGCGGGCCCGGTGCCGCTGCCCACTGAGAAGAACGTGTACTGCGTCATCAAGTCGCCGCACAAGTACAAGGACTCGCGCGAGCACTTCGAGATGCGGACGCACAAGCGCCTCATCGACATCCTCGACCCCACGCCGAAGACGGTTGACTCGCTGATGCGTCTCGACCTGCCGGCTGGCGTCGACATCGAGATCAAGCTCTGAGGTGACGCGCGAGATGGCTAAGAACATCAAGGGCATCCTGGGCGAGAAGCTCGGCATGACGCAGGTCTGGGACGAGAACAACCGGGTCGTCCCGGTGACCGTCGTCAAGGCCGGCCCGAATGTCGTGACCCAGGTGCGTACGAACGACGTCGACGGCTACGAGTCGGTCCAGATCGCCTTCGGCGAGATCGACCCGCGCAAGGTGAACAAGCCCCTCAAGGGCCACTTCGCCAAGGCCGACGTCACCCCGCGCCGTCACCTCGTCGAGATCCGTACCGCTGACGCCAGCGAGTACACCCTCGGCCAGGAGATCACCGCCGAGGTCTTCGAGGCGGGCATCAAGGTCGACGTGACCGGCAAGAGCAAGGGCAAGGGCTTCGCCGGTGCCATGAAGCGCCACAACTTCCGTGGTGGCAAGGCGTCCCACGGTGCCCACCGTGTGCACCGCAAGCCGGGTTCGATCGGTGGCTGCGCCACCCCGGGCCGCGTCTTCAAGGGCATGCGCATGGCCGGCCGCATGGGCAACGAGCGCGTGACCACCCAGAACCTGACCGTTCACGCCGTTGACGCGGAGAAGGGCCTGCTGCTCATCAAGGGCGCGGTTCCTGGTCCGAACGGCGGCCTCGTCCTGGTCCGCACCGCGGCCAAGGGGGCCTGAGGATATGAGCACCATTGACATTCTGTCGCCGTCCGGCGACAAGACCGGGACCATCGAGCTCCCGGCCGAGATCTTCGAGGCCAAGGTCAGCATCCCGCTGATCCACCAGGTCGTCGTCGCGCAGCTTGCGGCTGCCCGCCAGGGCACCCACAAGACCAAGACGCGTGGCGAGGTCCGCGGTGGTGGCAAGAAGCCGTACCGCCAGAAGGGCACCGGCCGCGCCCGTCAGGGTTCGACCCGCGCCCCGCAGTTCGCCGGTGGTGGCGTCGTGCACGGTCCCGTGCCGCGTGACTACTCGCAGCGGACCCCGAAGAAGATGAAGGCCGCCGCCCTCCGCGGTGCCCTCTCCGACCGGGCGAACCACTCCCGCATCCACGTCGTCACCGGCGTGGTCGAGGGTGACATCTCCACCAAGGCCGCCAAGACGCTGTTCGGCAAGATCTCGGAGCGCAAGAACCTGCTCCTGGTCGCCGAGCGCTCCGACGAGGCCGCGTGGCTGTCCGCCCGCAACCTGCCCCAGGTGCACATCCTGGAGCCGGGCCAGCTGAACACGTACGACGTGATGCGATCCGACGACGTGGTCTTCACCCAGGCCGCCCTCGAGTCCTTCGTGTCTGGCCCCAAGGCCGATGAGACCGAAGGGAGCGAGGCCTGATGTCCGAGGCCACGATCACCAGCAAGACCTTCACGGACCCGCGCGACGTCCTCGTCAAGCCGGTTGTCTCCGAGAAGAGCTACGCGCTGCTCGACGAGAACAAGTACACGTTCATCGTCGCGCCCGGCGCCAACAAGACCCAGATCAAGCAGGCCGTCGAGGCGGTC
This sequence comes from Streptomyces sp. NPDC053541, assembly GCF_044544705.1. Lineage (NCBI taxonomy): Bacteria > Bacillati > Actinomycetota > Actinomycetes > Kitasatosporales > Streptomycetaceae > Streptomyces > Streptomyces sp. NPDC053541. Next base: position 477,683 of record NZ_JBITXM010000001.1, read on the forward strand.
TTCTCGGTCAAGGTCACCGGGGTCAACACGATCAACCGCCAGGGCAAGCGCAAGCGCACCCGCACCGGTTTCGGCAAGCGCGCCAACACCAAGCGCGCCATCGTGACCCTCGCCGAGGGCAACCGAATCGACATCTTCGGCGGCCCGACCGCCTGATGGCGGTCGAGTCGTCCGATATCGGACGAGGACTGAGAAATGGGTATCCGCAAGTACAAGCCGACTACGCCGGGCCGTCGTGGCTCCTCCGTAGCCGACTTCGTCGAGATCACGCGGTCCACGCCGGAGAAGTCGCTGGTCCGCCCCCTGCACAGCAAGGGCGGCCGTAACAACACCGGTCGTGTGACCGTCCGTCACCAGGGCGGTGGCCACAAGCGCGCCTACCGTGTCATCGACTTCCGTCGCCACGACAAGGACGGCGTGCCGGCCAAGGTCGCTCACATCGAGTACGACCCCAACCGCACCGCGCGCATCGCGCTGCTCCACTACGCGGACGGCGAGAAGCGCTACATCATCGCCCCGCGCGGCCTGAGCCAGGGCGACCGGGTCGAGAACGGCCCGACGGCCGACATCAAGCCCGGCAACAACCTGGCGCTCCGCAACATCCCGGTCGGTACCACGATCCACGCGATCGAGCTCCGTCCCGGTGGCGGCGCCAAGTTCGCCCGGTCCGCCGGTGCCTCCGTGCAGCTGCTGGCGAAGGAGGGCACCATGGCCCACCTCCGCATGCCGTCCGGCGAGATCCGTCTGGTCGACGCCCGCTGCCGCGCCACCATCGGCGAGGTCGGCAACGCCGAGCAGTCGAACATCAACTGGGGCAAGGCCGGCCGCAAGCGCTGGCTGGGCGTTCGCCCGACCGTTCGCGGTGTGGCGATGAACCCGGTTGACCACCCGCACGGTGGTGGTGAGGGCAAGACCTCCGGTGGTCGTCACCCGGTCTCCCCGTGGGGTCAGAAGGAGGGTCGTACTCGTTCGCCGAAGAAGGCTTCGAACAAGTACATCGTCCGCCGCCGCAAGACGAACAAGAAGCGCTAGGAGCGGGTTTAGATGCCGCGCAGTCTCAAGAAGGGACCCTTCGTCGACGGCCACCTCATCAAGAAGGTGGACGCCCAGAACGAAGCCGGTACCAAGAACGTCATCAAGACCTGGTCCCGTCGCTCGATGATCGTCCCGGCCATGCTCGGCCACACGATCGCCGTGCACAACGGCAAGACCCACGTCCCGGTGTTCGTCACCGAGTCGATGGTCGGGCACAAGCTCGGCGAGTTCTCGCCGACGCGCACCTTCCGGGGTCACGTCAAGGAAGACCGGAAGTCGAAGCGCCGCTAGTAGCGGATCGCATTCAGACACGTAAGTAACTGAAGGGACAACCATGGAAGCCAGGGCCCAGGCGCGGTACATCCGCGTCACGCCCATGAAGGCCCGCCGCGTGGTGGACCTGATCCGTGGCATGGACGCCACGGAGGCTCAGGCTGTTCTGCGATTCGCTCCGCAGGCAGCCTCCGTGCCGGTCGGCAAGGTGCTCGACAGCGCCATTGCCAACGCCGCGCACAACTACGACCACACGGACGCCTCTTCGCTGTTCGTCAGCGAGGCGTACGTCGACGAGGGCCCGACCCTGAAGCGGTTCCGTCCGCGCGCCCAGGGCCGTGCCTACCGGATCCGCAAGCGGACCAGCCACATCACCGTGGTCGTCAGCAGCAAGGAAGGAACCCGGTAATGGGCCAGAAGGTTAACCCGCATGGGTTCCGGCTCGGCATCACCACGGACTTCAAGTCCCGCTGGTACGCCGACAAGCTGTACAAGGACTACGTCAAGGAAGACGTCGCCATCCGTCGGATGCTGACGTCCGGCATGGAGCGCGCCGGCATCTCGAAGGTGGAGATCGAGCGCACCCGTGACCGTGTCCGCGTGGACATCCACACCGCTCGCCCGGGCATTGTCATCGGTCGCCGCGGCGCCGAGGCCGACAAGATCCGCGGCCAGCTGGAGAAGCTGACCGGCAAGCAGGTTCAGCTCAACATCCTCGAGGTCAAGAACCCCGAGGTCGACGCTCAGCTGGTGGCCCAGGCCGTCGCCGAGCAGCTGTCCTCCCGCGTCTCCTTCCGTCGGGCCATGCGCAAGAGCATGCAGTCCGCCATGAAGGCCGGCGCCAAGGGCATCAAGATCCAGTGTGGTGGCCGTCTCGGCGGCGCCGAGATGTCCCGCTCGGAGTTCTACCGCGAGGGTCGTGTGCCGCTGCACACGCTGCGCGCGAACGTCGAGTACGGCTTCTTCGAGGCCAAGACGACCTTCGGCCGCATCGGCGTGAAGGTCTGGATCTACAAGGGCGACGTCAAGAACATCGCCGAGGTCCGCGCCGAGAACGCTGCTGCCCGCGCCGGCAACCGCCCGGCCCGTGGCGGCGCCGACCGCCCGGCCCGCGGTGGCCGTGGTGGCGAGCGTGGCGGTCGCGGTCGCAAGCCGCAGCAGGCTCCCGCTGCCGAGGCCCCCAAGGCCGAGGCCGCCGCCGCTCCGGCTGCTGAGAGCACCGGAACGGAGGCCTGACCGAAATGCTGATCCCCCGTAGGGTCAAGCACCGCAAGCAGCACCACCCGAAGCGCAACGGTATGTCCAAGGGTGGCACGCAGGTTGCGTTCGGCGAGTACGGCATTCAGGCCCTCACCCCGGCCTACGTGACCAACCGCCAGATCGAGGCCGCGCGTATCGCGATGACCCGCCACATCAAGCGTGGCGGCAAGGTCTGGATCAACATCTACCCGGACCGTCCGCTCACGAAGAAGCCTGCCGAGACCCGCATGGGTTCCGGTAAGGGTTCCCCGGAGTGGTGGATCGCGAACGTCAAGCCCGGTCGGGTGATGTTCGAGCTGTCCTACCCGAACGAGAAGATCGCGCGTGAGGCTCTGACTCGTGCGGCCCACAAGCTGCCGATGAAGTGCAAGATCGTTAAGCGCGAGGCAGGTGAGCTGTGATGTCGGCCGGTACCAAGGCGTCCGAGCTGCGCGAGCTGGGCAACGAGGAGCTTGTCGCCAAGCTCCGCGAGGCCAAGGAAGAGCTGTTCAACCTCCGCTTCCAGGCGGCGACGGGCCAGCTCGAGAACCACGGTCGGCTCAAGTCCGTCCGTAAGGACATCGCCCGGATCTACACCCTGATGCGCGAGCGCGAGCTGGGCATCGAGACGGTGGAGAACGCCTGATGAGCGAGAACAACGTGACTGAGAAGACCGAGCGCAACGCCCGCAAGGTCCGTGAGGGCCTCGTCGTCAGCGACAAGATGGACAAGACCGTCGTCGTCGCTGTCGAGGACCGCGTCAAGCACGCGCTGTACGGCAAGATCATCCGCCGTACGAACAAGCTCAAGGCTCACGACGAGCAGAACCAGGCCGGCGTCGGCGACCGCGTCCTCCTCATGGAGACGCGCAAGCTGTCCGCCACCAAGCACTGGCGCGTCGTCGAGATCCTCGAGAAGGCCAAGTAATTCCCTCCTAGGGGGACCCCCTAGGAACAGTTCCGCCAGGCTCCGCCGGGGGCCGAGAGATCGGCCCCCGGCGGGGAACCGGCAGACAATCAGGAGATAGACGTGATCCAGCAGGAGTCGCGGCTTCGCGTCGCCGACAACACTGGTGCCAAGGAGATCCTTTGCATCCGTGTTCTCGGTGGCTCGGGCCGCCGCTACGCGGGCATCGGTGACGTCATCGTCGCCACCGTCAAGGACGCGATCCCCGGTGGCAACGTGAAGAAGGGTGACGTCGTCAAGGCGGTCATCGTTCGCACCGTCAAGGAGCGCCGCCGCCAGGACGGCTCGTACATCCGCTTCGACGAGAACGCCGCCGTCATTCTGAAGAACGACGGCGACCCTCGCGGCACCCGTATCTTCGGCCCGGTGGGCCGTGAGCTGCGCGAGAAGAAGTTCATGAAGATCATCTCGCTCGCGCCGGAGGTGCTGTAAGCATGAAGATCAAGAAGGGCGACCTGGTCCAGGTCATCACCGGCAAGGACAAGGGCAAGCAGGGCAAGGTCATCGCGGCCTACCCCGCCGAGTCCCGCGTCCTCGTCGAGGGTGTCAACCGGGTCAAGAAGCACACGAAGGCCGGCCCGAACCAGGCCGGCGGCATCGTGACCACCGAGGCTCCGGTCCACGTCTCCAACGTCCAGCTGGTCGTGGAGAAGGACGGCAAGAAGGTCGTCACGCGTGTCGGTTACCGCTTCGACGACGAGGGCAACAAGATCCGCGTTGCCAAGCGGACGGGTGAGGACATCTGATGGCTACCACCACTCCGCGTCTCAAGACGAAGTACCGCGAGGAGATCGCGGGCAAGCTGCGTGACGAGTTCAAGTACGAGAACGTCATGCAGATCCCCGGCCTCGTGAAGATCGTGGTCAACATGGGTGTCGGCGACGCCGCCCGTGACTCGAAGCTGATCGAGGGCGCGATCCGCGACCTCACCACGATCACCGGTCAGAAGCCGGCCGTCACCAAGGCCCGCAAGTCCATCGCGCAGTTCAAGCTGCGCGAGGGCCAGCCGATCGGTGCCCACGTCACGCTCCGTGGCGACCGCATGTGGGAGTTCCTGGACCGCACCCTGTCGCTCGCGCTGCCGCGCATCCGCGACTTCCGCGGCCTGTCCCCGAAGCAGTTCGACGGCCGTGGCAACTACACCTTCGGTCTCACGGAGCAGGTCATGTTCCACGAGATCGACCAGGACAAGATCGACCGCGTCCGGGGTATGGACATCACCGTGGTCACCACGGCGACCAACGACGACGAGGGCCGTGCCCTTCTGCGTCACCTCGGCTTCCCGTTCAAGGAGGCGTAAGCGAGATGGCGAAGAAGGCTCTCATCGCGAAGGCTGCCCGCAAGCCCAAGTTCGGTGTGCGTGCGTACACCCGCTGCCAGCGCTGCGGCCGCCCCCACTCCGTGTACCGCAAGTTCGGCCTCTGCCGCGTGTGCCTCCGTGAGATGGCTCACCGTGGCGAGCTGCCGGGCGTGACCAAGAGCTCCTGGTAATTCCCCTTCGCCCGTAGGGCGTTGGAGAAGACCGGAGTCTCTCGGTAAGCATTGGGTTGGCGGAGGCCCTTCTCTTCATGCCGTAGGCTTGAAGGGTTGGGCGTCCGCCGCCCGTACGACTTACTACGCCGTAGGTCCACCGCACCGCACCCGCCCCGTCTCGGATCGGGGAGAGGGATGGTGCACCAGGAAACCCCGGCGAGAGAGGCCGAAGGCCAATTCATGACCATGACTGATCCGATCGCAGACATGCTCACGCGTCTGCGGAACGCGAACTCGGCGTACCACGACTCCGTGACGATGCCGCACAGCAAGATCAAGTCGCACATCGCGGAAATCCTCCAGCAGGAGGGCTTCATCACGGGCTGGAAGGTCGAGGACGCCGAGGTCGGCAAGAACCTCGTGCTCGACCTCAAGTTCGGTCCGAACCGTGAGCGCTCCATCGCGGGCATCAAGCGGATCTCGAAGCCGGGCCTCCGGGTTTACGCGAAGTCCACCAACCTGCCGAAGGTCCTCGGCGGCCTGGGCGTGGCGATCATCTCCACGTCCCACGGTCTCCTGACCGGCCAGCAGGCGCAGAAGAAGGGCGTGGGTGGGGAAGTCCTCGCCTACGTCTGGTAGTCGGGAACGGAGGAATAGCCAATGTCGCGAATCGGCAAGCTCCCCATCACGGTTCCCGCCGGCGTGGACGTCACCATCGAGGGCCGCACGGTCACGGTGAAGGGTTCCAAGGGCACCCTGACCCACACCGTCGCCGCGCCGATCGAGATCGTCAAGGGTGAGGACGGCGTTCTGAACGTCACCCGCCCCAACGATGAGCGTCAGAACAAGGCCCTGCACGGCCTGTCCCGCACGCTGGTGGCCAACATGATCACCGGTGTGACCCAGGGGTACACGAAGGCGCTCGAGATCAGCGGTGTCGGTTACCGCGTGGCCGCGAAGGGCTCCGACCTGGAGTTCCAGCTCGGCTACAGCCACCCGATCCTGGTGGAGGCCCCCGAGGGGATCTCCTTCAAGGTCGAGTCGCCGACCAAGTTCTCGGTCGAGGGCATCGACAAGCAGAAGGTCGGCGAGGTCGCCGCGAACATCCGCAAGCTGCGCAAGCCCGACCCGTACAAGGCCAAGGGCGTCAAGTACGCGGGTGAGGTCATCCGCCGCAAGGTCGGAAAGGCTGGTAAGTAAGCCATGGCATACGGTGTCAAGATCGCCAAGGGCGACGCTTACAAGCGCGCTGCGAAGGCGCGCCGTCACCTGCGCATCCGCAAGAACGTGTCGGGTACGGCGGAGCGTCCGCGCCTCGTCGTGACGCGCTCCAACCGCGGTATCACCGCGCAGGTCATCGACGACCTGAAGGGCCACACCGTGGCGTCGGCGTCCCACCTGGACGCGTCGATCCGCGGTGGCGAGGGCGACAAGTCCGCGCAGGCCAAGCAGGTCGGCGCCCTGGTCGCCGAGCGCGCCAAGGCCGCCGGTGTCGAGGCCGTCGTGTTCGACCGTGGTGGCAACAGGTACGCCGGGCGCATTGCCGCTCTGGCTGACGCCGCCCGCGAAGCCGGGCTGAAGTTCTAAGCCCCGGTTCCGGGACTAACGGACGTAACAGAGAGAGGTATTCCAATGGCTGGACCCCAGCGCCGCGGCAGCGGTGCCGGTGGCGGCGAGCGGCGGGACCGGAAGGGCCGCGACGGTGGCGCTGCCGCCGCCGAGAAGACCGCGTACGTTGAGCGCGTAGTCGCGATCAACCGCGTCGCCAAGGTTGTCAAGGGTGGTCGTCGCTTCAGCTTCACCGCGCTGGTCGTGGTGGGCGACGGTGACGGCACCGTGGGTGTCGGTTACGGCAAGGCCAAGGAGGTGCCGGCCGCCATCGCCAAGGGTGTGGAGGAGGCCAAGAAGCACTTCTTCAAGGTCCCCCGTATCCAGGGCACCATCCCGCACCCGATCCAGGGTGAGAAGGCCGCGGGCGTCGTCCTGCTCAAGCCGGCTTCCCCCGGTACCGGTGTCATCGCCGGTGGCCCGGTGCGCGCCGTGCTCGAGTGCGCCGGCGTTCACGACATCCTGTCGAAGTCGCTCGGCTCCGACAACGCGATCAACATCGTGCACGCGACCGTGGAGGCCCTGAAGGGCCTGCAGCGTCCCGAGGAGATCGCGGCCCGCCGCGGTCTGCCCCTCGAGGACGTCGCTCCCGCGGCTCTGCTTCGTGCGCGTGCCGGGGCGGGTGCGTAATGGCTCGCCTCAAGATCACGCAGACGAAGTCGTACATCGGCAGCAAGCAGAACCACCGCGACACCCTGCGTTCGCTCGGGCTCAAGCGCCTGAACGACGTGGTCGTCAAGGAGGACCGCCCCGAGTTCCGCGGAATGGTGCACACCGTCCGCCACCTCGTGACGGTCGAGGAGGTCGACTGACATGGCGGAGACCAACCCGCTGAAGGTCCACAACCTCCGTCCCGCCCCGGGCGCCAAGACCGCCAAGACCCGTGTGGGTCGTGGTGAGGCGTCGAAGGGTAAGACGGCCGGTCGTGGTACGAAGGGCACGAAGGCCCGCTACCAGGTTCCGGAGCGCTTCGAGGGTGGCCAGATGCCGCTCCACATGCGCCTCCCGAAGCTGAAGGGCTTCAAGAACCCCTTCCGCACCGAGTACCAGGTCGTGAACCTGGACAAGCTGGCCGCGCTCTACCCGCAGGGTGGCGAGGTCACGGTGGCCGACCTGGTCGCCAAGGGTGCGGTTCGCAAGAACCAGCTCGTCAAGGTCCTGGGCCAGGGCGAGCTCTCCGTGGCGCTGCAGGTGACGGTCGACGCCGTCTCCGGCTCCGCCAAGGAGAAGATCGCCGCCGCCGGCGGCACCGTCACCGAGCTCGTCTGAGACGACTCGATGGCCTGAACATCCGACCGGGGATGCCTCTCAAAAGGGGCATCCCCGGTTGGTCGTTCCTAGGGGGGCATGCTCGCCGGTAAGGTGGCCTGCAACTCTGTCCTTTACCTCAAGACCGTCACCTCTGACGCACGTGCGCGGGGGTCGCAGGAGGCACCGTGCTCACCGCGTTCGCCCGGGCGTTCAAGACGCCCGACCTGCGCAAGAAGCTGCTCTTCACGCTCGGCATCATCGTGCTGTACCGGCTCGGGGCGCACATCCCCGTCCCCGGCGTCAGCTACGAGGCCGTCCAGCAGTGTGTGGATCAGGCGAGCCAGGGCAACAACAGCCTGTTCGGCCTGGTCAACATGTTCAGTGGCGGGGCGCTGCTGCAGATCACCATCTTCGCGCTCGGCATCATGCCGTACATCACGGCGAGCATCATCCTGCAGCTGCTCACCGTCGTGATCCCGCGCCTGGAGGCCCTCAAGAAGGAGGGGCAGGCCGGCACGGCGAAGATCACGCAGTACACGCGTTATCTGACGGTCGCGCTCGCCATCCTCCAGGGCACCGGCCTCGTCGCCACCGCCCGCACCGGCGCGCTCTTCAGCGGCTGCACCGTCGCCAGCCAGGTCGTTCCCGACCAGTCGATCTTCACCACCGCCACCATGGTCATCACCATGACCGCGGGCACCGGCGTCGTGATGTGGCTCGGCGAGCTCATCACCGACCGCGGCATCGGCAACGGCATGTCGATCCTCATGTTCATCTCGATCGCCGCCGGCTTCCCGGGCGCCCTGTGGGCCATCAAGAAGAGCGGTGACCTGGCGGGCGGCTGGATCGAGTTCGGCACCGTCATCCTGATCGGCTTCGTGATGGTGGGCCTCGTCGTCTTCGTCGAGCAGGCCCAGCGCCGCATCCCGGTGCAGTACGCGAAGCGGATGATCGGCCGGCGGTCGTACGGCGGTACGTCCACTTACATCCCTTTGAAGGTGAACCAGGCAGGTGTGATTCCTGTCATCTTCGCCTCGTCGCTGCTCTACATCCCGGCGCTCGTCGCGCAGTTCTCGAACTCCACGGCCGGCTGGAAGACCTGGATCGAAGCCCACTTCGTCAAGGGTGACCACCCGTATTACATCGCCGCCTACTTCCTCCTGATCGTGTTCTTCGCCTTCTTCTACGTGGCGATCTCGTTCAACCCCGAGGAAGTCGCCGACAACATGAAGAAGTATGGTGGCTTCATCCCGGGTATCCGGGCTGGTCGACCTACTGCCGAGTATCTGAGCTACGTGCTCAACCGGATCACTTGGCCGGGCTCGCTGTATCTGGGTCTGATCGCTCTTGTGCCGACGATGGCGTTGGCGGGCTTCGGTGGGGCCAACCAGAACTTCCCGTTCGGTGGCACCAGCATCCTGATCATCGTGGGTGTGGGTCTCGAGACCGTGAAGCAGATCGAGAGCCAGCTCCAGCAGCGCAATTACGAAGGGTTCCTCCGCTGATGCGAATCGTCCTCGTCGGACCGCCCGGGGCCGGCAAGGGAACGCAGGCCGCGTTCCTTGCCAAGAACCTGGACATCCCGCACATCTCCACGGGCGACCTGTTCCGTGCCAACATCTCGCAGGGCACGGAGCTGGGCCTCAAGGCGAAGGCGTACATGGACGCCGGTGACCTCGTCCCGGACGAGGTGACCATCGGGATGGCCAAGGACCGCATGGAGCAGGAGGACGCCAAGAACGGCTTCCTGCTGGACGGGTTCCCGCGCAACGTGGCCCAGGCCGAGGCCCTGGATGTCGTCCTGAAGGCGGACGACATGCAGCTGGACGCGGTCCTGGACCTGGAGGTCCCCGAGGACGAGGTCGTGAAGCGGATCGCGGGTCGCCGCATCTGCCGCAACGACTCCTCGCACGTCTTCCACGTGACGTACAACGCCCCCAAGGTCGAGGGCGTCTGCGACGTGTGCGGAGGCGAGCTGTTCCAGCGCGACGACGACTCCGAGGAGACCGTCCGCCGGCGCCTGGAGGTCTACCACACCCAGACCGAGCCGATCATCGACTACTACCGGGCCCAGAACCTGGTCGTCACGATCTCGGCGCTCGGCAAGGTGGAAGAGGTCACGGCGAAGGCCATGGCCGCGCTGAAGAAGTAACCACGGTTCCGTACGACACGGCCGCGGTGCCCGGTGAGGGCGCCGCGGCCGTATCGTTGTTCTGTCCCCGGTACGCGCAGAGGAAAGGCCCCGACCACGATGGTGCAGATCAAGACCCCCGAGCAGATCGCGAAGATGCGCGAGGCGGGGCTGGTCGTCGCGGCCATCCACGCGGCCACCCGCGAGGCGGCCGTGCCGGGCGCCACGACCCGGGACCTGGACGAGGTCGCCCGCAAGGTGATCGCCGACCACGGCGCGAAGTCGAACTTCCTCGGGTACGGCGGCTTCCCCGCGACCATCTGCACCTCGGTGAACGAGGTCGTGGTCCACGGCATCCCGGACGAGAAGACGGTCCTCAAGGACGGCGACATCATCTCGATCGACGCCGGCGCGATCGTGGACGGCTGGCACGGTGACGCCGCGTACACCTGCTTCGTGGGCACCGGTCACGCGCCGGAGCTGATCGAGCTCTCCCGGGTGACCGAGGAGTCGATGTGGGCCGGCATCGCGGCCATGAAGCTCGGCAACCGCCTCGTGGACGTCTCGAAGGCGATCGAGACCTACATCAAGCGCCAGCCGCGCCCGGCCGTGGGAGACCACAGCCTGGGCCGCTACGGCATCATCGAGGACTACGGCGGCCACGGCATCGGCACCGAGATGCACATGGACCCGCACCTGCTGAACTACGTCTCCCGCAAGCGCGGCAAGGGCCCGAAGCTGGTCCCCGGCTTCTGCCTGGCCATCGAGCCGATGGTCTCCCTCGGCACGCCGAGGACGGAGGTCCTCGCGGACGACTGGACCGTCATCACCACCGACGGCACCTGGTCCTCGCACTGGGAGCACAGCGTCGCCCTGACCGAGGAGGGCCCCCTGGTCCTCACCGCGGTCGACGGCGGCAAGGCGAAGCTGGCGGAACTGGGCGTCACGGCGGCGCCGGACCCGCTCGCGTAATGATCTCGCGCGGTGGGAAGACTCCCCGGATTCGTCTTTTCCACAGGCCTGACGTAGACTGATGCGTCGGCTCTCGTGTACCCGTGTGCCCGCACACGGCGGCGAGAGTCGATCAAGGTAGCCGATTCGAAAGGCGAAGCGTGGCCAAGAAGCAAGGTGCCATCGAAATCGAGGGCACCGTGATCGAGTCCCTCCCGAACGCCATGTTCAAGGTGGAGCTCCAGAACGGTCACAAGGTCCTCGCGCACATCTCCGGCAAGATGCGTATGCACTACATCCGCATCCTCCCGGACGACCGGGTCGTCGTGGAGCTGTCTCCGTACGACCTGACGCGTGGCCGGATCGTCTACCGGTACAAGTAGATCTTGCCCGCACCCCCGCACTCCGCGCGGGTGGTGGCACTGACCCGGAGAACCTCACATCCCATGAAGGTCAAGCCGAGCGTCAAGAAGATCTGCGACAAGTGCAAGGTGATCCGCCGTCACGGCCGGGTCATGGTCATCTGCGACAACCTGCGCCACAAGCAGCGCCAGGGCTGACGCACGCCGACCGACCTGCATCTCGCAGTTCTTCGCGCGACGCATAGCAACACGTACATACGCAGAGCCCGCCCAGCCCATCAGGGTCGGCGACACCTCCGGCGGGGGCCGGGGACCCGATTCGTACCTCATACGGCGGTCGGGACCGGTTCTGCGGCAGACCCCCGAGAACACAGGAGCCATTGAATGGCACGCGTTTCCGGTGTTGACATCCCGCGCGAAAAGCGTGTGGTGGTCGCACTCACCTACGTCTTCGGCATCGGGCGTACCCGGTCCGAGGAGATCCTCGCCGCGACCGGCGTGAACCCGTCCACCCGTGTCCGCGACCTGGCCGAGGAAGACCTCGTCAAGATCCGCGAGTACGTGGACGCCAACCTCCAGACCGAGGGTGACCTCCGCCGCGAGATCGCCGCCGACATCCGCCGCAAGGTCGAGATCGGCTGCTACCAGGGTCTGCGCCACCGTCGTGGCCTGCCCGTCCGCGGCCAGCGCACCAGCACGAACGCTCGTACCCGCAAGGGCCCGCGTCGCGCCATCGCCGGTAAGAAGAAGCCGGGCAAGAAGTAGTCCTCAGCGGACGCTTGACCAAGCGGTCTTCGCTGTAGGACCGACCACCTCCCGTAGGAGTTATAGATGCCCCCCAAGGGTCGTCAGGGCGCTGCCAAGAAGGTGCGCCGCAAGGAAAAGAAGAACGTCGCTCACGGCCACGCGCACATCAAGAGCACGTTCAACAACACGATCGTCTCGATCACGGACCCGTCCGGCAACGTGATCTCCTGGGCCTCCGCCGGCCACGTCGGCTTCAAGGGCTCGCGCAAGTCCACCCCCTTCGCCGCGCAGATGGCCGCCGAGTCGGCCGCCCGCCGCGCGCAGGAGCACGGCATGCGCAAGGTCGACGTCTTCGTCAAGGGTCCCGGCTCCGGCCGTGAGACCGCGATCCGCTCCCTCCAGGCCACCGGCCTCGAGGTCGGCTCGATCCAGGACGTCACCCCCACCCCGCACAACGGCTGCCGTCCGCCGAAGCGGCGTCGCGTCTGACCCAGGTCCTCGCGACCTGCGGTTGATGTGGGCTCTCGGGCGGCACGTCCCCTTCGGGGGCGTGCCGCCCGTACCCTTGGCAGTACCTGTCGGACGTCAAATAGTGGGCGTCCACAAACGAAGGAATCACCGACATGCTTATCGCTCAGCGTCCTTCGCTGACCGAAGAGGTCGTCGACGAGTTCCGCTCCCGGTTCGTCATCGAGCCGCTGGAGCCGGGCTTCGGCTACACCCTCGGCAACTCGCTCCGCCGCACCCTCCTCTCGTCGATCCCCGGCGCTGCTGTCACCAGCATCCGCATCGACGGCGTCCTGCACGAGTTCACCACCGTGCCGGGCGTCAAGGAGGACGTCACCGACCTCATCCTGAACATCAAGCAGCTGGTCGTCTCCTCGGAGCACGACGAGCCGGTCGTGATGTACCTGCGCAAGCAGGGTCCGGGTGTCGTCACCGCCGCCGACATCGCGCCGCCGGCCGGTGTCGAGGTGCACAACCCCGACCTGGTCCTCGCCACGCTCAACGCCAAGGGCAAGCTGGAGATGGAGCTGACCGTCGAGCGCGGTCGCGGCTACGTCTCCGCCGTCCAGAACAAGCAGGTGGGCCAGGAGATCGGCCGCATCCCGGTCGACTCCATCTACAGCCCCGTGCTGAAGGTCACCTACAAGGTCGAGGCGACCCGAGTCGAGCAGCGCACCGACTTCGACAAGCTGATCGTCGACGTCGAGACCAAGCAGGCCATGCGCCCGCGCGACGCCATGGCGTCCGCCGGCAAGACCCTGGTCGAGCTGTTCGGTCTGGCCCGCGAGCTCAACATCGACGCCGAGGGCATCGACATGGGCCCGTCCCCGACGGACGCCGCCCTGGCCGCCGACCTGGCGCTGCCGATCGAGGAGCTCGAGCTCACCGTTCGGTCCTACAACTGCCTCAAGCGCGAGGGCATCCACTCCGTGGGTGAGCTCGTCGCCCGCTCCGAGGCGGACCTGCTCGACATCCGCAACTTCGGTGCGAAGTCGATCGACGAGGTCAAGGCGAAGCTGGCCGGCATGGGCCTGGCCCTCAAGGACAGCCCGCCCGGATTCGACCCGACCGCCGCCGCGGACGCCTTCGGCGCCGACGACGACGCGGACGCGGGCTTCGTCGAGACCGAGCAGTACTGAGAAAGCCCGGACCGCACGGTCCGTACCTTCCGGGACCCGCCCTCCGGGGCGCGTCCCGGATCTCCGACAGGTAACCGCCTGCTCGGACACTGACTCCGGTACCTGACACGGCCGGGGCAGACCCAAGGAGAATCACCATGCCGCGTCCCACCAAGGGCGCCCGCCTCGGCGGCTCCGCCGCGCACGAGAAGCTGCTCCTCGCCAACCTGGCGAAGTCGCTCTTCGAGCACGGCCGCATCACGACGACCGAGGCCAAGGCCCGCCGCCTGCGTCCGGTCGCCGAGCGCCTGATCACCAAGGCGAAGAAGGGCGACATCCACAACCGTCGCCTGGTGCTGCAGACGATCACCGACAAGGGCGTCGTCCACACCCTCTTCACCGAGATCGCCCCGCGCTACTCGGAGCGTCCGGGTGGTTACACCCGCATCACCAAGATCGGCAACCGTCGTGGCGACAACGCCCCGATGGCCGTGATCGAGCTGGTCGAGGGCGAGATCGCCAAGAAGGCGACCGTCGCCGAGGCCGAGGCCGCCACCAAGCGCGCCGTCAAGGAGGCCGACGAGGCCGCCGCGGTCGAGACGACCGAGGACGAGGCGAAGGACGCGTAAGCGTTCCGGCCTTCCCGTCTCGTGAGCGGGCCCGCATCCCCAGGGGTGCGGGCCCGTTCCCGCGTGTTTGAGAGGATTTACGGCGTGACTGACCTGCCTGAGCGTGACGACGTGCGGCCCGGGTTCGTACGGGTGCGGCTCGACCTTTCGTACGACGGCAAGGACTTCTCCGGCTGGGCCAAGCAGGCCCGGGGCCAGCGGACCGTCCAGGGCGAGATCGAGGACGCCCTGCGCACCGTCACCCGCTCCCAGGAGACGTACGAGCTGACCGTCGCCGGCCGCACCGACGCCGGCGTGCACGCGCGCGGCCAGGTCGCGCACGTCGACCTGCCGGCCGCGCTGTGGGAGGAGCACCGCGAGAAGCTGCTCAGGCGGCTCGCCGGGCGACTGCCGCACGACGTGCGGATCTGGAGGGCCGACGAGGCCCCCGCGGGGTTCAACGCGCGCTTCTCGGCGATCTGGCGCCGCTACGCGTACCGGGTCACCGACCACCCCGGCGGGGTGGACCCGCTGCTGCGCGGGCACGTGCTGTGGCACGACTGGACCCTCGACGTGGACGCGATGAACGCGGCTGCCGAGCGGCTCGTCGGCGAGCACGACTTCGCCGCGTACTGCAAGAAGCGCGAGGGCGCGACGACCATCCGGACCCTCCAGGAGCTGCGCTGGGAGCGCCGCCCCGACGGGATCCTGGAGGCCACCGTCAAGGCCGACGCCTTCTGCCACAACATGGTGCGCTCGCTGGTCGGCGCGCTGCTCTTCGTCGGCGACGGCCACCGCCCGGTGGAGTGGCCCGGCAAGGTGCTCGCCGCCGGTGTGCGGGACTCGGCCGTGCACGTCGTGCGCCCGCACGGCCTCACCCTGGAAGAGGTCGGCTACCCCGCCGACGACCAGCTCGCCGCCCGCAACCGCGAGGCCCGCAACAAGCGCTCACTGCCCGGGAGCGCCGGCTGCTGCTGAGGCCTGGGCGCGCCACCTCGGGCGCCTCGTCGGCTTCGGGCTGCGGGGGCGGGCGTCACTGCCCGGGAGCGCCGGCTGCTGCTGAGGCCTGGGCGCGGCCTCGGGCATAGGTCGTTCCTTTTGACGCAGCCCTCGCGGGCTCGGCGCCCGGGGCGCCTCGCAAGCTTCGGGCTGCTGCGGCGGACTCCGTCCGCCGGGCGGGGGCGGGCGTCACTGCCCGGGGGCGCCGGCTGCTGCTGAGGCCTGGGCGCGGCCTCGGGCATAGATCTGGTTGAAGGCGAAGGTGCCCAGGTCGTTGCTGGTCGTGAAGACGGCCTGGTCGGCCTTGGTGACCTTGCGGCCGTTGGTGAAGCCGGTGTAGGTGACGTACACGTACCGGCCGATGGAGTTGGTGCTGCGCAGGCAGACCGTCTTGCCGTGGCAGAAGTCGTTGACGCCGGCGCCGGCGAGCGGGGCGATGTTGCCCCGGGCCTGGTCCTTCGCCTTCAGGGCGGCCTGCTCGGACGGGAAGACCGCGACGCCGACGGTGACCGCGACCCCGTCCCTGACGTAGGTGGCGCGCAGCACCCGCTGGCAGCCCTGGGCCTTGAGGACCGCGCCGAGGCCGTTCTCGGTGGGGGCCGCGCAGTTCGTGGTGGCGGCGGTGGCGCCCTTGGCGTAGGGGCGGCCGTTCATCGTGAGCTTCTTGCCCGGGAACAGGCCCTCGGGGGTGAGCGGGGCCGTGTCCTTCTTCGGGTCGGAGATGTAGTCCTTCGGGTTCGGCGGGGGCGGCGGGGCCACCGAGGAGAAGGTGGGCGCCGGGCTCGCGGTCTCCGTGGGGGCGGCCGAGCCGGTCGGCGTGCCGCCGCCGTTCTTGGCCTCCTCGTTGGTCTTGTTGGTGGAGACGATCGCGGTGGCGACCACCGCGCCCACGGCGAGCGCGGCGACCGTGCCGCCCGCGATCAGCAGCAGGCGCTTGCGCTTGGTGCGGGCGGCGGAGGCCTCGGCGAGGGCGCCCCAGTCGGGGGTGCCGGTGTCCTGCGCGCCGGGGAAGGGGTTGGGCTGAACCTGGCCGGGCAGAGCCTGGCCGGGCTGCGGCTGGCCGTACGGGCCGGCGGGCTGCTGCGGGTACCCGTATCCGTACCCCTGCGCCGGCTGCTGCGGCTGCGCCGGCGGGTACCCGTACCCGTAACCCTGCTGCCCGTGCTGCTGCTGTCCCGGCTGCTCGCCGCCCGGCTGCGGTCCCCCAAAGCTCATGCCGCGCATCCTAAACCGCTTGGGTTCCCGGGCCGACGGCGGCGACAATGCCCCTCATGGGACACGTCGAAGCCGCGCATCTGGAGTACTACCTGCCCGACGGGAGGGTGCTCCTCGGCGACGCCTCCTTCCGGGTCGGGGAGGGCGCGGTCGTCGCCCTGGTCGGGGCCAACGGCGCCGGGAAGACGACCCTGCTCCGGCTGATCTCCGGGGAGCTCCAGCCGCACGGCGGCACCGTCACGGTCAGCGGCGGGCTCGGCGTGATGCCGCAGTTCGTGGGCTCCGTGCGGGACGAGTCGACCGTGCGCGACCTGCTGGTCTCGGTGGCGCCGGCCAGGATCCGGGCCGCCGCGAAGGCGGTCGACGAGGCCGAGCACCGGATCATGACGGTGGACGACGAGGCCGCGCAGATGGCGTACGCGCAGGCGCTCAGCGACTGGGCCGAGGTGCAGGGCTACGAGTTCGAGACGCTCTGGGACATGTGCACCACGGCGGCGATGGGCGTGCCGTACGACAAGGCGCAGTTCCGTCAGGTGCGCACGCTCAGCGGCGGCGAGCAGAAGCGGCTGGTCCTGGAGTACCTGCTGCGCGGCGGCGACGAGGTGCTGCTGCTCGACGAGCCCGACAACTATCTGGACGTGCCCGGCAAGCGCTGGCTGGAGGAGCGGCTGCGGGAGACCCGCAAGACCGTGCTCTTCATCTCCCACGACCGGGAGCTGCTCGCCCGGGCCGCGCAGAAGATCGTGGCCGTGGAGCCCGGCCCGGCCGGCTCGGACGTGTGGGTGCACGGCGGCGGCTTCGACACCTTCCACGAGGCGCGCCGCGAGCGCTTCGCCCGCTTCGAGGAGCTGAAGCGGCGCTGGGAGGAGAAGCACGCGCAGCTGAAGAAGCTGGTGGTCAACCTGCGGCAGGCGGCCGCGGTCAGCCACGAGATGGCCTCGCGCTACGCGGCCGCGCAGACCCGCCTGAAGAAGTTCGAGGAGGCCGGCCCGCCGCCGGAGCCGCCGCGCGAGCAGGACATCCGGATGCGGCTGCGCGGCGGACGCACCGGCGTGCGCGCGGTGACGGCGGAGAACCTGGAGCTGACCGGGCTGATGAAGCCCTTCTCCCTGGAGATCTTCTACGGGGAGCGGGTCGCCGTCCTGGGCTCCAACGGCTCCGGCAAGTCGCACTTCCTGCGGCTCCTGGCGGGCGACGAGTCGGTGGCGCACACCGGTACGTGGAAGCTGGGCGCCCGGGTCGTCCCGGGCCACTTCGCCCAGACCCACGCGCACCCGGAGCTGGAGGGCCGGCCGCTGGTCGACATCCTGTGGACGGAGCACGCCAAGGACCGGGGCGCGGCGATGTCGATGCTGCGGCGGTACGAGCTGGAGCGCCAGGGCGACCAGCCCTTCGACAAGCTCTCCGGCGGCCAGCAGGCCCGCTTCCAGATCCTCCTCCTGGAGCTGGCCGGCACCACCGCCCTGCTCCTGGACGAGCCGACGGACAACCTCGACCTGGAGTCCGCGGAGGCCCTCCAGGACGGCCTGGAGTCCTACGAGGGCACGGTCCTCGCCGTCACCCACGACCGCTGGTTCGCCCGCTCCTTCGACCGCTACCTGGTCTTCGGCTCGGACGGTGTGGTGCGGGAGACCAGTGAGCCGGTGTGGGACGAGCGGCGGGTGGAGCGGGCGCGCTGACCGGGCGGTGCCCGGCTGTCCGTGCGGCGGGGGCCCGCTACGACCGCCGGGCGAAGTCCGGCGCAGCCGGCCGAGGCCGGGGAGGCCCCCCTGGGGGCCGTGCCGTGCGAGGGTGGCGTGGAGAGCGGGGTCCAGCGAGGCGGTGTGGGACGAGCGGGCACGCTCGCCCTTGCTTCTTAGGGCACCAGCACCAGGCGCCCGCGCAGGCCGCCGCGTTCCAGGGTGCGGTGGGCCTCCGCGGCCTCCGTCAGGGGGAGGGCGCGGGCGACGCGCGGGGTGAGGAGGCCCTGTTCGGCGAGGGCGGCGAGGCGGGACAGGTCGGCCGCGTCGGCGCGGACCCAGACCGGGACCACCCGGGTGCCGCGCAGGGCCGGCGGGGCGCCGCCCGCCACCAGGGACGCGAAGGCGCCGCCCGTGCGCACGGCGTCCAGGGCGGCCGCGCCGAGGACGGCGCCGTCCAGGGCGCCCGCCACGCCGCCCGGGACCAGGGCGCGGACGGCCTCGCCGAGGCGGGGCGCGTCGGCCGGGACGAAGAGCGCGGCGCCCAGGTCCCGTACCAGCGGCTCGTCGGCCGGGCGGGCCGTCGCCACCACCCGCAGCCCGCGCGCCGCGGCGAGCTGCACCGCGTACCCGCCGACCGCCCCGGCCGCGCCCGTGACCAGCAGCGTCTCCCCGTCCGGCAGGGCGAGCGCGTCCAGGGCCTGGAGGGCGGTGAGCCCGGCGAGCGGGAGGGTCGCGGCGGCGGCCGGGGCGAGTCCGGCGGGGGCCGGCGCCACCGCGTGGGCGTCCAGGACGACCTGCTCGGCCTGGGTGCCGAGGGGCACGTCGAGGCGGTCGTTCATGCCGATGACCCGGTCCCCGGGCCGGACGGCGGTGACGCCGGGCCCGGTCTCCTCGACGACGCCGGCGACGTCCCAGCCGAGGCCGGTGCGCTCGCGCGGCGGCACGAGGCCGGCCTCGGCGAGCACTCCGGCGCGGGTGGCGAGGTCCACCGGGTGGACGGTGGCGGCCTCGACCCGGATCCGGACCTGCCCGGGGCCGGTGGCGGGGACGGGGACCTCGGCGATCCGCAGGACCTCGGGGCCGCCGGGGGAGTCGATGACGAGCGCGCGCATGGCCGGGCCTTCCTGGGGGAACGAAGGGGGGACCCCACGAACCTAGGGAGAGGTACTCTCCGTCAGGAAGTACGTACCCGAGAGTGCGTACCGCACCGGAAGGAGCGCACCCGTGCCGACCCGGACCGCCGCCGAGCGCCGCGCGGAGGCGCGCCGCGCCTATGACGCGTATCTCGCCGAGTGCCCCGCCCGGCAGCTCCTGGACCGGCTCTCCGACAAGTGGGTCACGCTGCTCCTGAACGCCCTCGCGGACGGCCCGCTCCGCTATGCCGAGCTGGGGCGCAAGGTCGCCGGGGTCAGCCAGAAGATGCTCACCCAGACCCTGCGGGGCCTGGAGCGGGACGGCCTGGTCAGCCGTACGGTGACGCCCTCCGTGCCGGTCCGGGTGGAGTACCGGCTGACCGCGCTGGGGGCCTCGCTGCTGCCGGTGGTGCGGGCCGTGAAGGAGTGGGCGGACGGACACATCGAGGAGGTCGCCGCGGCCCGCGAGGCCTACGACCGGGGCGCCGACGCGTTTTGACCCGCCCGGGGGAGCCCGGGTACGCTTCTGCTTTGTTATGCGTATTGGCTTCGTCGTTCTCACGCGACAGTGCCGCTGCGCAAGTTCCCTGGAGCAGTTACCAGTGGCTCGCATACGGGCGGAGTTCCCGGCAGTGTGTGCCCCAGCTGCATGATCGCTTCAGGTGTGTCTTGGACTCCATCCACTGAAGAAGCGAAGGCTACGAAGTGCGTACGTACAGCCCCAAGCCCGGCGATGTCACTCGCCAGTGGCACATCATCGACGCGCAGGACATCGTCCTGGGTCGTCTGGCGACCACGGCCGCGAACCTCCTGCGAGGCAAGCACAAGCCGGTGTACGCCCCCCACATGGACATGGGCGACTTCGTCATCATCATCAACGCCGACAAGGTCCACCTGTCCGGCAACAAGAAGACCCAGAAGATGGCCTACCGCCACTCCGGCTACCCGGGTGGTCTCCGCTCCGTCCGTTACGACGAGCTGCTGGAGAAGAACCCCGAGAAGGCCGTCGAGAAGGCCATCAAGGGCATGATCCCCAAGAACTCCCTGGGCCGTCAGATGCTCTCGAAGCTGAAGGTCTACGCGGGCGAGAACCACCCGCACGCTGCCCAGCAGCCGGTCCCGTTCGAGATCACCCAGGTCGCGCAGTAGTTCCGGCCACCCCCTAAGAACGAAAGAAATCTGAGGAGCATCGTGGCCGAGACCACCCCCGAGACCCCCGTCGACGAGTTCGAGGGCGTCGAGGAGTACACCACCGAGACCGAGATCGTCGAGGGTGACTACACCTCCGAGTCCCTCGCGTCCCGCTTCGGCGACCCGCAGCCGGCCGCCGGCCTGGGCCGTCGCAAGAACGCCATCGCCCGCGTCCGGATCGTCCCGGGCACCGGCAAGTGGAAGATCAACGGGCGCACGCTCGAGGACTACTTCCCGAACAAGGTTCACCAGCAGGAAGTCAACGAGCCCTTCAAGGTGCTCGAGCTGGACAACCGCTACGACGTCATCGCCCGCATCGCGGGTGGCGGCGTGTCCGGCCAGGCCGGCGCCCTGCGCCTCGGCGTGGCCCGCGCCCTCAACGAGGCGGACGTGGAGAACAACCGCGGCCCGCTGAAGAAGGCCGGCTTCCTCTCCCGCGACGACCGTGCGGTCGAGCGCAAGAAGGCCGGTCTCAAGAAGGCCCGCAAGGCCCCGCAGTACAGCAAGCGCTAATCGCCTGCCCTGTCTGCTTGGCCCGGACGCCCCGGTGGCACTGCCCGTGCTGCCGGGGCGTCCGGCATTTTCGGCGCCATGTTTACATCACCGCATTCATAGTCTTGGGCACAAACCCGGGCACAAACCCGGGCACTCCCTGACCGAAACGGGCACGGACCCGGATGGTTTCCGGCCACGAGCGGGCACCAGCCGGTCAGGGGATCGCATTCTCGGAGCACTTTCGGAGGACAGCTGTGGGACGACTCTTCGGCACGGACGGGGTACGCGGCGTGGCCAACGCCGACCTGACGGCAGAGCTGGCGCTCGGCCTGTCGGTGGCGGCCGCGCACGTGCTCGCCGAGACGGGCACCTTTGAGGGCCACCGGCCGACCGCCGTGGTGGGGCGCGACCCGCGCGCCTCGGGAGAGTTCCTGGAGGCCGCCGTCGTGGCCGGCCTGGCCAGCGCCGGCGTCGACGTGCTGCGCGTCGGCGTGCTGCCCACCCCGGCCGTGGCGTACCTCACCGGCGCGCTCGGCGCCGACCTCGGCGTGATGCTGTCCGCCTCGCACAACGCCATGCCCGACAACGGCATCAAGTTCTTCGCCCGCGGCGGCCACAAGCTCGCCGACGAGCTGGAGGACCGCATCGAGTCCGTCTACGAGGAGCACCGCACCGGCGCCCCCTGGAACCGTCCCACCGGCGCCGGCGTCGGCCGGGTCCGCGACTACGACGAGGGCTTCGACAAGTACGTCGCCCACCTCGTGGCCGTCCTGCCCAACCGCCTCGACGGCCTGAAGATCGTCCTCGACGAGGCCCACGGCGCCGCCGCCCGCGTCTCGCCCGAGGCCTTCTCCCGGGCCGGCGCCACCGTCGTCACCATCGGCGCCGAGCCCGACGGCCTCAACATCAACGACGGCTGCGGCTCCACCCACCTCGACCTGCTCAAGGCCGCCGTGGTCGAGCACAAGGCCGACTTCGGCATCGCCCACGACGGCGACGCCGACCGCTGCCTGGCCGTGGACCACACCGGCGCCGAGGTCGACGGCGACCAGATCCTCGCGATCCTCGCCCTCGCCATGCGCGAGGCCGGCACCCTGCGCGGCGACACCGTCGTCGGCACCGTCATGTCCAACCTCGGCTTCAAACTGGCGATGGAGCGCGAGGGCCTGTCCCTCGTGCAGACCGCGGTCGGCGACCGCTACGTCCTGGAGTCGATGAAGGAGCACGGCTACGCCCTCGGCGGCGAGCAGTCCGGCCACGTCATCGTCCTCGACCACGCCACCACCGGCGACGGCACCCTCACCGGTCTGATGCTGGCGGCCCGGGTCGCCGCCACCGGGCGCTCGCTCGCCGAGCTGGCCGGCGTCATGGAGCGCCTCCCGCAGGTCCTCGTCAACGTCCCGAACGTCGACAAGAGCCGGGTGCAGAGCTCCGCCGAGCTCGCCCACGCCGTCACCGAGGCCGAGCGCGAGCTGGGCACCACCGGCCGCGTGCTGCTCCGCCCCTCCGGCACCGAGCCGCTGGTGCGGGTCATGGTCGAGGCCGCCGACATCGAGCAGGCCCGCTCGGTGGCCGGCCGCCTCGCGGACGTGGTGAAGTCCGCGCTCGGCTAGTCCGTACGGCTCCGGGAGGAGCAGTCCGTACGGCTCCACGAGGAGTGGTCCGTACGGCTCCACGAGCAGGGCCCCGTTGCACCCGAGGTGCGGCGGGGCCCTTCCCGTACCGCACCGGACTCAGCCCCTGCGCAGCCGCCGCTTCAGCTTGCCGCGCGCGGTCCGCCACAGCGTCTTCTGCAGCTGGAGGGTCGCCGTTCCGGCCAGCACGAGGCCCAGCAGGTTGAGCAGCAGCTGCACGACCGACCCCCAGGCCTGGCCGACCTCCCCGTAGCTGAGGGCCACCGCCGCGTTGGCCGCCGCCGGCACCGTCGTCACCGAGATCGCCACGCCCACCAGGGCGCCCGCCTTGGACGAGGTCAGCGACAGGGTGCCGGCCGCGCCCGCGAGCAGCGCCACCACGAAGGAGAACATGTCCGGCTTCCAGATGAAGCTGGTCTGCGGCCGGGCGGCGTCGAGCCGCTCCCTGGTGAACAGCCCGAGCAGGTCCATGACCAGGCTGAAGAGGGACGTCGCCAGCATCGCCGCCAGGAAGCCGACGAGCAGGGCCATCAGCGCCCGGACCGCGAGCCGTGGCGCACGCTGCACGATCGCCGTGCACAACCCGGCGATCGGGCCGAACTCCGGGCCGACGGCCATCGCACCCACGATCAGGATCGCGTTGTCCAGGACCACACCGCAGGCCGCGATCATCGTCGCCAGGAGCATGAAGGCGAGATACGTGAAGGAGAGCGTCGAGTCCTTGTGGGTCTCGTCGGCCAACTGCTCCCAGATCACCGCGTCCGCGCCCTCGCCGGGAGCGTCGGCCTCGGCCCGGTCGGCCCGCTCCGACAACGACAGGTCGATGCTCTCGACCGCGATCGACCCGTCGTGATCGACGTTCATCAACCGCAGCCCGTGCAGGAGTTCGTCCCCCGCCTCGCGGGCCACGTCGCACATCACGAGGTCCCCGGCCGGGTCGCGGGCGGCGCCCGGCAGCACCACCAGGTGGGTGGCGCCGACGGTGCGCTCGATGAGCGAGACGGCCGCGTCCGTGCGGTCGGGAGGAACGATCAGGCGCAGGTGCAGCATCCCGCGAGTGTACGGAGCGTCAGAGCTTGCGCAGGCTCAGTCGCTGCACCTTGTGGTCCGCGCCCTTGCGCAGCACGAGGGTGGCCCGGCCGCGCGTCGGGGCCACGTTCTCCAGGAGGTTGACCTTGTTGACGGTCCGCCACATCGTGCGCGCGTACTCCAGGGCCTCCTCCTCGGAGACCTGGGTCCAGCGCCGGAAGTACGAGGACGGGTCCTGGAAGGCGGTCTCGCGCAGCTTGCGGAAGCGGTTGAGGTACCAGCCCTCGATGTCCTCGGCGCGCGCGTCCACGTACACCGAGAAGTCGAAGTAGTCGGCGAGGCCCACCCGGGTCCGCCCGTCCTTGCCGGGCAGGGCCGGCTGGAGGACGTTGAGCCCCTCGACGATGAGGATGTCGGGGCGGCGCACCACGAGCCGCTCGTCCGGCACCCGGTCGTAGATGAGGTGCGAGTAGACGGGCGCGGTGACCTCCTCCTTGCCCGCCTTGACGTCGGCGACGAAGCGGGTCAGGGCCCGCCGGTCGTACGACTCGGGGAAGCCCTTGCGGGACATCAGCCCGCGCGCCTTCAGCTCCTCCATCGGGTAGAGGAAGCCGTCGGTGGTGATCCGCTCCACGCGCGGGTGCTCGGGCCAGCGCGCCAGCAGCGCCTGGAGGAGCCGGGCCACGGTCGACTTCCCGACCGCCACGGATCCGGCGACCCCTATGACGAAGGGCGTGCCGCGCTGCTCGGCCTTCTCCCCGAGGAAGGTGTTGAGCGCCCCGCGCAGCCCGCTGGTGGCCTGCACGTACAGGTTGAGCAGCCGGGACAGCGGCAGGTAGACGTCCCGCACCTCGTCCAGGTCGATGACGTCACCGAGGCCCTGCAGCCGCTCGACCTCCTCGGCGGTGAGGGGCAGCGGCGTCTTGTCGCGCAGTGCGCTCCACTCGGCCCGCGTGAGGTCGACGTACGGCGTCGGCTCGGCGACCCGACGGGACCCGGCACCGTTGCCGTGGGGGCCGTGGGGGCCGTGGGGGTTCCCGCTGGGGTTTCCGCTGGAGCTTCGTGGCGGCGAAGTGATCACCGTGCCATTGTCGTGGCTCGGGGCCGGTCGTGGGCGACCGGGAGCCGTGGGGTGGGTCACGTGACGGACGACCCGATATGGGGGTGCGCGGGCCTGATCTTCGTACATAGGCTGCACGGGCTTCGCCGCGCACCGCCGCGCGGCATCCCGCGGAACCCGAGGAGAGAGTTCGCCCCATGAGAGCACGCAGCCTTCGTCACGCCGGTGCCGTCGCCGCGGTCACCACCCTCGCGCTCGCGCTCACCGCCTGCGCCGGCGAGGAGAAGAAGACGGAGGACACCGGCAAGGCGGACGCCTCCGCGTCCGCGTCCGCCGCGGCGACGCCCGACGTGAAGGCGCTGCCGGCGGCGGAGCTGGAGAAGCTGCTGGTCACGCAGGCGGACCTCAAGGGGTACCAGGTGCAGCCGGCCAAGCCGGGCGAGCGCGTCAACGCCGGGGACGTCAGCGCCGACAAGGCGGCGTGCGAGACGCTCGCCGAGGCCCTGTCCTGGGCGGCGCCCGGCACGCCCGGCGCCAGCGCGACCGTGAAGACGATCCAGGTCCCGGAGAAGAAGAAGGAGTCCTTCGAGGGCGCCATCGGCGCCCTGGTCGCGCCCGTCACCTCCGTGACCCTCGGCTCCTACGCCGGCGAGGGCGCCCAGGAGGCCTTCGCCTCCCTGAAGACGGCGGGCACCGAGTGCGCCGGCGGCTTCACCGTCCACGGCGGCGGCGTGACCA
This sequence comes from Streptomyces sp. NPDC053541, assembly GCF_044544705.1. Classification (NCBI taxonomy): domain Bacteria; kingdom Bacillati; phylum Actinomycetota; class Actinomycetes; order Kitasatosporales; family Streptomycetaceae; genus Streptomyces; species Streptomyces sp. NPDC053541. The sequence goes on from NZ_JBITXM010000001.1 coordinate 503,128, forward strand.
CCAAGGTCCACAAGGTGGCCCCGGACACGGTCACCGCCGGCGACGAGGCCCTGGCCTGGACGGTCACCCGCGACATGGGCGGCGAGCCCTTCGTCACCAAGCTCGTCGTCCTCCGCAAGGGCAACACCCTGGCCGGCTTCTCGACCCTCAGCGTCAGCGGCGAGGTCAAGGAGCAGCCGAAGACCGTGATCGACGCGCAGGCGGCGAAGCTGGGCTGAGCCGGGGGGCGGGGGCCGCTCGGCTCCGGCCACTCGGGGCCCGCGGCGCGGCCCTTCGCGCGTGCCCCGGTGCTTCACCGGGGTTCCGGCGTAGCCTGCGTGCATGTGCGGAATCGTGGGGTACGTCGGCGGGCAGTCGGCGCTCGAAGTGGTGATCGCAGGGCTCAAGCGGCTCGAATACCGCGGCTACGACTCGGCCGGAGTGGCCGTGCTCTCCGACGGGGGGCTCGCCGCCGCCAAGAAGGCCGGGAAGCTCGTCAACCTGGAGAAGGAGCTGGTGGACCGGCCGCTGTCGAGCGGGTCCACCGGCATCGGGCACACCCGGTGGGCCACCCACGGCGGGCCCACCGACGCCAACGCGCACCCGCACCTCGACAACGCGGGCCGGGTCGCCGTCGTCCACAACGGCATCATCGAGAACTTCGCCGCGCTCCGCGCCGAGCTGGCGGACCGGGGCCACGACCTGGCGTCCGAGACGGACACCGAGGTCGTGTCCCATCTGCTGGCCGAGGAGTTCTCCTCCGTCGGCGACCTCGCCGAGGCCATGCGCCTGGTGTGCAAGCGGCTCGACGGCGCCTTCACCCTCGTCGCCGTGCACGCCGACCAGCCCGACGTGGTCGTCGGCGCCCGCCGCAACTCCCCGCTCGTCGTCGGCGTCGGCGAGGGCGAGAACTTCCTCGCCTCCGACGTCTCCGCCTTCATCGCCCACACCCGCTCCGCGATCGAACTCGGCCAGGACCAGGTCGTGGAGCTCACCCGCGAGGGCGTCACCGTCACCGACTTCGACGGCGCCCCCGCCGACGTCCGCGCCTTCCACGTCGACTGGGACGCCTCCGCCGCCGAGAAGGGCGGCTACGCCTCCTTCATGCTCAAGGAGATCGCCGAGCAGCCCCGGGCGGTCGCCGACACCCTCATCGGCCGCATCGGCGCCGACGGACGCCTCCGCCTCGACGAGGTGCGCATCCCCGACGCCGTCCTGCGCCAGGCCGACAAGATCGTCATCGTCGCCTGCGGCACCGCCTTCCACGCCGGACTCATCGCGAAGTACGCCATCGAACACTGGACCCGCATCCCCTGCGAGGTCGAGCTGGCCAGCGAGTTCCGCTACCGCGACCCCATCCTCGGACAGCGCACCCTGGTCATCGCCATCTCCCAGTCCGGCGAGACCATGGACACCCTGATGGCGCTGCGGCACGCCCGTGAGCAGGGCGCCAAGGTGCTCGCCGTCTGCAACACCAACGGCTCGACCATCCCGCGCGAGTCCGACGCCGTCCTCTACACCCACGCCGGGCCCGAGGTCGCCGTCGCCTCCACCAAGGCCTTCCTCACCCAGCTCGTCGCCTGCTACCTCCTCGCCCTCTACCTCGGACAGGTCCGCGGCACCAAGTGGGGCGACGAGATCCACGCCGTCGTCCGCGAACTGGCCCGGATCGCCGAGGAGGTCGAGCGGGTCCTGGAGACCATGGAGCCGGTGCGCGCCCTGGCCCGCTCGCTCGCCGGCCACGACACCGTCCTCTTCCTCGGCCGGCACGTCGGCTACCCGGTGGCCCTGGAGGGCGCGCTGAAGCTCAAGGAGCTCGCGTACATGCACGCCGAGGGCTTCGCCGCCGGCGAGCTCAAGCACGGCCCGATCGCCCTCGTCGAGGAGGGCCTCCCGGTCGTCGTGGTCGTCCCCTCGCCGCGCGGCCGGTCCGTCCTGCACGACAAGATCGTCTCCAACATCCAGGAGATCCGGGCCCGCGGAGCCCGCACGATCGTCATCGCCGAGGAGGGCGACGAGGCCGTCGTCCCGTACGCCGACCACCTCGTCCGGATCCCCGCGACGCCTACGCTGCTCCAGCCGCTGGTCGCGACCGTGCCGCTGCAGGTCTTCGCCTGCGAACTGGCCACGGCGCGGGGCAACGAGGTCGACCAGCCGCGCAACCTGGCCAAGTCCGTGACCGTGGAGTGAGTGAGGAACAGGGCAGATGATCATCGGGGTGGGGATCGACGTCGCGGAGATCGACCGGTTCGCCGCGTCGCTCGCGCGCACACCGGGGCTGCTCGGGCGCCTCTTCGTCGAGGGCGAGCTGCTGCTGCCGAGCGGGGAGCGGCGCGGCCCGGCCTCGCTGGCCGTGCGGTTCGCGGCGAAGGAGGCCCTCGCGAAGGCGCTCGGCGCGCCGGGGAACCTGCACTGGACGGACGCCGAGGTGTACGTCGAGGACAGCGGGCAGCCCCGGCTGCGGGTGCGCGGCACCGTCGCCGCGCGGGCGGCCGAGCTCGGCGTCCGGAACTGGCACGTCTCGCTCAGCCACGACGCGGGAGTGGCGTCGGCCGTGGTGATCGCGGAGGGTTGAGCCATGCGCACCGCTCACCGTGTGGAGACCGTACGGGCCGCCGAGGCCGCCCTGATGGCCCGGCTGCCGGAGGGCGCCCTGATGCAGCGGGCCGCGGCCGGACTCGCCGCCGCCTGCTGCTCGTTGCTGGGCAGGGGGCGGGTGTACGGGGCGAGGGTCGTGCTGCTCGTCGGCAGCGGCGACAACGGCGGCGACGCGCTGTACGCGGGCGCGCGGCTGGCCCGGCGCGGGGCCGGCGTGACCGCGGTGCTGCTCGGCGCGCGGGCGCACGAGGCCGGGCTCGCCGCGCTGCGGGCGGCCGGCGGCCGGGTGACCGGCCCGCACGACGACCCGTACGAGGCGCTGGCCGGCGCGGACCTGGTCCTGGACGGCATCACGGGGATCGGCGGCCGGGGCGGGCTGCGGCCGGACGCCGTGCCCGTGGCCCGCGCCGCCCGCGGCTCCGACGCGGTCGTGGTGGCCGTCGACCTGCCGAGCGGCGTCGACGCCGACACCGGCGAGGTCGCGGGGGAGGCGCTGCGCGCCGACGCGACGATCACCTTCGGCACGTACAAGCCGGGGCTCCTCGTCGACCCCGCGCGGGAGTACGCGGGCGCGCTGCGGCTCGTCGACATCGGCCTGGGCGCCACCCTGCCGTCGGTGCCCGACCTGGAGGCGCTCCAGCACGAGGACGTGGCCCGGCTGCTGCCGGTGCCGGCCGCGGAGTCGGACAAGTACCGGCGCGGGGTCGTCGGCCTGGTCGCCGGCTCCGCCCGCTACCCCGGCGCCGCCGTGCTCGCCGTCTCCGGCGCGCTGCGCGGCGGGGCGGGCGCCGTGCGGTACGTCGGGCCGGCCGGCGAGGCGGTGATCGCGGCGCACCCCGAGACGCTGGTCCACGCCGGGCCGCCGGACAAGGCGGGCCGCGTCCAGGCGTGGGTCGCCGGGCCCGGCCTGGGGGAGGGCCCGGGCGTCTCCCTGGCCCTCGACCAGCTCCTCGCCACCGACGTCCCGGTCCTGGTCGACGCGGACGGGCTGCGCGGCCTCACCCCGCAGGCGGTACGGGGCCGGTCGGCGCCCACCCTCCTCACCCCGCACGCGGGGGAGGCGGCGGCGCTGCTGGGCGTGGCCCGCGAGGAGGTCGAGGCGGGCCGCCTCGCCGCGGTCCGCGAGCTTGCCGCCCGGTACGGCGCGACGGTCCTCCTCAAGGGCTCCACCACCCTGATCTGCGCCCCCGACCCCGGAAGCCCGGTCCGGGTCAACCCCACCGGCACCTCCTGGCTCGCCACCGCCGGCACCGGCGACGTCCTCTCAGGCCTCGCCGGCTCCCTCCTCGCCGCCGGCCTCCCCCCTCTCGACGCCCTCTCCGCCGCCGCCTACCTCCACGGCCTGTCCGCCCGCCGCGCCTCGCAGGGCACCGCCCCGATCTCGGCCGCGGACGTGGCAGCGGGCCTGCCGGCCGCCTGGCGGGACGTGATGGGCTGAGGACGCGCGGGACTGTAGGGCCTGCGCGGCCCGTGGTGGCCCCGCGTGCGGCACGTGCCGCGCACCGGCGCGCGGTCCCGGGCCGTCGGCCCACCGCCCGGCGGCGGCTTCCCGCCGCGCGCGGGGCGCGGCCGGGCCGGGCCGGCGGCCCCCGGCCTCGCCCACCGGTCCTGCCCTCGGTGGCCCACCGGCCGGTGGCAGTCCGGCCCGCGCGCGGGCGCGGCGGGCGCGAGCAGCGGTGTCTGCGGCCGGCGGCCCACCGCCCGGCGGCGGCTTCCCGCCGCGCGCGAGGCCCGGCCGCGGCGGGCCGACGGTGCCCGGGCCCGCCCAGCCGCGGCACCCCCCGCACGCGCCGTGACGCGCGACGCGGCAGGGGAGCGTGGTCGTGGTGGGCGCACCTGAGAGACTGGGCGGGATGACTCAGACAGCAACGCCCCGCCGAGCCCGCGCCGAGATCGACCTCGGGGCGCTGCGTGCGAACGTCCGCACGCTGCGCGCCCGCGTCGCGCCCCACGTCCAGGTGATGGGCGTGGTCAAGGCGGACGCGTACGGGCACGGGGCCGTGCGGTGTGCGCGGGCCGCGCTGGAGGCGGGGGCGACCTGGCTGGGGACGGCCACTCCGCAGGAGGCGCTCGCGCTGCGGGCCGCGGGGATCGCCGAGGCGCGGATCATGTGCTGGCTGTGGACCCCGGGCGACCCGTGGGACCGGGGCATCGAGGCCGGTCTCGACATGTCCGTCAGCGGGATGTGGGCCCTGCGGGAGGTCACCCGGGCCGCCGAGGCCGTCGGGCGCCCCGCGCGGATCCAGCTCAAGGCCGACACCGGGCTCGGCCGCAACGGCTGCCAGCCCGCCGACTGGCCCGAGCTCGTCGGCGAGGCGCTCAAGGCCGAGGCGCAGGGCCTGGTGCGGATCACCGGGCTCTGGTCGCACTTCGCGTGCGCCGACGAGCCCGGCCACCCCTCGATCCCGGCCCAGCTGGACGTCTTCCGGTCGATGCTCGACTTCGCCGAGAAGGCCGGCGTCGAGCCCGAGGTGCGGCACATCGCCAACTCGCCCGCCACCCTCACGCTCCCCGAGGCGCACTTCGACCTGGTCCGCCCCGGCATCGCCATGTACGGCGTGTCGCCGGACCCGGCCGTCGGCACCTCCGCCGAGCTCGGTCTGCGCCCGGTGATGACCCTGAAGGCGAGCGTCGCCCTGGTGAAGCGGGTGCCGGGCGGGCACGGCGTCTCGTACGGGCACCACTACGTCACCCCCGGCGAGACCACCCTCGGCCTGATCCCGCTCGGTTACGCGGACGGCGTCCCCCGGCACGCCTCCGGGCGCGGCCCGGTCCTGGTCGGCGACCGGGTGCGGACGGTGGCCGGGCGGGTCGCCATGGACCAGTTCGTGGTCGACCTCGGGGGCGACGCGCCCGAGCCGGGCACGGAGGCCGTGCTGTTCGGCCCCGGCGACCGGGGCGAGCCGACGGCCCAGGACTGGGCGGAAGCCGCGGACACCATCGCGTACGAGATCGTCACCCGGATCGGCGCCCGCGTCCCGCGCGTCTACCTGGGCGCGTAGACGCGGGCCGGCGGACCCGTACGGGCAGAGCGGGCGAGCGGACCGTACGAACAGAGCGGACGAGGAGGCGCGCGCGTGGGCGACGACACCTGGCGGAGGGCCGGCTGGGCCGGGGCCGCGATAGGCGTGCTCGCCGCCGGCGCGGCGGCCGGGGTGGCGATCGAGCGGCTCACCGTGGGGCGTTCGGTACGGCAGAAGGCGCGGCTCGCGCTGGACGCCGAGGGCCCGTACGGCGCCCTGCGCGGCACCCCCGGCAAGGCCGCCGCCGACGACGGCACCGCGCTCTACTACGAGGTCGACGAGGCCGAACCGGACCCCTCCGCGCCCCGCCGGCGCCGGCTCTTCGGGCGCCGGGCCCCGGCCCCGGTCACCGTCGTCTTCAGCCACGGCTACTGCCTCAACCAGGACTCCTGGCACTTCCAGCGGGCCGCCCTGCGCGGCCTGGTCCGCACCGTCCACTGGGACCAGCGCAGCCACGGGCGCTCCGGGGCCGGTCTCGCCCAGCAGGGCCCGGACCGCGTGCCGGTCTCCATGGCGCAGCTGGGCCGTGACCTGAAGGCGGTGATCGACGCCGCCGCGCCGGAGGGCCCGCTGGTGCTCATCGGGCACTCGATGGGCGGCATGACGATCATGGAGCTCGCCGCGCAGTACCCGGAGCTGGTGCGCGACCGGGTGGTCGGCGTCGGCTTCGTCGGCACCTCGTCGGGGCGCCTCGACGAGGTCAGCTACGGCCTGCCGGTCGCCGGGGTCAACGCGGTGCGCCGGGTGCTGCCGGGCGTGCTGCGGGCGCTCGGCTCGCAGGCCGAGCTGGTGGAACGGGGCCGCCGGGCCACGGCCGACCTGTTCGCCGGGCTGATCAAGAAGTACTCGTTCTCCTCGAAGGACGTGGACCCGTCGGTGGCCCGGTTCGCCGAGCGGATGATCGAGTCGACCCCGATCGACGTCGTCGCCGCCTTCTACCCGGCCTTCGCCGAGCACGACGGGACGGCGGCGCTGGCCGCCTTCCGCGGGATTCCGGTGCTCGCCCTGGCGGGCGACCACGACCTCGTCACCCCCAGCGCGCACACCGAGGTCATCGCCGACCTGCTGCCGGACGCCGAGCTGGTGATCGTGCCCGACGCCGGGCACCTGGTGATGCTGGAGCACCCCGAGGCGGTCACCGACCGGATCGCCGACCTGCTGGCGCGGGCCGGAGCCGTCCCCGTACCGGGACACCCCTCCCCGGCCGCGTCTCCCGGCCCGACCACGTCTCCCTCCCCGACCACGTCCCGGGACGGCGACGGGGCTCGATAAGTTGGCGGGTATGGATACCCCGCACAACCAGGCCGCCCACCAGGGCCCGCTCAACCGGGCCGTCGTCGAGGTCGACTCGCCCGAGCGCATGCAGGAGCTCGGCCGCCGCCTCGCCAAGCTGCTGCGCCCCGGCGACCTCGTCATGCTCACCGGCGAGCTGGGCGCCGGCAAGACCACCCTGACCCGCGGGCTCGGCGAGGGCCTGGGGGTGCGCGGGGCGGTCACCTCGCCGACCTTCGTGATCGCCCGGGTCCACCCCTCGCTCGTGGACGGCCCGCCGCTGGTGCACGTCGACGCGTACCGGCTGGGCGGAGGGCTGGAGGAGATGGAGGACCTGGACCTCGACGTCTCGCTGCCCGACTCGGTCGTGGTGGTCGAGTGGGGCGACGGCAAGGTCGAGGAGCTGACGGACGACCGGCTGCACGTGCTGATCCACCGGGTGGTCGGCGACACCGACGACGACCGGCGGACCGTCGTCCTGCACGGGATCGGCACCCGTTGGGCCGACGAGGACCTGGCCCTGGCCTGAACGTACGCGTCCGAACGTACGTAGGTTCCGACAACGTGTCGGGAAAATGTTGCGCCGGTGCGCGCGGGCGTGGTCACATGGATGCACGAACTGGTTAGGTGTACCTAACCTACGGGAGGCAGGCATGGCGAGGCCCGAGCGCGAGGACCGCACCGCGGACACCGTCCCGGAGTCCGTCCCGATGAGAGAGCTGCTGGCGTCCTGCGCCGCGGCCAGCGCCGTCTCGACCCCGCCGCGCCGCCCCGCAGCACCGGAGCACGAGGAGCCCGCGCCGTCGGCGCCGCCCGTCGTCGACGACCGGGCCGCCTGAACCGGTACGGACAGACCGACCCCGAGCCGTACGGACAGGCAGGCCCTGAACCGTACGGGCCGACAGGCCCCGAGCCGTACGACAGACCGACCCCGAGCCGTACGGACGGGCAGGCGCTAGGAGACGACCACGACCTTCGCGCCGATCGACGCGAAGGTCCACATCGCGTCGCCGTCCGCGCGCTTCATGCGGATGCCGCCGGTCTTCTTCGACGGGTCGGGGCTCGGCGTCGAGCCGTCCACCGCCGCGCTGAAGCCGATCGACACGTCCTGCACCGTCGCGAACCGCACCACGTGCTCGATCTGCACCCCGTCCGAGCCGCGCACCGCGCCGGACCGGGAGGTCACCGCGTAGGTCCCGGGCGGCGGCGAGACCGTGCTCGGCATCACGGAGAAGGTCTGCGTCACCTGGTTCCGCGCGTCCACCAGCCACACCCGGTGGGCCTTCAGCCCGTACACCACGCGCTCGCCCGTGCCCGAGCCGGCCGGCAGCGCCAGCGGGTCCCGGGCCGGCCTCGGCTTGCCGCTCGCCGTGGCGGACGGCGCCGTGCTCGGCGTGCGGGGCTTCGCCGCGAGCTCGGCGGGCGACGGCGCGGAGGCCGAGGCCTGATAGGCGAGGAAGCCGACCACGGCGAGGGCCGCCGCCGTGAGCCCGGCCACGAATCCCGAGCTGCTCCGTGCCACCGTGCGCCCACCTTCTGTCGTACGTACGTATCGGTGTCTGATCGCCCCGACCGTAGCACCGCCCTCCCCCGACGGGCGGGGCACCATGTCCGGCGCTCCGGCGCCGTAGGCTGTTCGCGTGCTCTTGCTCGCCATGGATACCGCCACACCCGCCGTCACCGTCGCCCTGCACGACGGCGAGACCGTCGTCGCCCAGTCCTCGCAGGTGGACGCCCGCCGGCACGGGGAGCTGCTGCTGCCCGCCGTCGACCGGGTCCTGCACGAGGCCGGGCTGAAGCTCGACGCGGTGACCGGACTCGTGGTCGGCGTCGGCCCCGGCCCGTACACGGGACTGCGCGTCGGCCTGGTCACCGCCGCCGCCTTCGCCTCCGCGCTCGGCGTGCCGGTGCACGGACTGTGCACCCTCGACGGGCTCGCGTACGCCGCCGGGACCGAGGGCCTCGAAGGGCCCTTCGCCGTCGCCACGGACGCGCGGCGCAAGGAGGTCTACTGGGCGCGGTACGCGGACGCCCGCACGCGCGTGACGGAGCCGTCCGTCGACCGCCCCGCCGACATCGCCGAGCAGCTCGCCGGGCTGCCCGTGGTCGGCGCCGGCGCCCGCCTCTACCCCGAGGCCTTCCCGGACGCCCGCGAGCCCGAGCACCAGTCGGCCGCCGCGCTCGCCGCCCTCGCGGCCGAGCGGCTCGCGGCGGGCGACGAGGACGGCTTCCTGGAGCCGCTGCCGATGTACCTGCGCCGGCCCGACGCCCAGGTGCCGAAGAACTACAAGGTGGTCACCCCCCAGTGAGCGCCCAGGCGAACACCGTGCTCCGCGAGATGCGCTGGTGGGACCTGGAGCCCGTGCTCGCGCTGGAGGCCGAACTCTTCCCCGAGGACGCCTGGTCGGCGGGGATGTTCTGGTCGGAGCTCGCCCACGCCCGCGGGCCGCGCGCGACCCGGCACTACGTGGTGGCCGAGGACGCCGCCGGCCGGCTCGTCGGCTACGCCGGGCTCGCCGCGGCGGGCGGCCTCGGCGACGTCCAGACCATCGCGGTCGCCCGCGACCAGTGGGGCACCGGGCTCGGCGCCCGGCTCCTCACCGACCTCCTCCAGGCCGCCACCGCCTTCGAGTGCGAGGAGGTCCTCCTCGAAGTGCGGGTGGACAACACCCGGGCCCAGAAGCTGTACGAGCGCTTCGGCTTCGAGCCCATCGGCTTCCGCCGCGGCTACTACCAGCCCGGCAACGTGGACGCGCTCGTGATGCGACACACCGTTCAAGGAACAGAGACTGATTCAGATGGCTGCTGACGAACCGCTCGTACTCGGCATCGAGACCTCCTGCGACGAGACCGGAGTCGGCATCGTCCACGGCACGACCCTCCTCGCCGACGCCGTCGCCTCCAGCGTGGACACCCACGCCCGCTTCGGCGGCGTCGTGCCCGAGATCGCCTCCCGCGCGCACCTGGAGGCCATGGTCCCGACGATCGAGCGCGCCCTGAAGCAGGCCGGGGTGTCGCCGAAGGACCTCGACGGCATCGCCGTCACCGCCGGCCCGGGCCTCGCGGGCGCCCTGCTGGTCGGCGTGTCGGCCGCCAAGGCGTACGCGTACGCGCTCGGCAAGCCGCTCTACGGCGTCAACCACCTCGCCTCGCACATCTGCGTCGACCAGCTGGAGCACGGCCGGCTGCCCGAGCCGACCATGGCGCTCCTGGTCTCCGGCGGCCACTCCTCGCTGCTGCTGTCCTCGGACATCACCTCCGACGTGCGGCCCATGGGCGCCACCATCGACGACGCCGCCGGCGAGGCCTTCGACAAGATCGCCCGCGTCCTCGACCTCGGCTTCCCCGGCGGCCCGGTGATCGACCGGCTCGCCAAGGAGGGCGACCCGGCCGCGATCGCCTTCCCGCGCGGTCTGACCGGCGCCAAGGACCCGGCGTACGACTTCTCCTTCTCCGGTCTGAAGACCGCCGTGGCCCGCTGGATCGAGGCCAAGCGGAACGCGGGCGAGGAGGTGCCCGTACGGGACGTCGCCGCGTCCTTCCAGGAGGCGGTCGTCGACGTGCTCACCCGCAAGGCCGTCCGGGCCTGCAAGGACGAGGGCGTCGACCACCTGATGATCGGCGGCGGCGTGGCCGCCAACTCGCGGCTGCGCGCCCTCGCCGAGGAGCGCTGCGAGCGGGCCGGCATCCGGCTGCGGGTGCCGCGCCCGGGCCTGTGCACCGACAACGGCGCCATGGTGGCGGCGCTCGGCGCCGAGATGGTCGCGCGCGGCCGGGCGGCCTCGGACCTGGAGCTGTCGGCGGACTCCTCGCTGCCGGTGACCGAGTCGCACGTGCCGGGCAACCACGCCCACGGTCACGGCCACGTGCACGACCACGACCACGTGCACGAGGTCAGCAAGGAGAACCTGTACTCGTGACGGCCGCGACGACGGTGACCCTGATGTGGGAGGCGCGGGCGGCCGAGGGCCGGGGCGAGGAACTCCTCGCCTGGGCCCGCGCCCAGGAGCTCGCGGCCGAGCCGCTGCGCCGTGAGACCTTCCGCGCCCCGCGGGACCGCGTCCTGGTCCTCACCTGGTGGGAGACGGCGGACGGGCTCGACGCCGCACTGCCCGAGCTGCCGGAGCCGGACGGGGAGCTGATCACCCGTCCGGTGCACCGTTGGCGCTTCGAGTCAGTCGGATAGTCGTATCTAAGGCAACCTTTCGCCGGTTTCGGGCATCCCACAGCGCGTGAAGAAGACGATCGCGCTGTGGGCGGCGCTGACCGCCATCGCCCTGTTCGCGGCGACCGGCTGCACCACCGCGGACGCCGACGCCCCCGACCCGGCGGCGAGCACGGCGACCCCCGCGGCCGGCGACAAGGCCCCCGGGACCGCGCCGAAGGACCCGAACGCCCCGAAGGACCCGAACGCCGGGGCCCCCGATGCGGCGGCCGCGGTGGCCGCCGCGTACCGCAAGTGGGGCCTGAAGCCGCTGCCCGCGCCACCCGCCCCGCCCGCGAAGAAGCCGACCACGCGGGCCGCCGGCGGGCCCGTCCCCGTCATCAGCGACATCGAGACCGACCAGAAGGTCGTCTTCCTCACCATCGACGACGGGGCCGAGAAGGACCCGCGGTTCGTCGAGATGATGAAGGACCTCAAGGTGCCGGTGACGATGTTCCTCACCGACGCCGCCATCCGCGCGGACTACGGCTACTTCGAACCGCTGCTCTCCCAGGGCCACGGCCTCGCCAACCACACCCTCACCCACCCCAACCTGCGCACCCTCTCCGCGGACGCCCAGCGCCGGGAGATCTGCGGCCAGCAGGAGAGGCTGGCGAAGCGGTACGGCATCCGGCCCCGGCTCTTCCGCCCGCCGTACGGCAACTGGAACGAGGCCACCCGCGCCGCCGCCGGGCAGTGCGGCATCGACGCGATCGTGCTGTGGCGCGAGTCGATGCAGATCCAGAACATGCAGTACCAGCGCGGCGACAAGAAGCTGCATCCCGGCGACATCATCCTGGCCCACTTCCGCGGCCCGTCCGAGCTCAAGGGCCGCACGATGACCGAGATGACGGCCAACCTGCTGCGCCACATCGAGGAGCAGGGCTTCACGGTCGCGCGCCTGGAGGACTACGTCTAGGAGAAGTCCCCGGCGGAAAAAATCCCGCGCGGGGTGTCGATGCGGCCGGTTCCCGTTCGACGTATGAGTGGAAGGCGGGGAACGGCCCCGCCCCAGCGCACCCGAGGAGTCACCATGCCCCGCTACCTCTCCCTCGTCCGCATCGAGGAGAACACCATCGACATGGCGTCGGCGGACCCCGGCTTCGAGGAGCGCATGGGGGCGCTCTTCGAGGAGATCACCAAGGCGGGCGCCATGGTCGACACCGCCGGCCTGAAGCCCACCGCCGAGGCCACCCGGATCACCTGGGAGGACGGCAAGCTCTCCTACACCGACGGCCCCTTCACCGAGACCAAGGAGGTCGTCGGCGGCTACGCGATGCTCCAGTGCAAGGACATGGCCGAGGCCGTCGAGTGGGGGAAGCGCTTCCTGGAGGTCCACCCGCCGCACTGGAAGGTCGGCCTGGAGGTCCGCGAGGTCGAGGAGATGCCGGAGGGCTGAGCCGCCGCGCCGGGAGGCCGGTTGTGCTCTCATGTGACCCGTGACGGTGGAGAGCACGCTGGAGACGGTCTTCCGGATGGAGTCGGCGCGGATCATCGCCACGGTGACGCGGATCGTCCGGGACGTCGGCATCGCCGAGGAGCTCGCGCAGGACGCCCTGGTCGCGGCCCTGGAACAGTGGCCGCGGGAGGGCGTCCCGGACCGGCCGGGCGCCTGGCTCACGGCCGCCGCCCGGCACCGCGCCGTCGACCTCGTCCGGCGGCGCGAGACCTACGCCCGGAAGCTGGCCGAGGTCGGCCGGACGCTCACGGAGGAGTCGTACGACCCCGAGCCGTCCGGGCCCGGCGACATCGACGACGACGTGCTGCGGCTGGTCTTCACCACCTGCCACCCGGTGCTCTCCGCGGAGGCCCGGGCCGCGCTCACCCTGCGGCTCGTCGGCGGACTGCGCACCGACGAGATCGCCCGGGCCTTCCTCGTGCCCGAGCCGACCGTGGCGGCGCGGATCACCCGCGCCAAGCGGGCCCTGGCGAAGGCGGGCGTCGAGTTCGAGGTGCCGTACGGGGCGGACCGGGCGGCCCGCCTCGGCTCGGTCCTGGAGGTCATCTACCTGATCTTCAACGAGGGGTACGCGGCCACCGCGGGCGACGACCTGGTGCGGCCGGCGCTGTGCGAGGACGCGCTGCGGCTCGCCCGCGGCCTCGCCGTGCTGATGCCGGCGGAGAGCGAGGTGCACGGCCTGGCCGCGCTCCTGGAGATCCAGGCGTCCCGCACCGCCGCCCGCACCGGTCCGGACGGGGCGCCGGTGCTGCTCGCCGACCAGAACCGCCGGCGCTGGAACCGGCTGCTGATCCGGCGCGGCTACGCGGCCCTGGAGCGCGCCGTCGCGACGGGCGGCGCCCACGGCCCGTACGCCCTGCAGGCCGCCATCGCCGCCTGCCACGCCCGGGCGGCGGCCTACGAGGACACCGACTGGGCCACCATCGCCGCACTGTACGAGAGGCTCGCCGCCGTCGCGCCCTCCCCGGTCGTCGAGCTCAACCGGGCCGTCGCGGTGTCCATGGCCGAGGGCCCCGAGGCGGGCCTCGCCCTCGTCGACGCCCTCGCCACCGCCCCCGGCCTGGACCGCTACCACCTGCTGCCCAGCGTCCGCGGCGACCTCCTGGCCCGCCTCGGCCGCACGGCGGAGGCCCGCGCCGAATTCGCCCGCGCGGCGGACCTCACCCGCAACGAGCGGGAGCGCGAACTGCTGCGGGCCCGGGCGCGGGAGGTTCAGTAGCGCAGGATCTGCCCGGCCACGGTGCCGACGAGGACCGTGCCGTCGGGGGCCGCGTGCAGGGAGAGCTTCCCGTACGGGGGCAGGGGGCGCCGCTCCAGGACGGTGCCGTCGGCCGCGTCGCAGCTGACGAGGGTGTCGTCCTCGCACAGGGCGTGCACGACGCCGTCGCGCGCGTCGAGGGCGGCGACCACGGCGTCCAGCGGCCGGCGCCAGACCACCTCCCCGGCCGGGAAGGTCCGCCGGACGAGCCCGCCGCCGGTGTGCACGAGGCCGGGACCGGCGGCGTCGGAGACGTACACCGCCCGGTACAGCGCCTCGTCGGCCGTGAAGAGCCGCCGCTCGGCGCCGGAGCGGGGGTCGAGCGCGACGACGTCCCGGTGCCGCCGCCGGGTGAACAGCAGCTCGGGGCAGTGGCGGGCGTCGAGCGGGACGAGTTCGCCGAGGGCGGGTGCGTGCGCCGTGGCGAGCGGGGTGCCGTCGGGGGCGAAGATCCGGGTGCCGGGGGCGGGGGGCTCCTTGTCGTACGTGCGGTCGGCGCTGTCCCCGGCCGCCCACACCCCGTCCGCGCGCACCGACAGGGCGGCCGGGAAGGGCACCGAGCAGGTCTCCAGGACGGTGCCGTCGGCGAGGTCGACGAGCGGGAAATCGGTCCGGTCGCCGCGCCCGGGGCCGGGGACGGCGACCCGTGCGGTGCGTTCGCCGGCGGCGACCACGATCCGGGTGCCGGGCGACGGGGAGGGCGCGGGCACGCTCCACAGCAGCTCCCCGTCCGGGCTCCAGCACTCCAGCGCGGTGTCACGGCGGGTGGCGAGCACCCGCCCGTCCCGCAGCCCGGCCACGTCCCGCACCCCGCCCCGGCCGTCGTAGCGGCGGCCGACCCGCTCGGCGAGCGCCCGCAGGACGACCGGCGCGGGCTCGCGGTCGGGGTGGGGGAGCGGGGCGTCCGGGTCGAGCAGCGGCACGTCGACGGAGGGCAGGGCGAGCGCGTCGGGGGCGAGGCCGAGCCAGTCCTCGCGGACCAGGTCGACCGAGGCGCGCTCGATGGTGGAGCCGTCGTACATGGCGCAGAGGGTGAGTTCGAGGGTCCGGGGGTCCGTCCAGCGGAGCAGCTCGACTCCCCAGTCGGGGCTGGGCACGTCGACGCGGCGCCCGCTTCCGGGTTCGAGCAGGACGAGGCTGCCCTCGCGCATGTAGCCGTCGCCGTTGTCGAAGCCGACGGCGAGCAGCGGCAGGGTGGGGTGGAAGGCCATGGTGTCGGTCTCCATGGCGACGGTCGCGACCTGCGCGCAGGAGAGGTCGGCGGTGCGGTAGACCACGACCCGGCTCAGCTCGTGGAGGACCGAACTGACCGCGAGCCAGCGCCCGTCGGCACTGACGACCGCGTCGGTGGCGTTCCCGAACACCTCGGGGAACGGGTCGTCGTGGAAGGGCTTCTTGGGCTCGGTCATGCTGCTCCAGGAGGTGGCCGGTCTCGACTCCGGTGAGAACCCTAGGCCGTTAGGGTCGTGGACATGTCTGGTCGTACCGCTCCGTCCTCGTTGCCGCCGCCTCCGCCGCCCGTCGAGCTGCGGAGTTGGCCCGACCGGGAGGCGATGCTGGCCGACCGTGCGCTGGCGTCGGGGGTCCTCGTGCGGCGGTTGCTCGGGGGTGGGCGGCTCGCGGGGTTCCTGGCCTGGACGGCGCTGCTGGAGCTCGGGTGGGGGATGGTCGGGGTGCTGCTCATCGCGTTGAGCGAGGAGGCGGGCGATCCCCTCACGGTGTTCGTGGACCTGCTGGTCGCCTGCCTCGGCGCCGGCGTGCTCGTCCCCGCGGTCTGGCTCACCGCGCGCGGGGTGCGCCGGGACCGGGTGGTGCGCGAGCGGCTCGTGGCGTGGGCGGTGCTCGACCGGCACGGGCCGACGGACGCGCGGCTGCGGGCGCCGGGGCTCAGCGTGTGCTGGATGCTGCTGTCCGCCGTGCTGTGCGGCCTCGGCCTGGTGATCAGCTTCGCCGTCCCGGCCGGCACGACACGGGAGGACGGCGGCTACGGCTTCGTCGCGTACGGGATGGGGGCCGGGCTGATCCTCTGGATCAACGGCCTGATCGGCCTGCGCAAGGCCGTCACCCACTACCGCCTCGCGGTCCGGCTCCGCACCCCCGTCGCCGCCGCCGTCACCGCCCCGCCGGCCGCCCGATCAGCATCGTCGGCGCCCCCGCGACCCGAGTGAGCAGCACCGTCGCCGAGTTGGGGCCCTTCGGCTTCACCCTGCGGCGGATCTCCTCGGGTTCGACGGCCGAGCCGCGCTTCTTCACGGTCAGCGTGCCGACCTCGCGCTCGCGCAGCAGGGCCTTCAACTTCTTGAGGTTGAAGGGGAGTTCGTCGGTGATCTCGTAGGCGGCGGCGTACGGGGTGGGGCGCAGCTCGTCCGCCGTGACGTAGGCGATGGTCTCGTCGATCAGTCCCCCGCCGAGCCGCTCGGCCACCTCGGCCACCAGGTGCGCGCGGATCACGGCGCCGTCCGGCTCGTACAGATAGCGCCCGACCGGCCGGACCGCCGGGTCGGGCAGCCGGCCTCCCCCATGGCCCTCGGCACGGGAGGTACCCCCGGTGAGGGTGGCGCCGCCGGGCAGCAGGGTGGCGCGGCGGGCGCCGGGCTCGGTGCCGAACCAGAGCACCGCCTCCTTCACGTCCCCGCCGTCCGAGATCCACTCCGCCTCGGCCTCCTCGGGCACCGCCTCGTGCGGGACGCCGGGCGCGATCTTCAGGGCCGCGTGCGGGGCCTTGCGGGCGGCCTCGACCGCCCAGGACAGCGGCGGCGAGTAGGCCTCGGGGTCGAAGATCCTGCCCCGGCCGCCGCGCCGCGCCGGGTCGACGAACACGGCGTCGTACGGGCTCGTGTCGATCTCCGTCACGTCCGCGCAGCGCACCTCGATCAGGTCCGCGAGGCCGAGCGCCGCCGCGTTGGCACGGGCGGCCTCGGCGGTGAGCGGGTCGCGGTCGACGGCCAGGACGGAGATCCCGGCGCGGGCCAGCGCGATCGCGTCGCCGCCGATGCCGGAGCACAGGTCGGCGATGGAGCGGACGCCGAGGGCCTTCAGACGGGCCGCACGGTAGGCCCCGACCGTCGCCCGGGTGGACTGCTCGACGCCGTTCGGCGTGAAGTACATCCGGTACGCGTCCTCGGCGCCGAACTTCGCGACCGCCCGCTGCCGCAGCCGGGCCTGCCCGAGCGCGGCCGAGATCAGCTCGGCGGGGTGGTCACGGCGCAGCCGCGAGGCGACCGCCAGCTCCTGGGCGGGGTCGTGGTCGCGCAGGGCGGCGAGCAGGTCCTGGCCCTCGGGCGAGAGCAGGGCGGCGAAGGCGGCGAGGTCGGTCACCCCTCCCATTCTGCTAGGCCGCACCGCGTGCAGTGGGCCGCCCGGGGGACGGTGCGGGTCCGTCGGTGGTGTCGGGGGCCCGGAGGGGCGCGGCGCTGACAGGATGCGGCGCCATGCAGCTAGTACGACAAACGGAACAGAAGCGTGGATTCCGCCCCGTTCGGGCGGTCGGGGCCGCCCTCCTCGTCGCCGCCCTGGGCTCCGCCTGCGCCGCGCCCGCCGCCGAGGAGAAGCCCGCACCGGCCAAGCCGGCCGCCGGCCAGCAGCCCCGCGTCGAGGGCGCGGCCGGCGCGCTCAACGCCTACGTCGAGAGGGTCCGCAAGGCCCGCGCCGCCCGGGTCGCCGCCGCGAAGAAGTGGGGGCTCGCCCAGCCCCCGCTGGAGGCGCCCGAGCCGCCCGAGGTGAAGCCGAGGATCACCACCCGCAAGGGCTTCGAGACCGACGGGACGGGGCTGCCGCCGGTCTTCACCACGGTGCCGACCAAGGAGAAGGTCGTCTTCCTGACCATCGACGACGGCGCCGAGAAGGACCCCGCGCTGCTGCGCATGATGAGCGAGCTGAAGATCCCGTACAGCGCCTTCCTCAGCGACTACCTGGTGAAGAGCGACTACGGCTACTTCAAGAAGATGCAGTCCGAGGGCGTCTCCCTGCACAACCACACCCTCACCCACCCCTATCTGCCCGGCCTCGACTACGCCGACCAGAAGCGGCAGATCTGCGGGATGCAGGACGTCATCGAGAAGCGCTTCGGCAAACGGCCCCCGCTGTTCCGGCCGCCGTACGGCAACTACAACGAGGACACCCTGCGCGCCGCCAAGTCCTGCGGGGTCAAGGCGGTCCCGCTGTGGGCCTCGGAGGCCTTCCCCGACCACATGGAGTGGCGCGAGTGGGACCGGGACCTGCACCCCGGCGACATCATCCTCACCCACTTCCGGGGCCGGGAGGACTGGAAGGGCTCCATGCCGGACATGATCCGCCGGGTGATGAAGACGGTCACGGCCAAGGGGTACGCGGTGGCGAAGCTCGAGGACTACGTATGAGCCGGGCGCGCCGGCCCGTCGCCGTCCTCGTCCTCGCCGGCGCGCTGCTCGCCGCGCTCCCGGCCTGCGCCCCCTCGGTCGACCCCTTCGAGCGGCTGGGCCGCAAGGCGGCGGAGCGGGTGGGCCCGGGCCGCCACCACGCGGTCCGTCCCGAGGCGCCGGCGCCTCGGGAGGCACCGCACGCGGCGCCGCGACCGGGGCCGCGGGAAGGGGCGCGTCACGCCACGGGGTCGTGAATTGGCACTCCGCTTGACCGAGTGCTAATCGCGGTCATAGTCTCGGCTCTGGCACTCCCCGCAGGAGAGTGCCAACACAGCGACGGGCAGGTCCGGCACCCGCGACGACGGATCCACCTGGTCGCCACCTCAGACAGTCAACCCCGTGAGATCACCGAAGGGGGAGGTCGGATCGTGACGACCGCCAGCTCCAAGGTTGCCATCAAGCCGCTTGAGGACCGCATCGTGGTCCAGCCGCTCGACGCCGAGCAGACCACGGCCTCTGGCCTGGTCATCCCGGACACCGCGAAGGAGAAGCCCCAGGAGGGCGCCGTCCTCGCCGTGGGCCCGGGCCGCTTCGAGAACGGCGAGCGCCTGCCGCTCGACGTGAAGGTCGGCGACGTCGTGCTCTACAGCAAGTACGGCGGCACCGAGGTGAAGTACAACGGCGACGAGTACCTCGTCCTCTCGGCTCGCGACGTGCTCGCGATCATCGAGAAGTAAGTCACCAAGGCACCTGAGCCAGATGCTTTGAGCTGCGCCCCTGACCCCCTGGTTTCCCCGCGGGCGTCCAGGGGCGCAGTTTTCGTTCAACGATTTCCGAGAGGGCTGAACCGCTCCCATGGCGAAGATCCTGAAGTTCGACGAGGACGCCCGTCGCGCCCTTGAGCGCGGCGTCAACAAGCTGGCCGACACGGTGAAGGTGACGATCGGCCCCAAGGGCCGCAACGTCGTCATCGACAAGAAGTTCGGTGCGCCCACCATCACCAACGACGGTGTCACGATCGCCCGCGAGGTCGAGATCGAGGACCCGTACGAGAACCTCGGCGCCCAGCTCGTCAAGGAGGTGGCGACCAAGACCAACGACATCGCGGGTGACGGCACCACCACCGCCACCGTGCTCGCCCAGGCCCTGGTCCGCGAGGGTCTGCGCAACGTCGCCGCCGGCGCCTCCCCGTCCGCCCTGAAGAAGGGCATCGACGCCGCCGTCAAGGCCGTCTCGGACGAGCTGCTCGCCACCGCGCGCCCGATCGACGACAAGTCCGACATCGCCGCCGTCGCCGCGCTCTCCGCGCAGGACCAGCAGGTCGGCGAGCTCATCGCCGAGGCGATGGACAAGGTCGGCAAGGACGGTGTCATCACCGTCGAGGAGTCCAACACCTTCGGCCTGGAGCTCGACTTCACCGAGGGCATGGCCTTCGACAAGGGCTACCTGTCCCCGTACATGGTGTCCGACCAGGAGCGCATGGAGGCCGTCCTCGACGACCCGTACATCCTGATCAACCAGGGCAAGATCTCCTCCATCCAGGACCTCCTGCCGCTGCTCGAGAAGGTCATCCAGGCCGGTGGCTCCAAGCCGCTGCTGATCATCGCCGAGGACGTCGAGGGCGAGGCCCTCTCCACCCTCGTCGTCAACAAGATCCGCGGCACCTTCAACGCCGTCGCCGTCAAGGCGCCCGGCTTCGGTGACCGCCGCAAGGCGATGCTCCAGGACATGGCCACCCTCACCGGTGCCACCGTCATCTCCGAGGAGGTCGGCCTCAAGCTCGACCAGGCCGGTCTGGACGTGCTGGGCACCGCCCGCCGCGTGACCGTCACCAAGGACGACACCACGATCGTGGACGGCGCCGGCTCCTCCGAGGACGTCCTCGGCCGCGTCAACCAGATCAAGGCCGAGATCGAGGCCACGGACTCCGACTGGGACCGCGAGAAGCTCCAGGAGCGCCTCGCCAAGCTGGCCGGCGGCGTGTGCGTGATCAAGGTCGGCGCCGCCACCGAGGTGGAGCTGAAGGAGAAGAAGCACCGTCTGGAGGACGCCATCTCCGCGACCCGCGCCGCGGTCGAGGAGGGCATCGTCTCCGGTGGTGGCTCCGCGCTGGTCCACGCCGTCAAGGTGCTCGAGGGCAACCTCGGCAAGGACGGCGACGAGGCCACCGGTGTCGCCGTGGTCCGCCGCGCCGCCGTCGAGCCGCTGCGCTGGATCGCCGAGAACGCCGGCCTGGAGGGCTACGTCATCACCTCCAAGGTCGCCGAGCTCGACAAGGGCCAGGGCTTCAACGCCGCCACCGGCGAGTACGGCGACCTGGTCAAGGCCGGCGTCATCGACCCGGTGAAGGTCACCCGCTCCGCCCTGGAGAACGCCGCGTCCATCGCCTCCCTGCTCCTCACCACCGAGACCCTCGTGGTGGAGAAGAAGGAGGAGGAGCCGGCCGACGCCGGTCACGGCCACGGTCACGGCCACTCCCACTGAGGCCCGTTGGCCGGCGGTCGCCGGCTGACGGCTGAACACACTGAGGCCCGGTGCCCCCGTCGCGGGGGCACCGGGCCTCAGCGCGTGCGGCCGGGAAGCGGCTAGGCCTCGACGGCGCCGAGCTGTCCCATCAGGCCGAGCAGGTCGTACTGCCACCAGCCCTCGACGATCTTGCCGTCGTCCCGGCAGCGGTGGATGACGGTGCCGGTCATCGTCACCTCCATGCCGGTGGGCTGGAGGCCCATGAAGTCGCCGGTGTGGGTGCCCTGCCAGGTCCAGCGGGTGCAGACCCGGTCACCCTCGGCGATCTGGTCGTCGACGGTGAAGGAGAAGTCGAAGCCGCCCCGCCACATCTCCACCTCGCGCCGGACGGCGTCCATCCCGATGACGTCCTGCTCGTTGGTCGGATCGTGGTCGTGGTAGCCCTCGGCCAGCACCTCGTCGAGCAGCGCCAGCTCGGGTTCCTCGGCCAGCATGGCGAGCAGCCGCCGGGCGTTCGCCTTGTAGAGCGCCTCGTCGCGCACCACGTCGAGGTCGGTGAAGGTCGGCATCTCGTCGCAGAGCGCCACCATCTCCCGGAAGATCCGGTCGGTCTCCGGGAGCTGGGAGTTGCGCATGGCCACGTCGTACGAGGGGAATTCGACGATCTCCACCACGTGGGAGGCGTCGGAGCGGTCCTTGCCCACGATGCTGTGCGTCGCGGTGCGCCGGCCCTTGGTCTGCTCGACCCACTCGTCCATGAGCCGGTTGAGGTCGTCGATCCGGCTGGTCTTGCAGTCGATGATTTGTACGAAACTCATGACGCCTCCCGGAGACGTCGGCGGACCCGGTAGAGGACCCCTCCAGTCTAGGTCCGCCCCTCCGGGTCGGCCCCCTACGCCGAGCGCGTCAGGTCCGCGGCCCGCACCTCCTCGGCGAAGGGCTCGCCGGCGGCGTAGCGGGCCACCTCCGCGAGGGCGTGGTCGGCCATGCGGTGCAGCTCGTTGCCGAGGGAGCCGGCGACGTGCGGGGTGAGCAGGACGTTGGGGAGGCTGTAGAGCGGGGAGTCCGGCGGCGGGAGCTCGGGGTCGGTGACGTCGAGGACCGCGTGCAGCCGGCCCGACAGGAGGTGGGGCAGCAGCGCCTCCTCGTCGACCAGCGAGCCGCGGGCGGTGTTGATCAGGGTGGCGCCGTCGGGCATGGCGGCGAGCTGGCGGGCGCCGATCATGCGGTACGTGGCGGGGAGTTGGGGCGCGTGCACGGAGACGACCGTGGCGCGGGCGCACAGTTCGTCGAGGCCGACGAGTTCGGTGCCGGGCGGCGCCTCGGTGACGTACGGGTCGTGCAGCAGCACGTCGAGGTCGAAGGGGCGCAGCAGGTCGAGCACCCGGCGGCCGATGCGGGAGGCGCCGACGATGCCGACGGTCCTGCGGTAGTTGCCCCAGCCGGCGGACTCGGCGAGCCAGGCCTGGCCGGTGCGCAGCTCGGCGTACTGCTGGGCGGAGCGCAGCACCCGCTTCCCGGCGAAGAGGATGGCGGCGAGGGTGTACTCGGCGACCGGCAGGGCGTTGGCGGCGGCGGCCGAGCTGACCGTGATGCCGCGCTGCCAGCAGGCCTCGGTGATGTGGTGCTTGACCGAGCCCGCCGCGTGGACGACGGCCCGCAGGCGCGGGGCGCGGGCGAGCACCTCGGGGGTGAGCGGGGTGGCGCCCCAGCAGGTGAGGAGGAGTTCGGCCTCGGCGAGGGCCTCGGTGACCGGTCCCTCCGGTGCGGTGAGGTCGTGGGCGACGAGGCGCGGGTCGGTGCGGGTGAGCGCGGCGAGCCGGGTGCGGTGCTCCTCGGTGAGGAGGCGTTCGGCGGTGCCCGGGCCCATCGCGAGGAGGAGGGAGGGGCGGTTGTCGGTGGTCGGGTGCATCCTGGGACCTGTGCTCCTCAGAGGGCCTGTGGTGCTCGTCATTTGACGCTGCCCGCGGTCAGGCCCGCCTTCCAGTGGCGCTGCAGGGAGACGAAGGCGACCACGAGGGGGACGACGGCGAGCAGGGATCCGGTGACGACGAGGGGGTAGTAGTCGGGTTCGGCGTGGGCGTTGCTGTTCCACGCGTAGAGGCCGAGGCTCAGCGGGAAGAGCTTCTGGTCGGAGAGCATCACCAGGGGGAGGAAGAAGTTGTTCCAGATCGCGGTGAACTGGAAGAGGAAGACGGTCACGAAGCCGGGCATGACCATGCGCAGTCCGATCGACCAGAAGGTGCGCAGTTCGCCGGCCCCGTCGATACGGGCGGCTTCGAGGGCCTCGTTGGGGATGTAGCCGGCGCTGAACACCCGGGCGAGGTAGACGCCGAAGGGGTTCACGAGGACCGGGATCAGCACCGCCCAGCGGGTGTTGACGATGCCGACCTCGCTGGCCAGCAGGTACATGGGCAGGGCGAGCGCGGTGGTGGGGACGAGCACGCCGAGCAGGACGACGCCGAACAGCTTCTCCTTGCCCGCGAAGTCGTACTTGTCGAAGGCGTAGCCGGCGGCGACGCTGATCAGCGAGCAGGCGAGGGCGCCGACGCCCGCGTAGAGCAGGCTGTTGAGGTACCAGTGGAAGTAGACGCCGTCGTTGTAGGCGGCGAGCCGGCTGAGGTTGCCGCCGAGGTCGAAGCCCTCGAAGGAGAGGGCGTCGCCGGCGAGCAGTCCGCCGGTGTCCTTGGTGGCGGCGGTGAGCAGCCAGACCAGCGGGAAGAGCATGTAGCCGGCGGCGAGCAGCAGGGCGCCGTTGACGGCGGTCCTGGACAGCCAGACGGAGGGCCGGCGGCCGGTGGCGGTGCGGCTCATGCGCGCTTCCCCTTCCGTCCGGTCAGGCGGGTCACGGCGAAGGAGAGCAGGGCCGCGGTGAGGGCGAGCAGGACGGAGGCGGCCGCGGCGAGCCCGTAGTCGTTGCGGTCGAAGGCCGCGGTGTACGCGTACATGTTGGGCGTCCAGGTGGAGGTGACGGCGGAGCCGGTGCCCTTGTTGAGGATGAGCGGCTCGGTGAAGAGCTGGAGCGAGCCGATGACGGTGAACAGGGCCACCATGACCACGGAGGCCCGGATCAGCGGGAGTTTGATGGCGAGGGCGGTGCGCCAGGCGCCGGCGCCGTCGACGGTTGCGGCCTCCAGGACGGAGCGGTCGATGGCCTGGAGGGCCGCGTAGAAGATCACCACGTTGTAGCCGAGCCACTCCCACAGCGCGATGTTGACGACGGAGGGGAGGGTGCCCGCGGGGGAGAAGAAGTCGAAGCCGACGCCGCCGGCCTCCATGGCGCGGACGACCGGGCTGAGCTGGGGCGTGTAGAGGTAGACCCAGATCAGCGCGGCGATGATGCCGGGGACGGCGTGCGGCAGGAACAGCGCGAGCTGGAAGAAGCGGCGGGCGCGGGCCAGCGCGGAGTCGAGCAGCAGGGCGAGGCCGACGGCGCCGGCGAGCAGCAGCGGGATGTAGAAGAGGCAGTAGCCGAGCAGGACGCCGAAGCCCTCGCGGAAGGCCCGGTCACCCAGCGCCGCGGTGTAGTTGTCGAGTCCGCCGAAGACGGTCTCGGCGCCGCCGAAGCCGAGTCCCGACTGCTTCTCGGTGAAGAGGCTGAGCCAGAGCGCGTAGCCGATCGGCACCACCATCACCGCGGTGAAGAGCAGGAAGAACGGGGTCAGCAGGGTCGCCGCGGCGCGGGTGCGGGCCTTCACCGGATCAGCCCTCGACCTTCAGCCCGCGCTTGGTGAGCTCGGTGACGGTGGCGTCGTGGCCGGCCTTGACCGCGTCGGCGATGCTCGGGCCGCCGGGGGCGAGCTTGCCGAAGTGGTCCTTGATGGTGGTGTTGGTGGTGCCGGTGGTCGGCCCCCAGGCCCACGTGCCGGCGATGGAGGCGCCGGCCTCCTCGAAGAGGGCGTAGATGTCCTGGCCGCCGTAGTAGCCGGCGTCGAAGACGGACTTGGCGACCGGGCGCAGCGCGGTGGCGGCGGGGAAGGCGCTGGAGGTGCCGGAGGCGATGCGGGCCTTCACGCCCTGCTCGGTGGTGGACATCCACTCGGCGAACTCGACGGCCGCGGCCTTCTTCCCGCTGTCCTTGGTGACGGCGAAGGAGGTGCCGCCGAGCATGCCGCTGGCGGGGGTGCCCCAGTGCGGCATGGGGGCGACGGCCCACTTGCCGCTCTGCTCGGGCAGGGTGCCCTTGAGGACGCCGGCGCCCCAGGAGGCGCCGAGGTAGCCGATGGTGGTGCCGTTCTTGAGGGAGCCGGTCCACTCGGGGCTGAAGGAGGCGTCCTTGTGGACGAGGTCGGCGTCGAGCAGGCCCTGCCAGTAGTTCGCGACCTTGGTGGTGGCGGGGTCGGTGGTGTCGATCTTCCAGGTGTCGTTCTCGGCCTTGAACCACTGGGCGCCGGCCTGCCAGGCCATGGCCTCGAAGGTGGTCGGGTCGTCGGGGAAGAAGGTGGCGATCCGGGCCTTGGCGTCGGCCTTCTTGACCTTCTCGGCGGCGGCCTTGAACTCGTCCCAGGTCTTCGGCACCGTGACGCCGTACTTCGCGAAGAGGTCCTTGCGGTAGTAGAAGGCCTGTGGGGCGGCGTCGAAGGGCACCGCCCAGCTCTTGCCGCCGAGGGTGGTGAGCTCCACGGCCTGCGGCAGCAGCTTGCCGCGGTCCTGCTCGGTGAACTGGTCGCCGATGTCCTGGAGGGCGCCGGAGGAGACGAACTCGGGGAGCGAGGCGTACTCGATGGAGACGAGGTCGGGGGCGTTGCCGGCCTTCACGGCGTTGGAGATCTTGGCGTAGCCGCCGGCGGTGCCGGAGGGTATCTCCTCGAAGACCACCCGGATGTTCTTGTGGGAGGCGTTGAAGGCGTCGACCACGTCCTTGGAGCCCTTGGCCCAGCCCCAGAAGGTGATGCTGACGGGCTTGTCCGCGGTGCCCTTGCCCGCGTCGGCCCCGTCGGCGCCGCCCCCGCCGCAGGCGGTGAGCACGGCCAGGGCGGTGGCGGTACCGGCGATGACACGGGTGGTTCTGTTCCGACTGCTCCAAATGCGGCTCACGGCACGGCTCCTGACACGGCGGTGGGACGGGGTTGGCCGTGATCCTGGGACCGTTCCTGAGCGAAGTCAAGAGCGAAAGATTGATTGATCGAAAAAAGATCAGATCTTCTCGATCGGCCGCGCCCCGCACGAGGCCCGCACCCGCAGTCGCGGCAGCAGGCTCAGATGCCGCCGCACCGGCTCCTCCGCCGCGCCCGCGGCGGCCCCGGCGAGCCGCTCCACGAGCAGCTCCGCCGCGTGCCGGCCCACCTCGCGCTTGGGCGGGGCGACCGCGGTCAGCGGGGTGTCGGCGAGCGCGGCGACCTCGTCGTCGTACGCGATCAGGGCCAGGTCCTCCGGGACCCGCACCCCGAGCTCGGCGAGCCGCTGCACGATCTGGATCGCGTCCACGTCGTTGTGCACCAGTGCCGCGCTCGCCCGCCCCGAGGCCACCGCCGCGTGCAGCGCCCGCACCGCCTCCTCGAAGCCCGCCGGGTCGGTCTCGGCCGGTACGGAGTCGATCACCGGGTGCGGCGCGGCCAGGCCCAGGGCGGCCAGCGCCTCGGCGTACCCGGCGCGCACCGCGAGCGCCGTCGGGCTGTCCCCGCGGGCCACCAGGAGCGGGGTCGCGTGCCCGAGGCCGAGCAGGTGGCGCAGGGCGAGCAGCACCCCGTGGGCGTGGTCCGAGGACACCCGGTCCAGGCCGTCGAGCGCGGTGCCGGGCGCGGCCCGGCGCTCCAGGAGCACGGCCGGCACCGGCAGTTCGGCCGGCCAGTCGCCGTGCGCGAGCCGGTCCTCGGGCCCGCGCCAGCCCGGCGCGACCAGCAGGCCCTCGGCGCCCGCCGCGATCAGGCCCTCGGCGCGCGCCCGGTCCTCCTCGGGCCGGTAGTCGGAGATCCGCAGCACCAGGCGCGCCCCGGCCCGCGCGGCGGCCTCGTGCGCGCCCCGGATGACCTCGGCGAAGTAGTAGCCGGCGGACGGCGCGAGCAGCCCGAGCACCGGGCCGCCGGCCGCCGCGGGGCCGGCCGGGCCCTGCGCGGCGGGCCAGGACACCTGCCCGTGCACCCGGTCGAGCAGGCCCTTGCCGGCCAGCGCCTCGACGTCCCGGCGGGCGGTCACGGGGGAGACCCCGAGCAGCCCGGCCAGGTCGGAGACCCGGGCGGTGCCGCGCTCGCGCACCAGGGCCAGCAGTCGGTCGTGTCGTTCGGCAGCACTCTCGCGCACGGTGCGGTTCCCCCTTGCGGTGGTGGTGGTCACCCGACCTTAGACCAGGCCGAAGCAAAATGATCGAACGGAAGGAGTTTCGATCATTCGCTCCATCCCCCCTTGACGTTCGATCGAAGCGTCCTCAGGATTCCGGGCGACGCCGACGTCCCCAGCGAGTTCCAGGGAGCATCATGCCCACGCCGCCCGAGAACCGTGAGCCCGAGGACCGGGTGGTGCCCGAGGACCGTGAGCCCCGGCACCCGGTGGTGCCCGAGGACCGCGCACCGTCGGGTCCCCTGCCGGAGGACCGGGCGCTCAGCCCGTACACCGGCTGGACCCGCGCCCACTGGGAGGACGCCGCCGACCGGCTGCTGCGCGCCGTCCGCCCGCACGCCTCGCCGCGCGGCGCGTTGATCGCCCTGCCCGGCCCCCGCCCCAGCTGGTCCGGAGCACGCTCCGACGGACTGGAGGGCTACGCCCGCACCTTCCTGCTCGCCGCCCTCCTCGGCGACCCCGGCCACCTCGACCGCTACGCCGAGGGACTCGCCGCCGGCACCGAGCAGCCCGGCGGCGACGGCCCCGAGTCCTGGCCGCTCATGGCCGGCATCCGGCAGGCGGTCGTCGAGTCCGCCTCCGTCGCCCTCGCCCTGCGCCTCACCCGCACCCGGCTCTGGGACCGGCTCGACGCCCCCGTCCGCGAACGAGTCGTCGAATGGCTGCTGCCCGCCCTCGACCCCTCCCCGGTCGACAACAACTGGTGGCTCTTCGGCCTCACCGTCGCCGGCTTCCTCCAGGACGCCGGCATCGAGACCACCCGCGCCGCCGCCACCATCGACCGCTCCCTCGACCGGATCGAGCAGTGGTGGCTCGGCGACGGCTGGTACAGCGACGGCGCCAACCGCGCCTTCGACCACTACAACCCCTGGGCCCTGCACTTCTACCCGGTGCTGCACGCCCACCTGGCCGGCGACCGGGCCCTCCTCGACCGCTACGGCCCCCGGCTGCGCGCCCAGCTCGACGACCACGTCCACCTCTTCGACACGAGCGGTGCCCCCGTCCCGTACGGGCGGTCCCTGATCTACCGCTTCGCCGCCGCCGCGGCCCCCTGGCTCGGCGCCCTCACCGGCCACACCCCGCTCACCCCCGGCGCCACCCGCCGGCTCGCCTCCGGCTGCGTGCGCCACTTCCTCGACCGGGGCGCCACCGACGCCGAAGGACGGCTCACCCTCGGCTGGTACGGCCCCTACGCTCCCCTCGTCCAGTCCTACTCGGGCCCCGGCTCCCCCTACTGGGCGTCCAAGGGCTTCCTCGGCCTCCTCGCCCCCGCCGACCACCCGCTGTGGACCGCCCCCGAGGAACCGCTGCCCGCCGAACGCGCCGACACCGTCCGTCCCTTCGGCCCCACCGGGCTGCTCGTCCAGACCACCGCCGCCGACGGCCTGGTCCGCCTGCACAACCACGGCAGCAACCACGTCGGCAGCACCGAGTGGGGCACCGACGACGAGCCCGGCTACGCCCGCTTCGCCCACTCGACCCGTACGGGTCCCACCACCCGCCCCGACCCGGCCGACAACCACTTCGCGCTGCTCCGCCCCGACGGCACCGCCACCACCCGGGGCCCCGCCCACCCGCTCGGCAGCGGCCCCGACCGGGCCGTCTCCCTGCACCGCCCGCTGCCCGGCGTCCGCGTCGTGTCCGCCACCCTCGCCCACGGGCGCGCCGAACTCCGCGCCCACCTCGTCCTCGGCGCCCCGGAAGGGACCCCCGTACGGCAGACCGGCTGGAGCGTGCACCCCGACGGGCCCGTCTCCCAGCTCCACCCGGTGCACGGCTACGCCCCCGGCGTCGCCGAACTCCCCACCGGCGCCACCCTCCAGGGCCCCGGGCCCACCCGTACCCCCGCCCTCACCGGCACCACGAGCGGCCCCGAGTCCCTCTTCGTGGCCCTCGCCTCCCTCACGGGAGAACCCGGGCCGGCCCCCGTGGCCACCCTCGCAGACGTCCGGGTCACCGGCCCCCGCACGCTCACCGTGACCTGGCAACACGGCACCACCGCACAGCTCGCCCTCGACGTCCCCGACCCGGAGGACCAGTGATCCGACGCCGTACGTACGCCGCCCTCGCCGCCCTCGCACTGCCGCTGCTCGCCGGCGCCCCACCCGCCCAGGCCGCCGCCCCGCCCGGCGACCGCCACTACGTGGACTGCTCCCTCACCACCCCCGGGGACGGCACCGCCGCACACCCCTGGACGACCCTGGCCGAGGCCAACGCCCACCCCTACGGGCCCGGCGACCAGCTCCTGTTCCAGCGCGGCACCACCTGCACCGGCACCCTCCAGCCGCGCGGCGCCGGCTCCGCCGCCCACCCCTTCACCATCGCCGACTACGGCAGCGCCGCCGGCCGCGCGGTCATCGACGGAAACGGCGCCCACGACGCCGTGCTCCTCGCCGACACCTCCTACGTCCGCCTCACGCGCCTGGAGATCACCAACGCCGCCGCCCCCGGCAGCGAGCGCAACGGCGTCCGCCTCCGGCTCGCCGACCACGGCGCCGCCCGCGGCATCACCCTCGACCACCTCGCCATCCACGACGTGCGCGGCGGCGACCACAAGACCCTCACCGGCTCCAGCGCCATCCACGTCGCCGTCGAGGGCACCACCGTCCCCAGCTGGTACGAGGACCTGGAGATCCACCACAACGACATCAGGGATGTCGACCGCGAGGGCGTCTACTTCAAGTCCCGCTTCTCCAAGCGCGACCTGGTCGGCAACCAGCAGGACCCCAACGCCTACCCCGGACCCTGGACCCCGAGCCTCGGCGTCCGGATCCACCACAACACCCTGACCTCGATCGCCGGTGACGGCATCAAGCTCGACACCACCCGCGGCGCCCGCGTCGACCACAACCGCCTCGACGGCTTCCAGCTGCGCTCCCAGGCCGCCAACGCCGGCATCTGGACCTTCAACACCGACGACACGACCATCGAGCACAACGAGGTCTCGGGCGGCGGCAACACCAGGGACGGCATGTCCTTCGACGCCGACGGCGCCTCCCGGGGCACCGTCTTCCAGTACAACCTCAGCCACCACAACAAGGGCGGCTTCCTGCTGATCTGCCCGTACAGCGGTGCCCGGACCCTCGACACCGTCGTCCGCTACAACATCAGCGTGGACGACGGCGCGCGCCTGGTGCAGAACTGCTGGGGCCCCATCCTCAACACCCGCATCTACAACAACACCTTCGTCAACCGGACCACCGTCCCCGGCTACCTGGTCCAGGACGACGCGGGCAGCCCCGCCACCACCCGGCACGAACTCGCCTTCCGGAACAACCTCTTCGTCAACGAGGGCGCCCCGGGCGGCTACGCCTTCAAGAACCCGACCCCCGGGCTCTCCTTCGACCACAACCTCTTCCACGGGATCACGATGACCCGCCCCGACCCCGGCGGCCTCACCGCCGACCCGCTGCTCCGCCCCGACCTCAGGCTCGGCACCGGCTCCCCGGCCCTCTCCGCCGGCGTCCCGATCGAGGACAACGGCGGAAGGGACTGGTTCGGAAACCCCGTACCGGCGACGGCGGCCCCCAACATCGGGGCCTACGAGGGCCCGGGCACGGACTGACCCGTAGGGGACCCGAAGGCCCCTAGGGGCCCTGAGTCACCGGGGCCCGTACTTGCGGCCCGCCTTCGAGGACACCCCGCCGAGCAGCCCGCGCGGGGCCAGCTTCACCACGCCCATCAGCGCCTTGTACCGGGGATCGGGGACGGACAGCGTCCGTCCCCGGGCCAGGTCGGCCAGGGCCGCCGCCACCAGCTTGTCGGCGTCCAGCCACATCCAGCCCGGGATGTTGTCCGTCCCCATCCCCGCCCGCTGGTGGAACTCCGTCCGCACGAACCCGGGGCACAGCGCCATCAACCGCACCCCGCTGCCCGCGAGGTCGCGCGCCGCGCCCTGGGTGAACTGCACGACCCACGACTTCGACGCCCCGTAGGTGCCGCGCGGCACGAACGCGGCGACGGAGGCGACGTTGACGATCCCGCCCCGGCCCCGGGAGCGCATCGAGGCGGCCGCCGCGGACGTCAGCCGCAGCACCGCCTCGCAGTGCACCTTCAGCATGGTCAGCTCGTCCGCCATGGACACCTCCAGGAAGCGCCCCTTGTTGCCGAACCCCGCGTTGTTCACGAGGAGGTCGACCGGGCGCTTGGTGTCCGAGAGCCGCGCCTCGACCGCCGCGATCCCGTCCTCCGCGGACAGGTCGGCCGCGAGCACCTCGGCCTCGATCCCGTGCCGGTCGTGCAGTTCGGTCGCCTGCTCGCGCAGTCGCTTCACATCGCGCGCCACGAGAACCACGTCATGGCCGTCCGCGGCGAGCCGCCGCGCGAAGGCGGCGCCGATGCCGGCGGTGGCCCCCGTAATGAGTGCAGTCGTCATGTGCGGCACGTTAACCCGCGCCGTGTGAACGCCGTGTGCGGGAACGCGGCAGGTCCGGCCCGGGCGCGCGCCTCACGCCCGGGCGAGCGCCTCACCTCCGGGCGCCGCTCACCGCTCCGTCCCGCCGCCCGTCTCCCGCGCGGCGTACTTCTCCGTGTACGTACGGGCGAGTTCGAGCAGCCCCGACTCCATCCACTCGGCCGCCACCAGCGTCTCCGGCAGCAGCGAGCGGTCGCGGACCGCCGCGTGGTGCAGCCGGGCGACGGTGACGCCGTGCGCCGGCCGGTGCACGACCTCCATCGCGTCGCCGGCCCTGATCTCGCCCGGGACCAGCACCCGCAGCAGCGCCCCGGGTCCGGCCGCGGAGGCGTTGAAGCGGCGCACCCAGCCGGACTCCTCCAGGAAGCCGGCGAACGTACGGCACGGGATGCGGCCGCCGGTCACCTCCACCACCACCGTGTCGCCGATCCGCCAGCGCTCCCCGATCAGGGCCTCGTTGACGTCCAGGCCGCGGGTGGTGAGGTTCTCGCCGAACGAACCCGGCGCGAAGGTCCGGCCGAGCTCCCGCTCCCAGGCGTCCAGGTCCTCCCGCGCGAAGGCGTAGAGCGCCCGGTCGGGCCCGCCGTGGAAGCGCACGTCGCACACGTCGTCCCCGGCGACCCCGCTGGCCCCGCCCGGCTGCGGTGCCTCGACCCGTACGGGTCCGGCCACCGGCCGCTTGTCGATCCCCGACGTCCCGGAAGGGGCGTTGGTGTAGTCCACGGCCTTGGCCCGTCCCGCGTTCACGCTCAGCAGCTCCATGGGGCGAGCCTACGAGGGAGTGGTCCAGACCTCAAAGGAGTTTCTTGTGATTCGTGGTCCAGTCCAAGATTCGCTTATGCTCGACCCATGATCGAGGCCCGCCACCTCCGCGTCCTGCGCGCCGTCGCCGCCACCGGATCCTTCTCCGCCGCCGCGCGCGAACTCGGCTGCACCCAGCCCGCGGTGAGCCAGCAGATGAAGGCGCTCGAAGCCTCCGCCGGCACCCCGCTGCTCGTGCGCACCGGCCGCGAGATGCGGCTCACCCAGGCAGGCGAGGCGCTGGTCCGGCACGCCTCCGGGATCCTCGCCGGCCTGACCGCCGCCGAGGAGGAGGTCGCCGCGATCGCCGGGCTGCGGGCCGGCCGGGTGCGGCTGGTCTCCTTCCCCAGCGGCAGCTCCGCCCTGGTCCCCACCGCGCTCGCCGCGCTGCGCGCCGCCCACCCCGGCACCCGGGTCTCCCTGGTGGAGGCCGAGCCGCCGCGCTCGGTCGAGATGCTGCGCGAGGGCGACTGCGACGTGGCGCTGGCCTTCCGCTACGGGACCGGCGCGGTGAACGGCGCGGACGCCTGGGACGACCTGGTGGTCCGCCCGCTGCTCGCCGACCGCCTGGTCGGCCTGGTCCCCGAGGCGCACCGGCTGGCCGGGGCCGGCTCCGTCCCGATCGGCGACCTCGCCGAGGACCCCTGGATCGCGGGCTGCCCGCGCTGCCGCCGCCAACTGGTCGACGTGTGCGAGAGCGCCGGCTTCACCCCGCGGATCGATTTCGCCACCGACGACTACCCGGCCGTGGTGGGCCTGGTGGGCGCGGGCCTGGGCGTGGCGGTGCTGCCGGAGCTCGCGCTCGACTCCGTACGGCCGAGGGGCGCCGTCACCGTCACCGTGGAGCCGCCCGTCGAACGGGAGATCGTGGCCCTCACCCTTCCGGACCTGGCCCAGGTCCCGGCGGTCGCCGCCACGCTCGACGAGCTCACCCGCGCCGCGGCCCGCCTCGGGGCCGTCCCGGAGCCCGCCCGGGCGTGACCGTCCCGGGGCCGTTCGGGTGACGCCCGGGTGCGTCCGTACGGGTGGACCTGATCCCCGCCGTACGGGTGACGCACCCCGCTGCACCGGCCGAGCGCGAAGCCCCGTACGGGAGTGCGCCCCTGGCCCGTACGGGTGAGGGGTGCGGGCCGTACGGGTGGCCGGCCCGCGGCCGTCCGGGTGAGGGCCGTGGGGCCGCCCGGGGCATGAGGCCGCGACGGGTCGCCGCCGTCCGGGGCGCCCGGGTCGGGCCGTCCGGGTGACGGTCCGCGCCGCTCGGGCCCGTCCGGCGGGGCCGCTCGTCGCGCCGGGCGTCACACCGCCGTGAAAAAACGTTCCTTCAGAGCTGCGTCGTCAGACCGGCGGGACCGGCCGCCGGAGCACGGGCCGCCGCCGTCGCCGGCGTGGCCGCCGTGGTGACCAGGCGATTGCGCGCCCGGCCCATGAGTTCCTCGCGTTCGTCCTCGGTGAGGCCGCCCCAGACGCCGTAGGGCTCGCGTACGGCGAGCGCGTGTGCCGCGCACTCCGCGCGCACCGGGCACCGCATGCAGACCTCTTTCGCCGAGTTCTCGCGCGCACTCCGTGCCGCGCCGCGCTCTCCCTCGGGGTGGAAGAACAGGGAGCTGTCGACCCCGCGGCAGGCCGCGAGGAGCTGCCAGTCCCACAGATCGGCGTTGGGTCCGGGAAGGCGGGAGAAATCTGCCATTGCGCTTGTCCCCTTGAAACCGTTGAAACCGTTTCGAACGGATAGGTGGGCGGGTGGATGGCTGATCGAACGGGGGCCCTTCGCCCCCGCGTGGGTCTCGGGTACCCGCTCTCGCGGGTTCGATCCGACCGTACAACTACTGACTGAGTAGATGTAAATATGACTCATTGCGAATCTAGCCACAGACACCGCAAAAAGGGAAGAAAACCCGCTAAATGGGGCATAGCTTCCGGCGAAGGACGGATGACCTGCGACGCTCTCCTCCGCACACGGGCCCTCACGTAGAGTGCCGAAGGCGGCCGTCCGACCCGTAACTCTTTCGAGTGACCATCGTTGAGAGTGCGGAGGCGGTTGAAGGAACAGGCGCTCGGGCAGGTGTCCGAGGGCGTCAACCGCACAGGTGACCCGACGTACCAGCCCTGGAGGCTCAAGGTGACGCGCATCAGCTGCGAGAGCCGCGGAGGTCAGTCATGACATCCGTCCTCGTCTGCGACGACTCCCCGCTTGCCCGAGAGGCGCTTCGCCGCGCGGTCGCGACCGTGCCCGGCGTCGAGCGCGTGACCACCGCGGCCAACGGCGAGGAAGTCCTCCGCCGCTGGGGCGCGGACCGCTCGGACCTCATCCTGATGGACGTGCGCATGCCCGGCCTGGGCGGCGTGGAGACCGTCCGCCGGCTGCTGTCCGCGGACCCCGGCGCCCGCATCATCATGCTGACCGTCGCCGAGGACCTGGACGGCGTCGCCCTCGCGGTCGCCGCCGGTGCCCGTGGCTATCTGCACAAGGACGCCTCGCGCGCCGAGCTGCGGGCCACCGTCACCCAGGCGCTCGCCGACCCGACCTGGCGGCTCGCCCCGCGCCGGCTCCGCTCGGCCGAGATGGGCGCCGCGCCCACCCTCACCGCCCGCGAGATCCAGGTCCTGGAGGGCATGAGCCACGGCCGGTCCAACGCGGAGATCGGGCGCGAGCTCTTCCTCTCCGAGGACACGGTCAAGACCCACGCCCGGCGCCTCTTCAAGAAGCTGGGCGCCTCCGACCGGGCGCACGCCGTCGCGCTCGGATTCCGCTGGGGCCTGGTCCGCTGACCTGCGGCCACCGGCCGAGTCCCCGTCCGCATCCCCGTACGTCGAGGGGCGGACGGGGTGGGCTTGTGTCACTTCCCCGCGGAATGCCGCATCCTTGAAGACGTGGAGTTCCTCGGGGACGAGACGAACGAGCCGGTGGAGATCGAGCGGAAGGGGAGGGCGCAGGAGATGAGTCCCGGCGCACCTGCTCATAACGCTTCGGTGCACAACTACGGACGCGGTGCCACGAACCAGCGGGCGTCGGGGCACCATGGAGCGATGCGCGACGACGAGACCGTGGGTTCACCCGCGCCTGCCGGGCAGGGTGAGATCGGTGCACTGGTGCACCGGGCGGTCGACGGTGACGAGCAGGCCACCCATGACCTCCTCGCCCGCGTGCACCCGCTCGCCCTGCGCTACTGCCGCACCCGGCTCAACCGCCTGCCGGGTGACGCCCGGCACTTCGTCGAGGACCTCGCCCAGGAGGTCTGCGTCGCCGTCCTCATGGCCCTGCCGCGCTACAAGGACACCGGCAGGCCCTTCGAGGCCTTCGTCTTCGCCATCGCCGGCCACAAGGTCGCCGACCTCCAGCGGGCCGCCATGCGGCACCCCGGATCGACGGCCGTGCCCTCCGACGAGATGCCCGAGCGGCCCGACGACTCGCTCGGCCCCGAGGAGCGCGCGCTGCTCAGCGACGACGCCGAATGGGCCAAGAAGCTGCTCGCCAACCTCCCGGAGAACCAGCGCGAGCTGCTCGTGCTGCGGGTGGCCGTCGGGCTGACCGCCGAGGAGACCGGACAGATGCTCGGGATGTCCCCGGGCGCGGTCCGGGTCGCCCAGCACCGGGCGCTGAGCCGGCTGCGGGCACTCGCCGAGCAGTAGGGCTTCCCCCCGCCCGGTGTCCCTTTCGTACACGTAGGAACGTCCAAAGCTCCCAGGTGATCTTGATCGTGGAATGAGACACGGTCGTGGGCCGTTAGCATGGACATCCGCACCGATCAAGGCCATTGGGGAAGGTGTCATGACCAACGTCGACGGAGTGCCCGAAAAATTCGCGACACTCGGGCTGACCTACGACGATGTGCTGCTGCTGCCCGGAGCCTCCGACATGGCTCCGGACCAGATCGACACCTCCTCGTACATCTCGAAGAACGTGCGGGTGAACATCCCGCTGCTGTCCGCCGCGATGGACAAGGTCACCGAGTCCCGGATGGCCATCGCCATGGCCCGCCAGGGCGGCGTCGGCGTCCTGCACCGCAACCTGTCGATCGCCGACCAGGCCAACCAGGTCGACCTGGTCAAGCGCTCCGAGTCCGGCATGGTCACGGACCCGATCACCGTGCACCCCGAGGCCACCCTCGCCGAGGCCGACGCGATCTGTGCCAAGTTCCGCATCAGCGGCGTCCCGGTCACCGACCCGGCGGGCAAGCTCCTCGGCATCGTCACCAACCGCGACATGGCCTTCGAGTCGGACCGCAGCCGCCAGGTGCGCGAGGTCATGACCCCGATGCCGCTGGTCACGGGCCAGGTCGGCATCTCCGGCGTGGACGCCATGGAGCTGCTGCGCCGCCACAAGATCGAGAAGCTGCCGCTCGTCGACGACGCCGGCGTGCTCAAGGGCCTCATCACCGTCAAGGACTTCGTCAAGGCGGAGAAGTACCCGAACGCGGCGAAGGACGCCAACGGCCGGCTGCTCGTCGGCGCCGCCGTCGGCGTCGCCGGTGACGCCTTCGAGCGCGCCCAGGCGCTGATCGAGGCCGGCGTCGACTTCATCGTCGTCGACACCGCGCACGGGCACTCCCGGCTGGTCGGCGACATGATCGCCAAGATCAAGTCGAACTCCTCCGGCGTCGACGTCATCGGCGGCAACGTCGCCACCCGCGACGGCGCCCAGGCGCTCGTCGACGCCGGTGCCGACGGCATCAAGGTCGGCGTCGGCCCCGGCTCCATCTGCACCACCCGCGTCGTCGCGGGCGTCGGCGTCCCGCAGGTCACCGCCATCTACGAGGCCTCCCTCGCCGCCCGCGCGGCCGGCGTCCCGGTCATCGGCGACGGCGGCCTGCAGTACTCCGGCGACATCGCCAAGGCGCTCGTCGCGGGCGCCGACACGGTGATGCTGGGCTCGCTGCTCGCCGGCTGCGAGGAGTCCCCGGGCGAGCTGCTCTTCATCAACGGCAAGCAGTTCAAGTCGTACCGCGGCATGGGCTCGCTCGGCGCCATGCAGACCCGCGGCGACCGCAAGTCCTTCTCCAAGGACCGCTACTTCCAGGAGGGCGTCGCCTCCGACGAGCAGCTGATCCCCGAGGGCATCGAGGGCCAGGTGCCCTACCGCGGCCCGCTCGGCTCGGTCGTGCACCAGCTGGTCGGCGGTCTGCGCCAGTCGATGTTCTACGTCGGCGGCCGCACGGTCCCCGAGCTCCAGGAGAACGGGCGCTTCGTCCGGATCACCTCGGCGGGCCTCAAGGAGAGCCACCCGCACGACATCCAGATGACGGTCGAGGCGCCGAACTACAGCCGGAAGTAGCTCCGGTCACACAGCGCGACGGGAAGGGGCGGTTCCGGCATGTGGCCGGAGCCGCCCCTTCGGCGCGGGTCGGGGATACTGGTAGGCGCAGACACAGAGGGAAAGGCCACACAACGTGACTGAGATCGAGATCGGGCGCGGCAAGCGCGGCCGCAGGGCGTACGCGTTCGACGACATCGCCGTCGTACCGAGCCGGCGCACCCGGGACCCGAAGGAGGTCTCGATCGCCTGGCAGATCGACGCCTACCGCTTCGAGCTGCCCTTCCTGGCCGCCCCCATGGACTCCGTGGTCTCGCCGCAGACCGCCATCCGGATCGGCGAGCTCGGCGGCCTCGGCGTGCTGAACCTCGAGGGCCTGTGGACCCGCTACGAGGACCCGCAGCCGCTGCTCGACGAGATCGCCGAGCTCGACGAGGCCACCGCGACCCGCCGTCTGCAGGAGATCTACGCCGCCCCGATCAAGGAGGAGCTGATCGGGCAGCGCATCAAGGAGGTGCGCGACTCGGGTGTGGTCACCGCCGCCGCGCTCTCCCCGCAGCGCACCGCGCAGTTCTCCAAGGCCGTGGTCGACGCCGGCGTGGACATCTTCGTCATCCGCGGCACCACCGTCTCCGCCGAGCATGTCTCCGGCGCCGCCGAGCCGCTGAACCTCAAGCAGTTCATCTACGAGCTCGACGTCCCCGTGATCGTCGGCGGCTGCGCCACCTACACCGCCGCCCTGCACCTGATGCGCACCGGCGCCGCGGGCGTCCTGGTCGGCTTCGGCGGCGGCG
Source organism: Streptomyces sp. NPDC053541 (assembly GCF_044544705.1). Classification (NCBI taxonomy): domain Bacteria; kingdom Bacillati; phylum Actinomycetota; class Actinomycetes; order Kitasatosporales; family Streptomycetaceae; genus Streptomyces; species Streptomyces sp. NPDC053541. Next base: position 541,263 of record NZ_JBITXM010000001.1, read on the forward strand.
CCGCGCACACCACGCGCAACGTGCTCGGCATCCAGGTCCCGATGGCCACCGCCGTCGCGGACGTGGCCGCGGCCCGCCGCGACTACATGGACGAGTCCGGCGGCCGCTACGTGCACGTCATCGCCGACGGCGGCGTGGGCTGGTCCGGCGACCTCCCGAAGGCGATCGCCTGCGGCGCCGACGCGGTCATGATGGGCTCCCCGCTGGCCCGCGCCACGGACGCGCCCGGCAAGGGCCACCACTGGGGCATGGAGGCCGTCCACGAGGACGTGCCGCGCGGCAAGCTGGTCGACCTCGGCATGGTCGGCACCACCGAGGAGATCCTCTCGGGCCCGTCGCACACCCCGGACGGCTCGATGAACATCTTCGGCGCCCTGCGCCGCGCGATGGCCACCACCGGCTACAGCGAGCTGAAGGAGTTCCAGCGCGTCGAGGTGACGGTCGCGGAGTCCGAGCACAAGCGCTGACCCGCCGTCGTCCGTACGGACGGAAGAGGGCCCCGCACCGGCCGGTGCGGGGCCCTCTTGCGTCCGTACGCGGGGTCCGGGCCCGGTCTCAGAGGCGGTGGGCCGCGCCCGCGGGGGTGGCGCCGCGGGTGTCGAGGAGGAGCTGGGCCTTCACCGCGAGGCCCTGGAGGTCGTAGGTGCGGTGGTGCTGGAGGAGGATCGTCAGGTCGGCGTGGGCGGCCGCCTCGTAGAGCGAGTCGGCGCGCGGCACCGGAAGCTCGCGGACGCGCCAGTCCGGGACGTACGGGTCGTGGTAGCTGACCGCCGCGCCGAGGTCCATCAGCCGGCGGGCGATCTCGTCGGCGGGGGAGCCCTCGCGGTCGGCCAGGTCGGGCTTGTAGGTGACGCCGAGGAGCAGGATCCGGGCGCCGCGGGCGGACTTGCCGTGCTCGTTGAGGAGCGTGGCGCTGCGCTGGACGACGTACTGCGGCATGCGCTCGTTGATCCGGCCGGCCAGCTCGACCAGCCGCAGCGGGCGGTGGCCGGCGACGGTGTCGAGCGGGACGCCGTGGCCGCCGACGCCGGGGCCGGGGCGGAAGGCCTGGAAGCCGTAGGGCTTGGTCTCGGCGCAGCGGATGACGTCCCAGAGGTCGATGCCGAGCTCGTGGCAGAGCACCGCCATCTCGTTGACGAGGGCGATGTTGACGTGCCGGAAGTTGGTCTCCAGGAGCTTGACCGTCTCCGCCTCGCGCGGGCCGCGGGCCCGCACCACCTTGTCGGTGAGGCGCCCGTAGAAGGCGGCGGCGGACTCGGTGCAGGCGGGGGTGAGGCCGCCGATCACCTTGGGCGCGGCGGCCGGGCCGCGGGCGGCGCCGTGCGCCCGGCCGCCGGGGTCGATCCGGCCGGGGGAGTAGGCGAGGTGGAAGTCGCGGCCGGCCCGCAGCCCCGAGCCGGTCTCCAGGAGCTCGCGCAGCGGGCCCTCGGTGGTGCCGGGCGGCACCGGGGACTCCACGAGCACGGTGGTGTGCGGGCGGAGTCGGGCGGCGAGCACGCGGGCGGCGGCGGTGACGGCGCCGAGGTCGAGCGTGCCGTCCGGGCCGGGCGGGGTGGGGGCGCAGATGACGGCGGTGCGGACCCGGCCGAGTTCGGCGGGGTCGGTGACGGGCCGGAAGCCGGCGGACAGCATCCGGCGGATCTCGGCGGCGGTGAGGGAGCCGTCCACGGGGGGACGTCCGGCGGCGAGTTCGGCGACGGCGTGCGGATCGGTGTCGTGGCCGAGGGTGTCGATGCCGGCCGAGGTGGCCGCCCGGGCGAGCGGGAGTCCGTGGTGGCCGAGGCCGATGACGGCGAGATCAGCGGGCATGGGGGTGGGCCGTCCTTCCCAGTAGCCGGAGGGGACGCGGTGCGCAAGCCCTGTGGACCGAAGGGGACGAACGCAATGTCAGACTAAGAGTAAATATGACCGATTTGTTGGATTGTGTGGCCGAAGGTCGCCGAGTGTTATCCACAGGGTGGCGCGGGGGCGGTGGCTGAAGTCGGAGGGCCGGGACAGAATCGGGACTGTGAGCCGGGCCACAGCGGCCCGGTCCGCGTGCCGGGAGCCGGGCACGTCCGGCAAGTCGGGGACGACGGGAGGCAGCCACCGTGAGGACAGCGACACTGGGACCCGCCGAGCGCACCGAGGCGCTCGCGGCGATGGCCGAGCGCGAACTGGACGTCCTGGTCGTGGGCGCCGGAGTGGTCGGCGCCGGCACCGCCCTGGACGCCGCCACCAGAGGCCTCGCCACCGGCCTCGTCGAGGCCCGCGACTGGGCCTCGGGCACCTCCAGCCGGTCGAGCAAGCTGATCCACGGCGGCCTGCGCTATCTGGAGATGCTCGACTTCGCCCTGGTCCGCGAGGCCCTCAAGGAGCGAGGCCTGCTGCTCGAACGGCTCGCACCCCATCTCGTGAAACCCGTCCCCTTCCTCTACCCCCTCCAGCACAAGGGCTGGGAGCGGCTGTACGCGGGCTCGGGCGTCGCGCTGTACGACGCGATGTCCCTCTCCTCCGGCCACGGCCGCGGCCTCCCCGTCCACCGCCACCTCAGCCGCCGCCACGCCCTGCGCGTCGCCCCCTGCCTGCGCAAGGACGCCCTGGTCGGCGCCCTGCAGTACTACGACGCCCAGATGGACGACGCCCGCTTCGTCACCACCCTGGTCCGCACCGCTGCGAGTTACGGGGCGAAGGTGGCCGGCCGGGCCCGGGTCGTCGGCTTCCTGCGGGAGGGCGAGCGGGTGGTCGGCGCCCGCGTGCGGGACGTCGAGACCGGCGGGGAGTACGAGATCAGGGCCCGTCAGATCGTCAACGCCACCGGGGTGTGGACCGACGACACCCAGGCCCTGATCGGTGAGCGCGGCCAGTTCCACGTGCGCGCCTCCAAGGGCATCCACCTCGTCGTGCCCAAGGACCGCATCCACTCCACCACCGGACTCATCCTGCGCACCGAGAAGTCCGTGCTCTTCGTCATCCCCTGGGGCCGGCACTGGATCATCGGCACCACCGACACCGACTGGGACCTCGACAAGGCCCACCCCGCCGCCTCCAGCGCCGACATCGACTACCTCCTGGAACACGTCAACGGCGTGCTCGCCACCCCGCTCACCCGCGACGACGTCCAGGGGGTGTACGCGGGCCTGCGGCCCCTGCTGGCCGGCGAGTCCGACGCCACCAGCAAGCTCTCCCGCGAACACACCGTCGCCCACCCGGTGCCCGGCCTGGTCGTGGTCGCCGGCGGCAAGTACACGACCTACCGGGTGATGGCCGAGGACGCCGTCGACGAGGCCGTCCACGGCCTCGACAAGCGGGTCGCCGCCTGCGTCACCGAGGACACCCCGCTGCTCGGCGCCGAGGGCTACCGCGCCCTGTGGAACGCGCGGGCGGGCATCGCCGCCCGCTCCGGACTCCACGTCGCCCGGGTCGAGCACCTGCTGGGCCGCTACGGCTCCCTGACGGAGGAGATCCTCGACCTGATCGCCGCCGACCCGGCGCTCGGTGCCCCGCTGCCCGCCGCCGAGGACTATCTGAAGGCCGAGATCGTCTACGCCGCCTCGCACGAGGGCGCCCGCCACCTCGACGACGTCCTCACCCGGCGCACCCGCATCTCCATCGAGACCTTCGACCGGGGCACCCGCAGCGCCCGCGAGTGCGCCGAACTCATGGCACCCGTCCTCGGCTGGGACGCCGGACAGATCGACAAGGAGGTCGAGCACTACGAGAAGCGGGTCGAGGCCGAGCGCGAGTCCCAGCGTCAGCCCGACGACCTGACGGCCGACGCGGCGCGCCTCGGGGCACCGGACATCGTGCCCATCTGACCCGATAGTGGCACTTCCCGGGGGTGGCGGGCGTTCTCGGAGTGCGGACCCGGGGGAGTCACCGGTCCCGGAGTGAGGGACAATGAGCTCTCTTCCAGGGCGGGTTGCCGCATCGCGCGGGAGCGCCGGACGCGGGCGAGAAACAGGGATCGCAGAGGGGACGCATGTCGGAGGCGGAGCAGTCGCGGGACACGGGGCAGGACCCCCGGCGGGACTCCGCCGCGGGCGCCGCCACCGACGGCGACCGGGGCGCGGTGCCGGCCGCGCGCAGGGCGGAGCGGGACGAGGACGCCACGGCGTCGAAGGACACCGGCGGCGCGGCGGACGGCGGGGCCGCGAGCGGCGGCGAGAACGCTGCCGCGAGCACCGCGGCCGCGGCGGGTACGGAGGCTGACGGCCCGACGGACGCGAAGCCGGCTACACCGGTCGGCCTGGCCAAGGCGGAGGACAAGCCCCGCGCCGAGGCGAAGGCGGCCGCGCCGGTCGGCCTGACGAAGGCCGGTGACAAGCCCCTCGCCGGGGCCGGTGCGTCCGCGGGCCCCCGGGCCGGCAGCGGGTCGACCGACGGGGTCGCCCCGGTGGCCGGCTTCGGCGCCGACGCGACCGGAACCGGCGCGCGGGCCGGGCGCGCTGACGCCGCGTCCGCCGAGGGACGCCTGCTCGCCGGGCGCTACCGGCTCGGCGTGGTCCTCGGCCGCGGCGGCATGGGCACGGTGTGGCGGGCGGTCGACGAGACCCTCGGCCGGACCGTCGCCGTCAAGGAACTGCGCTTCCCCAACAGCATCGACGAGGACGAGAAGCGCCGCCTCATCACCCGCACCCTGCGCGAGGCCAAGGCCATCGCCCGGATCCGCAACAACGGCGCCGTGACCGTCTACGACGTGGTCGACGAGGACGACCGCCCGTGGATCGTCATGGAGCTCATCGAGGGCAAGTCGCTGGCCGACGCGGTCCGCGAGGACGGCACGCTCACCCCGCGCCGCGCCGCCGAGGTCGGCCTCGCCATCCTCGACGTGCTGCGCTCCGCCCACCGCGAGGGCATCCTGCACCGGGACGTGAAGCCGTCCAACGTGCTGATCGCCGAGGACGGCCGGGTCGTCCTCACCGACTTCGGCATCGCCCAGGTCGAGGGCGACCCCTCGATCACCTCCACCGGCATGCTCGTCGGCGCCCCCTCGTACATCTCGCCCGAGCGGGCCCGCGGCCACAAGCCCGGCCCCGCCGCCGACCTCTGGTCGCTCGGCGGTCTGATCTACGCGGCCGTGGAAGGCAGCCCGCCCTACGACAAGGGCTCCGCCATCGCCACCCTCACCGCCGTGATGACCGAGCCGGTCGACCCGCCGAAGAACGCGGGACCCGAGCTCGAGAAGGTCATCTACGGACTGCTCGCCAAGGACCCCGATCAGCGGCTCGACGACGCCGGCGCGCGCGCCCTGCTGCGCGCCGTCCTCGACGCGCCCGAGGCACCGCCGAAGCCCTCGTCCGAGGCGACCCGCGTGGTGCCGCTGCCCCCGCTCCCGGAGCAGCCGCCGGCCGCCCCGGGGACGAAGCCGGCCGACGCGGTCTCCGACCGGATGCGCGGCGCCCTCGCGTCCGTGCGCAACGCCGCCGCGTCGAGCCGCACCGAGCCGCAGCGCCCGGCCACCGGCCCCGGCGCCCCGGACCGGCCCGCGGCCGCGCCCGCCCGGGCCTCGCTCACCGACGTCGTACCCCGCCGCACCCTGGTGATCATCGCCGCGGTCGTCGTCGCCGCACTGCTGGGCACGATCCTGTACGTCGCCCTCGGCGGCGGCAGCGAGGGCGCCGACCAGGGCAAGGGCGGCACCACCGGCGGCACCACCGCCTCGGCCGGGAGCACCTCGGCCGGCACCGACGGGCAGAACACGGACACCACGCCGAGCGACCCGAGCCAGCAGGGCAGCGGCGGCAAGCCGGCCGGCAGCGGTGGCGGCCAGAGCGGCACCACGCCCTCCGGGCAGCCCGGCGGTGGCCAGGACGGCGCCACCGGCGGCGGCAACGCGGCCAAGCTGCCCCCCGGCTACGTCATGGTCGCCAACGACCGCTTCCACTTCTCCATGGCGATGCCCGCCTCGTTCCGCATGACCGCCATAGCCGGCGAGAACTCCGGCGGCATCTTCAACGCCTCCAAGGGCTCCTTCCCGCGCGTCCAGGTCGACTTCAACGACAGCCCGAAGGACGACGCGGCCGCCGCCTGGCGCGCCGCGATGGCCGGCGTCGCCGCCAGCAGCAACGGCTACAAGCACATCGGCATAGGGCCGGTCTCCTACAAGGGCTATCCGACCGTCGCGGACTGGGAGTTCGAGCGCACCCAGGGCGGGCAGCGGATCCACGTCCTCAACCGCGGCTTCAAGGTCGACGCCGACCACGGCTACTCGATCATGATCAGCTGCCTCGCGGACGCCTGGAACCAGCCGGAGTGCACGACCCTGCGGGAGACCGCGTTCGCCACGTTCAGCCCCAAGGACTGAACGGCGCACGTATCGTGAGAGGCCCCGCCCGACACCGGGAGGGCGGGGCACGGGGGACAGCAGGCGCGTGGGGAGGCGTCGTGGACGACTACGCCGGAAGGGTGCTGGCGGACCGCTATCGCCTGCCCCTGCCACCGCCGGACGCGTACGAGCCCGCCGAGACCCGTGCCTTCGACACCTACAGCGGGCAGGAAGTGCGCATCCGTCAGGTGCCGCTGCCCGAGGTCGTCGACGCCGAACTCCTCGACGACCAGCCCTGGGCGGACCCCGGCCGGGCCACCCGCCGCCCCGCCGACCCGACCGTCCGGCGCGCCGTCGAGGCGGCCCAGGCCGCCGCCCGGATCCCCGACCACCCGCGCCTCGACCAGGTCTTCGACGTGTTCGCCGAGGCCGGTTCGCTGTGGATAGTGAGCGAGTTCGTCGCCGCCACCCCGCTCTCCGAACTCCTCGCCGAGGGACCGCTCGGCCCCTACCGCGCCGCCGAGATCGGCGCCGACCTGCTCACCGCCCTGCGCGCCCTGCACGCCCACGGCTGGACCCATCGCAACGTCACCGCGCGCACCGTCCTGGTCTGCGACGACGGCCGGGTCGTCCTCACCGGCCTCGCCGCCGGCGCCGCCGAGGAGGCCCTCTGCGGCTACGCCCCGGTGCCGGACGAGGCCGAGCCGGAGGCCTTCCCGGTCTACCCGGAGCCGTACGCGGACCACGCCGACACGGCGCTTCCCGACCCGGACGGCACGGACGGCCCCGAGGTGTACGAGACGGAGCCGTACGAGGCGGAGGCGTACGAGACGACGGAGGCGTACGAGACGGAGACGTACGGGCCCGAGGCGTACGAAGCCGACTCCCACGAGCCCGCGTCGTACGCGACCGAGGCCTACGAGGAGTACGAGGAGACCGGGGGCAGCGTCCTGCCCCCGGCCCGGCGGCCGGACGAGGCCCACGCCGGCGAGCCCTACCCCGACGAGACCTATCTCGCCGGCACCGCGCCCGACGAGGCCTACCTCGACCCGCCGGTCCCCACGGATTCCCAGGACCCCGACGACGAGGACCCCCAGGCCGAGGGCCCGGTCGGTCCCGGTCCGGCCGGCGCCCCCGGCTACGGCCCGCACGGCGGCACCCCGTACGGCACCGGGCGCACCGCCCGGCCCGAGCTGCCCGCTGCCTCCGTCGTGCCCGCGCCCGCCGTGCCGCCCGCGAGCGACCTGCGCCAGGCGCGGGCCGGGGCCATCGCCGCGTACCGCGCGGGAGCCCGCGCCGCCGCCCGGACCGGCGAGAACGCCGCACTCCCGGCCCAGCGCCCCGCCGAGCCTGCCGGACCGGCCGAGCCCCCGCCGTCCGGGCCGCCCGCGCCGCAGTGGTGGACCCGGCTCGGCGAGGACGACGACGATGACGGGGACGACGAGGAGACGGGCGGCACCTACGGGAGCACGCCGCCGCCCCGCGCGTATCTGAAGGGCAACTGGACCGACGGTCCGCACGCCTCCCGCGACGGCGGGGGCCCCGTCCCCGCCGGGGGAACCGGTGGCGGGCCGGCGCTGCCCGCGCTCCCCGCCGGGTACCGGGCGGCCACGCCCGAGCCCGTCGCCGTGCCCGCCGGGGCGCCGGAGCCGGGGCCCGCGGCCGACGCGTACCGCGGCCCGGTCACCCGGCTCGCCGCCGAGCGGGCCCGGCAGACCCGGATGGCCGTGGTCGGCGCCGTCACCGAGCGCTGGGCGCCCGAGCAGGCGGGCCCGGTCCACGAGCACTGGCGGCTCGCCCCGCCCATCGGCCCCGCCACCGACCTGTGGGCGCTGGGCGCCCTGCTCTACCGGGCCGTCCAGGGCCACGCCCCGTACCCCGAGGACAGCGCCGCCGAGCTGGTCCAGCTCGTGTGCGCCGAGCCGCCCGCCTTCGCCGAGGAATGCGGCCCGCTGCGGCCTGTCGTCGAGTCGCTGCTGCGCCAGGACCCCACCGAGCGGCCGGACGTCGAGGAGTTGAGCGGCTGGCTGCGCTCCCTGGTGCGTTCGGCCCCCGAGCCGGAGGCCGGCCTCGGCGTCGTCCCGCTGCCCCCGACCGGCGCCCCCCGGCTGCCGATCATCCGCCGCCGCGGCGAGCTGGTGCGCCGCCGGCGCGGCGGGACGGTGGGCGGGCGGCACCGCCACCGGCAGGCCAAGGGGCGCGCCGGGCGCGAAGCGGCGTACGAGAGCAGCCCGGCGTACGCCCCGCACCCTCCGTACGAGGAGACGGCGCACGCCGACCACGCGGTGCACGAGGAGATCCCCCAGCGCGCCGCCCGGGCCCCGCGCGACCCAGGGCGCCCCTCCGGCTCCCCGCGCGCCCTCGGCCGGACGCTGCTGCTCCTGATCCTGCTGCTGCTCGCCGGTGCCGTGGCCTACGCGGTGTGGTTCCTGCCCGGGGCGGGGGAGTCCGAGAAGGGTTCGGGCCGGCCCCCGGCGGCCTCCGGCGCCCCTTCGGGTCCCTCAGAGCCGTCCACCGGCACCGGCGCGCGACCCAGCGGCGGCGCCACCACCGCGCCCGCCCCGACGAAACCGGCCACCCGCACCCCGCCCGCCGTCGACCCCTCCGCGCCCTCCCTGCTCGCCGGTTACGAGCTGCGGAAGGACCCCGAGGGCTTCCAGGTCGGCGTGCCGCGCGGCTGGCGCCGCAGCCCGGTCAACGACGCCGGACAAGTGCGCTTCGGCAACGGGGACTTCACGCTGATCGTGGTGCCCGGCCGGGACTCCGTCGCGGCCAACGGCGCCGATCCGCTGGCGTACCAGCGGACCAGGGAGCGGGAGCTCCAGCCCTGGCGGGACTCGTCCTGGTCCAGCGCCGCCAATCTGCGCCGGGTCGACATCGGCCGCCAGTCCATGGCGGTCGGCCAGTTCACCTGGCAGGACAGCACCGGGCGCGAGGTGTTCGTGCGCAACCTCGCGCTGATCGAGGGCGGGAGCTATCACATCGTGCAGGTCATCGGCCCGGAGAACGAGCGGGACAAGGTCTCCGAGATCTACGACCAGGCGGTGAAGGCCTATCGCGCGACCCGCTGAGCGCGGTCGCCGCATGGCTTGAAACCGCCGCTGGTCACAGCTTGTTCCCAAAGCCAGCCCCGAGGTTCCGCGCGCCGTCCTCCCCTCCGTAATCTTGTGTCCGAAGCGACCAAGCGGGGGCACGTGGAACACTCTGAGAGCGCCGGCACCGGGCTGTTGCTGGCCGGGCGCTACCGGCTGGCCGAGTCCATCGGACGCGGCGGCATGGGCAAGGTCTGGCGCGCCCACGACGAGGTGCTGCACCGGGTCGTGGCCGTCAAGGAGTTGACGGCGGGCCGGTTCGTGGCCGAGGCCGACCGGCTGGTCCTGCACGCCCGCACCCAGAAGGAGGCCAGGGCGGCCGCCCGGATCACCCACCCGGGCGTCGTCACCGTGCACGACGTCCTGGAGCACGACGACCGCCCGTGGATCGTCATGCAGTACGTGGACGGCCCCTCGCTCGCCGACGCGACGAAGGAGTCCGGGCCGATCGTGCCGCGCGAGGCGGCCCGGATCGGTCTGCACGTCCTCGGCGCGCTGCGCGCCGCGCACGCCGCCGGGGTGCTGCACCGCGACGTGAAGCCGGGCAACGTGCTGCTCGCGCGCGACGGCCGGGTGCTCATCACCGACTTCGGCATCGCCGCCATCGAGGGCGACTCCTCGATCACCCGCACCGGCGAACTCGTGGGCTCCATCGACTACCTGGCGCCCGAGCGGGTGCGCGGCGGCGACCCGGGACCGGCCTCCGACCTGTGGTCGTTGGGCGCCACCCTGTACGCGGCGGTCGAGGGCAACTCGCCCTTCCGGCGCGGCTCGCCGATCAGCACCATGCAGGCCGTGGTGACGGAGGAGGCGCCGTTCCCGGAGCGGGCCGGCGCGCTCGCCCCGGTGATCGTCGCGCTGCTCCGCAAGGACCCCGCCGAGCGTCCGCGGGCCGACGAGGCCGAGCGGATGCTGCTCGACGCCATGGAGGGCCGCGCGCCGCAGTCCGCGCAGGCGTACGTGCCGACCCAGCGGATGGGGGCCGAGGAGCTCGCCGCGGCGGCGCCCGCGACGACGACCGCGCTGCCCGCCCCGTACGAGGAGCGCTCCGTCCCGTACGAGGAGCGCTCCGCCCCTGCCCCCGGCCACGCGGGCCCCGCCGGGTCCCCGGCGGCCGTCCCGGCGCCGCACCCCGCCCCGGCCGTCGTGCCGCCCGGCGCGACCGTCCCCGGCGGCGTGCCGGGGGTTGCCGGCCGCCCGGCCTCCGACGGAGGCCGCGGGCGCTGGCGCACCGCCGTGCTCGCCGCCACCCTCGCGAGCCTGCTCGCGGGCGGCGCCGTCTTCTTCGCCATGACGCGGCTCGGCGACAAGGGCGACCCGACCGGGCGGCACGCCACGCAGGACCCGACCGGGAACGCCTCGAAGGACCCCTTTGGCGACCCGACGGCGGGCAGCGTCCCGGCCGGCTGGCACCGGGTCCGCGACCCGAAGGGCTTCAGCCTGGTCGTCCCGGACGGCTGGAAGCGACAGACCGACGGCGACCAGGTCGACTACACCCCGGACAACGGCAAGCACCGCATCCGGATCAGCATCGACCCGTCGCCGGACTTCGAGAACCCCTACATGCACGTGCTCGACCTGGAGAAGACGCTCAAGAAGCGCCTCGACTACCAGCGCATCCGGCTGAACCAGAACACCTACCGCGACCAGGTCAAGTCGGCCCGGTGGGAGTTCAGCTGGACCGAGCGGCAGGAGTTCCCCGGCCCGCGGCACGCGATCGACCAGATCTACTACGGGGACGACGGCACCGAGTACGCCCTCTACATGGCCTCGCCGGAGGAGAGCTGGGAGACCACCCGGGAGCAGTTCGACGTCGTCACCCAGCACTGGCGGGCGCCGGGCGAGCAATCGGGCTGAGCGGACCGAAAATCGTCCGTCAGACCGAACAAGCCGCTGATCAGGGCTTATGTGCCAGCAATCGCTGGCGCGATGTGCGCAGTCGGTGAAAACGCGTTACCGACGGGTACCCAAAGCCCGGAATGCCGCCTACTCTCCCCCTCATGACGGAGACGCAGGCACCCAGCAGCACGGCCGCGGCCACCCCGGCCCAGGCGACCCCGGCGGTCCACGGCACCAACCCGGTCGCCCCGGCGCCGGCCGGCGCGCGCACCGCCGCCGACGTGGTCACGCCCGAACTGGTCGCCCGGCTCGTCCGCGGGGTCGCGGGATCCGGCCGCACCGCCAACCACACCCCCTTCACCGGGGCCAAGCTGGCCGACCTGCCCGAGGCGAGCCCCGAGGACGTCGCCGAGGCCTTCCGCCGGGCCCGGGCCGCCCAGTCCGCCTGGGCCGCGACCCCGGTCAAGGCCCGCGCCGCCGTCCTGCTGCGCTTCCACGACCTGATCCTCCAGCGCCAGTCCGAGGTCCTCGACCTCATCCAGCTGGAGACCGGCAAGGCCCGGCTGCACGCCCACGAGGAGATCCAGGCGGTGGCCGTCGCCGCCCGCCACTACGGCCGCAAGGCCCCCTCGTACCTGCGCCCCAAGCACCACACCGGCGTGGTGCCCACCCTCACCAAGGTCACCGAGCTGCGCCAGCCGCGCGGGGTCGTCGGCCAGATCGCGCCCTGGAACTACCCCCTGGAGCTGTCGGTCGGCGACGCCCTGCCCGCCTTCGTCTCCGGCAACGCCGTGGTCATGAAGCCGGACACCGAGACCGCGCTCACCGCCTTGTGGGCCCGTGACCTGCTGATCGAGGCCGGTCTCCCGGCCGAGGTCTTCCAGGTCGTGCTCGGCGAGGGCCCGGTCGTCGGCCCCGAGGTCGTCCGGCACGCCGACTACGTCTCCTTCACGGGCTCCACCCGCACCGGCCGCGAGGTCGCCCAGGGCGCCGCCGCCCGCCTGGTCGGCGTCAGCCTGGAGCTCGGCGGCAAGAACGCGATGCTCGTCCTCAAGGACGCCGACGTCGAGAAGGCGGCCGCCGGCGCCGTCCGCGCCTGCTTCTCCTCGGCCGGCCAGCTGTGCATCTCCATCGAGCGCCTGTACGTCCACGAGTCGATCGCCGACGACTTCGTCGCCCGCTTCGCCGCCCGCACCAAGGCCATGCGGCTCGGCACCTCCCTCGCGTACGGCGCAGAGATGGGCTCCCTCGTCGGCGAGCGGCAGCTGGAGACCGTCACCCGGCACGTCGAGGAGGCCGTCGCCAAGGGCGCCACCGTCGTCGCCGGCGGCGTCGCCCGGCCCGACATCGGCCCGTACTTCTTCGAGCCGACCATCCTCGACGGCGTCGACGCGCCGATGGCCGTCTGCGCCGAGGAGACCTTCGGCCCGGTCGTCTCGATCTACCGCTTCCGCGACGAGGACGAGGTGATCGAGCTCGCCAACGCCACCCCGTACGGCCTCAACTCCTCCGTCTGGACCACCGACTCCCGCCGCGGCCACGCGGTGGCGGCCCGGCTGCGCACCGGCACCGTCAACATCAACGAGGGCTACGCGCCGGCGTACGGCAGCGTGCAGTCCCCGATGGGCGGCATGAAGGACTCCGGCCTCGGCCGGCGGCACGGCTCCGAGGGCATCCTCAAGTACACCGAGGCCCAGACGGTGGCCCAGCAGCGGCTGCTCCCGCTCGCGCCGTCCTTCGGGATGGACGACGAGAAGTACGCGGCCTTCATGAGCACCTCCCTGAAGGTCATGAAGGCCCTGCGCCTGCGCTGAGGCCGGGCCCGGCACCGACTCCGTCCCCGTTTCGCCGTCCCCTTTCGCACGAGGAGAGCCATGACCGCGGTACCCCCTGCCCGGAACCAGGATCGGGATCCCGACGATGCGCGCGATGCGTACGACTACGACGTCGTGGTCGTCGGCTCCGGCTTCGGCGGCTCGGTCACCGCCCTCCGGCTCACCGAGAAGGGCTACCGCGTCGGCGTCCTGGAGGCCGGCCGCCGCTACACCCGCGAGAGCCTGCCGAAGAACTCCTGGGACCTGAAGAACTTCCTCTGGGCCCCCGCCCTCGGCCTCTACGGCATCCAGCGCATCCACCTGCTCGGCAACGTCATGGTGCTCGCGGGCGCCGGCGTCGGCGGCGGCTCGCTCAACTACGCCAACACCCTCTACGAGCCGCTCGCGCCGTTCTTCGACGACCCGCAGTGGAAGGACATCACCGACTGGCGCGAGGAGCTCGCCCCGTACTACGACCAGGCCAAGCGGATGCTCGGCGTCCGGCTCAACCCGACGATGACGCCGTCCGACGTGCACCTCAAGGCCACCGCCCAGGCCATGGGCATCGGCGACACCTTCCACATGGCCCCCGTCGGCGTCTTCTTCGGCGACGGCTCCGACGCGGACGGCACCGCCAAGGCGCGGCCCGGCGGCGAGGTCGCCGACCCGTACTTCGGCGGCGCGGGCCCCGCCCGCAAGGCCTGCACCGAGTGCGGCGAGTGCATGACCGGCTGCCGGCACGGCGCCAAGAACACCCTCAACGAGAACTACCTCTACCTCGCCGAGAAGGCCGGCGCGGTCGTCCACCCCATGACCACCGTCGTCGCGCTCACCGAGGACTCCCGAGGCGGCTACGCGGTCCGGACGCTGCCCACCGACAACCGCAAGAAGGGCGCGGGCCGCACCTTCACCGCCCGCCACGTGGTCGTCGCGGCCGGCACCTACGGCACCCAGACCCTGCTGCACCGGATGAAGGACACCGGGCTGCTCCCGCACATCTCCGGCCGGCTCGGCGAACTCACCCGCACCAACTCCGAGGCCCTCGTCGGCTCGCAGACCACCGACCGCCGCTACCGCAAGCGGCACGGCAAGGAGCGCGCCGACTTCACCCGGGGCGTCGCGATCACCTCGTCCATCCACCCCGACGAGAACACCCACATCGAGCCGGTCCGCTACGGCAAGGGCTCCAACTCCATGGGCGGCCTCACCGTCCTCCAGGTGCCCTACGGGGCGCACCGGGTCCGCAGATGGTTCCTGGAGGTGCTCAAGCACCCGGCGCTCGCGGTGCGCTCGCTGTCCAACCGCCGCTGGTCGGAGCGCACCATCATCGGCCTGGTCATGCAGTCCCTGGACAACTCGCTGACCACCTACCGCAAGCCCGGCGGCCTCGGCAAGGGACTGCTCACCGCCCGCCAGGGCCACGGTGCGCCCAATCCGACCCAGATCGAGGCCGCGACCCGGGCCGCCACCCTGATGGCCGAGGAGATCAACGGCTTCGCCGGCTCCAACATCGGCGAGCTGATGGGCACCCCGCTCACCGCCCACTTCCTGGGCGGCTGCCCGATCGGCGCGGACGCCGAGTCCGGCGTCATCGACCCGTACCACCGGCTCTACGGCCACCCGGGCATCTCGGTGGTCGACGGCGCGGCCGTCTCCGCCAACCTGGGCGTCAACCCCTCGCTGACGATCACGGCGCAGGCCGAGCGGGCCATGTCCTTCTGGCCCAACAAGGGCGAGGCCGACCCGAGGCCGCGACAGGGCGAGGCGTACGTGCGCGTGGCGGCGGTCGAGCCCAAGGCGCCGGCCGTCCCGGCCGAGGCCTTCGGCGCGCTGAAGCTCCCGTTCCTGGGCATCCCGGCGGTCCCGCCGAAGGAGAGCTGACCGGAAGCAGATCGGAGCCCGACCGGAGTCCGAGCGAAAGCCGGCCGACGGTCCGAGCGGAAGCCGACCCGAAGCCGGCCGGTGTCCCCGGGGATTCCGGAAAAGTGAAAGGGCGCTGCACCCCCCTCCGAGTGCAGCGCCCTTTCAGCTTTTGTGTGGTGCTGCATAGATGACCGGTGACCTGGGGGATTGGTTGTAGCCACCGGACGGGTTCTTCGTGTGACACGCGTCACGTGGATCGGGGGCGCGGCGGGCCGGACAGCGCAGGGGCCCCGCGGCGCGATTCCGGTCGCGCACGCGGGGCCCCTGGAACGGCACCGGCGTCAGGGCTGCGGCGGTGCCCGGGACACGGCGCCGGGGGGTGGAGCGCCGTGGTGGTGTCGGGTGTGGGGGAGACGTGGTGTGGGGAGACGGGACGGGGTGTCGGATCGGGTTCGGCCGGTTGCGGCCGGCCCCGGGCGTCCCCGGGACCGACCGCCCTTTCTGGGTGACCGGGCTGCTGTCCCCTGCCGTCCGGTCACGCGCGCTGGAGCGAGGTCCCACGACGCACCAGAGGTACGTCACACGCTCCAGCGAAGCCACGCGTGGTCTTTTTCGGGCCCGCCCCTGGCTGGCACGGACACCACGCCCAACGAAGCGGCGCCGGGCACGGTCACGCGCCGTACGGGTGAGAGCGGCACCGAACTCGGGTGCGGAGGCGCACCCCCGCGGCCCGGGGCCCGGGGTTCCGGGCTCGCCGGGTTCCCGGGTTCGCTGGGTTCCCCGGTCCCTTCGGCTCCTGGGGCTCCTTCGGCTCCTTCGGCTCCTGGGCTCAGATCCGGCCGCGGCACAGCTCCAGCATCGTCATGGCGAGCGCCGTGCCCGGCTTGCCCAGGGCGTCGCGGTAGTGGCCGAGCACCTCCATCTCGCGGGCGAGGTTCACCCGGCGGCCGCCGGAGGAGATCCGGGCCTCCTGGATGACGGCCGAGACGGCCATCCGTTCCTGGATCAGGCCGATGATCCGGTCGTCCAGCGCGTCGATGCGCTCGCGGGCGTCGCCGATCAGGGTCGCGGCCTCGTCGGTGCGGGCGCCGGTGCGCTCGGTGACGGTCTGGGTGCTCATGGCGGGTCTCCTCGTGGTGTCGGATGCGGAGCCCCGGGGCGGCACGGCCCGGAAACGGCGAGGCGCCCCGGGCCTTGTCGGCCCGGGGCGCCTCGGAAGTCGCTTGTCAGTTGCTCAAGCAGCACGACCATGGCAGCCGGTGGGCCGGTTGCCATAGGTAAAGACGAAGGTCGTGAGCTTGCGCATGGCGACAGTATGGACCCGGCCCGGTCATCGGGGGCAAGTCGGGCCCGGATCGTGAGACGAAGGCCACCCCGCCTCGGATGGTGAGACGAAATCCGGCCGCGCCGCGCCGGTAGAATCGACAAATAGCCCCCCTTCGGGGGAACCCCTCCTACCGCCGGAAGGCCGCCGTAGTGTCATCAGCGCCCCCCGCTGCCGCGCCCGACGTCACCAACCCGGACGTAGTCCTCGTTGTCGACTTCGGCGCCCAGTACGCCCAGCTCATCGCCCGTCGCGTCCGAGAGGCGCGGGTCTACAGCGAGATCGTCCCGTCCACCATGCCGGTGGCCGAGATGCTGGCCAAGAACCCGAAGGCGATCATCCTTTCCGGCGGTCCGTCCTCCGTGTACGCCGAGGGCGCCCCGCGCCTGGACCGCGAGATCTTCGAGGCCGGAGTCCCCGTCTTCGGCATGTGCTACGGCTTCCAGCTGATGGCCACCACGCTCGGCGGCACCGTCGACAACACCGGTGCCCGTGAGTACGGCCGCACGCCGCTGCACGTCACCAAGGCCGGCTCGACCCTCTTCGAGGGCACCCCGGTCGAGCAGTCCGTGTGGATGTCGCACGGCGACGCCTGCTCCGCCGCCCCCGAGGGCTTCACCGTCACCGCGTCCACCGACGTCGTGCCGGTCGCCGCCTTCGAGAACGACGAGAAGAAGCTGTACGGCGTCCAGTACCACCCCGAGGTGCTGCACTCCACGCACGGACAGCAGATCCTGGAGCACTTCCTCTACCGCGGCGCCGGCATCGAGCCCACCTGGACCACCGGCAACGTCATCGAGGAGCAGGTCGCGGCCATCCGCGCCCAGGTCGGCACCAAGCGCGCCATCTGCGGCCTGTCCGGCGGCGTCGACTCCGCCGTGGCCGCCGCGCTCGTGCAGAAGGCCATCGGCTCGCAGCTCACCTGCGTCTACGTCGACCACGGCCTGATGCGCAAGGGCGAGACCGAGCAGGTCGAGAAGGACTTCGTGGCCGCCACCGGCGTCCAGCTGAAGGTCGTCGACGCCCAGGAGCGCTTCCTCACCGCCCTCGCCGGCGTCTCCGACCCGGAGACCAAGCGCAAGATCATCGGCCGCGAGTTCATCCGCGTCTTCGAGCAGGCGCAGGCCGAGATCATCGCCGAGGGCGCCGCCGACGGCGAGGAGGTCGCCTTCCTCGTCCAGGGCACCCTGTACCCGGACATCGTCGAGTCCGGCGGCGGCACCGGCACCGCCAACATCAAGTCCCACCACAACGTGGGCGGCCTCCCCGAGGACCTGGAGTTCGAGCTCGTCGAGCCGCTGCGCCAGCTCTTCAAGGACGAGGTCCGCATGGTCGGCCAGGAGCTCGGCCTGCCGGAGGAGATCGTCCAGCGCCAGCCGTTCCCCGGCCCCGGCCTCGGCATCCGCATCGTCGGCGAGGTCACCAAGGAGCGCCTGGACCTGCTGCGCGAGGCCGACGCCATCGCCCGCGAGGAGCTGACCGCCGCCGGTCTCGACCGCGAGATCTGGCAGTGCCCGGTCGTGCTGCTCGCCGACGTGCGCTCCGTCGGCGTCCAGGGCGACGGCCGCACCTACGGTCACCCGATCGTGCTGCGCCCGGTGTCCTCCGAGGACGCCATGACCGCCGACTGGTCGCGCCTGCCCTACGAGGTGCTCGCCCGCATCTCGACCCGGATCACCAACGAGGTCGCCGACGTCAACCGCGTCGTCCTCGACGTGACCAGCAAGCCGCCGGGCACCATCGAGTGGGAGTGACCCCTCCCGTTCCCGAGCGAAGCCGCCGCCCCCGTCCCGCACGGGGGACGGCGGCTTCGCCGTTCCGCGGCCCGGTTCACGGGCCGTTCCCCGGCTCTTGCGCACGGACTCTGGTGGGTTGACCTTCCGGGCGTTACCTTCCCGCGCATGACCGAGATACCGGTGCCCGCTCCGGCCCCCGTTCCCGTCGACCGGCTCCACTTCGCCATGCCGCCCGTCCACGCGACGGCCGGCGAGGAGCGCGCGCACCGCAAGCAGCGGCTGGCCGCCGCGCTGCGGACCTTCGGACACCTCGGCTACGAGGAGGGCGTCTCCGGGCACATCACCGCCCGCGACCCCGAGCACCCCGACTGCTACTGGGTGAACCCCTTCGGCGCCCCCTTCGCCGACCTCACCGCGAGTGACCTGATCCTGGTCAACGGCGACGGGCAGGTCGTGTACGGCGCCCACCACGTCAACCAGGCCGCCTTCACCGTGCACGCCGAGGTGCACCGGGCCCGGCCCGACGTCGTCGCGGTCGCCCACACCCACTCCCCGCACGGCCGTGCACTCGCCGCCCTCGGCGAACTCCTCGACCCGATCACCCAGGAGTCCTGCGCCTTCTACCAGGACCACGCCCTCTACGACGCCTACACCGGCGTCACCGTCGACCCCGAGGAGGGCCGCCGGATCGCCGTCGCGCTCGGCACCCTCAAGGGCATCGTGCTGCGCAACCACGGCCTGCTCACCGTCGGCTCCTCGGTGGACGCGGCGGCCTGGTGGTTCATCGCCATGGAACGCTGCGCCCAGGTCCAGCTGACCGCCCGCGCCGCCGGCAAGCCGGTCCTCATCGACCACCGCGACGCCGTCGCCACCCGCGAGCAACTGGGCAACGACCTGGTGGCCTGGATCAACTACCAGCCGCTGTGGCGGCGGATCAGCCGCGCGGAGCCCGAACTCCTGTCGTAGGACACTCCTTTCCGTCAATGTGATGACTCTTCAATCACTCCCGCGCGAAGGGTGCCGGGCCGCGTGAACGGGCAGCGGGTGCGGCACAATTCCCAGGAATCAACAGCCAGTTGACCGACCGGGAAGGGGGCGGCGCCGTGGCGGTGCAGGAGGCGAGACAGGACGGGGCGTGCCTCGCGGAGGGCGGCGGCTGCCCGCACTGCGAGGACTCCGGTCACCGGCGGGCGGTGGCCGCCTTCCTCGCCCGGCGCGACGAGCTCGCCACCGGCCACGGCGTGCCCGCCGCCCTCGCCCACTCACCGGTCGCCTCCCGCCAGTGGGTCTCCGACGAACTCGCCCAGTCGGCCCGTACGGTCGCGGCCCACGGCCCCGCCGCGAGCCCCGCCCGGTCCGCCCGGGTCCACCGCGGCACCCTCGTCGCCGTGTGGGGCGCCGTCCTCGCCCTGCTGCTCGGACAGGCGCTCACCGCGCTCGGCACCGGCTGGACCGCCCCGCGCACCGCCACCCTCGGCGCCGCCGCACTGCTCGCCGCCGGCCTCACCGCGGCGGCCCGGCTCCACCGCGACCGGGGCGGTGTCCTCGCCCCGCTGATCGGCGAGGACAACCGGCTCTCCACCTCCCGCACCGTCGCCGCCTGCTGGCTCCTCCTCTCCGTCCTCGTCCTGCTCCAGCTCGCCCTGCTGCTCGCCGCCGGCACCCCCGCCGTGGACCTGGGCCTGCGCCGCGGCGCCGGACTACTCGCCGTGCTCGCCCTCACCGGCTGGACCGTGGTGACCTCCCGGCTCGTGGTCTCCCTCCGGGTCGCCGCCCGCCGCCTCCAGAAGGTCCGCGCCGACCGGCCCCGGCCCGCCGACCTGCTGTGCGACGACGACGGCCGGGCCGACCTCGCCGACGTGCAGTACGTCCTCGTCTCCACCTCCGTCCTCGCCGTCACCGCCGTCCGCCTCTGCCAGGCCCCCACCCGGCTGCCCGACCTCCCCTGGGCCCTGGTGCTCCTCCTCGCCGTCTCCGTGACCTGCTACCTGGCCGCCAAGTGCGCCCAGGGCGGCCGGCCGAAGATCTTCTCCGTGGTCCGCTCCCGCGAGGCGGGCGACCTCGACGCCCCGATCCGCACCGGGGACGACATCGAGATCCGCGGCAGCGGCTTCGTCCCGGCCGGCGCCGCCGCCCCCGAGCCGCTCACCCGCCTGGTCGTCCGGATCGGCCCCGTCCACGCCCACGTCCCGCTGGTCCCCGTCCCCGGCGGCTTCGCCAACCCGACCGACACCGTCCTCACCGTCCCCCTCCCGGCCGACGTGGAGCCGGGCCGGGTCGAGGTCTCGGTGGTCACCGCGGCCGGCGTCGAGACCAACCGGGTCACCATCGACGTCCTCGACTGACCCCCGCCGGCCACTCCCCGGACCCCGGCCGTGGCCCCGGCCGGCCCCGGGAATGCCCCCGCGCGGGGAAAGCGGCGAGAATCGTTCCCTGAACACAGGTGCGGGGCGGAGAGGTGGCCGGAGACATGGCGGGACGGACGGACCGAACGAACGAGGGCCCGGATTCCGGCGACCGGTCCGGAGGCTCCGCCCTCCTCACCGGCACGGGCGGCACCACCGGCTGGAGGACGCTCGCCACCCGCTACGCCCTCGTCCCCCTGCGGATCTTCCTCGGCATCACCTTCCTCTACGCCGGGCTCGACAAGCTGACCGATCCCTCCTTCCTCGCCGAGACCGGCCCCGAGTCCATCGGCGAGGTCATGCGGGGCGTCCGGGACACCTCCGCCCTGCCCGCCCTCGTCGACCTGGCCCTCAAGAGCCCCGTCGGCTTCGGCTATGCCATCGCCCTCGGCGAGCTCGCCGTCGGCATCGGCACCCTCTTCGGGCTCTTCGCCCGGGTCGCGGCCCTCGGCGGGGCGCTGATCTCGCTGAGCCTGTGGCTGACCGTCAGCTGGCAGGTGAACCCCTACTACCTCGGCAACGACCTCGCCTACCTCATGTCCTGGCTGCCCCTGCTGCTCGCCGGCGCCCCGGTGCTCTCGCTCGACGCGCTCCTCGCCGACCGCCGGCGTATGCGATAGGCCGTCCAGGACGTGAGGGCCGCGAGCCCGAGGCCCCCGCACAGCACCGGGATCACCACGTACCAGCCGACGGACCAGGAGTCCGTGGCGTCCCCCAGGAACAGCGCGGCGAGCGCGAGCGCCGCCAGCCCCAGGACCAGCCGCCCCGGCCGGAACTCATGAAGCAGCACGGGTGACCTCCACCTGTCCGAGGGCGACCTCCAGGAAGAGGTCGATCGTGCCGCCCGGGGCCACCCCCGGCGGCGGGACGAGGGTCCGGGTCTCGTCCAGGTCCGGCGCGATGTCGATGTCGTCCGCCGACGGCCGGGCCGCCTCGGCCGGTGCCGTCGGCGCGACCGGCGGCACCGGCGCCGGTATCGCGCTCGGCGACACCGACGGCCGCCCGGAGCCCGCCGGGGCCGACGGGGCGACGGGCGCGACCGGCGCGGCCGGGCGGCTCGGCTGGTCCGGCGGCAGCCGCAGATCGCCCAGGCCCACCTGGGCGCGCAGCGTCACCGTCGCGTTCCGCGGCACGATCACCTTCAGCTTGCCCGCGCCGACCTCCACCCGCGTCGACACCTTCGCCCCCGCCGGGACCGCGAGCCGTGACAGGTCGAGCGTGCCCACCCCGGTGCCCAGCTCGTACTGCGGCTGCACCCCGGCGACCGCGGCCGGGCGCCAGGTCTCCCGGGCCCACACGGTCGAGATCTCCTTCGGCAGCGCCGAGGCCACCGCGAGCAGACCGGCCGTCAGCACCATCAGGCACAGCGTCCCGAAGCCGGTGCGGCCGAGGAAGCTGCTGACCAGCAGCCCGAGGCCGATCACCCCGAGCGCCGCCGCCAGACCGATCTGCAGACTGGTGCCGAGCGGATGGCCCTCCCACGACAGACCGGTGCCCAGGCCGCCGGCCATCAGCGCCAGCAGGAACACCAGGCCGCCGATCGACAGCTGCTCGCCCTCGGCACGGGCCGAGGCCACCGGCCGGCCCGGCAGCGGTGTGCCCCACTGCCCGCCGGGCGTCGGCACCTCGCCGTTGACCTTGCCGTCCTTGTCGACGATCCCGTGCGGCCCCCAGAGATAACCGATGGCGACCTTGCCGGTCGACCCGTCCTTGACGATGGGGTCCCGCCACCAGGACGGGAACTCCACCAGCGGCGGTGCCTTCGTCTCCGGCGGCGCCTCGGCGACCGCGAGCGCGGCGGCCGGGTCTATCCGCCCGCCCTCCTCGGCGGTCGCGGCGACCGCGGGCCGCCGCTGCGACCACACCGCGGCCCCGCTCACCGCGAGCGAGAGGATCAGGGCGAAGGCCAGCGTCCCCCCGTTCCGCAGCATCGACAGGAAGACGCCGCAGCCCACGAGGGCCATCAGCACCGCGGTCAGCGAGGAGCCCGACACCCGGCCGGTCAGCAGTCGGCGGCCCTCGCTCTCCTCTTCTCCCGCGAGCGGGAGAAGCAGCCACGCGAAGCCGTAGAAGATCAGTCCGACCCCGCCGGTCACCGCGAGCACGCCCAGCGCGACGCGGAAGATCACCGGGTCCAGGTCGAAGTGCCGGCCGAGACCGCCGCACACGCCGGCCACGACCTTCTGCCCGCGCGACCGCCGCAACGGCGGCGCGGGCGGGGCCTCCGCCGGCGGCGGGGCCTCGTGGTGCGAAGGCATCGAACTCGTCATGCGTCCATGGTGACCGCCCGTGACCTTTGGCGGCACCGGGACCGACCCTGCCTTGACCCTGATCTTCCCGGCGGCCCGCACCCCGAGACGGTTCCGGGGCCGATATCCGGGCCGACCCTGATGTCCGAGGGGCGCCGAACGTGTGACGATCGGTGCATGTCCGCAACCGCTCGTGTCACCGAACTCGACGAACCGCCCGTGCGCAAGCTCTACCGCAGCGCCGACGGCCGGTGGCTCGGTGGTGTCGCGCGCGGTCTCGCCGGGCACCTCGGCCTGCCGGTGATCTGGGTGCGCGCGTTCTTCGTGGCCCTCATGCTCGCCGACGGCCTCGGCGCACTGCTCTACGCGGTGTTCTGGATCGTCGTCCCGCTCGGCGTCGGCGGGCGCTCCGCGCCCCGCCCGATGTTCGAGACCACCCCGGACGGCCGCAAACGGCTCCGCAAGCCCGACCGCGGCCAGGTCTTCGCGCTGATGGCGCTCGCCCTCGGCATCTCCGCCTTCGTCGGCAACCTCGACGTGGACCGGCAGGCCGGCCGCTACATCTGGCCCTCCCTGCTGATCGGCGTCGGCGTCGTCCTCGTCTGGCGGCAGGCCGACAACGCCCGCCGAGCCAGCTGGACCGATCCCGGCCGGCGCCGCCGGGCCTTCCAGCTCGCGCGCGGCCTCGTCGGCGTCGGCCTGGTCGGCACCGGCCTCGCCGTCTTCGTGGTGGTCCGCGGCTCCGCCGCCCAGCTCGGCACCGCCCTGACCGCCGCCGTCGCCGTGCTGACCGGCATAGCCCTGCTCGCCGGCCCCTGGCTGGTGCGCATGTCGCAGGACCTCAGCGAGGAGCGCACCCTGCGCATCCGCGCCCAGGAGCGGGCCGAGGTCGCCGCCCACGTCCACGACTCGGTGCTGCACACCCTCACCCTGATCCAGCGCAACGCCGAGGACCCGGGCGAGGTACGCCGGCTCGCCCGCGCCCAGGAGCGGGAGCTGCGGAACTGGCTGTACAAGCCGGAGGGCACCGGCAAGGACAAGGACGAGGGGCCCACGACCCTCGCCGAGGCGGTCAAGCGCGCGGCGGCCGAGGTGGAGGACAAGCACGGCGTGCCGCTGGAGGTCGTGGTCGTCGGCGACTGCCCGCTCGACGAGAAACTGGGCGCGCAGATGCAGGCCGCGCGCGAGGCGATGGTCAACGCCGCCAAGTACGGTGGCGAGGGCGGAGCGGTGCAGGTCTACGCGGAGGTGGAGGGCCGGACGGTCTTCGTCTCCGTGCGGGACCGCGGCCCCGGGTTCGACCTGGACGCGGTGCCGGACGACCGGATGGGCGTACGAGAATCGATCATCGGCCGGATGCAGCGCAACGGCGGATCGGCACGGCTGAGATCCGTGCCGGGCGGGGGCACCGAAGTGGAGCTGGAGATGGAGAGGGCGGACGGATGAGCGACGACGAGACCGTGACCGGGAACGGGGCGGCGGACGCGGGGCGCCGGGTGCGGGTCGTGCTCGTCGACGACCACCGGATGTTCCGCACCGGAGTGCAGGCCGAGATCGGCCGCACCGACGTGACGGGCGTCGAGGTGGTCGGCGAGGCCGCCGACGTCGACCAGGCGGTCACCGTGATCACCGCCACCCGTCCGGAGGTCGTCCTGCTCGACGTGCACCTGCCGGGCGGCGGCGGGGTCGAGGTGCTGCGCCGCTGCGCCGGCCTGATGGCGGCGGCCGAGGACCCGGTGCGCTTCCTCGCCCTGTCGGTGTCCGACGCGGCCGAGGACGTCATCGGGGTGATCCGGGGCGGCGCCCGCGGCTATGTCACCAAGACGATCACCGGCACCGACCTGGTCGACTCGATCTTCCGGGTGCAGGAGGGCGACGCGGTGTTCTCGCCGCGCCTCGCGGGATTCGTCCTGGACGCCTTCGCGTCGACCGACGCCCCGCCGGTGGACGAGGACCTCGACCGGCTCACCCAGCGGGAGCGCGAGGTGCTGCGTCTGATCGCCCGCGGCTATGCCTACAAGGAGATCGCCAAGCAGCTGTTCATCTCGGTGAAGACGGTCGAGTCCCACGTCTCGGCGGTGCTGCGCAAGCTCCAGCTGTCCAACCGCCACGAGCTGACCCGCTGGGCCACCGCCCGCCGGCTGGTCTGACCCGGCGGCGGGCGCCGGGCCGGGCCGGGATCAGCCCACGCGGGTCGCGCCGGCGAAGGGCATCTCGTCGATCGGGGCGATCCGCACCGGGGCGCCAGGGCGCGGGGCGTGGATCATCTGGCCGCCGCCGATGTAGAGGCCGACATGGCTGATGCCGGAGTAGAAGAACACCAGGTCGCCGGGGGCGAGCTCGGAGCGGGAGACCCGGCGGCCGGCGTTGATCTGGGTGTAGGTGGTGCGCGGCAGCGACACCCCGGCCGCCCGCCAGGCGGCCTGGGTCAGGCCCGAGCAATCGTAGGCGGACGGCCCGGTCGCGCCCCACACGTAGGGCTTGCCGAGCTGCGCCCGGGCGAAGGCGATCGCCTCCGCGGCACGGCCGGTCGGGGCGGTGATCGGTCCGCGCACGGTGCCCGCCCGGTCGGCGCGGTCCGCGGCGGCCGGGCCGGCGGAGGAGGCGCCCGCCGCGTCGTGGCTGCCGGCGGCGACGGCGGCCTCGTAGCGGGCGCGTTCCTCGGCGGTGAGCCGGGCGAGCAGGGTCCGGGCGGCGTCCAGCTTGCTCTGCACGGCCGCCTTCTGCCGCCGCAGCTCGGCCTCGTGGGCCTTCAGGTCCTTCAGCCGGTCCTCGGACCGGGCCCGCAGCTGGCGGACGGCGGTGAGCTCGCGCCGTACGGCCGTGATGGCGGCGGCCTGCCGGTCCCCGGCCTTCTCGGCGAGCGCGGCCCGCTCCAGGTACTGGTCCGGGTCGGAGGTCAGCGCGAGCTGGATCGCCGGGTCGAGCCCGCCGGAGCGGTACTGGGCGGCGGCGACGGCGCCGAGGGCGTCGCGGGAGCGGTTGAGCCGCTCGGTGCGGCGGGCGGCCTCGTCGCGCAGCCGGTCGAAGGCGGTCCGTGCCGCGTCGGCCTGCTCCTTGGCGCCGTTGTACTTCTCGGTCGCGGCCTCCGCCTCCTCGTAGAGCCGGTCGACCTCGGCCTTGACCTGGGCGGGGGTGGGGCGGGGGGCGGCCTGCCCGGAGCCCTCGAAGAGGGTCGCGCCGGCCGCCGAGGCCAGGGCCAGGGTGGCGGCGGTGCGGACGGCCGGGCCGCCGAACGGGGACTGCCGGGGCTTGCGGTGTGCTGCCACGAGGGCGGGTCACATCCTTTCCCTGTGGGGGACGCTGCCCGCCGGGGCCGGCGGCGGCCCGCACAGGGGAACGCGCCGCCGCCGGTTTTCTCGGCGGGGGCGGCCGGCAGCCGCCGGGTGCGGCGGTGGTGGGGAGCCGGCCACCTGGGGGAGGACGCTAAACCTGGCGCCGGCCCGAGGGCCCGGCGTTGACCGCTATTGGCGCGGGATGACGTTTCGGGACCGTTCCCGTCCGCCGGGGGTGATGCTCGGACGGCCCTTCCGGCAGCCCCCTGACCGATGCGCGGGACAAGGTGGACCCGCCCCGGAGCCGCTGCTAAGGCCCCGGTTAGGCTCCGCCCCATGGACGTCCTCATTCATGTCTTCGTCGCCCTGCACATCATCGGAATCGGCGCGCTGCTCGGCGGATTCCTCACCCAGATGAAGGCGATGGGCGCCGGCACGGCCCGCTTCACCCCGGCCATGCTGCACGGCGCGCTGACCATGCTCGTCACCGGCATCGCCCTGGTCGGCATACACCAGGCCGAGGACCACACGGTCAACAACATCAAGATCGGCGTGAAGCTCGCCATCCTGGTCGTCATCCTCGGCCTGGTCTACGTCAAGCGCGACGAGGAGAAGGTCGACAAGGTCCTCTTCGGCGCGGTCGGCGGCCTGACCATGGCGAACATCTTCATCGCCACCCTCTGGGTCTGACCCCGCTCGCGCTCAGGCCGGGCGCACGCTGCCGTAGATCGGCATGTAGTAGATCGACTCCTCGCGCACGTAGGCGCCCGGCTTCGGGGCGTGGATCATCTTGCCGTCGCCGATGTAGATGCCGACGTGGCTGATGTCGTCGTAGAAGAAGACGAGGTCGCCGGGGAGCAGGTCGGCGGTGGCGACCCGGGTGCCGACCTCCACCTGGTCCCAGGTGGTCCGGGGCAGGTCGACGCCGGCCGCGCGCCAGGCGGCCTGGGTGAGGCCGGAGCAGTCGTACGACTCGGGCCCGGTCGCGCCCCACACGTACGGCTTGCCGATCTGGGCCCGGGCGAAGGCCAGCGCCTCGGCGGCCTTGGCGGCGTACGTGGATCCGCCGGTCGACGGCGTCGTGGGCGTCGGCTCCGGGGCCGGGGTCGGGGTGGGAGTGGCCTCCTTGCGCGCCGCCTCCTCGGCCGCCGCCCGCGCGGCCGCCTCCGCACGGGCTTTGTCCTCGGCCTTGCGGCGCGCCTCGGCCTCCCGCCGGCGCTCCAGTTCCGCGAGCCGCGCCTTCTCCTCCGCGGTCAGCCTCGCGAGCAGCGTGCGCGCCTCGGCGAGCTTGCCCTGCACGGTCTGCTTGGTGCGCCGCAGCTTGTTCTGCGAGGCGGTGAGGGCGGCCAGGCTCCGGGTGGCCTCCTGCCGCTGCTTCGCGGCGGCGGCGCGCTGGGACTCGTACGTCCGGACGGCCTGGTGCTGCTGCTGCGACAGGCGGTCCATCAGGTGGGTCTGGTCGAAATAGTCCTGCGGGCTGTCCGCGAAGATCAGGGTGGCGGTCGGGCCCACCGCCCCGCCCCGGTACTGGGCCGCCGCGTACGCGCCGAGCTCGCGCCGCGAGGTGTTGATCTCCTCGGTGCGCCGGGCCACGTCGTCGAGCAGCCGGCCCAGCTCGCGCCGCTGCCGGTCGGTGGCCTCCTTGGCGCGGTCGTACTCCTGGGTGGCCACGCCGGCCTCCCGGTACAGCCGGTCGACCTTCTCCCGGACCTCCTCGACCGTGGGCTTCGGCGCGGGCGCCGCCGGAGCGGCGGGCGCCGCGGGCGCGGCCTGGGCGCTCTGCCCGGACAGCAGGGTCACCGAGGCGAGCGCGGCCGTCGTGACGCCGACGGCGGGGGAGTGGGGACGGGTGGTGCGCGGCTTGCGATGGGTCGCCAAGGCCGGCATCTCCTTCCGTGGACGCCGGCCCGCGACGGCCCGAGTGGCGTGGGGGAGGGCCGGGTACGGCGTGGGCCGCCCGCTCGGCGTGGTTCGCCGACGGTGGAGTGCGGTAGGGGACGGGCTGCTTGGGCGTGCACGCTAGCGAGCCGTGGGACGGGTGGGAAGCCCGGTGCGCCTTATGTCCGATACATTTTCGTGACCTGAACCGGACCGTCGCCCTCCGTGAGATCGCGGTCACGTTGGCGACCCCGTTCGAGGGACGGGGACCGGCTGTCAGTCCGGCGCCCTAGACTCGATAGGCGATGAGCAACAGCCTCTTTGACGACAGCTTCCTGGCGAGCCTCCAGAACCACGCGGAGGAGCCCCCGCCCCTGCCCGAGGACCACGGCGGCTACGACGAGCACGGCGCCCCCGCCGCGGAGGAGGTCCCGCACGACCTCTTCGGGGAGCACTTCGACGCGCCTCCGGCCCCCCGCGACGCCTACTACCGCGACGGCGCCCCCCGCCCCGTCGTGGACCCCGCCGCGCTCCTGGAGGGGCTCAACGAGCAGCAGGCGGCCGCCGTCGTCCACACCGGCTCGCCGCTGCTCATCGTCGCGGGCGCGGGCTCCGGCAAGACCCGCGTGCTCACCCACCGCATCGCCCACCTCCTGGGCACCCGGCACGTCCACCCGGGGCAGATACTCGCCATCACCTTCACCAACAAGGCCGCCGGCGAGATGAAGGAGCGCGTCGAGCAGCTCGTCGGCCCGCGGGCCAACGCGATGTGGGTCTCCACCTTCCACAGCGCGTGCGTGCGCATCCTGCGCCGGGAGAGCAAGAGGCTCGGCTTCACGTCCTCCTTCTCGATCTACGACGCCGCCGACTCCAAGCGCCTGATGGCCCTGGTCTGCCGCGACCTAGACCTCGACCCCAAGCGCTTCCCGCCGAAGTCCTTCAGCGCCAAGATCTCCAACCTCAAGAACGAGCTCATCGACGAGGAGACCTTCGCCGACCAGGCCGCCGACGGCTTCGAGAAGACCCTCGCCGAGGCCTACCGGATGTACCAGGCGCGGCTGCGCGAGGCCAACGCGCTGGACTTCGACGACATCATCATGACGACGGTCCACCTGCTCCAGGCGTTTCCGGACGTCGCCGAGCACTACCGCCGCCGCTTCCGCCACGTCCTCGTCGACGAGTACCAGGACACCAACCACGCCCAGTACACCCTCGTACGGGAGCTCGTCGGCACCGGCTACGAGGACCTCGGCCCGGCCGAGCTGTGCGTGGTCGGCGACGCCGACCAGTCGATCTACGCCTTCCGCGGCGCGACCATCCGCAACATCCTCCAGTTCGAGGAGGACTACCCGGACGCGACCACGATCCTCCTGGAGCAGAACTACCGCTCCACGCAGACGATCCTGTCCGCCGCCAACGCCGTCATCGAGCGCAACGAGTCCCGCCGCCCCAAGAACCTGTGGACCAACGCGGGCGCCGGCGCGCAGATCACCGGATACGTCGCCGACACCGAGCACGACGAGGCCCAGTTCGTCGCCGACGAGATCGACCGGCTCACCGACGCGGGCGAGGCGAAGGCCGGCGACGTCGCCGTCTTCTACCGCACCAACGCCCAGTCCCGCGTCTTCGAGGAGATCTTCATCCGCGTCGGCCTGCCCTACAAGGTCGTCGGCGGCGTGCGCTTCTACGAGCGCAAGGAGGTCCGCGACGTCCTCGCCTACCTGCGCGTCCTCGCCAACCCCGAGGACAACGTGCCGCTGCGCCGCATCCTCAACGTGCCCAAGCGCGGCATCGGCGAGCGCGCCGAGGCGATGATCGACGCCCTGGCGCTGCGCGAGAAGATCACCTTCCCGCAGGCCCTCAAGCGGGTCGACGAGGCCTACGGCATGGCGGCCCGCTCCGCCAACGCCGTCAAGCGCTTCAACACCCTCATGGAGGAACTGCGCACCATCGTCGACTCGGGCGCCGGACCGGCCGTGGTCCTGGAAGCCGTGCTCGAACGGACCGGTTATCTGGCCGAGTTGCAGGCGTCGACCGACCCGCAGGACGAGACCCGCATCGAGAACCTGCAAGAACTCGCGGCCGTGGCCCTGGAGTTCGAGCAGGAGCGGGGCGAGGAGGGCGGCTCGCTCGCCGAGT
Organism: Streptomyces sp. NPDC053541; assembly: GCF_044544705.1. Taxonomy (NCBI): domain Bacteria; kingdom Bacillati; phylum Actinomycetota; class Actinomycetes; order Kitasatosporales; family Streptomycetaceae; genus Streptomyces; species Streptomyces sp. NPDC053541. The sequence continues at coordinate 571,124 of NZ_JBITXM010000001.1, forward strand.
TCCTGGAGCAGGTCGCGCTCGTCGCCGACTCCGACCAGATCCCCGACGAGGACGAGGAGGGCTCGGGCGTCATCACCCTGATGACCCTGCACACCGCCAAGGGCCTCGAATTCCCGGTGGTCTTCCTCACCGGCATGGAGGACGGCGTCTTCCCGCACATGCGGGCCCTCGGCCAGACCAAGGAGCTGGAGGAGGAGCGCCGCCTGGCGTACGTGGGCATCACCCGCGCCCGCGAGCGCCTCTACCTGACCCGCTCCGCGATGCGCAGCGCGTGGGGCCAGCCCTCGTACAACCCGGCCTCGCGCTTCCTGGAGGAGATCCCGGCGGCGTATCTGGAGTGGAAGCGGACCGGCCCGATGGCCAAGCCCGCCGGTCCCACCTCCGGTATCACGTCCTCGCTGTCCTCCTCGCGCTCCCGCTCCGGCCCGTCCGGCTTCGCCACCCGTCGCACCAGCGACAAGCCGGTGATCACGCTCCAGGTCGGCGACCGGGTCACCCACGACCAGTTCGGCCTCGGCACGGTCATGGCCGTCCAGGGCGCGGGCGCCGACGCGCAGGCGACCATCGACTTCGGCGGCGAGAAGCCGAAGCGGCTGCTGCTGCGGTACGCGCCGGTCGAGAAGCTGTAGCGACGACCGCTCGCCCATGAGGAAGGGCCCCGCCGGTGATCGGCGGGGCCCTTCCTCATGACGGTGTCTACGGTGGGGCGCTCAGCTGGTCGGGTCGAGACCGTGCCGGAGCAGCCAGGGCAGCGGGTCGATCGCGGCGCCGCCGCCGGGTCGGACCTCGAAGTGGAGGTGCGGGCCGGTGGAGTTGCCGGAGTTGCCGGAGTACGCGATGACCTCGCCGGCCTTGACCTTGCCGGAGCGGATCTTGGTGCTGCTGAGGTGGCAGTACCAGGTCTCGGTGCCGTCCGGGGAGGTCACGATCGCCATGTTGCCGTAGGCGCTGTTCCACTGGGTGCGGACGGTGCCGTCGGTCGCGGCCATCACGGGCGTGCCGTACTGGACCGGGAAGTCGATGCCGGTGTGCAGCGACATCCAGTTGACGCCGGCCTGGCCGAAGCGGGCGCTGAGCTGGTGCAGCTTCACCGGGAGCATGAACTTCGGGCGCAGGGCCTCGCGGCGGGCGGCCTCCTCCTCGCGCTTCTTCTTCTCCGCCTCCTGGCGCAGCTTCAGGTCGATGCGCTCCTGGGTGCGGCTGGCGCGGTCGCCGAAGTCGCGGGCGTCGGCGCTGAGCGCGGCGAGCTGGGTGTCCAGCTTGCTGTTGGCGGCGACCTGCTGCACCGAGGCCGGGTCGGCGGCGGCGAGGGCGGTCGTGTCGTCCTTCTGGTCGGCGCCGGAGTCGGTGAGTCCGCTGACCGAGGCGGCGGCGATGCCGGCGACGCCCATCACGCAGGCGGAGGGGACGGCGACGGTGAGGAGCGCGGAACGCTTGGCGGGCGTACGGCGCCGGCCACGGCTGCCGCCGCCGGCGCGGCGCACCGGGCGGGCCGGCAGCTCGGCACCGGCCGCACCGGCCGCGGCCTGGGCGCCGGCGAGCTCGGCGGCGTCGATCTCCAGGGCGATCATGGTCTCGGCGTCGTGGAAGGCGTCGGCGGCGCCGCCGTCGGGGCCGGCACCCGGCTCGTCGTGCTCCCGCGCGGCCTCCGCCTCGGCCCCGCCCTCGTGGGCCGCCGGCGCGTAGTCCGCGTGCTCGGCCTGCTGCGCGCCGGTGTACTCGGCGTATTCGCTGTATTCGGTGTACGCGCCGTGCTCGGAGTGGACGGCGGTCTGCTCGGAGTACGCGGCGTAGCCGTAGCCCGAGTCGTACGCGGCGCCGTACTCGGGGGACGCGTACTCGGAGGTCGCGTACTCGGCGGCGGGAAATTCGGTGGCGGAGAACTCCGCGGTGTGATCGGGTGTGTACTGCTGGGGGACGACCGGCTCGGCCGCGACCTGGTTCCAGGCGGTGGCGTCGTAGGCGCCGGTCTCGTAGCCCGGGGTCGTCCACTGACCCGTGGTGTCGTACGAGGCGAAGGCGGCGGCCTCGTACGGGGCGGCCTGCTGGGCCTCGGTCCAGGCGGAGGCGTCCCACTGGCCGGTGGCCGGGTACGAGGCGTGGCCGCCGGTGTCCCACTGCCCGCTGTGGTCGGGGTGCGCGGCGTAGTCGGCGTAGCCGCTCTGCCCCGCCTCGTAGCCGTAGTCGTAGGCGTACTCGGTGCCGGTGGCACCGGTGCCGAAGAGGGGGTCGACGGCGAAGCTGCCCGTGGTCTGGGTGGCGTCCGTGACGTACCCGGCGTGGGGGTGCTGGTCGTTCACCAACTTCTCTCTCGCCTCGGCAGCAGGGGGTCAAGCAAGGGTCACGCAAGGGGTCAAGCAGTGGCGTGACTGTACCCGGCGGTACGCGCGGCGGACAATCTTCGAGGTGTTTCGAGCCGCCCGGAACCGGGCAATCGGCCGCCTTTCGGTGGGTAGTGGGGAGAGCTTTGGCTCTGTGTTCGAAGAACGTTCGAAGAACGGACATGTTCTGACGGGTCGTCAGCCGGATGCTGATCCTCCGGTCGACCGGCTCCGGGGGTGGGCGGCGGCGGCCGGCGGGGGTGGCCGCGGCCGTCAGGCCACCGAGGACGCTCCCGTCGCACCGTCCCGCGCGCCGGCCGCCGGGCCCTCCTCGTCCAGCGCGCGCAGGATCCCGCCCGCGACGGCCGGATGGACCGGCAGCGCCAGGTGTCCGATCCCGCTCACCCGCACGTTCTCCACGATCAGGTCCGGGTGGTCGAGCCGCGCCGTCTCCACCGGCACCATCACCTGGTCCAGATCGCTCCAGAAGCTCACGAATCGGGTGCGGCAGCCCGGCGCCGGGCCCGCGAGCTCGCGCAGCACCTCCGAACCCGGCCGCATCTGGCGCACCAGCGGATGCGCGTCCGCCACCGCCAGCGGCACGAACGTGGTGCCGGAGTGCGGGGTGCCCAGCATGACCAGGGTGCGCACCCGGGCGTCACCGCCCAGGCGCTGTACGTAATAACGGGCGATCAGTCCGCCCAGGCTGTGGCCCACCAGATCGACCTCGGTGTGCCCGGTGCGGGCCAGCAGTTCGGTCACCCGCCGGTCGAGCAGCTCGGCGGCGGCGCGCAGGTCGCAGGTGAGCGGGGAGTAGTTGAGTGACTCGACCCGGTCACGGCCGTGCCGGGCGAGGGCGCGGCGCAGCAGGACGAACACCGAACGGTTGTCGACGAAGCCGTGCAGCAGCACCACCGGACGGGAGGCCGGACCGGTCCTCGCGGGCGGGTCCGCGTCCGCGCCGGGGTCGGGGTCCGGGGCCGCGCGGCGTTCGCCGACGAGTCCCGAGGGGTAGAGGACCAGATGTCCCGCGAGGACGGCGAGCTCCAGGGCGGTGGCCTTCATCCGGTCGGCGAGCGCGGTGGGGAACAGCTCCATCGCCGACCTCCGTCCCGTACGGCGGTGCGCCGTACACCCGTGCCGTGCGGCCGACGGCACGGGTGTACGGCGACCCCGCTGCGGCTCCTCCGGGGAGCGATCCATGTCCCACGTGTGATTTCCCCCTCGCTGTCCACCGCGAAACGGGCGCGTGCGGGATGCTGGCGATAACGTTCGTTCACCTCCCCGGCAAAGAAGCGCGGGGGTCGCATGTGGAGGCAGTGATGGGTGTGACCGGTCCGATCCGCGTGGTGGTTGCCAAGCCGGGTCTCGACGGCCACGATCGCGGGGCCAAGGTGATCGCGCGGGCGCTGCGCGACGCCGGTATGGAGGTCATCTACACGGGCCTCCACCAGACGCCCGAGCAGATCGTCGACACCGCCATCCAGGAGGACGCCGACGCGATCGGCCTGTCCATCCTCTCGGGCGCGCACAACACGCTCTTCGTGAAGGTCCTGGAGCTGCTGAAGGAGCGCGACGCCGAGGACATCAAGGTCTTCGGCGGCGGCATCATCCCGGACGACGACATCGCGCCGCTCAAGGAGAAGGGCGTCGCCGAGATCTTCACCCCGGGCGCCACCACCGCCGCGATCGTGGAGTGGGTCAACGCCAACGTGCGCGTGGCCACCGCCTGACGGCCCGCCCGTCCCCCCGTCATGCCCGGGGTCCCCGGACCCCGGGCCGTGCCGCCCTCTCCTCCCGCGTCGGTTCGCCGGGGAGGGGCCCGGCCAGTTCGGCGTGCATCGCCGCCCGGAGCTCCAGGGTGGACACCAGCCGCTGGAAGGCCTCCGACCAGTAGCCCGCGGCGCCCGGTGAGGCGTCCTCCGGCTCCGCGGACAGGGCGGTGAGCGCCGCGAGCTGCGGCACCGTGTCCGGCGACAGGCACCGCTCGGCCAGCCCCATTACCCCGCTGAAGCTCCACGGATAGCTGCCGGCGTCCCGGGCGATGTCCAGGGCGTCCACGACCGCCCGGCCGAGCGGCGCCGCCCACGGCACCGTGCACACCCCGAGCAACTGGAACGCCTCCGACAGGCCGTGCGCCGCGATGAACGAGGCCACCCACTCGGCCCGTTCCGGCGCGGCCAGCGTCGACAGCAGCTGCGCCCGCTCCGCCAGCGAGGACGTGCCGGGCCCGGTGGCCTGCGGGGCCGCCGGGGAACCGAGCAGCGCCCGCGACCAGGCCGCGTCCCGCTGCCGGACGGCGGCCCGGCACCAGGCCGCGTGCAGCTCGGTCTGCCAGTCGTCCGCGACCGGCAGCGCCACGATCTCCTCCGGCGACCGCCCGCCGAACCGGGCCGGCCAGCAGTCCAGCGGCGCCGCCTCCACCAGCTGGCCCAGCCACCAGGAGCGCTCGCCCCGCCCGGTGGGCGGCGTCGGCACCACCCCGTCGTGCCGCATGCCCGCGTCGCACTCGTGCGGCGCCTCCACCACGATCGTCTCCGCGCCCCGCGTCCGGTCCAGGGACACGCACGACACGGCGCGCCCCGCCATCCGGCGGGCCAGCGCGGACGCGGGCAGTGCGGACAGCAGCTCGGCGGCCGTCGCCCGTACGTTACGGCTGCGGTCGGACAGGGCCGCCTCCAGGAACTTCTCGTCCGCCGGGCCGAGCCCCGCCCGCAGCGAGTCCAGGAACATCAGCCGGTCCTCGGCCCGCTCCGCCGCCCAGGTCGAGGCCAGCAACTCCCGGCCCCGCGCCGGGTCGTGGGCCCGCACGGCGGCAAGCAGCGCCACCCGCTCCGCGAACAGGCCCTCCTCCCACAGCGCGAGCACCGCCGCCCGGTCGGCCGGATCGGGCAGCGCCCCCGCGCCGGCCCCCGGCGTGCCGCGCAGCGCGAACTTCCACTCCGGGTTCAACCGGGCCAGCCACAGGCCCCGGGGCCCGGCGAACGCCAGCGCCTGGGGCCGCAGATCGGTCCGGGCCCGGGCCGCGTCCAGCAGCGCGGGCAGCGCGGCGGCCGGCGCGCGACAGCCCCGCTCGTTCGCCGCGGCCAGCCACTGCGGCAGCAGCTCGGCCAGGTCCGGTGCCGCCCCGCGCCGCCCCCCGGCCGGCGCGGGCGCGGCCCGGCCCGCGAGCAACTGCCCCAATCGCCGCCGGGCCGCAGCCGGCAGCGTCGGCCGGTCGTCCTCGGGCGCCGCCTCCAGCGGCGGCGCCGCCGGCCCGGGCCGCAGCCCCGCCCTGCGCCGTACGGTGTGCACCGCGGCGGCGTCGAGCAGCGCGACCGGCGCGGCGTCCCCGCCGCCCCCGCGCGCGAGCGGCTTCCGGTCGGTGCCCAGCAGCGCCGACGTGACGAGGTCTTCCCAGGCGTCCATGAACTCCTCCAGGGGTGGTCGGGGCGGGTGCGGTAGGCCAGGCCCGTGCCACGGCCCGGCCGGCGCGGGCGGCCTTCGCTACACCAGGGGCACCGTCTCCCCGGGGGCCTCCGGCGACCAGGCCGACAGGGGGGTGAAGCCCTGGTGGCCGATCTCGCCGAAGACGCGGACCGGGGCGCCGCCCGAGAGGGCGAGCAGGCGCCAGAGGCCGGGCTGCCGCTGGGCGGCGCGGGTCAGCGGTATCGCCTCGCGCTCCGGGGCCTCGCCCGAGGCCTCGCCCGGTGCCGGGCCGGGCGGCTCCGCGTCGGCGAGCTGCCAGCCGTACTCCGCGCGGGCCGGGACCACGGAGGCCAGGGTGACCGGCCAGGAGTCCAGCCAGGGGTCCTCGCCCAACGCGCGTCCGTACGCGTCGAGGGCGGCGCCCACCGGGGTGCCCTCCGGCGGCGGGCCGGTCGGGACGGGCGGGCCGAACCGCTCCACCAGCTCGGCGCGCACACCGCCGCCCGAGCCGTACGGGCGCAGCCCGGCGTCCAGGACGGCGCCGACCGGCAGGGCCAGCTCGGGCGCGCGGCCCGCAGCGCCGAACGAGAGCAGCAGGGCCGTGCGCCCGCTGTCGCGGCCGTGCAGCCAGATGCGACGGGTCGTCAGACGCCCGTCCGCCGTGTCGTACTGGGCGAGCACCAGCCAGTGGTCCCGCAGCGGCGGACCCTGGGGCGGGGCGGTCAGACCGACGCGGCTGCGGACCGTCGCGGCCAGTGGCGCGGGCAGCCGGTCCGCCGACAGCCAGGCCCGGTCGAGGAGATGGGTCAGCGCGCACTCCTCCAGGAGCCGCACCGGCCAGCCCGGTCCCGAGCCCGGTATCGCCCCCAACTCCCGGACACGCGCCGCGAGTCCGGGCGCCTGCGCGTCCACCATGCGCGCCGCGGTCTCCTCCCACGGCCCGTAGCCCGCCCGCTCCGCCGAGGCCAGCCCGCCGCGCAGCAGATCGGCGAGCCGCTGCTCCAACTCCTGGGCGCCCCCCGTGATCCGGGCCGCCCGGCGCTCCGCCCGGCGGCGCGCGGCCTCCGGGTCGGCGGGGCCCGCAGCCGGTCCGGTCCGGGCCGCCTCCGCACGCTCCCGCCGGGCCGCGAGCCAGCCCTCCGCCCAGTCCGGCACGCCGCCGGCCGCCGGGACCGCCGCCCCCTCGACGTCCCCCGCCCACAGCAGCAGCAGTCCCAGCGCGTGCTTGCACGGGAACTTGCGGCTCGGGCAACTGCACGAGGACGCCGGCCCTTCGGTGTCCACCACCGTGCGGTACGGCGTGCTCCCGCTGCCCCGGCACAGGCCCCAGACCGCCCGCCCGTCGCAGCCCGCACCGGACCACGGCCCCGGCGTGCCCAGCTTGCTTCCCGCCGTGCGCGACGCGGCGTCAGGAGCCAGTGCCAGCACCTGGTCCGCCGTCCAGCGCACCCCCTGCTCAGTCATGCGAACGACCGTACGGGCCACCACTGACAATCGCCCCCGCGCGCCTCCCACCTGCGGTTTCCCCCGGCCCGGGCCGATTGTCAGTGGCATGGTGCACCGTGGATTCCACAGCAGGTCGAACGATCTGGAGGGGGACCCATGACCCTGCCCGAAACCATCCCGACCACCACGGCCGAACGCGGCGGCGACAGCGCGAAGGACCGCGCGCTGCGCCCGCACGCCGAGGACGCCTTCGCCCACGAACTGGCCGCGCTCGCCGCCGCCGACGACCGACCGAGGCCCGCCCGCTGGAAGCTCTCGCCCTGGGCCGTCGCCACCTACCTCCTCGGCGGCACCCTCCCCGACGGCACGGTCGTCACGCCGAAGTACGTCGGCCCGCGCCGCATCGTCGAGGTCGCCGTCACCACGCTCGCCACCGACCGCGCCCTGCTCCTGCTCGGCGTCCCCGGCACCGCCAAGACCTGGGTCTCCGAGCACCTGGCCGCCGCCGTCAGCGGCGACTCCACCCTCCTCGTCCAGGGCACCGCCGGCACCCCCGAGGAAGCCGTCCGCTACGGCTGGAACTACGCACAGCTGCTCGCCCACGGCCCCAGCCGCGACGCCCTCGTGCCCAGCCCCGTCATGCGCGCCATGGAACGCGGCATGACCGCCCGCGTCGAGGAGCTCACCCGCATCCCGGCCGACGTGCAGGACAGCCTCATCACCATCCTCTCCGAGAAGACCCTGCCCGTCCCGGAACTCGGCGAGGAGGTGCAGGCCGTCGGCGGCTTCAACCTCATCGCCACCGCCAACGACCGCGACCGCGGGGTCAACGAGCTGTCCAGCGCGCTGCGCCGCCGCTTCAACACCGTCGTCCTGCCGCTGCCCGCCACCCCGGACGCCGAGGTGGACATCGTGTCCCGCCGGGTCGACCAGATCGGCCGCTCCCTCGACCTGCCGGCCGTGCCGGACGGCGCGGCCGAGATCCGCCGGGTCGTCACCGTCTTCCGCGAACTGCGCGACGGCGTCACCACCGACGGGCGCACCAAGGTCAAGTCGCCCTCCGGCACGCTCTCCACGGCCGAGGCGATCTCCGTCGTCACCGGCGGCCTCGCCCTCGCCGCCCACTTCGGCGACGGAGTGCTCCGCTCCGCCGACGTCGCCGCCGGAATCCTCGGCGCGGTCGTCCGCGACCCGGCCGCCGACCGGGTCGTCTGGCAGGAGTACCTGGAGACGGTGGTCCGCGAGAGAGACGGATGGAAGGACTTCTACCGCGCCTGCCGCGAGGTGAGCGCATGACCCGCCGCACCGGCGGCGCCCCCGCCGCCCCGCCCACCGCCCCCGCCGCGGGCCCCCTGGTCCTCGGCGTCCGGCACCACGGACCCGGCTCCGCACGGGCCGTGCTCGCCGCACTCGACGCCGGCCGGCCCAAGGCGGTCCTCGTCGAGGGCCCGCCCGAGGCCGACGCGCTGGTCGCGCTCGCCGCCGACGAGACCATGCGTCCCCCGGTCGCGCTGCTCGCCCACGCCGTGGACGACCCCGGCCGGGCCGCGTTCTGGCCCATGGCCGAGTTCTCGCCCGAGTGGGCCGCGATCCGCTGGGCCCTCGCGCACGGCGCCGAGGTCCGCTTCGTCGACCTGCCCGCCGCCCACACCCTCGCCGCCGCCGACCCCACCTGGGACGACAGCGAGGAGTACGCCCCCGGGCCGGACGGCCCCGACGAGGCCGGGGCCGCCGCGCGCGCCGCCCCCGGGCCCCGGCTGCGCGTCGACCCGCTCGCCGAACTCGCCCGCACCGCCGGATACGACGACCCGGAGCGCTGGTGGGAGGACGCCGTCGAACTGCGCGGCGCCACCGACCCGTTCGCCCCCTTCGAGGCCCTCGCCGAGGCCATGGGCGCGCTGCGCGAGGCGTACGGGCACGGCGGGCACCCCCGCGACCTGGTGCGCGAGGCCCACATGCGGATCCGGCTGCGGGCCGCGCAGAAGGAGTTCGGCGACGACGTCGCCGTCGTCTGCGGCGCCTGGCACGTGCCCGCGCTGCGCCGCCGCACCACCGTCACCGCCGACCGCGCCCTCCTTAAGGGCCTGCCCAAGGTGAAGACCGAGCTGACCTGGGTGCCCTGGACCCACCGGCGGCTCGCCCGCCGCTCCGGATACGGGGCCGGCATCGACGCCCCCGGCTGGTACGCGCACCTGTTCACCGCCCCCGACCGGCCCGTCGAGCGCTGGATGACCAAGGTCGCGGGCCTGCTCAGGGCCGAGGACCTGCCCGTCTCCTCCGCCCACGTCATCGAGGCCGTACGGCTCGCGGACACCCTCGCCGTGCTGCGCGGGCGGCCGCACCCCGGGCTCGGCGAGACCACCGACGCCATCCGCGCCGTCATGGGCGACGGCTCCGACACCGCCCTCGACCTGGTCCGCGACCGGCTGGTGGTCGGCGACGTCCTCGGCACCGTCCCGGCCGGCGCGCCCGCCGTCCCGCTCCAGCGCGACCTCGAACGGCTCCAGCGCACCCTGCGGCTCAAACCGGAGGCGCAGGAGCGGGAGCTCGACCTCGACCTGCGCAAGGAGACCGACGCCGCCCGCAGCCGGCTGCTGCACCGGCTCCGGCTGCTCGGCGTCGACTGGGGCAGCCCCGTCGCGGGCCGCGGCTCCACCGGCACCTTCCGGGAGAGCTGGCGGCTGCGCTGGGAGCCCGAGCTGCACGTCCAGGTCGCCGAGGCGGGCGTCTGGGGCACCACCGTCGAGTCCGCCGCGACCGCCCGGGCCGAGGCCCGGGCGGCCGCCGCCCGCGAGCTCGCCGCCATCACCGCGCTCGCCGAGCACTGCCTGCTCGCCGGCCTCACCGACGCCCTGCCCGCCGTGCTCCACGCGCTCGCCGACCGCGCCGCCCTCGACGCCGACGTCGCCCACCTCGCCCAGGCCCTCCCGGCCCTGGCCCGCTCCCTGCGCTACGGCGACGTCCGCGCCACCGACACCACCGCCCTCGGAGAGGTCGCCGCCGGCCTCGCCGCCCGCATCTGCGTGGGCCTCCCGCCCGCCTGCGCGGCGCTCGACGCGGACGCCGCCGCCGACATGCGCGAACGCCTCGACGGCGTCCACACGGCGATCGCCCTCCTGACGGACCGGGCAGCGGACCGCCCGGCCCCCGGCCCCGCTGCCCCCGACCCCACCGGCTCCACCGACGCCCCGCTCGCCGAGCGCTGGGCCGCGGTGCTGCGGAAGCTGGTCGGCCGCGACCGGGTGCCCGGGCTGCTGCGGGGAAGAGCCACGCGGCTGCTGCTGGACGAGGGACGCCTGGCCGTCGAGGAGGCCGCCCGGCTGATGGGGCTCGCCCTGTCCCGGGCCACGGCACCCGCCGAGGCCGCCGCCTGGATCGAGGGCTTCGTCGGCGGCACCTCCGGCGGCGGTCTGCTGCTCGTGCACGACGAGCGGCTGCTCGGCCTGGTCGACGACTGGCTCGGAGGGGTGAGCGCCGAGGCGTTCACCGACGTGCTGCCGCTGCTGCGGCGCACCTTCGCCGGTTATGAGCCGGGCGTCCGGCGCACCCTCGGCGAGCTGGTCGCCCGCGGCCCGGCCGGCCCCGGCGGCCCCACCGCGGCGGCGGTCGCCGTGCCCGGCTTCGGCCCCGCGCCCGACGAGCGCCGGGCCGACGCCGTACTGCCGCTGCTCCAGCTGATCCTCGGGACGGAGGCCGTCGCATGACCACCACCAGCACCACCAGCACCACCAGCACGCCTGCCACCAGCACACCTGCCACGGGCATCCCCGCCCCGGGGACGCCGGACGACGAGCGGCTGCGCCGCTGGCGGCTGGTGCTCGGCGGGGGAGAGGCGGACGGCACCGGGCGGGCGCTCGGCGGGGCCGACGCCGCGATGGACGGGACCCTCGGCGCGCTCTACGAGAAGGGCGCGCGCGGCGGGCTCGGGGGGTCCGCGCCCTCGGTGGCGCGGTGGCTCGGCGACATCCGGACGTACTTCCCCAGCTCCGTCGTGCAGGTCATGCAGCGCGACGCCATCGACCGGCTCGGGCTCGCCACGCTGCTCCTGGAGCCGGAGATGCTGGCCGCGGTCGAGCCGGACGTGCACCTGGTCGGCACCCTGCTGTCGCTCGGCAAGGCGATGCCCGAGACGACCCGGGAATCGGCCCGCGCCGTCGTCCGCACGGTCGTCGAAGAGCTGGAGAAGCGGCTCGCCACCCGCACCCGGGCCACCCTCACCGGGGCGCTCGACCGCTCGGCCCGGATCAGCCGGCCGCGCCACCGGGACATCGACTGGGACCGGACCGTCCGCGCCAACCTGAAGAACTACCTGCCCGATCACCGGACGGTCGTCCCCGAGCGCCTGATCGGCCACGGCCGGGCCTCCCGGGCGGTGCGGAAGGAGGTGGTGCTGTGCATCGACCAGTCCGGCTCCATGGCCGCCTCCGTCGTCTACGCCTCCGTCTTCGGTGCCGTCCTCGCCTCGATGCGCTCCCTCGCCACCCGGCTGGTCGTCTTCGACACCTCCGTCGTCGACCTCACCGAGCAGCTCGACGACCCGGTGGACGTGCTCTTCGGCACGCAGCTCGGCGGGGGCACCGACATCAACCGGGCGCTGGCCTACTGCCAGTCGCGGATCACCCGTCCCGCCGACACCGTCGTCGTCCTCGTCAGCGATCTCTACGAGGGCGGCATCCGCGACGAGATGCTCAAGCGGGTCGCCGCCATGAAGGCCTCCGGCGTGCAGTTCGTGACCCTGCTCGCGCTCTCCGACGAGGGCGCCCCCGCCTACGACCGGGAGCACGCCGCGGCCCTCGCCGCGCTCGGCGCCCCGGCCTTCGCCTGCACCCCCGACCTCTTCCCCGAGGTGATGGCCGCCGCCCTGGAGAAGCGCCCGCTGCCGATACCCGAAGGGTGACGGGAGCCGCCCGGACCGGAGGGTGACGAGGCGTGGGGGAAGGGTGGGGAAGGTGGGGGGAAGGGTGCGGAATCCGTCGCCCGGCGGCCACCCGGACGGGTGCCGCCGGCGGCACTGAGGTCCATATCACACGGGCGCCGCACCCGCCCTCACCCCGCGGGCCGGCGTGCCGTGAGCCGGCCAATCCCCGCTCCCCGCCTGCCACAAGGCCCCGCGGGCCCCCGACCGGGGCCGTTCCGGACCGCCCCCTCGCGCCTACGTTCTGTGACCCGTATCACCGCTCTCTTGTGATCTGCGATTTAGGGACCCACGGCCCACGGGGATAACCTGCGAGACGGACATGCCGCGTCCACGGACACCGTGTACGCCTCCCTTGTGACAGCGCAGTCACGTTGCCCTCCGCGGCACGCCCACGCAGACAACGAACCGCGATCATCTAGAAAAGGGACGCGCGTGGACCTGTTCGAGTACCAGGCGAGGGACCTCTTCGCCAAGCACGGTGTACCGGTGCTGGCCGGTGAAGTCATCGACACGCCTGAGGCGGCGCGCGAGGCCACCGAGCGGCTTGGCGGCAAGTCGGTCGTCAAGGCGCAGGTGAAGGTCGGCGGCCGCGGCAAGGCCGGCGGCGTCAAGCTGGCCGCCACCCCGGACGAGGCCGTCGCCCGCGCGACGGACATCCTGGGCATGGACATCAAGGGCCACACGGTCCACAAGGTGATGATCGCGGAGACCGCTCCGGAGATCGTCGAGGAGTACTACGTCTCGTACCTCCTCGACCGCACCAACCGCACCTTCCTCGCCATCGCCTCCGTCGCCGGCGGCATGGACATCGAGCAGGTCGCCGAGGAGACCCCGGAGAAGGTCGCCAAGGTCCCGGTGGACGCCAACCAGGGCGTCGACATCGAGAAGGCCCGCGAGATCGTCGCCGCGGCGCAGTTCCCGGCCGAGGTGGCCGAGAAGGTCGCCGACGTCCTCGTGACCCTGTGGAAGACCTTCGTCGCCGAGGACGCGCTCCTCGTCGAGGTCAACCCGCTGGCGAAGGTCGCCTCCGGCGACGTCATCGCGCTGGACGGCAAGGTCTCCCTGGACGACAACGCCGACTTCCGCCACGCCGACCACGAGGCCCTCCAGGACAAGGCAGCGGCCAACCCGCTCGAGGCCGCTGCCAAGGAGAAGGGCCTCAACTACGTCAAGCTCGACGGCGAGGTCGGCATCATCGGCAACGGCGCCGGCCTGGTCATGTCGACCCTGGACGTCGTCGCGTACGCCGGTGAGAACCACGGCGGCGTGAAGCCGGCCAACTTCCTCGACATCGGCGGCGGCGCCTCCGCCGAGGTCATGGCGAACGGCCTGGAGATCATCCTCGGCGACCCGGACGTCAAGTCCGTGTTCGTCAACGTCTTCGGCGGCATCACCGCCTGCGACGAGGTCGCCAACGGCATCGTGCAGGCCCTGGAGCTGCTCGCCTCGAAGGGCGAGGAAGTCACCAAGCCGCTGGTCGTGCGCCTCGACGGCAACAACGCGGAGCTGGGTCGCAAGATCCTGTCCGACGCCAACCACCCGCTCGTGCAGCGCGTGGACACCATGGACGGCGCGGCCGACAAGGCCGCCGAGCTCGCGGCTGCGAAGTAAGGGACGAGGGTCTAAACAGCCATGGCTATCTTCCTCAACAAGGACAGCAAGGTCATCGTCCAGGGCATGACCGGTGCCACGGGCATGAAGCACACCAAGCTCATGCTGGGTGACGGCACCAACATCGTCGGCGGTGTGAACCCGCGCAAGGCCGGCACCTCCGTCGACTTCGACGGCACCGAGATCCCGGTCTTCGGCACCGTCGCCGAGGCGATGGAGAAGACGGGCGCCAACGTCTCCGTCCTCTTCGTCCCGCCGGCCTTCGCCAAGGCCGCCGTGGTCGAGGCCATCGACGCCGAGATCCCGCTCGCCGTCGTCATCACCGAGGGCATCGCGGTCCACGACTCCGCCGCGTTCTACGCGTACGCCGTGGAGAAGGGCGGCAAGACCCGCCTCATCGGCCCGAACTGCCCCGGCCTCATCACCCCGGGCCAGTCGAACGCCGGCATCATCCCGGGCGACATCACCAAGCCGGGCCGCATCGGCCTGGTCTCGAAGTCCGGCACGCTGACGTACCAGATGATGTACGAGCTCCGTGACATCGGCTTCTCCTCCGCCGTCGGCATCGGTGGCGACCCGGTCATCGGCACCACGCACATCGACGCCCTCGCGGCCTTCGAGGCGGACCCCGACACCGACCTGATCGTCATGATCGGCGAGATCGGCGGCGACGCCGAGGAGCGTGCGGCCGACTTCATCAAGGCCAACGTCACCAAGCCGGTCGTCGGCTACGTCGCGGGCTTCACCGCGCCCGAGGGCAAGACCATGGGCCACGCCGGCGCCATCGTCTCCGGCTCCTCCGGCACCGCCCAGGCGAAGAAGGAGGCCCTGGAGGCCGCCGGTGTGAAGGTCGGCAAGACCCCGACCGAGACCGCCAAGCTGGCGCGCGCCATCCTCGCGGGCTGACGCGAGCGACCGCACAGGAGTGGGCCCCGCCCCCGCCCGGTTTCCCGGGTGGGGCGGGGCCCACTCGCATGCGCCGGGCCTGTCCGGCCTCGCGCTACTCGGCGGCCGGGACCAGCCGTTCCGGGCCCGGGTTCGGGGCCGTGCGCAGCTTGTCCCGCAGCTCCTTGTCCTCCGGGCGCAGCTTCTGCGGGCCGCCGCGGACCGGGACGCCCTCGACGACCTCACCCGGCGCGTTCACCGGGATGTAGCGGGTCGGCGCGGTCGCCGCGGTCAGGGCCGTGACGGCGATCAGCGCCGTCGTCACGCCGACCACGGCACGGGTCAGCATCCGCGTGCGGCGCTCGCTGCCGGTCCGCACCGCCCGCGCGGCGGGCAGGGTGGCGGTCGGCGCCTCCGCGACCAGCGCGGCCAGCCGCCGCTGCAGCGCCTCGGGCTCGGCGAGCTCGGGGATCCGCTGCCCGATGACCGTACGGGCGTGCAGCAGCCGGTTCCCGGCGGCCGGGGTGCTCGCCTCGGTCTCCGCGGCGGTCTCCGGCAGGTCCAGGCCGAGGCCGTCGTAGAGCAGCACGGTCCGGCGGTACGGGGCGGGCAGATCGAGCAGCGCGCCGAGCAGCGCCCGCCGGGCGGCCTCCGTCGGGGGCGCGTCCGGGTGGCGGTGGCGGCGCCGGAAGCGGTGCCAGGGCGAGAGCGCGTACTCGTACGCCACCGCCCGCACCCAGCCCACCGGGTCGCCGTCCGTGGCCACCTCGGGCCAGTGCTGCCAGGCATGGTGGAAGGCGTACTCGACGGACTCGCGGGACAGCCGGCGCCGCCCCGTCAGGAGATAGGTCTGGTGGACCAGGCCGGGCGCGGCGTGGTCGTACAACGCGTCGAAGGCCTCCTCCGGCGTGGGCCCCGGCACGACGGGCCCGGCCTCCGCGACGGCCGCAGCTTCCCCGGCCGTCGCGGAGGCCGGCTCCACCGCCGCCACCGGCTCCTCGACCGTCACCGGTGTCACCGTGCCCTCGGCCTCCGGCGCCTGGACCTCCGGCGCCCGGGCGGCCTCCGGGGCCGGTTTCAGGCGCTCCTCGGCCGTTCGGGTGACGGGACGGGCCGGGGCCGGCTTCTGGAGGGAGGGGCCGGGGGCGGCCGGGGACCTCGGCGGCCGCGCGGCGCCCTTGGCGGCCGGGCGGGGCCGGGTGGCCGCCGTGGAGGGGCGGGCGGGCTTCTCCGTACGCGGGGCGCTCGGCTCCTCGTGGACGCCGAGCAGCTTCGCGTACGCCTCGCGCTTGCGGCCCCGGGGGGCGCTGCGCCCGGTCTCCCAGGCGCGGACGGTGGCCCGGGTGACGCCCAGGGCCTCGGCGACCTGCTCCTCGCTGAGGGAGAGCGCCTCCCGCAGCCGGCGCCGCTCCTTGGGGGAGGGGAGCGAGACGGAGGGGCTCGTCGGACTCATCGGCGTCGACCTCCCACAGCGCGACTCCGGGCGGAAAAGTACATAAACGTATCTTGAGCGACACAACGGCCATTCGCCTGTTACGGGATGAAACCGCGTGTCGCTGGCAGCATGAGCCCCGTGACGCACGTGACCGAGCAGCGCCCGCCCGCGGCGCTCGACGCACAGGTCCAGGGCGGCCGGTCCGCCGCCCTGGCCACCGCCTTCGTGCGCGGCGGCCTGGCGGCGGGCCTCGGCCTCGGTGCGCTGGCCGTGCTCGTGACGGCCGCCTGGATCGCCTCCCCGTTCCCGGACGGCGGCCCCGCCGGCGCGCTGCACACGGCCGCCGGGCTGTGGCTGCTCGCGCACGGGGCCGACCTCCTCCGCACGGACACCGTCTCGGGCGTGCCCGCCCCGCTCGGCGTCACCCCGTTGCTGCTCACCGCCCTGCCGCTGTGGCTGGCGCACCGGGCGGCCCGGGACACCCTGGACCCGGACGAGGGGCGCCCCCGGCCCTCGACGACGGGCGCCGTCGCGGCGGTCACCGGGGGATATCTGCTGGTCGTGGCCGCGGTCGTGGTCTACACGGAGGCCGGCGTGCTGCCCGCCGAGCTGCTCACGACCGGCGCCTGGACGCCCGTCACCGTGCTCGCGGCGGCCGCCACCGGCGCCTGGACGGCCCACGGCCGACCGCTGCCGGACCGGGAACGTCACGCGGTCGCCCTGCGCGCCGCCGGACCGGCCCTGGCCGTGCTCGGCGGGGGCGGCACGCTGCTCCTCGCGGTCTCGCTGGGCCTGCACGCCGGCGAGGCCCGGGCCTCCTTCGAGGGCCTGACGGGGGAGTGGTCGGGCCGGGCCTCGCTCGCGCTCCTCACGCTCGCGCTGCTGCCGAACGCCGTGCTCTGGGCCCTCTCGTACGCGCTCGGCACCGGCTTCTCGCTCGGCACCGGCGCCCTGGTCACCCCGCTCGGCCTCACCGGCACCCCGGCCGTGCCCGACTTCCCGCTGCTCGCGGCGCTCCCCGGCGGGGGCCCGGGCCGCTGGCCGCACGCGGCCGTGCTCGCGGTCCCGGTGCTGGCGGCGCTGGTCGCCGGGCACCGGGTGGGACGGGCCGGGCGCGGTCTGACCGCCCGGGACACGGCGCTGACCGCGCTTGCCACCGCCGGGGTGTGCGGGACGGCCGTCGCCGTCCTGACCGCGGCGGCCGGCGGCCCGCTCGGTCCCGGCCGGCTGGCCGCCTTCGGGCCGGTGTGGTGGCAGACCGGCGCGGCGGCGGCGCTGTGGTGCGGGGCGGTCGGCGTGCCGACGGCCTTCGCGGTACGGGCCTGGGGCCGGCGTGCCGAGCGGCGCGCCGCGGCCCTCGTCTTCCCGCCGGTCCCGGGCCCGGCGCCCGTACCGGAGGCGGAACCGGCGGCCGAGGCGCGGCCCGCCGTACCGCCGCCGCCCGCTCCGGAGGCCGTCGGGGCCCTGGCCCGGCTCGACGCCCTGGAGGCGCTGGACGCCGAGGACGACGGGGTCGACGAGCGATACGGCTTCCTGCCGGCCGCCTGGGAGCCCTCCGCGCCGGCCCGCGCTCACGAACCGAACCCGAAACACGACCCGGAACCGAACCCGGAGCCGATCCCCGAGGCGGCCCCGGCCCCGGCCCCCGCCCCTCAGGGGGACGACTGACCGCCCGGCCCCCGCGCTGCCCCGGATACCCCGCTACTCCGGCTACTCCCGTACGCCCAGGGTGTCCTGGAGCGGCTTCGGCAGCAGGTCGTTGCAGGCCAGCTGGCTCTGCTTGGTCAGGGCGTCGGTCCGGCACTCGTAGAAGTCGCGGTAGACGAAGTGCACCAGGAAGCCGCTCGCGACGATCATCAGGGCGAGCGCCGAGGCCACCAGGCCGCTGATCGCCGCCGTCTGCTTGGCACGGTTCGCGGTCGCCGCGGCCGCGGTCTGCGCCGGCGACGGCGGGCCCTCCGGGGCCTTCGCCCGGGTGCGCAGCGCGCTGATCGCCCAGTAGGCGCCGAGCGCGCCGAGCAGCAGGGCCAGCTCCTGCACGAAGAAGGAGAAGAAGAAGGCCCACATGCCGGAGAGCACCGCGTACCGCGCGCGGCGCTGGGCCGGGTCCGTCGGGTCCCAGCGCAGCCCGGGGCCCTGGCCGCCGTCCGGCCCCCCGCCCTGACCGCCGCCCGAGGGGCGCTCGGGGCGGCTCCCGAACCCGTCGGAGGACCGGCCCGGCTGGCTGCTGCTCCAGCCCGGCCCTCCGGCCGGGCGCTCGTCGGAGCCCTCCGGGAGCCGCGGCTGCCACGGCTGGTCCGGCTGCCCCTCCGGCGGCGGGGCGAACGGGTTGTTGTCGTTCGTGGACTGGCGATCCGGCATGTGCTGGACGTCTTCCCTCTGTCTGTGTGCGCGGGTGTGATGTGGCGCGCGGCCCTGGTGTCGCAGGTCGTCGGACCCTGACGCTACCGCCCGGTCACGCCCCCGTCCCGTGGGGGTTGTCCGGAGTGCCGGTATCGTTGCTGACGGTCGGGCCCTTCGTAGGGTTCCCCGTATCGAGGGACGCGATTCGTTCGTACGACCGCACAAACACCACGGAAAGAGTGACCTCAGTGGCTGCCGCCCGCCTCGTCGTCCTGGTCTCCGGCTCCGGCACGAACCTCCAGGCCCTGCTGGACGCGATCGCCGCCGCCCCCGGGGGCCCCGAGGGCTACGGTGCCGAGATCGTCGCCGTCGGCGCGGACCGCACCGGCATCGCCGGTCTGGAGCGGGCCGAGCGCGCCGGGATCCCCACCTTCGTGTGCCGGGTCAAGGACCACGCGAGCCGCGAGGAGTGGGACCGAGCCCTGGCCGAGGCCACCGCCGCGTACGAGCCGGACCTCGTCGTCTCGGCCGGCTTCATGAAGATCGTCGGCAAGGAGTTCCTCGCCCGCTTCGGCGGCCGGGTCGTCAACACCCACCCGGCGCTGCTCCCCAGTTTTCCCGGCGCGCACGGTGTGCGCGACGCCCTCGCGTACGGCGCGAAGGTCACCGGGTGCACCGTCCACTTCGTCGACGACGGTGTCGACACCGGCCCGATCATCGCGCAGGGCGTGGTCGAGGTGCGGGACGAGGACGATGAAGCCGCGCTCCACGAGCGCATCAAGGAAGTCGAGCGATCTCTGCTCGTCGAGGTCGTGGGGCGTCTCGCCCGCAACGGCTACCGCATTGAGGGACGAAAGGTTCATGTCGGTGAGCACTGACACCGTTAAGCCCATCCGCCGCGCGCTGGTCAGCGTCTACGACAAGACGGGGCTCGAGGAGCTGGCCCGCGGTCTGCACGAGGCCGGCGTCGAGCTGGTCTCCACCGGCTCCACCGCGTCGAGGATCGCCGCGGCCGGCGTCCCGGTCACCAAGGTCGAGGAGCTGACCGGCTTCCCCGAGTGCCTCGACGGGCGCGTCAAGACGCTGCACCCGCGCGTGCACGCCGGCATCCTCGCCGACCTGCGCCTGGAGTCGCACCGCGCGCAGCTCGCCGAGCTGGGCGTGGAGCCCTTCGACCTGGTCGTCGTGAACCTCTACCCGTTCCGCGAGACCGTCGCCTCCGGCGCCACGGCCGACGAGTGCGTCGAGCAGATCGACATCGGCGGCCCGTCCATGGTCCGCGCCGCCGCCAAGAACCACCCCTCCGTGGCCATCGTCACCGACCCGGACGCCTACGCCGCGGTGCTCCAGGCGGTCAAGGAGGGCGGCTTCACGCTGGCCCAGCGCAAGCGCTTCGCCGCCCAGGCCTTCCAGCACACCGCCGCCTACGACGTGGCCGTGGCGTCCTGGTTCGCCGACGACTACGCGGCGGCCGACGACAGCGGCTTCCCCGACTTCCTCGGCCACACCTACGCGCGCAAGAACGTGCTGCGCTACGGCGAGAACCCGCACCAGGGCGCCGCGCTCTACGTCGACGGCACCGGCGGCCTCGCCGAGGCCGAGCAGCTGCACGGCAAGGAGATGTCCTACAACAACTACACGGACACCGACGCCGCGCGCCGGGCCGCGTACGACCACGCCGAGCCGTGCGTCGCGATCATCAAGCACGCCAACCCGTGCGGCATCGCGATCGGCGCGGACGTCGCCGAGGCGCACCGCAAGGCGCACGCCTGCGACCCGCTGTCCGCCTTCGGCGGCGTCATCGCCGTCAACCGCCCGGTGTCGGTCGAGATGGCCGAGCAGGTCGCCGAGATCTTCACCGAGGTCATCGTGGCCCCCGGCTACGAGGACGGCGCGGTCGAGATCCTCGCCAGGAAGAAGAACATCCGCGTGCTGCGCGCCGAGGGCGCCCCGGCCAACCCGGTCGAGGTCAAGCCGGTCGACGGCGGGGCGCTGCTCCAGGTCACCGACCGCCTCCAGGCCGACGGCGACGACCCGGCGAACTGGACCCTCGCGACCGGCGACGCCCTGTCGGCCGCGGAGCTCGCCGAGCTCGCCTTCGCCTGGAAGGCCTGCCGCGCGGTGAAGTCCAACGCGATCCTGCTCGCCAAGGACGGCGCCTCGGTCGGCGTCGGCATGGGCCAGGTCAACCGGGTCGACTCCGCCAAGCTCGCCGTCGAGCGGGCCGGCGAGGAGCGGGCGCGCGGCTCGTACGCCGCCTCGGACGCCTTCTTCCCCTTCCCGGACGGCCTGGAGATCCTGACCGCCGCCGGCGTGAAGGCCGTCGTCCAGCCGGGCGGGTCCGTCCGCGACGAGCTGGTGGTCGAGGCCGCGAAGAAGGCCGGCGTGACGATGTACTTCACCGGCACGCGCCACTTCTTCCACTGATCCACGGACGGTGCGGCAGGGGGCCCTCCTCCACGGGAGGGCCCCGGTGGGCGGATCGGCCGAACGGGTGGACTCTGGTCTAATGGGTTGCCCTTTTGTCGGCCGCCGTGAGTGGGGGACGTGGTGTTGGACGTACGGAACAAGCCCGCTGCGGATCCCGCCGACGCGCGCGGAACCGAGGGCGAGCCGCCGGCACCCGCCCCGCTCCGCCCGTACGCGATCGTCTCCGCCGTCCTCGGCGCGCTCTACTTCCTCTATTCCTGGGTGCAGTACGAGCGCTTCCGCACGCCCTCCTGGGACCTCGGGATCTTCGAGCAGTCCGTCCGGGCCTACGCCGAGCTGCGCGCCCCGATCGTCGACATCAAGGGGCCCGGCTTCCTCATACTCGGGGACCACTTCAGCCCGGTGACGGCGCTCCTCGCGCCGCTCTACTGGGTGTGGTCCTCCCCGCTCGCGCTGCTCTTCGCGCAGGCCGCGCTGTTCGCCGCCTCCGCCGCCGTGGTCGGCCGCACCGCCCAGCAGGTGCTGGGCAGCCGGGCCGCCGGGATCTCCCTCACCGTGGCGTACGGGCTGTCCTGGGGCCTCCAGGAGGCCGTGAAGTCCGACTTCCACGAGATCGCCTTCGCCGTCCCGCTGCTCGCCCTGACCTGCCGGGCGCTGCTCCTCGGGCGCTGGAACGCCGCCGTCGCCTGGTCGCTGCCGCTGGTCCTGGTCAAGGAGGACATGGGGCTGACGGTCGCGATGGTCGGCGCGGTGCTGTTCGTGAAGGGGCGGCGACGGCTCGGCGCGGCCGTGGCCGGCTTCGGCCCCGCCTTCTTCGCGCTCACCGTGCTGGTGCTCATCCCGGCCTTCAGCCGGGTCGGCCAGTACGACTACTGGGCCAAGATCGAGAAGGGCGGCGACGGCAGCGAGGTCTCGCTCCTCGACTCCCTCCTCGGTGCCTTCCAGCACGGCGAGAAGTGGGAGATGCTCCTCTTCCTCGTCGGCGTCACGGGCTTCCTCTGCCTGCGCTCGCCGCTCATGCTGCTCGTGCTGCCCACCCTCGGCTGGCGCTTCCTCTCGCACGACCCCAACCACTGGGGCATGTTCTGGCACTACAACGCCATCCTGATGCCGGTGGTGTTCCTCGCCCTGGTCGACGCGGTCCGCGCGGTGCGCACCTCGCCGCGGCCCTGGCTGGTGGCGTACGGGAAGGTGGCCGTGCCCGTCGTCACGGCGATCGCGCTCGTGCACGCCCTGGACATGCCGCTGCGCGAACTGACCCGCCCCGACACCTACCGCACCGACGCCCGCACCCTCGACGCGCGGCGCGCGGTGGCGGCGGTGCCGGCCGGGACCAGCGTCGAGACGAACGTGACGCTCATGGCCCACCTCACCGGTGACCACACCGTCTACTGGGTCGGCGGCGCGCCCTCCGTCCAGCCCGACTACCTCGCCCTCGACCTCTCCTCCGGCTGGTCCCAGCCGATCACCGACCCGGTGTCCCTCGCCTCCCAGCTCCACCCGGAGGCGCGGTACCGGGTGGTGGAGCAGGCGGGGCAGTTCGTGGTGCTGAAGCGGCAGTGACCGGGCCTCGCGGTCCGCACACGCGAAGGGGCCCCGTTCCGGATCGGAACGGGGCCCCTTCGCGTGACCGGCGCGGCCGGATCAGAAGCGCGGGCGGTTGAACCAGGCCGAGGCCTGCGGGCCCACCATGGAGGCGAGGATGATGCCGCCGAGGGCGAGGCTGATGACGCCGCCCGCCGCGCCGGTCGCCTGGCCGGAGGTGAAGTTGCCGATCGCGCCGAGGATCATCAGTGAGGCGTAGATGATCGTGAGCACGCGGATCGCGGTGCCGCCGGTGGAGAACTTCACCGCGAGGAAGATGCCCAGACCGGCGATGACCAGCAGGAGCACCACGACCGCGAAGCCGAGGCCCGCCAGCGCGCCGGCCGCGTCGGAGTCCGAGGCGCTGGACGCGGCACCGAGGGCGATGCCCGCGATGATCGCGATCAGGATCTGCAGGCCGGACAGGATGAACATGATCACGCGCGCCGCGGTCATCAGGCCCGGCATCTTCGCCGGACCCTGCGGGTAGCCGCCGTACGGCGAGACCGGCGGGGCGGCCGGGTAGCCGTAGCCCTGCTGCGGCGGGACGCCCTGCGGGGCCTGCTGGGGGTAGCCGTAACCGGGCTGGCCCTGGGGCTGGCCCTGGGGCTGGCCGTAACCGGGCTGGCCCTGCGGCGGCTGGCCGTAGGGGTTGTTCGGGTCGCCGAAGCTCATCGGGAGGTTCCTCCGTTGGTTCCTGTGCGGGGACGACGCGGCCCTGCTCGGAGGATGTGTCATGCGTGTCTCACGACGTATGAGCGGTTTTGCCCCCCGGCACTGCTCGCGGCACTGCGCAGATCATCGTCGTCAAAACGGCGAGGACTTGTCCAGTCGATACGCAGCGCAGTTGTGCAAGTGCAACCTCTGCTTCCGAATTGGAAACCGGCGGGGCCCATCCGGGAAGATGTCCGCATGAGCGCCCAGATTCTCGATGGCAAGGCCACCGCAGCCGCGATCAAGTCCGATCTGACCGTCCGTGTGGCGGCCCTCAAGGAGCGGGGCGTGACGCCCGGTCTCGGCACCGTCCTGGTCGGCGACGACCCGGGCAGCCAGAAGTACGTCGCCGGCAAGCACCGCGACTGCGCGCAGGTCGGCATCGCCTCCATCCAGCGCGAACTCCCCGGCACCGCCACGCAGGAGGAGATCGAGGCGGTCGTCCGCGAGCTCAACGAGGACCCGGCGTGCACCGGTTACATCGTGCAGCTGCCGCTGCCCAAGGGCATCGACGAGAACCGCATTCTGGAGCTCATGGACCCGGCGAAGGACGCCGACGGCCTGCACCCGATGAACCTCGGCCGGCTGGTCCTCAACGAGCCCGCCCCGCTGCCCTGCACGCCCAACGGCGTCATCACGCTGCTGCGCCGGTACGGCGTCGAGATCAACGGCGCGGAGGTCGTGGTCGTGGGCCGCGGCGTGACCATCGGGCGCCCGATGCCGCTGCTGCTCACCCGTCGCTCCGAGAACGCCACCGTGACGCAGTGTCACACCGGCACCAAGGACCTCGCGGCGCACCTGCGGCGCGCCGACATCATCGTCGCGGCGGCCGGGGTCGGGCACCTGATCAAGCCGGAGGACGTGAAGCCGGGCGCGGCCGTGCTCGATGTCGGCGTCTCCCGCGACGCCGACGGGAAGATCGTCGGCGACGTGCACCCCGGCGTGGCCGAGGTGGCCGGATGGATCTCCCCGAACCCGGGCGGCGTCGGCCCGATGACCCGCGCCCAGCTCCTGGTGAACGTCGTCGAGGCCGCCGAGCGCGCGGCCGGGGTCCGCTGACCGTGTCCTCCTCCGACGCGGACGCACCGCGGACCTCGGAGGAGCCACCGGCCGGCCCCGAGGACACGGAGACGGCCGCCGCCGGCGCCGCGGACCGCCGCCCCCGCCGCCACCCCCGGGCGAAGCTCACGACCACGACCGCCCGCCCCGAGGGCGGCGGCCGGGCGGCCCCCGGCGACGCGCCGGCGCCCGCCCGGCAGTGGCCGCTGCTCACGGTGCTGGGCCTGACCGCCCTCGGCCTGCTGATCGTCGGCACCGACCTGTTCGCGCAGTCCTTCCGGGTCGGCGCCCTGCTGGTCGGCGCGGCGCTCCTGACGGGTGCGGTGCTGCGCCGCGTCCTGCCCTCGGTGGGCATGCTGGCGGTGCGCTCGCGCTTCACCGACATGATCACGTACGGGGTGATGGGCGCCCTGATCGTGCTGCTCGCGCTCATGGTGCAGCCCGAGCCCTGGCTGCGGATCCCGTTCCTGGAGGACGTCCTCCATCTGACGGTGAGCTGAGCCGGCGCGGTGAGCTGACGCGCGTACGACGCGGGGCCCGTCCTCTCCCCCGTGGGAGGACGGGCCCCGCTGGCTTCCAGGGTCATGTACGTGCCAAGGGTGGATCAAGGTCCGCCGGAGCGTTGTGGCACGGAGGTGACGGAGGTGACGATTCCGGTACGTGGCTCGTTATCCCGGAGAAGCAGGGTGAGCCGCACCACAAGGGGGTGGGGGTGCGTACCGCCCCGGGTCCGATAGCCTGACCGCTGGATATCTCTTCACGTCGAGACATCGATCGATCAGGGGAGACGTCCAGCCTCAGGGCAAGGGAACCCCACCGCCAGCTGTCTTACGGAGATCGCCATGACCCGCACTCCCGTGAATGTCACCGTGACCGGCGCGGCCGGCCAGATCGGCTACGCACTGCTCTTCCGCATCGCCTCCGGCCACCTGCTCGGCGCGGACGTGCCGGTCAAGCTGCGCCTCCTCGAGATCCCGCAGGGCGTCAAGGCCGCCGAGGGCACCGCCATGGAGCTCGACGACTGCGCGTTCCCGCTACTCAAGGGCATCGACATCTTCGACGACCCGAACCAGGGCTTCGAGGGCGCCAACATCGCGCTGCTCGTCGGCGCCCGCCCGCGCACCAAGGGCATGGAGCGCGGCGACCTGCTCGCCGCCAACGGCGGCATCTTCAAGCCGCAGGGCGAGGCCATCGCCGCCCACGCCGCGGACGACATCAAGGTCCTCGTCGTCGGCAACCCGGCCAACACCAACGCCCTGATCGCCCAGTCCGCCGCCAAGGGCGTCCCGGCCGAGCGCTTCACCGCGATGACCCGCCTGGACCACAACCGCGCCCTGACGCAGCTGGCCCAGAAGACCGGCTCCTCGGTCGAGGACATCAAGCGCCTCACCATCTGGGGCAACCACTCCGCCACCCAGTACCCGGACATCTTCCACGCGGAGATCGCCGGCAAGAACGCGGCCGACGTCGTGAACGACGAGGCGTGGCTGGCCGACACCTTCATCCCGACCGTCGCCAAGCGCGGCGCCGCGATCATCGAGGCCCGTGGCGCGTCCTCCGCCGCCTCCGCCGCGAACGCCGCCATCGACCACGTCCACACCTGGGTCAACGGCACCGCCGAGGGCGACTGGACCTCCATGGGCGTCCCGTCCGACGGCTCCTACGGCGTCCCGGAGGGCCTGATCTCCTCCTTCCCGGTCACCTGCAAGGACGGCAAGTACGAGATCGTCCAGGGCCTGGACATCAACGAGTTCTCCCGCACCCGCATCGACGCCTCCGTCCAGGAGCTCGTCGAGGAGCGCGACGCCGTTCGCGAGCTCGGCCTCATCTGAGTCGGCCGGACGGAGTCCGGCGCAGCTCGCCGAAGCCCGTGAGGCCCTCCGGGGCCGAGCGGTGCGAGGGGAGCGTCGGGGACGGGGCCGCCGTTCGCGAGCTCGGCCTCATCTGAGTCGGCATGTGAGTCGACTTCCCGCTCGACCGCGTTCACGGCGCCCCCGGCCGGACCTCTCCGGCCGGGGGCACCGTGCGTCTCACGTCCCGCCCCGCAACTCCTCGGCGAGCGCGCCCACATGATCGAGCGTGCGGAGCAGCAGGCCCGGGCCGAAGGTGATCCGGGTGGCGCCCAGGCGGCCGAGTTCGGCGAAGGACGGATTCTCCCCGCGGGCCAGGAAGTTGAGCGGCAGCGTCCCGCCCACACCCGCCCGCAGGGCCGGCAGGTCGGTGGCCGGTGCGGCGATGGGGTAGACGCAGTCCGCGCCCGCCGCCGCGTACCGCAGGGACCGCTCCACGGCCGCCTGCACGGGCTCGGGCACCCCGCGGAGATAGACGTCCACGCGGGCGTTGACGAACAGCGCGTCCCCCGCCTCCGCCCGTACCGCCGCGAGCCAGTCGGCCTGCTCCCCGGCGTCCTTCAGGCCGCCCCGGCCGTCCGAGTCCTCCAGGTTCACGCCGGCCGCACCGGTCTCCAGGACCCGCGCCACGAACTCCTTCGGCGCGAGCCCGTACCCGCCCTCCAGGTCCGCCGACACCGGGACGGACACCGCGCGGACGATCCGCGCGACCTGGGCGAACATCTCCTCGGCGGGCGTGCTCCCGTCCTCGTACCCGAGCGAGCGGGCGATCCCCGCGCTCGGCGTGGCGAGGGCCGGGAAGCCGGCCTCCTCGAAGACGCGGGCGCTCGCCGCGTCCCACGGGCCGGGCAGCACCAGCGGGTCACCGGCCGCCCGGCCGGTGTGCAGCGCGCGGAGCGCGCGGGCCGGAGCGCTCACCGCTTGTACGCCCCGGGGGTGTAGTGGCCCGGGACCATCCGGGTGGTCACGGCGATCCGGTTCCAGGAGTTGATCACGACGATCGCGCCGATCAGGTGCGCCAGCTCGGCCTCCTCGAAGTGACGGGCGGCCTCCGCGTACACCTCGTCCGGCACGAAGCCGTCGGTGAGGACGGTGACGGCCTCGGTCAGCGCCAGCGCCGCCAGCTCCCGCTCGGTGTAGAAGTGCCGCGACTCGCGCCAGGCCGCGAGCTGCACGATCCGCTGGACGCTCTCGCCGGCCGCCAGCGCGTCCTTGGTGTGCATGTCCAGGCAGAAGGCGCAGTTGTTGATCTGCGAGGCGCGGATCTTGACCAGCTCGTAGAGGGTCGGGTCGACCTGCTTCGACGCGGCGACCTCCAGGCCGATCATGGCCTTGTAGAAGGTGGGGTGGAGCTCGGCGAAGGCCTGCCGGGCCGGGTGTTCGGGGGCGTACGGGGCGGGGGCGGCGTCGTGCGCGTGCTGCGTCGTGGTGGTGGTCATGGCCACCACCGTACGGAGCGGGTGGCTCCCGGGTATGGTCCATTTCCATGGCGAATGACTGGGCCACTTTCGGTGCCGACCTGCACCTCGAACCGCTCCGGCAGGGGCAGGGCCTGCGCGAGGGCCTGATGGACGCGCTGCGCGAGGCCGTGCGCGGCGGGCGCCTCCCGGCCGGCACCCGACTGCCGTCCTCGCGCTCGCTCGCCCTCGACCTGGGCGTGGCCCGCAACACCGTCGCCGACGCCTACGCCGAACTCGTCGCCGAGGGCTGGCTGACCGCCCGCCAGGGCTCCGGCACCCGGGTCGCCCGGCGCTCCGAGCCCCGCCCGGCGCCCCGGACCGCGCCCCGCCGCCCGGCCGGCGGCGGGTCCGTCACCGCGCCGCCCGCCGGCCGGCCCACGTACAACCTGCGCCCCGGCACCCCCGACCTCGCCTCCTTCCCGCGCGCCGCCTGGCTCAAGGCCGCCCGCAAGGCGCTCACGGCCGCGCCCGACGAGGCCTTCGGCTACGGCGACCCGCGCGGCCGGATCGAGCTGCGCACGGTCCTCGCCGAGTACCTGGCGCGGGCCCGCGGGGTGTACGCGCGACCCGAACGGATCGTGCTCTGCTCGGGGTTCGTGCACGGCCTGCTCCTGATGGGGCAGGTGCTGCGGGCCCGCGGGGTGCGGGAGGTCGCCGTCGAGTCGTACGGCCTCGACGTGCACTGGGAGCTGCTGGCCCGCGCCGGGCTGCGGATGCCGGCCCTGCCCTTCGACGAACGCGGCACGCGCACCGAGGAGTTGGGCGCCCCCGGGGCGACCGGCTCGGCCGGGGCCGTCCTGCTGACCCCCGCCCACCAGTTCCCGACCGGCGGCGCCCTCCAGCCGGACCGGCGCGCCGCGGCCGTCGACTGGGCGCGGTCCGCGGGCGGGCTGCTCCTGGAGGACGATTACGACGGCGAGTTCCGCTACGACCGGCAGCCGGTCGGCGCGCTCCAGGGCCTCGACCCGGAGCGGGTGGTCTACCTCGGCACCGCCAGCAAGTCCCTGGCCCCGGGCCTGCGGATCGCCTGGATGGTGCTGCCGGAGCAGCTCGTCGACGAGGTGGTCGCCGCCAAGGGCACCGTCGACTGGGTGTCCAGCGCGCCCGACCAGCTCACCTTCGCGGAGTTCCTCGCCTCCGGCGCGTACGACCGGCACGTGCGGGCCATGCGGCTGCGCTACCGGCGCCGCCGCGACCAGCTGGTGGCGGCGGTCGCCGCCCGCTCGCCCGGCACCCGGATCAGCGGCATCGCCGCCGGACTGCACGCCGTCCTCGAACTCCCCGAGGGCACCGAGGAGTCCGTGCTGCGCGCCGCCGCCTTCCAGGGCCTCGCCGTGCTCGGCATCAACCGCTTCCGGCACCCCACCACCCCGCGCACCCGCGACGCCCTCGTCGTCGGCTACGGCACCCCGTCCGACAGCGCCTGGTCGGGCGCGCTGGAGGCGCTGTGCCGGGTGCTGCCCTGAGAGTCCTGAGGGCCAGGCGAGCGCTGAGAGCCGTGCGGCAGGAGCCGAGCGGCCAGGAAGGCGAGGATCTCGTCCCGGGCGCGGACCGTCGGGTGCCCTGCCTCGTCCACGAAGTGCGCGGTGACGACGCTGTGCGGGCCGCCGACGACGTCGGCGAAGAAGGGCGGCGGCGCCGGGTTCGCGGCGCTGTCCGGCAGCACCCGCCCGTCGAAGGCCTCGCCGAGGAGCGCGCGGTACGCGGCGAAGCGCTGCCCCGTGCACCAGCGGTCGCCCTCGAAGCGGTAGGCGAGCACCGTCAGTCCGTCGCGCCTCAGGCGCTCGCGGACCGCACGCGCGTCGGCCGGGTCGAGCTCGATCCCGGCCGGGTCGTCCAGGGGCAGCGAGGGGTGGTTGACCACGGGGGCCAGGACGGCCGGCTCCAGGGCCATGGTGAGCGCGAAGTTCCCGGTGAAGCAGAGCCCCAGCGCGCCGACCCCGGGCCCGCCGCACTCGGCGTGCGCCCGGCGCGCGAGGCCGCGCAGCCAGTGGGTGACGGGGCTGGTGCCGCCCCCGGCGAAGGCGCGGAACTCGGCGCTGACGCAGGCCCGGCGGACCACCTCCTGGCCGCCCCCGGCGGTCGGGAAGGCGCCGTCGGTGCCGAAGAGCGAGGGCACGTGCACGGTGAAGCCGGCGTCCCGCACCCAGCGGGCGAGCCGCAGCACGTCCGGGCTGATGCCCGGCATCTCGGGCAGCACCACGACGGCGGGCCCGGTGCCCGCCACGTACACGGTCTTGGTCACCCCGTCGACGGTGACGTCACGGCGCAGGAAGTCCTCAAGGGGATCGTCGTTGTCCATGGACGCAAGGGTGGGCCGGGCCGCACGCTCCCGTTGAGGGGCCGGATCGCCAAGGCCGGGGGTAATCTCGCCGCCGAACGGCGGCGCGCGGGGCGCGCGGGGCGACGGGGAGGCCGGGCATGACGGGGGCGGAGGAACGGCGGACGGCCGGGGACCTGCGGGTCGGGGTGCTGGCGTATCCGGGGTGCTTCGCGTCCGAGGTCTTCGGGGTGCCCGACCTGCTGACGATGGCGGGGCACGTGGCCGGCCCGGACCGGCCCGGCTACCGGGTGACGGTCGTGTCGCCGCGCCGCCGGGTCGTCGCCTCGGGCGGCGCGAGCCTGGACGTGCGTCCGCTCGGCGAGGTGGACGTCCTCGTCGTCCCCGGCTTCGAGCTGCGGCTCGGCGCGGACCTGGACGCCCGGCTCGCCGGGCTCGGGCCCGAGACGGCCGCCGTCCGCGCGCAGGCGGCGGCCGGGCGCGCGGTGGTCTCGCTGTGCGTGGGCGCGTTCCTGCTCGGCGCGGCCGGGCTGCTCGACGGGCGCCGGGCCACCACCTCCTGGCTGCACGCGGGCGTGCTCGCCGCCCGGCACCCGGAGGCCGACGTGCGGCCCGAGCACCTGGTGGTCACCGACCGGGGCGTGACCACCACGGCCGCCTTCGGCGCGATGTACGACTTCGCGCTGGAGCTGATCCGCCACCACAGCGGCCCGCGGGTCGCCCGGACCACCGCCCGGCTCGCCCTCGTCGACGACGCCCGCACCTCCCAGACCCCGTACGTGGACCCGGCCCTGCTGCCGGAGCCCGGCAGCGAGTTCTCCCAGCAGGTCATGCGCCACCTCGACCAGAACCTCGCCGCCCGCTACGACCTGGCCGCCCTCGCCGCCGCCTTCGGAGTCAGCACCCGCACCCTGCTGCGCCGCTTCTCCGCCGAGACCGGCCGCACCCCGCTCGCCCACCTCCAGGCGGCCCGGGTCCGCCGCGCCCGCCACCTCCTGGAGACCACCGACCGCACCGTCGCCGCCGTCGCGGCCCAGGTCGGCTACCGCGACCCCGGCACCTTCGCCGCCCTCTTCGCCCGCCACACCGGCCACCGCCCCGGCGCCTACCGCGCGGCCTTCCGCCGCCGCGCCGCCACCGCCGACTAGGCCGCGCCCGGCCCCGGCCCCGCACCCGCCCCCTCGTCCTTCACGGCTTCCGCGTCCCCGCCGGGGTCCGTCGCGGTCGCCGTGGCCGGGGCCTCGCCGAAGCGGGCCAGGGTCAGGGAGCCCGCCACGGCCACCGCGAAGCCGAGCAGGGCCAGCCAGCCCAGGCCCTCGCGGGTGGTGTCGCCGAGCCAGGCGACGCCGACGACGGCGGGGCCGATGGTCTCGCCGAGGACCAGGCCGGCGGTGGCGGTGGTGACCGCGCCCCGGTGCAGCGCGGAGGTGTAGAGGAGGAAGGCGCTGCCGCCGCCGACCAGCAGGGCGTACAGCGCCGGGTCGGTCAGGTCGAAGGTGTCGAGCAGCCGGACCGCGATCTCGACCACGCCGAAGCCGAAGCCGCCCGCGAGGCCCAGGGTCAGGGCGCGCGCCCGGTCCGGCAGCCGGCCGGCCGCCGCGCCCGCCCCGAGGACGCCGAAGGAGGCCGCGAGCAGCCCCCAGGACAGCGCGCCCCCGCCGCCCTCGTGCCCCTCCCGCCCGGAGGACAGGGCCAGCAGCGCCAGGCCCAGGCAGACCACCGCGACCGCCGCCCACTCCGTACGGCTCAGCCGCACCCCGAGCAGCCGGGAGGCGATCACCGCCGTCACGGCGAGGCTCGCCGCGAGGGAGGCGCCGACCGCGTAGATCGGCAGCGTCCGCAGCGCCACGACCTGCAGGACGAAGCCGAGGCCGTCCATGCCGAGCCCGGCCACGTACCGCCACTGGCGCAGCGCCCGCCACAGCAGGGTCACGTCGACCCCGCCGCCCGTGCCGGGCTCGGCCGCGCGGGCGCCGAGCGCCTGGAAGACGGAGGCGGCGCCGAAGCAGACGGCCGAACCGAGCGCGCAGATCATCCCAAGGAGCACGAAAGGGACTCTAGTGCGACGGGGATCGGACGGGCGTTCACGCCGGGCCTACACTGTGCGGTCGCAACCGGGTGCGGCAGCCGCCACCGCCCGGGCCCACAGGGGAGGACGGGGACGGACATGCGCAGAGTGCGGTCGACGACGGTGGTCCTGGGCGGAGTGAGCCTGCTCGCCGCCACGCTGACGGCCTGCTCGTCCGAGCCCGACCGGCGCTGCATCGACCCGGTCACCTACAAGGAGCTCCCGGACTACGAGTGCGGTGGCGGCGACGGCAGCGGCTCCAACTCCGGCTCCGGCCACAGCGGGCGCTATTACTACGGCGGCTCCTCCCGCAACGGCACGGTCAGCGGCGGCAGCTTCGACAAGTCCGCGGTCTCCAGCGGCGGCTTCGGCGGCCACGGTTCCTCCTCCGGCGGCTGATCCCCCGTGCGGCGCCACACCATCGAACCCCGGCCCGGCTGGCAGCGGACCGTCGAGGAACAGGGCCTGATCTACCCCCTGACCCGCTACCCCGACGACTCCCTGCGCCCCTACTGGGACGAGAGCGCCTACTACTCCTTCAGCCTGCCCGAGGTGGAGGCCCTGGAGGAGGTCGTCGAGGAACTGCACGCGATGTGCCTGGCCGCGGCGGCGCACATCGTCGAGAAGGACCGTTTCGCCGAGCTCGGCATCACCGACCGGCGGCTCGCCTCCCGGGTCGCCGAGTCCTGGCGCCGCCGCGCCGAACTCCCCAGCATCTACGCCCGCTTCGACCTCCGCTACGACGGCACGGGGCCGGCGAAGATGCTGGAGTACAACGCCGACACCCCGACCTCCCTGGTGGAGGCCGCGAGCCCGCAGTGGTTCTGGATGGAGGAGCGCTTCCCCGGCGCCGACCAGTGGAACTCGCTCCACGAGCGCCTCGTCGACGCCTGGAAGCGGCAGGCGCACCTGCTGCCGCCCGGCAGCCCCGTGCACTTCGTGCACTCCGACGTCGACGAGCTCGGCGAGGACCTGATGACCGTCGCGTACCTCCGCGAGACCGCCCAGCAGGCCGGCCTCGCCACCGAGGCGCTGTCGGTCGAGCGGATCGGCTGGGACCGCATCTCCGGACGCTTCGTCGACGACCGGCTGCGCTTCATCCGCGCCTGCTTCAAGCTCTACCCGTGGGAGTGGCTGGTCACCGACCCCTTCGGGCCGCACGTCCTCGACACGCTCGACAACGGCGGCGGCAGCGGCACCACCTGCTGGATCGAGCCGGCCTGGAAGATGCTGCTCTCCAACAAGGCGCTCCTGGCGATCCTCTGGGAGCTCTACCCGGGCCACCCCAACCTGCTGCCCGCCTACCTCGACGGACCGCGCGAACTCGCCACCACCACCGGCTGGGTGGCCAAGCCGCTGCTCGGCCGCGAGGGCGCCGGCGTCACGGTCCACGAACCGGGCACCCCCGTGACCGGCGCCGGCCCCGACCCGGTCTGCTACCAGGAGCTCGCCCCGCTGCCCGACTTCGACGGCAACCGGGTCGTGCTCGGCGCGTGGACCGTCGGCGACGAGTCGGCGGGCCTCGGCATCCGCGAGTCGGCGGGCCTGATCACGGACGAGTACGCGCGCTTCATCCCGCACGTCATTCTGTGACGTAGTCGCGCAGCGGCGCCGGTCTCAGGCCGGCGGCGTCCGCCGCGTCCAGCACCCGCCTCAGGTCCTGCTCGACGGTCTCGTCTAAGTGCAGCAGCACGATGTCGCCCGGCGCGAGCGCGGGCGTCGGCGGGGTCCGGCCGCCCCAGGTCGTCATGTCGTGCGTCCAGGTCACCACGGCCTTCGCCCCGCAGGCGCGGGCCGTGATCCGGGTCGTGGCGTCGTAGGTGCCGTACGGCGGGCGCAACAGCCGCGGGCCGTCGCCGAACTCGGCCAGGTGCGCCTCGCGCGCCCCGCAGATCTGGGCCTTCTGCCCGGCGGCGTCGAGGGCGGTGAGGTCCGGGTGGTCGACCGTGTGGTTCTCGACGCGCGAGCGGCCGTGGTCGAGCAGCGTGCGGAAGTAGCCGGAGTCGTACGCGTAGGCGCCCGGCAGCAGGAACAGCGAGGCCGGCACCCGTCGGTCGAGCAGCAGCCGGGCGGCGGCGGGGTCGTGGTTCCAGCCGTCGTCCAGGGTGATGAAGACGACCGGGTCGGTCGTGTCGACGTGGTGCACGACCGGCACGGGGCCGGGCCAGGCGGCCGTGGCCGCCTCCGCGGGGGCTGCGGACGTCCCCAGGACGGCGAGGGGGAGGAGCGCGACGAGTGCGGCGAGCCGGTGGCGCGGGGCACGGCGCGGACGGGATCTCGGCATGGCGGCCATCATTGGCCTAGACCAACTGGGGTGTCAATGGGGCGCCTTGGGCGGGAAACGGACCTCGGCGGTCCAGCCCGAAGGGGGACCGCCGAGGTCCGGGCCCGGCCGGCCGGCGGAACCACACGGCCGCCGGCCGGCCCGGCCGCCGTCACTCCGCCAGCACGCCCCGCAGCTGCTCCAGCCCCCAGTCCAGGTCCTCCTTCGAGATCACCAGCGGCGGCGCGATCCGGATCGTCGAGCCGTGGGTGTCCTTCACCAGGACGCCCCGCTCCATCAGGCGCTCCGAGACCTGCCGGCCCGTGCCCTTCGCGGGCGTGATGTCCACGCCCGCCCACAGGCCCCGGCCGCGCACCGCCTCCACCGCGCCGCCGCCGACCAGCAGGCCCAGCTCCGCGTGCAGGTGCTCGCCCAGCTCGGCGGCCCGCTCCTGGTACTCGCCGGTGCGCAGCATCGCGATCACCTCCAGGGCGACCGCGCAGGCCAGCGGGTTGCCGCCGAAGGTCGAGCCGTGCTCGCCCGGGCGGAACACCCCGAGCACGTCCCGGTCCGCGACCACCGCCGACACCGGCACCACGCCGCCGCCCAGCGCCTTGCCGAGGACGTACACGTCCGGCACCACGCCCTCGTGCTCGCACGCGAACGTCCTCCCCGTGCGGCCCAGGCCCGACTGGATCTCGTCCGCCATGAACAGCACGTTCCGCCGGGCCGTCAGCTCCCGCACCCCGCGCAGATAGCCCGGCGGCGGGACCAGCACCCCCGCCTCGCCCTGGATGGGTTCGAGCAGCACCGCCACCGTGTTCTCGGTGACCGCCGCCTCCAGCGCCGTCAGGTCGCCGTACGGGACGATCTCGAAGCCCGGCGTGTACGGCCCGAAGTGGTCCCGGGCCTCGTGGTCCGTCGAGAAGGAGACGATCGTCGTCGTCCGGCCGTGGAAGTTGTTCCCGGCCACCACGATCTTCGCGTGCCCGTCCGGCACGCCCTTCACCTCGTACCCCCACTTGCGGGCCGTCTTCACCGCCGTCTCGACGGCCTCCGCCCCCGTGTTCATCGGCAGCACCGCCTCCTTGCCGCACAGCTCGGCCAGGCGCGCGCAGAACTCGCCGAACCGGTCGTGGTGGAAGGCCCGCGAGGTCAGCGTCACCCGGTCGAGCTGCGCCTTGGCGGCGTCGATCAGCCGGCGGTTGCCGTGGCCGAAGTTGAGCGCCGAGTACCCGGCGAGCATGTCGAGGAAGCGGCGCCCCTCGACATCGGTCATCCACGCGCCCTCGGCCGAGGCGACGACCACGGGCAGCGGGTGGTAGTTGTGGGCGCTGTGCGCGTCCGCGGCAGCGATCTCGTCCTGGGTCCTCGACGTACTCGACACGGGATCTCCGTTCGTCCTGCGGCAGGGGAGGATGTGGCTCCCTTTTCTTATCGTCGCTCGCATGCCGGACCGGGAAACCTCCGGCGACGACGCGCCCGCTACTGTGGAAACACGCACGGCGACTGGCGTACGGGGAACCGACCCCGGGGGAGCCGTGCGCGGCAGACCACACGAGGTGCCGCTCGCCTGGGCATCACGGGACGACCGACCGTCGAGTCCCGTGCGCCTCCCGCGCCGGGACCCAGCTGCCCGGAGGCACACGCCATGGACGCCGACAACGCCATGAACCTTCCCGCCCACCACCCCACGAACCTTCCCGCCCACCACCCCGCGGACCTTCCCGCCCACCACGCGGACCTTCCCGCCCACCACCCGGCGCTTTCGGCCGCCGACCCCGAGCTCGCCGCCCTCGTCGGCGCCGAGGAGCGGCTCCAGGCCGAGACCCTGCGCCTCATCCCCAGCGAGAACTACGTCTCCGCCGCCGTCCTCGAAGCCTCCGGCACCGTCCTCCAGAACAAGTACAGCGAGGGCTACCCCGGCCGCCGCTACTACGAGGGCCAGCAGAACATCGACCGGGTCGAGACCCTCGCCGTCGAGCGCGCCAAGGCCCTCTTCGGCGTCGACCACGCCAACGTCCAGCCCTACTCCGGCTCGCCCGCCAACCTCGCCGTCTACCTCGCCTTCGCCGAGCCCGGCGACACCGTCATGGGCATGGCCCTGCCCATGGGGGGCCACCTCACCCACGGCTGGGGCGTCTCCGCCACCGGCACCTGGTTCCGGGGCGTGCAGTACGGCGTGCGCCGGGACACCGGGCTCATCGACTACGACCAGGTCCGCGAGCTCGCCCTCGCCGAGCGCCCCAAGGTCATCTTCTGCGGCGGCACCGCGCTGCCCCGCACCATCGACTTCGCCGCCTTCGGGGAGATCGCCCGCGAGGCCGGCGCCGTGCTCGTCGCCGACGTCGCCCACATCGCCGGCCTGATCGCGGGCGGCGCCCACCCGTCCCCCGTCCCGCACGTCGACGTGGTGTCCACCACCACCCACAAGACCCTGCGCGGCCCGCGCGGCGCCATGCTGATGTCCCGCGCGGAGCACGCGAAGGCCCTCGACAAGGCCGTCTTCCCCGGCCTCCAGGGCGGCCCGCACAACCAGACCACCGCCGCCATCGCCGTCGCCCTGCACGAGGCCGCCCGGCCCGCCTTCCGGGACTACGCCCACGCCGTCGTCGCCAATGCCCGGGCGCTCGCCGAGGCGCTGCTCGCCCGCGGCTTCGACCTCGTCTCCGGCGGCACCGACAACCACCTGATCCTCATGGACCTCACCCCCAAGGAGGTCCCCGGCAAGATCGCCGCCAAGGCCCTCGACCGGGCCGGGATCGTCGTCAACTACAACACCGTCCCCTACGACCCCCGCAAGCCCTTCGACCCCTCCGGCGTCCGCATCGGCACCCCGTCCCTCACCTCCCGCGGCCTCACCACGGACCACATGCCGCGGGTCGCCGAGTGGATCGACCGCGGCGTCACCGCCGCCGGCAAGGGCGACGAGGCCGCGCTCGCCGCGGTCCGCGCCGAGGTCGCCGAGCTCATGGGCGCCTTCCCGGCCCCGGGCCTGCCCGTCTGACGCCCGCGCGACACAGACGCGGGACGTGTGTCCCGCGTCTCACCGGCCCGCGGTGGGCGGGCAGTCCGGGAACGCCCCGCGCACCTGAGAGAATGATGAGCATGGCCTCTGATCGACCTCGTGTGCTCTCCGGAATCCAGCCCACCGCAGGCTCGTTCCACCTCGGCAACTACCTCGGCGCCGTCCGGCAGTGGGTCGCGCTGCAGGAGTCCCACGACGCCTTCTACATGGTCGTGGACCTGCACGCGATCACGGTCCCGCAGGACCCCGCCGAGCTGCGCGCCAACACCCGGCTCGCCGCCGCCCAGCTGCTCGCCGCGGGCCTCGACCCGGAGCGCTGCACCCTCTTCGTCCAGAGCCACGTCCCCGAGCACGCCCAGCTCGGCTGGGTCATGAACTGCCTCACCGGCTTCGGCGAGGCCTCCCGCATGACCCAGTTCAAGGACAAGTCCGCGAAGCAGGGCGCCGACCGCGCGACCGTCGGCCTCTTCACGTACCCGATCCTCCAGGTCGCCGACATCCTGCTCTACCAGGCCCACCAGGTCCCGGTCGGCGAGGACCAGCGCCAGCACATCGAGCTGACCCGCGACCTCGCGGAGCGCTTCAACGGGCGCTTCGGCGAGACGTTCACGATCCCCGCGCCGTACATCCTCAAGGAGACGGCGAAGATCTACGACCTCCAGGACCCGGCGGTCAAGATGAGCAAGTCGGCGTCCACGCCGAAGGGCCTCATCAACCTGCTCGACGAGCCGAAGACCACGGCCAAGAAGGTCAAGAGCGCGGTCACCGACACCGACACCGTGATCCGCTTCGACCCGGAGCACAAGGCCGGCGTCTCCAACCTGCTCACCATCATGTCCGTGCTCACCGACACGTCGATCGCCGACCTGGAGAAGAGCTACGAGGGCAAGATGTACGGCGCCCTGAAGACCGACCTCGCCGAGGTCATGGTGGACTTCGTCACTCCGTTCCGGACCCGCACCCAGGAGTACCTGGACGACCCCGAGACGTTGGACTCGGTGCTGGCCAAGGGCGCGGAGAAGGCCCGGGCGGTCGCCGCCGAGACGCTGGCGCAGACCTACGAGAGGATCGGCTTCCTGCCCGCCAAGCACTGAGCCGCGGCGCGGGTCGAAGGACTCTGGCCGAAACGGTGGTGCAAGCCGCACACTGGCGGCTGCACCACCACACACATTTCCACGCACGACGGACGACGGACGACGGAGGAGAACGACGTGGGGACCGTAACGCTCGGCGTTTCGATCGCGGTCCCGGAGCCTCACGGCAGCCTGCTCCAGGAGCGGCGCGCGGGCTTCGGGGATCCCGCCGCGCACGGCATTCCGACCCACGTCACCCTGCTGCCGCCGACCGAGGTCGACGAGGAGCGGCTGCCGGAGATCAAGGCCCACCTGGCCTCGATCGCGGCGCTCAGCGAGCCCTTCGCGATGCGCCTGCGGGGCACCGGCAGTTTCCGGCCGCTGTCCCCGGTGGTCTTCGTGCAGCTCGTCGAGGGCGCGGCCGGCTGCGACCGGCTCCAGCAGCTGGTCCGCGACGAGGCCGGCCCGGTCCCGCGCGAGCTCCAGTTCCCGTACCACCCGCACGTCACCGTGGCGCACGGCATCTCCGAGGAGGCGATGGACCGGGCCTTCGAGGAGCTGTCCGGGTACGAGGCCTCCTGGACCTGCCGTTCCTTCGCGCTGTACGAGCAGGGCGCGGACGCGGTGTGGCGGAAGCTGTACGACTATGAGTTCGGCAGCGGCCGGACCATCGCCGCCGTCCCGGCGCAGGGCGGCAGCCCCGTCGACGCGCCGGCGGTCACCTCCTAGGCCCGGTCCCGACCCCGCCCCGGCCGCTACACCGGCAGCCGGCGGAACAGCGGCCGCGGCACGTGCCGCAGGGCCGACATCACCACGCGCAGCGCGCCCGGCACCCACACCGTCTCCGAGCGGCGCCGCAGCCCCAGCTCGATCGCCGTGGCGACCGCCTCCGGGGTGGTCGCGAGCGGCGCCTCCGCCAGTCCCGCGGTCATCCGGGTGCGGACGAAGCCGGGCCGCACCACCATCACGTGCACCCCGGTGCCGTGCATCGCGTCGCCGAGGCCCTGCGCGAAGGCGTCGAGCCCGGCCTTCGACGAGCCGTAGATGAAGTTCGCCCGCCGGGCGCGCTCGCCCGCCACCGAGGAGAGCACCACCAGCGAGCCGTGCCCCTGCGCCTGGAGCGCCTGGGCGCAGACCAGGCCGGCCGAGACGGCGCCGGTGTAGTTGGTCTGGGCGACCCGGACCGCCGAGAGCGGGTCGGACTCGTCGCGCACCTGGTCGCCGAGGACGCCGAAGGCGAGCAGGACGAGGTCGATGTCCCCCTCGGTGAAGATCTTCCCGAGCCGTTCCTCGTGGGACCCGGTGTCCAGCGCGTCGAAGGGCACGGTGTGCACGGTGGCGCCCAGGGCGCGCAGCGACTCCGCAGCGGCGGCGAGCGCGGGGGAGGGGCGGCCGGCCAGCCACACGGTCCGGGTGCGGCGGGCGATCAGCCGGCGGGCGGTGGCGAGGCCGATCTCGGAGGTGCCGCCGAGGATCAGCAGGGACTGGGGTGCGCCGAAGGCGTCCTTCATGACGTTCACGCTCCAGACGGGACACGGACAGGGACGGGCGGGGACGGGAGAGGCGGGGGACAGGGGGAGGGGGACGGCGGGGGACGGGGTCAGAGGCCGAGGCGGCGGGCCAGGTCGGAGACGAAGACCGCGCGCGGGTCCAGGGCGGCGCGCAGCTCGCGGAAGTCCCCGAGCCGGGGGTACATCGCGGCGAGCAGCTCGGGCCGCAGCCGCGAGTCCTTCGCCAGGTAGACCCGGCCGCCGGCCGCCACGACCTCCTCGTCCAGCTCGTCGAGGAAGGCGCCGAGGCCGCTGAGCGAGGCCGGGATGTCGAGCGCCAGGGTCCAGCCGGGCATCGGGAAGGACAGCCAGCCGGGGTCGGCCGCGCCGAAGCGCTTCAGGACGGCCAGGAAGGACGGGCAGCCGCGGGTGGCGATCCGGCGCACCACCCGGCGAAGGGTCTCCTCCCGCCCGTGGCCGACGACGAACTGGTACTGCACGAAGCCGCCGCGCCCGTAGACCCGGTTCCAGTGCGGGACGCCGTCGAGCGGGTGGAAGAAGGAGCCGAGGGACTGCAGCCGGCCGGTGGAGTGCCGGGGCGCCTTGCGGTACCAGAGTTCGTTGAAGAGGCCGACCGTGGTGCGGCCGAGCAGCCCCTCGGGGACGTGGGCGGGCGCGGCCGGCAGCCGTCCGGGCCGGAAGGCGAGCGGCGCCCGGCGGGCCCGGGCCGGCAGGGCCTCGTACGGGGCGTGGTCGCCCCGGGTCAGGACGGCCCGGCCGGTCGCCGCGCCGCGCGCGAGCAGGTCGATCCAGGCGACCGAGTAGCGGTAGCGGTGGTCGGTGGCGGTCAGCCGGGCCATCAGGTCGTCGAGGTCGGTGGCGCGTTCGGTGTCGACGCGCATCAGCGAGGTCTCGACGGGCAGCAGGCGCAGGGTCACGGAGAGGATCACCCCGGTCAGGCCCATCCCGCCGGCGGTGGCGTCGAAGAGCGGGGTGCCCGGGGCGACCGTGCGCACCTGCCCGTCGGCGGTGAGCAGGTCGAGCGAGACGACGTGCCGGGAGAAGGAGCCGGAGACGTGGTGGTTCTTGCCGTGGATGTCGGCGCCGACCGCGCCGCCGACGGTGACGTAGCGGGTGCCGGGGGTGACCGGCACGAACCAGCCGAGCGGCAGCAGCACCTCCATCAGGTGGTGCAGGCTCACCCCGGCGTCGCAGACCACGAGCCCGGCCTCGGCGTCGACGGCGCGGATCCGGGCCAGGCCGGTCATGTCGAGCACGGCGCCGCCGGCGTTCTGCGCCGCGTCCCCGTACGCCCGGCCGAGGCCCCGCGCGATCGACCCGCGGGCCCCGCAGGCGCGGACGGCCGCGGCGGCCTCCTCGTACGTCCGGGGGCGGATGACCCGGGCGTGGGTGGGGGCGGTGCGGCCCCAGCCGGTGAGGGTGTCGATGTCCGCGTCCGGGTCCGTGTCGGGTGCCATGCGCTGACCGTATAGCCGGGAGTGTCGCTTATGCCGGGATTGATGGCCGGTTCCGCGAAATGGGTGATTAAACGAGTGTCAGGAAAGCCTCCCGCCCTCCCGGACGCCTTCGCCCGTCAGAGTCGCCCGTGGCCGATGCGGACCGGACGCCGACACGGGGAGCCGAAGGAAACATGACGCGCACGACGGACCCGACCGCCCTCGCCCCTGCCCCCGCCCCCGCCCGGGTCCGCGCTCCCGCTCCCGCTCCCGCGCTGGACCGGCGGCTGCTCCGCGCGCTGCGCGCCACCGGCGCCCGCGGCGCGGTCGCGGGCGCGGCCCGCGGGCTGTCCCTCGCCGGCGAGCACGGCGCCCTCTGGCTGGCCGCCGGGCTGCTCGCCGCGGCCGCCGACCCGCCCCGCCGCACCGGCTGGCTGCGCGGCACCGCCCTCGTCGGCGGCGCGCACCTGGCCAGCATGGCGGTGAAGCGGGCGGTACGGCGCGCCCGGCCGCCCGCCGCCGAGTACGCGCCCCTGGTCCGCACCGCCGGACGGCACTCCTTCCCCAGCTCGCACGCCAGCTCGGCCGCGGCCGCCGCCGTCGCCTTCGCCGCCCTCCACCCGCCCGTGCGCCACCTGGTCCGGCCGGCCGCCGCCGCGATGTGCGTGGCCCGGCTCGTCGTCGGCGTCCACTACCCCAGCGACGTCGCCGCCGGCGCCCTGCTCGGCGCGGCCACCGCTGCGGCCGGCCGCCGCTGGCTCACCGGAGGCCCCCGTGCCTGAGCCGACCCGCACCACGACCGCCCTCCTGCCGCCGCGCCCGCCCGCGCCGGCGCCCGCCCGCCCGGCGCGGCCCCGTCGCCGTGCGGCCGCGCTGCTGTACGGGCTGCTGCGCACCGCCCGGCCCCGGCAGTGGGTCAAGAACCTCCTCGTGATCGCCGCGCCCGCCGCCGCCGGGCAGCTCGGCTCCTGGCACAACGCGGCCCGACTGGGCCTCGTCTTCGGCCTGTTCACGGCGGCCGCGGCGGCCGTGTACCTGGTCAACGACGCCCGCGACGCGCCCGCCGACCGGGCCCACCCGGTCAAACGGCACCGGCCGGTGGCCGCCGGAGTCGTGCCCGTACCCCTCGCCCACGCCACCGGCGCCGTGCTCGGCACCGGCGCCGCGGTCGGCGCGGCCCTCTGGTGCAACGCGATGACCGGCGTGGTGATCGCCGCCTACCTCGGCATGCAACTCGCCTACTGCGTACGCCTCAAGCACGTCCTCGTCGCCGATCTCGCCGTCGTCGCCGCCGGGTTCCTGCTGCGCGCCATGACGGGCGGGATCGCCCTCGGCATCCCGCTCTCCCGCTGGTTCCTCCTCACCACCGGCTTCGGCGCGCTCTTCATGGTCGCCGCCAAGCGCTACTCCG
Organism: Streptomyces sp. NPDC053541; assembly: GCF_044544705.1. Taxonomy (NCBI): domain Bacteria; kingdom Bacillati; phylum Actinomycetota; class Actinomycetes; order Kitasatosporales; family Streptomycetaceae; genus Streptomyces; species Streptomyces sp. NPDC053541. The sequence goes on from NZ_JBITXM010000001.1 coordinate 613,659, forward strand.
AGGCCGTCCAACTGGCCGACGCCCAGGGCGCGACCCGCGCCCTGCTCACCCAGTACACCCCCGGCTACCTGCGCTTCGTCTGGCAGTCCGCGGCGGCCGTCGCCGTCCTCGGCTACTGCCTGTGGGCGCTGGAGGGCGGCAGCGCGCACGGCGGGCTGCTGCCGTGGCGGCAGCTCTCCGTCGTCGCCTTCGTCCTCGCCGTGCTGCGCTACGCCGTCTTCGCCGACCGGGGCACCGCGGGCGAGCCCGAGGACGTGGTGCTGCGCGACCGGCCGCTCGCCGTCATCGGCCTGGTGTGGGCGGCGATGTACGGGATGGCGGTCGCCGGCCTGTGAGCCGCCCGCCCCGGCCGCGGGCCACCCGGCCCGCCGTCGCCCGCGGCCGTGTCGGGACCCGGGCTCGGCGGCATCCCGGCGTGGCTCTGCGATTCTGGGGAACCCGGACCTCCGCGTCCCGGAACACCGCCGCACCCCCGACCCCGGAGGCCCGCACGCCATGGACTGGCTGACCAAGCTCCCCGTCGTCGGACCCTGGGTCGTCCGGCTGACGCGGACGCACGCCTGGCACGCCTACGAGCGGCTCGACGAGGTCCACTGGCCACGCCTCGCCGCCGCCATCACCTTCCTCAGCTTCCTCGCGCTCTTCCCGCTGATCACCGTCGCCGCCGCGATCGGCGCCGCGCTGCTCTCCGCCGAACAGCTCGACCGGATCGAGGAGAAGATCGCCGACCAGGTCCCCGGCATCTCCGACCAGCTCGACATCGCCGGCCTCGTCGACAACGCCGGCACGATCGGTCTGGTCGCCGGCGCCGTGCTGCTCTTCACCGGCATCGGCTGGGTCGGCTCGATGCGCGAGTGCCTGCGGGCGGTGTGGGGCCTGGACGACGCCGACGAGGGCAACCCGGTGCTGCGCAAGGGCAAGGACGCGGTCGTGCTGCTCGGCCTCGGCGGCGTCATGATCTGCTCGCTCGCCGCGTCCTGGCTGGGCTCCACCGCCGTCGGCTGGAGCGCGGAGCGGATCGGCATCGCGGACACGGGCCCCGGCCGGATGCTCATCGAGGCCGCGGCGATCCTGGTCGCGGTCGTCGCCGACTTCCTGATCCTGTCGTACGTGCTGACGCTGTTGCCCGGCGTCGAGCCGCGCCGCCGCGACCTGGTGCTCGCCGCGCTGCTCGGCGCGGTCGGCTTCGAGCTGCTCAAGCTGCTGCTCGGCGGCTACATGAAGGGCGTCGCGGCGAAGTCGATGTACGGGGCGTTCGGCGTGCCGGTCGCCCTGCTGCTGTGGATCAACTTCACCGCGAAGCTGCTGCTGTTCTGCGCCGCGTGGACCGCCGTCGGGGTCAGGGGGCCGGGGTCGCCGGAGCCTCGTCCGGAGTCTCCGGAGTCTCCGCGGTCTGCTGAGCCGGGCCCAGAGGAGTCCGGTCCCGGTCGGCCCGGTCCCGGCGACGGGCGCCCGCCAGCGGCCAGCGCCGGTTGACCAGGAACACCCCGACCGCGAGCAGCACCAGCACCCCGCCCGCGACGGCCAGCGCGATGCCCATCCCGCCGGACCGCGACGCGGCGACCGAGGCGTGCCCGGCACCCTTCCCGGCGTCCTTCCCCGGGGCGTCCTTGCCCGGCGCGGGCTCGGCCCCGGCCGTGCCCGCGGTGCTCCCGGCCGTGCTCGTGCCCGGGGGCGTCCCCGCCGTGGCAGGCGGCACCAGCTCGCCGACCGGCTTCACCTTGCCGGCCGCCGCGAAGCCCCAGTCGAGCAGCCGCGCGGCCTCCTTGTAGACGGCGTGCTGCTCCTTCGAGGACGGGTTCATGACGGTGACGAGCAGCACCTTGCCGTTCCGCTCGGCGACCCCGGTGAAGGTCGCCCCGGCGTGCGTGGTGTTGCCGTTCTTCACCCCGGCGATGCCCTGGTACGGGGCGACGCCCAGGTCACCGGTGAGCAGCCGGTTGGTGTTCTGGATCTCGAAGGTCTCGCGCTTCTTGCCCGGCTTGGCCTCGCCCGGGAACTGCGCCCGCGGGGTGGCCGCGTACTCCCGGAAGTCCGGCTTCTGCATGCCGCTGCGGGCGATCAGGGTGAGGTCGTACGCGGAGGAGACCTGGCCCTGCTCGTCGTAGCCGTCCGGCGACTTGACGTGGGTGTCCAGGGCCTGGAGCTCCTCGGCGTGCGCCTGCATCTCCGCCACGGTCCGCTGCACGCCGTTGTTCATCGCGGAGAGCACGTGCACGGCGTCGTTGCCGGAGCGCAGGAAGACGCCCAGCCACAGGTCGTGGACGCTGTAGGTCTGCTTCTCCTTGATGCCCACCAGGCTGGAGCCCTCGCCCAGGCCCTGGAGGTCGGCCTGGGTGACCGTGTGGTTCTGCGTCCGCGGGAACTTCGGCAGCAGGGTGTCCGCGAAGAGCATCTTCAGCGTGGAGGCCGGCGCCAGCGGCCAGTGCGCGTTGTGCGCGGCGAGCACCTGGCCGCTTTCGGCGTCCGCCACGATCCACGAGCGCGCGCTCAGCTCCTTGGGCAGCACCGGCGCCCCCGCGCCCAGCTCCACCTGCGTCCCGGGCTGCGACAGCCGCACCCCGCCCACGCTCGACATCCGGGCCGGGGGCTGGGGCTGCGGCGCCTTGTCGTCCGCGTGCGCGGGAGCGGCGGCGAGGACGGGCAGCAGAACGGCGGCGGCGGTGGCCGCGAAAGCGGCCTTCGCGGTCATCTTCGAAGCGGACACGATCGAGAACGTACATCCCCGCAACCGCGTTCCGAACCCCGCGGGGCGGTTCGTCCCCGCTCGTCCACCCGTCCGCAGGGGCGGTGGGGCGGACGGTGATACTGGTGCCATGAAGCTCAGCCGCCCCGTCTCCTGGTTCCTGCTCGCGTTCGGAGTGTGGAGCTGGTTCATCTGGATCACTTTCGTCAAGAACCTCTGGAACGACGGGAGCGGACTCGCCTTCGACGACGCGGGCGATCCGACGGCCTACTTCTGGGTTCACCTGCTGCTGGCCATCACGTCCTTTGTTCTGGGGACGGTGGTCGGGGTGATCGGGTTGCGTGGGGTGCGCGCGCTGCGGCGCGAGCGCTGACCGGAGAGCGGAAGAGACGCGGAAGAGACAGGGGCGGGCGGGCGTGGGCGTGGTTCTCGTGGTGGTCGGACTGGTCGTGGTGCTGGGTCTGCTCGGCACCGTGCACTGGTACGTGTGGCGGCGCCTGGTGCGGGACCTGACCGCGCCCGGCGGCGCGGCCCGGCGGATCGGGACCGGGCTCGCGGTCCTGCTGCCGCTGCTGTCGGTCGGCGCGCTGGTGTCCGGCCGGGCGGGCGCGCCCTTCGTCCTGGAACAGGCGCTGGCCTGGCCCGGGTTCCTGTGGCTCGCGCTGCTGCTGTACGTGACGCTCGCGCTGCTCGCCACCGAGCCGCTGCGGCCGCTGCTGCGCCGCCTGCTCGCGCGCCGGGCCGGAACGCCGGCGGAGGTGCCGACCGAGGTGCTGGCCGGGGCGCCGGCGGCCGAGCTCCCCGTGACGGTGCCGGCCTCCGGGACCGAGCCCGCTCCCGTACCCGAGGCGCCGGCCGAGCCCGCCGGGGCGCCCGAGCCGGCCGGGATGTCCCGGCGGCTGTTCGTCAACCGGGTGGTCTCCGGGTCCGCCGCCGCGCTCGCGGTCGGGACCGTCGGCTACGGCACGTACGGCGTGCTGCGCGGCCCGCGGGTGAAGCGGGTCACCGTGCCGCTCGCCAAACTGCCGCGCGCGGCGCACGGTTACCGGATCGCGGTGGTCTCCGACATCCACCTGGGGCCGATCCTGGGACGGGCGCACACCCAGCGGATCGTCGACACCATCAACGCCACCCAGCCCGACCTGGTCGCCGTCGTGGGCGACCTCGTCGACGGCTCCGTGGCGGACCTCGGCCCGGCCGCCGAGCCGCTCGCCGGGCTCCGGTCCCGCGACGGCGCCTTCTTCGTGACCGGCAACCACGAGTACTTCTCCGGCGCCGACGCCTGGGTGGACCACGTCCGCGAGCTCGGGCTGCGCCCGCTGCGCAACGCCCGGGTCGAGATCGGCGCCGGCTTCGACCTCGCCGGCGTCGACGACGTGGCCGGCGAGCGCGAGGGCCAGGGGCCCGACTTCGCCAGGGCGCTGGGGGACCGCGACCGGGCCCGTACCGCCGTGCTCCTCGCGCACCAGCCGATCGTCATCGACGACGCCGTCCGGCACGGCGTCGACCTCCAGCTGTCCGGCCACACCCACGGCGGCCAGCTGTGGCCCGGCAACCTCGTCGCCGAGCTGGCCAATCCCACGGTCGCGGGCCTGGAGCGGTACGGCGACACCCAGCTCTACGTCTCGCGCGGAGCGGGCGCCTGGGGGCCGCCGGTCCGGGTCGGGGCACCCTCGGACATCACCGTCGTGGAGCTCGCTTCCCGCCAGGCGTAACGGAGCGCGTGGTGACCGATACGTACTGCTCAGTCGCCTGAAATCCCCTATCCCTGGACATATGCGTGCGGTGTGAAGGTTTACTCTTCCACCAGTGAAATTCGTGTGATGGGATGGCGCCATCGCGGCTGGCCGAATTCCGCCGCGCCAGGGGTGGGAACGCGAAAAAGGAAGCACGTCTCATGCGGTCGACGGTCCGTCTGCGCATATTGATCACTTGTGGAGTTCTGGTGGCGGCCGGAATCGGGGGCTGGCAGCTGCTGCCCTCCGACGAGGTACGGACCGATCCGATCACCGTCGGCACGACCGACGAGGTCACCTCGCTCGACCCGGCCGGTGCCTACGACGCCGGTTCCTGGGCGATCTACAGCAACATCTACCAGTCGCTGCTGACCTTCAAGCCGGGCTTCACCACGCCGGTCCCGGACGCCGCCGAGAGCTGCCGGTTCATCGGCAGCAAGCTCAGCTCCTACGAGTGCACCCTCCGCGACGACCTCACCTTCTCCAACGGGCGCAAGATCACCGGCGAGGACGTGCGCTATTCGTTCGAGCGGATGCTCGCGATCAAGGCCGACGTCGGCCCCGCGCCGCTCTTCCCGACCCTGAAGAAGGTGTCGGCCGCCGGCCAGAAGGTGACCTTCCAGCTCAGCGGCCGGGACGCCACCTTCCCCCTGAAGCTCGCCACCGGCGCCGGCTCGATCGTCGACCACACCACCTATCCGGCGAAGTCGCTGCGCGACGGCACTACGGTGGACGGCTCCGGGCCGTACGTCCTCAAGGAGTACGAGCCGGGCGTCAGGGCCCGCCTGGAGCCGAACCCGCACTACAAGGGCGCCGTCAGCAAGGCCGGCCGGCCGGTCGTGGTGAAGTACTTCAAGGAGTCCGAGGAGCTCGCGGCCGCCTGGAAGAACAAGCAGGTGGACGTGACCCACCGGCAGATGCCGCCGGACTTCCTCAACGCGCTCGGCGAGGCGTCCAAGGACGGCACCCGGGTCACCGAGGCGGCCAGCGCCGAGATCCGCAACCTCAACTTCAACACCCGGCCCGGCCGGGTGATGTCGAGCGTCGCGGTCCGCCGGGCCGTGGCCGCGGTCATCGACCGCCCGGCCATCGTCACCGGCGCCTACAAGGGCACCGTCGAGCCGCTCTACTCCCTCATCCCGCAGGGCTTCGTGGGCCACAGCACGGCCTTCTACGACGCCTACCCGGAGCCCAGCGCGGCCAAGGCCAAGCAGCTGCTGCGGGCCGCGGGCGTCGACACGCCGGTGAAGTTCACCCTCGGCCACCGCAAGGACGCCACCTACGCCGCCGAGGCCGCCGAGATCAAGAAGCAGCTGGAGGAGACCGGCCTGTTCGAGGTCACGGTCACCTCGGTGGAGTGGCAGAACTTCCAGAAGGACTACGCGGCGGGCAAGTTCGACGCCTACCCGATCGGCTGGTTCCCCGACTTCGCCGACTCCGACAACTTCACCGCCCCGCTCGTCGGCACCGGCAACGCGCTGCACAACGGCTACTCCAGCGGCAAGGTCGACTCGCTGATCGCCTCCACCCAGCAGTTCAGCGACCGCGGCCGCGCGGCCGGCGACTTCGAGTCCATCCAGGACGAGGTCGCCAAGGACGTGCCGCTGGTCCCGCTCTGGCAGAAGAAGGACTACGTGCTCTCCACGGAGGCCGTCGCCGGCTCCCAGTACCTGACGGACGGCACGGGCATCTGGCGCCTGTGGGAACTGAGCTGGATCTAGGCCGTTCCGGACCTCCGGACCGTGCGGACACCCGCGCGCCCTCAGGGCGTGCGGGTGTTCCGCTTCGGCTTGCCCGAGGCCGCCATGCCCGCCGCCGTCGGCATGAAGTCGGACAGCACGTCGTGCACGTCGGTGACCAGCGGGCGCAGGATGCGGAAGCGGGACAGCGAGATGGCCCGGGCGGTGACCGGGGCGAGCCGCTCCACCAGGCGGCGGCTGTTGGCGGCGCCCTCGGAGCGGTCGTACACCCAGAACAGCACCAGGCCCATCTGCTGGAGCCACAGCAGCCGCGGCAGCGGCTCGGCGAGCGCCGGGTCGACCTTCACCGAGGAGCCGCGGATGACCCGGCGGTGCACCTCGATGGCGGCCTCGCGCGGGCCCTCCGACTCGGGGGAGAAGGGGCTGAGCGGACTGTCCGGGTCGGCCGCGTTCTTGAAGAACTGGGCCGCGAACTCGTGGTACGGGGCGGCGATGTCCAGCCAGGCCAGGAGCACCCCGCGGATCCGGGCCGTCAGGTCCTTCTCGCCGCCCTCCAGGATCGGCTCGACGGCCGCCTGGTGCTCCTCGGCGATCCGGTCGTAGAAGCCCTGGACGAGGTGCTCCTTGGAGGAGAAGTAGTAGTAGGCGTTGCCGACGGAGACGCCGGCCTCCTGCGCGATGGCCCGCATGGTCGTCTTGTCGTAGCCGCGGTCCTTGAAGAGGCGGAGCGCGGTCTCCAGGATGAGCGCCCGGGTCTGCTCGCTCTTGGGCGCCCTGGCGGGCTTGCCGGCCTCGGAGGCCGCGGGGCCCCCGGGGGCACCGGAGGCCTGGGCGGGCTTCTCTTCCATCGCGTCCTTCACGGGACCGAGCCTAGTCGGCCGGGCGCTCCGCCCCGCACCGTGCTCCGGCGTGCGCCTCGCGCCACCGCGCGGCGGTGAGGACGGCGGCCCGGGCGAAGGGCCGGCCGGCCGGGGTGGCCAGCCAGTGCGCCCGGGGGCGGTGGGCGACCAGGGCCCAGAGGCAGACGATCCAGGCGTCGGTGGAGCGGTAGACCTGACCGCCGTCCCCGACGACGGTGATCTCCCGCAGGGTGGAGCCGTGGTCGAGCTCCGGGAAGCGCCGGCGCGCCTCGGGGGACCCGGCCGGCACGAGGTCCAGCGGCACCAGCTGCGCCTGCGAGAGGAGCCAGCGGCGCAGGTGGGCGCAGAGCGGGCAGTCCGCGTCGTAGAGGACGGTCAGGCGCCGCACGGGCGGGCACGGGTCCATGTCGTCGCGCCTCCGGCGTCAGGCGCCGGTGGCCGGGGTCGCCCACGGGCCGGCGCCGGGGCCCTGCGGGCGGCCGGCCGGCGGGGTCCAGCCGGTCGGGGGGACCGGCGGGGTCTGGCCGCGCTCCAGCATGCCCCGGCGGCGGATCCGGTTGAGGACGTAGACGTTGCCGAGGTGCATCACGCCCAGCACCAGCAGCACCACGCCGAGCTTGACCGACAGGGCTTCGAGCAGCTGCCGGGCGTCGGCGACGGCCTGCTCCCGGCTCAGGTGGAGGGCGACGAAGCCGAGGTTGACGAGGTAGAAGCCGACGACGAGCAGGTGGTTCACGGCGTCGGCGAGCTTCTCGTTGCCGTGCAGGACGTCGGCGAGGAAGACCCGCCCGTGGCGGCTGAGGGTGCGGGCGACCCAGATGGTGAGCCCGACGCTGACGAGCAGGTAGAGGACGTACGCGACGACAGTGAGGTCCATGCCCTCACGCTCCCTTGAACGCGTTCAAAGCTGACGTGGACGACTGTAGACCTCTCTTTGAACGCGTTCAAGCCCGGGCCGGCCCTCGGGGGAAACCCCTGGTGGCGAACGGTAAGGCCCTCTAGGGTCGGCGCATGACACTTGCTCACGACGTGGCCGGCGACGGCCCCGACACCGTTCTGCTGCTCCACTCCGGCGTCTGCGACCGCCGCATGTGGGACGGGCAGTTCCACGCCCTGGCCGACGCCGGCCGCCGCGTGGTGCGGTGCGACCTGCGCGGCTTCGGCGACACCCCGATCGACGCCCCGCACGTCCACGCGGACGACGTCCGCGACCTGCTGGACCACCTCGGCGTCGAGCGGGCCGCGCTCGTCGGCTCCTCCTTCGGCGGCGAGGTGGCCCTGGAGTTCACCGTCCGCCACCCCGGCCGCACGACCGCGCTCGCCCTGCTCTGCGCCGCCGCACCCGGCCACGAGGCGGGCCCCGAACTGCGCGCCTTCTTCGCCCGCGAGCGCGAGCTGCTGATCGCCGGCGACATCCCCGGTGCCGCCGCGCTCAACGTCGACCTCTGGCTCGGCCCGGACGCCGACGCCGCCGCCCGCGACCTGGTGCTGCGCATGCAGACCCGGGCCTTCGAGCTCCAGCTGCCCGCGCCCGACGCGTTCGCGCCCGGCGCGGTCGAGGTCACCGACAAGGACCTCGCGGGCATCGACGTCCCCGTACTGGTCGCCACCGGTGCCCACGACGTCCCGGACTTCGGCGTCATCGGCGACCGCCTCGCCGGTCTCCTCCCCGACGCCCGCCGGGTCGTCCTCGACTGGGCCGGTCACCTTCCGGCCCTCGAACGGCCGGCCGAGACCGCCCGGCTGCTCAGCGGGTTCCTGGCAGGCTGACCGCCTCCGCCCCGGCGGGGGCGACCGGGTCCGGGCCGCCGGTGAAGCGCCGGACCCCCGGCAGTAGGGCCGAGCCCAGGCAGCAGGCCGCCACCACGAGCGCCGCGACCGTCAGCGGCACCCCGGGGCCCCAGGTGGAGGCGGCGAGCGGCGCCAGCGCGTACCCCAGCGGCATCGCCGCGAAGGACAGCAGCCAGTCGTAGGAGGTCACGCGCGCCAGCGCGTGCTCCGGGACCGCGCGCTGCACCGCCGTCTCCCAGACCGGGGTGAGGAAGCCGAGACCGGCCTGCGCGAGGCCGTACGCCCCGATGACCACCACCGCCGGCGCCCCGGCCGCGAGCAGCAGCAGCGGCAGCGCGTACGTGGCGAGGCCGATGTTCGCGGTCAGGACCGGGCGGCGCGGGCTCACCCGGTCGGCCACGAGCGAGCCGAGCAGCAGTCCGATCGCGCCCGTCTGGAGCAGCGCCACCCAGGCGGCCCCGCCGCCCAGCCGGTGCACGGCGATCCCCGGGCCGAGGGTCATCAGGACCGCGGCGGCGCCGTTCCAGGCGCTGTGCCCGATCAGGCTGCTCCAGTACCAGTCACGGGTGCGCACCTCGCGCCAGCCCTCGCGCAGATCGGTGAGGACGGAGGGGCGCGCGCCCGGCGCGGGCCGCTCGACCCGCGCGATCCGCACGGCGCACAGCAGCGCCGCGCTCACCGCGAAGCTCGCCGCGTCCAGGACGAAGGCCCAGCCCGGGCCCACGGTGAAGATGAGGGCCCCGGCCAGCGCCGGTCCGCCGACCCGGCTCGCGCTGTGCGCCACCGCCATCGCCGCGTTCGCCCGCTGGAGCCCCGCCTCGGGGACGGTGCCCCGGACGAGCGGCGCGGCCGTGGGGGTGGCGAAGGCACCGGCGGCGCCGCCGATCACTTCCACGGACGCGATCACCGCGAGCGAGGGCGTGCCGCCCAGCAGCTGGACGCCGACGACGAGTTGGGTGACGCAGCGGACCAGGTCCATGGCGAGCGCGATGGTCCGCGCGTCGAAGCGGTCGCCCATGACGCCGCCCAGCGGCAGCAGGAGCAGCTTCGGCACCATCGAGCAGGCCAGCACGAGGGCCAGGGCCGCCGTGGAGCCGGTGGCCTCCTGGACGGCGAGGGCGAGGGCCGCGGGGATGGCGGCGTCGCCGAGCAGCGAGAGCGTCCGTCCGGCGAAGAGCAGCCGGAAGGGGCGGGTGCGCAGCGGATGGGGAGACGGGGGAGCGGGCGCGGGAGCGGATGCGGGAGCGGGCATGCCGAGGAGAGTATTTCGGTGCCGAATAATTCGTCAACGAAATACTTGTGCCGGGAAGGGGCGGCCCCGCCGACGTACGATCACCCCATGGCACCCACCCCGACCGAGGAACCGCGCGACTGGACCGACGACCACGTCGACCGCTGGCGCCCGGTGCTGCCCTCCCTCGACCCGGTCGTCGAGGGCGCCGTCACCCGTATGAAGAAGCTCTCCGTCTACTTCCGCCGGGTTCGCGAGCAGTCCCTCGTCGACTTCGACCTGGAGCGCCACGAGTTCGACACCCTCCATAAGCTCGCCGGCCGCGGCGGCAGCGCCGCGCCCTCCGAACTCGCCGAGGACCTCGACCTCGCCCCCGCCTCCGTCACCGGCCGCCTCGACGCCCTGGAGAAGCGCGGCCTGGTCCGGCGCACCCAGTCCACCACCGACCGCCGCCGGGTGGTCGTCGAACTCACCGCCGCCGGCCGCGAGACCTGGCTCGGCGCCATGGACGTCCTCGGCCACGAGGAACACCGGCTGCTCGGCGTGCTCAGCGCCGAGGAGCGCACCGTCCTGAACGACCTGCTGCGCCGGATCATGCGGGCGGCCGAGGAGGACGCCTCCGTACCGCACTGGCACGGCGGAGCACACGGCTGAGGGGGGCGTCCGCGCGGACGCCCCCCTCACGCCGGAGAAACCGACTCGCCGTCAGACGCTCAGCGAGCGGGCGTAGTTGAGCTGGCCCATCACCCACGCGAAGGTGTCCGGCCCGGTCGCCGGAATCATCGTCGAGTGGTGCCGGCCGGCGCTCGTCACGGTGACCTGGATGAAGCCGGTCGTCTTCTTCTCCTTCATCAGGAGGAAGAGCAGACCGAGCAGACAGAACAGGAAGAAGACGATCGCCAGGACCACCGCGACGGTCGGCATCTTCTCCTCGGTCCGCGACATGTCCGTCGCGTTCCACACCGCGCCGCGCAGCGGCATGCTGCCGGCCGGCGTGATGATCTGGTCGCCCACCACCGTGATGTCACCGAGGCTGACCAGCGGCGCCCCGCCGCCGGCCGGCGGCATGCCGGGCATCGGCGGCTGCTGCGCCGGCACCGGCACCCCGCCCGCGAGCGTCGGCTGGTAGGCGGGCGGCGGAGGCGTCTGCGGGTAGCCGTACCCCGGCGTCCCGGCCTGCCCGCCCGGCCCCCACTCGTAACTCCCCGAGTCCTCCGACTTGTAAGGGTTCGGCTCGCTCATCAGTCCCCGTCCTCCACACACGTCCGTGCGCACACGAAAAAGCCCGCTTCTGCACGTCGCAGCGTACAGAAGCGGGCTTCCCCGTAGGCAGGGGACCGTGGGTCAGAAGCGACGCGTGATCAGCGCGCGCTTCACTTCCTGGATCGCCTTGGTGATCTCGATGCCGCGCGGGCAGGCGTCCGTGCAGTTGAACGTCGTGCGGCAACGCCACACGCCGTCCTTGTCGTTGAGGATCTCCAGCCGCTGCTCGCCGGCCTCGTCACGCGAGTCGAAGATGAAGCGGTGGGCGTTCACGATCGCGGCCGGACCGAAGTACTGGCCGTCGTTCCAGAACACCGGGCAGGACGACGTGCACGCGGCGCACAGGATGCACTTGGTGGTGTCGTCGAAGCGCTCGCGGTCCTCGGCGGACTGCAGGCGCTCGCGGGTCGGCTCGTTGCCCTTGGTGACCAGGAACGGCATGACGTCCCGGTACGCCTGGAAGAAGGGCTCCATGTCGACGACGAGGTCCTTCATCACCGTGAGGCCCTTGATGGGCTCGACGGTGATCGGCTTCTCGGGGTTGATGTCCTTGATCAGCGTCTTGCAGGCGAGCCTGTTCTTGCCGTTGATCCGCATCGCGTCCGAGCCGCAGATGCCGTGCGCGCACGAGCGACGGAAGGTCAGCGTGCCGTCCAGGTCCCACTTGATCTTGTGGAGACCGTCGAGCACGCGCTCCTTCGGGTCGATCTCGACCTGGAAGTCCTCCCAGACCGCCGCGTCCGAGACCTCGGGGTTGAAGCGGCGGATCCGGAAGGTGACCGTGATGTACGGGGACGCGGCGGAGTCCTTCTCGACCTTGTCCAGAACGGGGGTGGCCATCAGTACTTACGCTCCATCGGCTGGTAGCGGGTCTGGACGACCGGCTTGTAGTCGAGACGCACGGTCTCGGAGCCGTCCTCGCCGACCTCGCGGTACGCCATCGTGTGGCGCATGAAGTTGACGTCGTCGCGGTTCGGGTAGTCCTCGCGGTAGTGACCGCCGCGGGACTCCTTGCGCGCCAGGGCCGAGATGGCCATGACCTCGGCCAGTTCGAGCAGGTTGCCCAGCTCGATGGCCTCCAGGAGGTCGGTGTTGAAGCGCTTGCCCTTGTCCTGGATGGACACGTTCTGGTAGCGCTCGCGCAGCTCGGCGATCTTCTCGACGGCCGTCTTGATGGTCTGCTCCGTGCGGAACACCATCACGTTGGCGTCCATCGTCTCCTGGAGCTCGCGGCGCAGGTCGGCGACCCGCTCGTTGCCCGTGGAGTTGCGGAGCTTCTCGATCTGCTCGACGACGAAGGCCTCCGGGTTCTCCGGGAGCTCGACGTAGTCGTGCTTGGCGGAGTACTCGGCGGCGGCGATGCCGGAGCGCTTGCCGAAGACGTTGATGTCGAGGAGCGAGTTGGTGCCGAGGCGGTTGGCGCCGTGCACGGAGACACAGGCGACCTCGCCGGCCGCGTACAGACCCGGGACGACGGTGGTGTTGTCCGAGAGGACCTCACCCTCGACGTTGGTCGGGATGCCGCCCATGGCGTAGTGCGCGGTGGGCTGGATCGGGATCGGGTCCGTGTAGGGCTCGATGCCGAGGTACGTACGGGCGAACTCGGTGATGTCCGGGAGCTTGGCGTCCAGCTGCTCCGGCGGGAGGTGCGTGAGGTCCAGGTAGACGTGGTCGCCCTCGGGACCGCAGCCGCGGCCCTCGCGGATCTCCGTGTAGATGGAGCGGGAGACGACGTCACGGGACGCGAGGTCCTTCATGACCGGCGCGTACTTCTCCATGAAGCGCTCGCCGTCCTTGTTGCGCAGGATGCCGCCCTCACCGCGGGCGCCCTCCGTGAGCAGGATGCCCATGCGCCAGATGCCCGTCGGGTGGAACTGGAAGAACTCCATGTCCTCCAGCGGCAGACCGCGGCGGAAGCAGGCGGCCTGGCCGTCACCGGTCAGGGTGTGGGCGTTGGACGTCACCTTGAAGAACTTGCCGGTGCCGCCGGACGCGTAGATCACGGCCTTCGCCTGGAAGACGTGGATCTCGCCGGTGGCCAGCTCGTAGGCGACCACACCGGCGGAGTGCTTGACCCCGTCGACCTCGGTGATCAGCTGGTCCAGGACGTAGAACTCGTTGAAGAACTCCACGCCCTCCTTGACGCAGTTCTGGTACAGCGTCTGGAGGATCATGTGGCCGGTGCGGTCCGCGGCGTAGCAGGACCGGCGGACCGGGGCCTCGCCGTGGTTGCGGGAGTGACCGCCGAAGCGGCGCTGGTCGATGGTGCCGTTCGGGGTGCGGTTGAACGGCAGGCCCATCTTCTCCAGGTCGAGGACGGCGTCGATGGCCTCCTTCGCCAGGATCTCGGCGGCGTCCTGGTCGACCAGGTAGTCACCGCCCTTGACCGTGTCGAAGGTGTGCCACTCCCAGTTGTCCTCCTCCACGTTGGCCAGCGCGGCGGCCATGCCGCCCTGCGCGGCGCCCGTGTGGGAGCGGGTGGGGTAGAGCTTCGTCAGCACGGCGGTGCGGCTGCGCTTCGTCGCCTCGATGGCGGCGCGCATGCCGGCGCCGCCGGCGCCGACGATGACGGTGTCGTACTTGTGGAACTTCATGACGTGGTTACCTCAGCCCCGTGCCTAGCGGATGTTCGGGTCGAAGGTGAAGATCACCAGCGTGCCCAGAAGGATGGTGAACACCGTGGCGGTGTACAGCAGGCCCTTGAGCCACAGGCGCGTGTTGGCACGCTCCGCGTAGTCGTTGATGACCGTGCGGAGGCCGTTGCAGCCGTGCAGCATCGCGAGCCACAGCATCAGCAGGTCCCAGACCTGCCAGAACGGGGACGCCCAGCGGCCGGCCACGAAGGCGAAGCCGATCTTGGAGACGCCGCCGTCCAGGAAGAGCTGGATCAGCAGGTGGCCGAGGACCAGGACCACGAGGACGATGCCCGAGAGGCGCATGAAGAGCCAGGCGGCCATCTCGAAGTTGCCGCGGGTCGCGCGCGGGGTCTTGCCCGTGCGCTTGCGGGGGGCCTCGATGTACGGGGCGGGGTTGTCCACGTCGTAGGACGCGCCCTCGACGGGGCCGATGGCCGACGTGGTGTCAGCGACGGTGTTGTTCGAAGACATGGGTGGCGTCAGCTCCCGAACAGTTCACGTGCGGCGTGGCCGAGGACGGGGTACAGCGAGCCCGCCATCAGGACCACCCAGATGCCCACGACGGTCCAGAGCATCTGCTTCTGGTAGCGCGGGCCCTTGGCCCAGAAGTCCACGGCGATGACACGGAGACCGTTCAGCGCGTGGAAGAGGATGGCGGCGACGAGGCCGTACTCCAGCAGAGCGACGATCGGCGTCTTGTACGTCGCGACCACTTCGTCGTAGGCCTCGGGGGAGACGCGGACGAGAGCGGTGTCCAGCACGTGTACGAACAGGAAGAAGAAGATGAGGACGCCGGTGACTCGGTGAGCCACCCAGGACCACATTCCTTCCCGGCCGCGGTACAGCGTTCCAGCCGGCACGGAAAAACCCTCCGGGAGCGGGGATCGGGGCCGGCCGGCTTCTCTGTCGGTCTGGCCCGGCCGGGTACGGTCCACCGGCCCCGGTCATCGTAGCCACCACTCGTGGGTTCGCTCGCGCGGGGTCCATAGGTGTGATCAAACAGGCACGGACGGCCTATCGTTCAACCCTGAATCGCCGCATTCCGGACGAAATCACGGTCCGGCGAGCGCCCGGGTGAGGCGGGTCCGGGCCAGCCGGCGCAGCTCCTCGGCCGCCACCACCCGTTCCTCCTCCCTTTCGTTGCCGAGACGTGACCGGATGCCCGCGAGGACCCGGTCGAGCCGCTCGCCCGCCGGGACCCCGTCCAGGCTGATCACGAAGGCGTGCCCGAAACGGGCCTCGTACGCGGCGAGGGCGGCGCCGAGCGCCGTGCGGGCGGCCGGCGGCGCGTCCGGGTGGGGCAGCGCGGCGGTCTCCCGGGCCAGCGCCTCGCCGAGGTCGGGCCCCGACAGGTCGTAGCCGGCCTCGTCGGCGGCGGCGAGCAGCGCGTCGAGGGTCGGGTACGGGCGGTGCGCGGCCACCCGTTCGGCCCAGCGGCGGCTGCCGCAGCAGGCGAGCAGCAGCTCCTCGGCGGAGGCGGGCGGGGCCGCGTTGAAGCGCACGAGACCGGTGAGGTGCCGGGTGCCGCCCTGCTGGGCAGGTATGGCGGGTGGGATCGGGGTCCGGCAGGGTGCGGCGTGGATGTCGCTGGTCAGCGGGGACTCCGGGAGCGAGACGTGAAGGTGTCGGGGGAGAGCGGTGGGGTGAGTGTGACGCCACGCTATCGGCGGGAAGGGGGAAGTGTCCGACGGGTGCGCGAATTTCACCTGGACGAGTGGGTTTCGTCCTGAGGGTGGACAAGAGGCCCGGGATGCCGGGCCTGGTGCGATGAGGGAGGATTCCGGGTGATGCGGTACTCCATACGGGGGCCCCGACGGGGTCCCGCGCTCCTGGCGGCCGCGGTGGCACTGGTCACCGTGGCGGCCTGTTCCGGCGGTTCCTCCGGTGCCCCGCCGGCCGGCACCGGTTCGGCGCCGTCCTCCGCCGCCTCGGCCCCGGCCCCCTCCGGCGCGTCCACCGGTGCGCCGCCGCCGAGTCCGACGCCGAGCAGGACCTACCCGCTGTCGGTCGCCCCGCAGGTGGTGCCCGCCGTCCGGGCCCACCAGGCGGCCCGCGGCCCTGGCTGGAAGCCCGGTCCGGGCACCGGCGTCGTGGTCGCCGCGAAGGACGAGGCCGCGCTCGGCGACGAGGCCGAGCTGATCGCGGGCGAGCTGCGGGTCCCGTACCGCGGCACCGCCGCCGCCCGCCCCGGCGACGTCACCCTCGCCCTCGGCGGGCAGGGCGCCGCCGAGTCGTACACCCTCACCGTCCGGGACGGCGGCGTCCGCATCACCGGGCCCGACCAGGCGGGGGTCTTCTACGGCACCCGGACGCTTCTGCAGTCCGTCAGGTCGACCGGTTCGATGCCCGAGGGCACCGTGACCGACGCCCCCGCCAAGCCGCAGCGCGGGCTGATGGTCGACATCGCCCGCAAGTACTTCACCGCCGACTGGATCGAGGGCCGGCTGCGCGAGATGGCCGACCTCAAGCTGAACCAGCTCGGTCTGCACTTCTCCGACGACCAGGGCTTCCGGATCGCCTCCGACAGCCACCCCGAGGTGGTCTCGGAGCGGCACCTCAGCAAGGCCGAGGTGCGCCGGATCGTGGCCCTCGCGCAGCGCCTGCACATCACGGTCGTCCCCGAGATCGACTCGCCGGGACACCTGGGCGCGGTCATCGCCGCCCACCCCGACCTCCAGCTGGTCAGCGCGACGGGGCGGCGGCCGGCGGGCACCGTGGACATCTCCGAGCCGGCCTCGGCGAAGATCGTCGACGAGCTGCTGCGCGAGTACGCGGATCTCTTCCCCGGCGCGTACTGGCACCTGGGCGGCGACGAGTACGTGGCCCTCATGGCGAAGAACCCGGAGGCCAGCTACCCGCAGCTGGCCCGCGCCGCGACCGCGAAGTACGGCCCGTCCGGCCGGATCCAGGACCTGGCGACCGACTGGCTCAACGCCCGCGCGGCGGTGGTCCGGCCGACCGGCAAGGCGCTGCGCGCCTGGAACGACGGCTTCTTCCGGGGCGGCGTCACCAGCGCCGACCGGGACCTCCAGGTCGCCTACTGGACCGGCAAGGAGATCGGCGCCCGCACCCCGACCTCGTACCTGAGCGCGGGCCGCAAGGTGATCAACTACAACGACCAGTACCTCTACTACGTGCTCGGCAAGCCGCAGCTCTTCCCCTACCCGACCGGCCGCCTCATCTACGAGCAGTGGACCCCGCTCGTCCTGCGCGGCACCACCCCCGTCCCGGCGCGCTACGACGCCCAGATCCTCGGCGGCAGCTTCGCCGTCTGGTGCGACCTGGCGAACTCCCAGACCCAGTCCCAGGTCGCCGACGGCATCCGGATGCCGCTCACGGCGACGGCCCAGAAGCTCTGGGACGCCCGCAAGCCGGCGCCGAGCTGGGCCGAGTTCCGGGCGCTGGCGCAGAGGGTGCGCGGCTGACCAGGACTTTTTTCATGGACACGACGGCAGTCGTGCCGTACGGTCCCGGCTCGGCGGCCGGTCGGCCGCCCGGCGCGCCCGGGGAGGGAGGCGCCGCTCCGTCCCTGGGGGGATCGCTTCACCGTGCTCCGCAATCCGAACGGCCTTTCGCATGCCGTCGTGGCCCTGCTGGCCGGCAACCTCGTCTTCGACGTCCTGCTCGCGCTGGTCGACATCGACGTCCTCGTCGACGGCGCCCCGTTCCTGGACGATGAGTCCCCGACCGGGGCGCTGAACGTGAACCTGCTCTACAGCATGGCGTTCACCCTGTTCGTGGTGACCGGGGTCGTCTTCATCGTCTGGTTCCGCCGGCTGCGGCACAACGCCGGGGTGTGGGCCGCCGACCAGCAGGACCGGGGGCCCGGCTGGGCCGTCGGCGGCTGGTTCGTGCCGATCGGCAACCTGTGGATCCCGCGGAACGTCGCTGCCGACATCTGGCGGGCCAGCCGGATGTCGCCGTACGCGCCGGACGGGCCCGGTGAGCTGGCGCTGCTCAACGGCTGGTGGGCCGCCTGGGTCGTGAGCATGGTGACGGACCGGATCGCCTCGCTGGCGTTCCGCCGGGCGGAGAGCGTCGACGCCCTGATCTCCGCGACCTGGTGGCAGCTCGCGTCCTACGGCACGGACGCCGTCGCCGCTGTCCTCGCGATCCTCTTCGTGCGCCGGCTGACCTCTATGCAGCACCTCAAGGCCACTGGCATGATTTCGGCCGCGCAGTGACGAAAAAGCGTCGGTTGGCGCAGTAGGGGAAGTACTGCGTCCGCATCGCTGGCGAGGAGGCGTCCATGACGTCCGTGACGAGCACGAGCCTGCAGGAACTGATCGACCGCGCCGACGCCCGCGCCCTCGCGGCCGCCGGGCTCGCCTGTCTCGACCGGTGCCTGCCGCTGCTCGCGCCGGACGGCGCGGACGTCCTGCGGCCGGTCTGGGCCGCGGTGGCCCGCGGCGACGGCGGCGCCTGGGGCGAGGCCGTCGCGAAGGCCCGCGTCGAGCTGCCCGGCGAGGCGCGGGACGCCGGAGCGGTGCGCGCCATGCTCGACGCGGCGCCCGCCGACTGGGCCGGGGAGCCGCTGCGCGCCTGGGCCCGGCAGTGCTCCGAGGCCGCGCTCACCGTGCACGCCGGCCTCGACGCCAACGGCCCCGGCCCCCTGCACGCCGGCGAACTGCGCCGCCAGCAGGCCGTCCTGGAAGCCGCCGCCCACGGCCCGACCGGCCTGCGCCGGGCCCGCGACCTGTCGACCGAGGGCGGGCGCGTCCTGCGCGCGGTCGTCTCGCGCAGGGCGCGCACCGCCTGAAACCCGGTCCCTCAGGCCTGCTCGTCCGGACCGGGGGCCGCGATCGACAGCGAGGCGATGGCCTCCGTGATCTCCCGCTCGGCCGTGGCCTTGTCGAGGCCGAGGCCCGCGAGGGTGCCCTTGCCGTCCTCGAACTCCAGGAGCGCGAGCAGGATGTGCTCGGTGCCCACGTAGGTGTGGCCGAGCCGCAGCGCCTCCCGGAAGGTGAGCTCCAGGACCTTCTTGGCGTCCGCGTCGTACGGGATGAGCGCGGGCACCTCCTCGGCGGCCGGCGGCAGGGTCGGCGTGACCGCCTCCCGCAGGCGCTCCGGGGTGACGCCCTTGCCGGTGATCCAGTGGCCCGCGAGGCCCTCGGGCTCGGCCAGCAGACCGAGCGTCAGGTGGGCCGGGACCGTCTTGTCGTTGCGGGCGGCGGAGGCCTCGTTCTGCGCGGCCATCACCACGTTCCGGGCCCGGGGCGTGAACCGGCTGAAGCCGGCGTTCGGGTCCATCTTCGCCGCGTCCGCCTCCTTGTCGTCCTTGGGGACGAAGCGCTTCTGGGCGGCCTGCCGGGTGACGCCCATGCTCCTGCCGATGTCGGTCCAGGAAGCGCCGGTCCGCCGGGCCTGGTCCACGAAGTGGCCGATCAGGTGGTCGGCGATGTCGCCGAGGTGGTCCGCCGCGATGACCGCGTCGGACAGCTGGTCGAGCGCGTCGTCCGGGTGGGTCTTCTTGATCGCCTCGATCAGGTCGTCGAGCCGCACCGGATTGTTCATGCCGAGGGGATTCGTCATGAGCGCAACCTTAGGTTGACAGTAGTGGGGTGTCAACGGGTGGTTGACAGTCGCCCTGGGGGGCAGCGGCGCCCGCGCCCGAGACCTGCCCCGACAAGCGGAAAGGCGCCTGGTCACAGGCGCCCGAAGCGATGCGGAAGACGTGCGGAAGAAGGACGGAAGACGCGCGGAAGCGGCCCGAAAAGGAAGACGACCGGGGCCGCCACCCCCCACAGGAGAGGCCCCGGTCGTCGTCCGCGGAGCCGCAGCACGGCCCCGTACTCCCTTCAGCGCCGCGCCTGCGTTTTCTGTCACACCCCCGTTTCCTTCCGGGCCGACGGGAAGTTGCGAGTTGCACAAAGAACCGGACCCGCGTGGACGCGGCGCCCGAAAAGGACGTAGCGTTCTGCTGCGCCCGTGCGGCGTGGCGGTGACGACCAGCCGCGATGAGCGCGACGACGAACAGGTGTGGGGAGTGCTGGGGGACGAGGCGGAGCTGACGGCCGCAGTGCTCGCCGCGCAGGACGGTGACGAGAACGCCTTCCGCACCGTGTACCGCGCGGTGCACCCGCGGCTCCTCGGCTACATACGCACCCTGGTCGGCGAGGCCGACGCCGAGGACGTGGCCTCCGAGAGCTGGCTCCAGATCGCCCGCGACCTCGACCGCTTCAGCGGCGACGCGGACCGCTTCCGCGGCTGGGCCGCCCGGATCGCCCGCAACCGCGCCCTCGACCACATCCGGATGCGCGGCCGCCGTCCCGCCGTCGGCGGCGACGAGACCGAACTCACCGACAAGCCCGCCGAGTCCGACACCGCGGACGAGGCCCTGGAAGCCCTGGCCACCGGCCGCACCATGCACCTCATCGCCCAGCTGCCGCAGGACCAGGCCGAGGCCGTCGTCCTGCGCGTGGTCGTCGGCCTGGACGCCAAGAGCGCCGCCGACACGCTCGGCAAGCGGCCCGGCGCGGTCCGCACCGCCGCCCACCGCGGTCTCAAGAAACTCGCCGAACTCCTCGGTACGACCGGGGCGGACGACCCGGCCGGCGCGCTGGACGGCGTCCCTCCGCAACGCGGGCGCCGGCCCGGCCCCGCCCGCCCCGGCGGTGTGACGCAATCGCGCCCGCGGACGCAGAAGGACATGTGATGGCCGACGAGTACCAGTGGCTCGACCAGGAGGCCGCGGAGCGGCTGCTGCGCGGCGAACCGGTCGACCCCGTCGGCACCTCGGCCCGCGCCGAGGCGGAGCTGCTCGCCCGCGCCCTCGACTCGGCCCGCACCCCCGCCGCCGGCCCGCTCGCCGGCCCGGACGGCGAACTCCCCGGCGAGGCCGCCGCCCTCGCCGCCTTCCGCAAGGCCGTCGCCGAGCGCGCCGCCGCCCCCGGACACGCGGGCCGGGCCGCCGCGGCCGACCTCGGCGCGGTCCGGGTCGCCCCGGTCCGCGTCGCCCGCGGCTGGGGCCGCTCCCTGCGCTACGGGATCGCCGCCGCGGTCGCCGCCGTCACGGTCGGCGGCGTCGCCGTCGCCGCGGGCACCGGCGTCCTGCCGCTCACCGCCGAACCCGACCACGGCGCCTCGGTCGTGGCCGTCGACCCCTCGTCCCCGGGCCCGTCCGGCTCGCCCACCGGCGGCCCGGACTCCGAGCAGCCCGGCGGCACCGGCGGCGGCAGCGGACAGCCCCGTACCCCCGGCGCCACCGACGGCACGGGCAGCGCCACCGCGGGCCCCGACGCCACCGCCGACGGCGGCGACCCGTCCCAGGGCACCGGCGCCGGCGGCACCGACGCCGGCACGCCCGAACAGGAACGGGCCAAGACCATCAAGGCCTGCCAGGACTTCCGCGCCGGCACCCTCGGCACCAGCGGCCGGCAGCGGCTCACCGACGCCCTGCGCAACGGCGAGACCGTGAAGCGCTACTGCGACCGCGTCCTCGCCGGCACGCCCGGCGGCGCCACCCCGTCCGCCACCGGCCGCACCTCCTCCGGCGGTACCGGCAAGGGCGGCACGCCCACCGGCGGCACCGGCGGCTCCGAGAGCGGCGGCACCTCCGAGGGCGGCTCCGACGGCGACGGCGCGGGCGACCGAGGCCGGGGCGACCGGGGCGACGACCGGGACCAGGACACCCACCGGGGCCGCGGACCGGCCACCGGCCCGGGCCGGGCACCCGGCAAGAAGAGCCAGGTCACGGGCGCGTCCGGCACCGTCACCGACAGCGCAGCGCCTGCCCCCGACCACACGCGTCCGCGGCACCGACCCGGGGTGTGACACTTTTCGACCCGGCGGCGCAGTACTGAGTGAGCCGACTGGTCATCGGCGAGCGCACGGAGCCGGGGTTCCCCCCGTACCTTCGGCTCGGCGCACCGGCGCGGGTGGGACACGTTCCCCCGGTCCCACCCGCGCCCTCTCTTCTCCCCCTCGCTCAGGCCCGCCGGGCCCGGCCCCCGCGGCTCACCAGTGCACGACGACCTTGTCGCCGACCTTCACCTGGTCGAAGAGCACCGCGAGCTTCGCCTTGTCCCGCACGTTGACGCAGCCGTGCGAGGCACCGGCGTAGCCACGGGCCGCGAAGTCCGCCGAGTAGTGCACCGCCTGGCCGCGGCTGAAGAACATCGAGTACGGCATCGGCGTGTGGTAGATCGTCGAGGTCCACTCACGGGCCTTCCACTCCACCTTGAACTCGCCCTCGCGGGTCGGCGTGTTCTCCGAGCCGAAGCGCACGTCGAAGGAGGAGACCACCTTGCCGTCGATCATCCAGGCGAGCGTCCGGCTCTCCTTGCTGATGCACATCACGCGCCCGGTCATGCACCGCGGGTCCGGCGTGTCCAGCTTGTTGGTGGTGGCCGGGCGCAGTTCGGCGGCGGTCGGCTTCCGGGTCATCCCGAGCAGCCGCTGCCAGGTCGTCTCGTCGACCGAACCGGTCTGCGGCAGCTCCCGCTTCTTCTGGAAGGCCGTCACCGCACCCGCGGTCATCGTCCCGTAGAAGCCGGTGGGCGCCCGGTCGAAGTAGCCGATCTGCCGCAGCCGCGCCTGGAGCTCGCGCACCTGCGCGTTCTCGTCGCCGTCCTTCATCAGGATCCGGCCCGCCGGCGCCCCGGTGGTGGCCGGTGCCGAGGGCGTGCCGGTCGCCGGTGCCGAGGGCGTGCCGGTCGACGGGCTCGCGGACGCGGACGGCTTGTCGTCGCCCGAGCCGCTGGTCGTCGGCGCCGGCGCGGCCGTGGTGGGCGCCGGGCTGACCGTGCCCGGGCCGCTGCCGCCGTCGGGCGTACAGGCGGCGGCCAGGGCCACCGCCGTGGCGGCGACGACGACTCTGCGTATGACGGACGAACGCTTCATTTCAGCCCCCCGGGAACGACGTGTGTCTCAAGGGATGCTTCCCACGCCCGGTCCGGTTGCGCACGTGACCGAAAAGAGACGTGCATGCTGGGAGGGCAGGCGAAGGACCGGACCGGCGCCCCCGCACCGGGCGGGAGCGCCGGACACGTCGTCGATCGGGAGGCACACGCCATGACGCGCGAGTCGGAGTCGGGGCTGCCCATCGAGCCCGTCTACGGGCCGGACGCCCTGGCGGGCTGGGATCCCGCCGAGAAGCTGGGCGAGCCCGGCGCGTACCCCTTCACCCGCGGGGTCTACCCCTCGATGTACACCGGCCGGCCGTGGACCATGCGCCAGTACGCGGGCTTCGGCACCGCCGTGGAGTCCAACGCCCGCTACAAGCAGCTGATCGCCAACGGCACCATGGGCCTGTCGGTCGCCTTCGACCTGCCGACCCAGATGGGCCACGACTCGGACGCGCCGATCGCGCACGGCGAGGTCGGCAAGGTCGGCGTCGCGATCGACTCGGTCGAGGACATGCGGGTGCTCTTCGACGGCATCCCGCTGGACCGGGTCTCCACCTCGATGACGATCAACGCGCCGGCCGCGCTGCTGCTCCTCATGTACCAGCTGGTCGCCGAGGAACAGGGCGTCCCGGCCGACCGGCTGACCGGCACGATCCAGAACGACGTGCTCAAGGAGTACATCGCCCGCGGCACGTACATCTTCCCGCCGCAGCCCTCGCTGCGGCTGGTCGCCGACGTGTTCCGCTACTGCCGGACCGAGATCCCCAGGTGGAACACGATCTCGATCTCCGGCTACCACATGGCCGAGGCCGGGGCCTCGCCCGCGCAGGAGATCGCCTTCACCCTCGCCGACGGCATCGAGTACGTCCGCACGGCGGTCGCGGCCGGCATGGACGTGGACGACTTCGCGCCCCGCCTCTCCTTCTTCTTCGTCGCCCGCACCACGATCCTGGAGGAGGTCGCGAAGTTCCGGGCGGCCCGCCGGATCTGGGCCCGGGTGATGCGGGAGGAGTTCGGCGCGAAGAACCCCAAGTCGCTGATGCTGCGCTTCCACACCCAGACCGCCGGCGTCCAGCTCACCGCCCAGCAGCCCGAGGTCAACCTGGTCCGGGTCGCCGTCCAGGGCCTCGCCGCCGTCCTCGGCGGCACCCAGTCCCTGCACACCAACGCCTTCGACGAGGCCATCGCGCTGCCCACCGACAAGTCCGCCCGGCTCGCCCTGCGCACCCAGCAGGTCCTCGCGTACGAGACCGACGTGACCGCCACCGTCGACCCCTTCGCCGGCAGCTACGCGGTCGAGCGGATGACCGACGACGTCGAGGCGGCCGCCCTGGAGCTGATGCGGAAGGTGGAGGACCTCGGCGGCGCCGTGCACGCCATCGAGCGCGGCTTCCAGAAGAACGAGATCGAGCGCAACGCCTACCGGATCGCCCAGGAGACCGACAGCGGCGAGCGGGTCGTCGTCGGCGTCAACCGCTACGCCGTCGACGTCGAGGAACCCTACGAACCGCTCCGCGTCGATCCCGCCATCGAGGTCCAGCAGGCCGAGCGCCTCGCCCGGCTGCGCGCCGGCCGCGACCAGCGGGCCGTCGACGCCGCCCTCGACGCCCTCCGCAAGGCGGCCGCGGGCACCGACAACGTGCTGTACCCGATGAAGGAGGCGCTCAGGGCGCGGGCCACGGTGGGGGAGGTGTGCGACGCGTTGCGCCAGGTCTGGGGCACGTACGTGCCGACCGACGCCTTCTGAGGACCGCCCCCGCCCGGCGGCGGTCCCGCCGGTTGAAACTTAAAGCGGATGATCTCGCCGGTGTGCGACACTCCGCTCCATGCTGGGTGTCACCGATCTGCCGACCTACCTCGCCGGGCTCGTCCTCATCATCCTCCTGCCCGGACCGAACTCGCTCTACGTGCTGTCCGTCGCCGCCCGCAAGGGCACCCGGACCGGCTACCAGGCCGCCGCCGGGGTCTTCACCGGCGACACGATCCTCATGACCCTGGCCGCCCTCGGCGCGGCCTCCCTGCTCCAGACCACCCCGCTGCTCTTCATGATCGTGAAGTACGCCGGCGCCGGCTACCTGGCCTGGATGGCCTACGGCATGCTGCGCGCCGCCCTGGCGACGTGGCGCACCCGGCACGAGGCCGCTCCCGAGGACACCACCGCACCGGACCCGGGCCGCTCCGAGCACCCGTACCGCCGCGCCCTCGTCATCAGCCTCTTCAACCCGAAGGCGATCCTCTTCCTGATCTCCTTCTTCGTGCAGTTCGTGGACCCCTCCTACGCCTACCCGGCGCTCTCCTTCCTGGTCCTCGGCACCCTGCTCCAGCTGGGCAGCTTCCTCTACCTCACCACCCTGATCTTCGGCGGCACCCGCCTCGCCGCCGCCTTCCGCCGCCGCAGGCGCCTCTCCGCCGGCGCCACCTCGGCGGCCGGCGCGCTCTTCCTCGGCTTCGCGGTGAAGCTCTCGCTGAGCAGCGCGGCTTGACCCTCACACCGTGTGAGGCCGTTGCCTGAACGACGTCATGTTCACCATCGGAGACTTCGCCCGGCACGGGCAGGTGTCGGTCCGCATGCTGCGTCACTACGACGCCATCGGACTGCTCCGCCCGGCCCACGTCGACCCGCACAGCGGCTACCGCTTCTACACCGCGGACCAGCTCGCGCGGCTCAACCGCGTCATCGCGCTCAAGGAGCTCGGCTTCACCCTGGAACAGGTGGGGGCCATCCTCGACGACGAGATCGGCGCGGACGAGCTGCGCGGGATGCTCAGGCTGCGCCAGGCCGAGCTGGAGACGGTGCTGGAGGAGGCGCGGGCCAGGCTCGCGCAGGTCGGGGCGCGGCTCCGTGCCATCGAGAGGGAGGGACGCATGTCCACCCAGGACGTCGTCGTCAAGAGGATCCCGCCCGTGCGGATCGCCGAGCTGAGCGGGACGGCCGGCAGCTTCGGGCCGGAGGACATCTCGCCGGTCATCGGGCCGCTGTACGAGGAGCTGTGCGGCCGCCTGGAGGCGGCGGGCGTCACCGGGTTCGGGCCCGGGGTCGCCTACTACGAGGACGCGGGCAGGGGCGACGGCTCGGTCGTCGTGCACGCGGGGATGACCGTGCCCGAGGGGACGGAGGCGGAGGGGGTCCGGGTGCACGTGCTGCCGGGCATCGAGGAGGCCGCCACGATCGTCCACCGCGGCTCCATGGACGGCATCCTGCCGACCGTGCAGACCCTGGCCTCCTGGATCGGCGCCAACGGCTACCGGTCCGCCGGGTACGCCAGGGAGCTGTACCTGGAGACCCCGGAGGACCCGGCCGGCTGGGTCGCCGAGATCCAGGAGCCGGTCAGCCGGGGCTGACCGTCCCCGCCCCGGGCGGCCTCACCGCCCGCCGAGGGCCCGCCGCTTCAGCCGCAGCGCGCGGCGGGCCAGCCGGCGCAGGCCGGGGTGGCGAGGGACGGGGAGGCCGCCGGGCAGGCCGAGCGAGGTGAGCCGGCGGCGGGTGAAGTGGTGCCGGGTGCCGGCCGCGAGCGGGCCGGACAGATGGCGTACGGCCGCCTCCCGCAGGTCCGGGCGGATCCTGGGCTGCATCGCGAAGCCCACCGCCGCGACCAGGCCGGTCAGTTCCGGCAGGGTGAGGGCCGGGCCCGCCGGCTCCTCCAGGTCCGGGACGAGGGAGTCCACCAGGACCAGCGGCACCCGGTTGCTGTTCTGGTACGGCGAGAGCCGGGCCAGCAGCGGCCGGGTGCCGACCTTCGCGGTCCCGATCCCGTAGAACGCGCTCGCGGTCAGCAGCGCCGTCGAGAAGCAGCCGACCACGAGCGC
The DNA here is from genome assembly GCF_044544705.1 of Streptomyces sp. NPDC053541. NCBI lineage: Bacteria > Bacillati > Actinomycetota > Actinomycetes > Kitasatosporales > Streptomycetaceae > Streptomyces > Streptomyces sp. NPDC053541. The sequence continues at coordinate 640,215 of NZ_JBITXM010000001.1, forward strand.
GGGCCGCAGCCGGAGGTAGAGCACCTCGGCGAGCAGCGGCCGGTCCTCGACGGTCAGTTCGGCGCCGAGCGCCGCCGCCTCCTCGGCCAGCGCCTTCGTCCAGGCGTCGGGGGCCGTGGGGTGCGGCTTGAAGACCAGTCGGCGGTGGCCGCGGGCGACGGCGCCGCGGACCATCTTCAGGTGCAGTTCGCCCTCCTCCTCGGGGGTGAGGAGGGAGAGCGCGGCCAGGTACTGCCCGAGCAGCAGCGCCGGGCCGTCCGGGCCGTCCGCCGCGCCGGGCGCGGCCGCCCCTGGGCCCGCCAGCTCCTCGATCACCTTGGTGAAGGCCTCGGTGGGCACGGTCTCGGCGACCGCCCCGAACTCGGCGAGCAGCAGCGGCGCGAGCCCCGGCACCAGGTCCAGGTGGAGCAGCCGCCGCACCCGCTCGCCGACCAGCGGGTCGATCTTGTTGCGGGTGGGGCCGTAGCTCATCAGCCCGTCCGCGTACACGTCGATCGACGCCTCCGGGAGCAGCTGGGCGATGGTGAGGGCGGGCGCGACCTGGAGGGACTCCACGACGAGTTCGAGCCGGTCGTCGCCGAGCCGCCACAGCCGGCGCAGGTGGCGCTGGAGCAGCGGCAGGTCGTCGGCGCGCGGGGTCCAGCCGCCGGGGTGCAGCGGCTCGATGACGGCGTTCCAGTCGAGGACCTCGTCGAATCGGCCGCGCAGCCGCTCGAAGCCGGGCATGCGGTCGAGCGGGGTGGTGGTCTCGGGGACGGCGGAGTTGGTGGAGACGAGCAGGATCCGCCGGTCGGCCGGGTCGAAGCAGCCGCTGTCGAGGGCGGCGGCCACGGTGGCGGCGCCGTAGAGGGTGGAGGCGTAGAAGATCTGGGTGGTGCGGCGGGCGGGGGCGGTGCGGTTCATGCGGCGTCGGTCTCCAGGGCGGCCCGGCCGGAGGCGGGGCCGTCGTTCGCGGGGGCGGGGGCGGGGCGGCGGCGCTTGAGCCGGCGCAGCGGGCCCGCGCGGTCCTCGCCCATGGCCGCGAGGGCCTCGGCGAGCACGTCCTGCGGCAGCCGGCGCAGTGCTCCGGAACTCATCGCGCGCAATTGCCGGCCGACCTCGGGTTCGAATTTGGCCATGTTTCCGATGTGGTGGGAAATCACCGCGCAATAGGTGCGGACGGCTTTCGGAAGGAGCCGGTCCGCGTCCGGGTCATTCTTCACCCCGTCGATCAGCAGATCGAATGCGCGAATGAAATCGAGCTGTCGTACGTCACCGATCTGGGTGAGCGAGGTCGCCACCCCGCGCCGGTAGAAGATGCCGAGTTCGCCGCTGACCGCGAAGGATTCCGCCTCCCGGTGCAGCCGCCAGATCCACGGCCGGTCCTCGGCGGTCCGCAGCCCGTCCGGGAAGTGCAGCAGGCCCCGGTCGAGCAGCCGCCGGTGGTACATCCCGGCCCAGGCGTACGGGTAGTCCACGGAGGTCGTGCGGTCGGCGGGCAGGATCGCGTCGCGCGGCCGCAGCGGCTCCCCGCGCCGGCCCACCGGCACCCGCCGCACCGAGCGCCCGCGCCCGGTCACCCGGACGTGGTCGGTGCGCAGGAAGTCGCAGTCCAGCGCGTCCATGGTGGCGACCAGGCGGGCGTAGAAGCCGGGGGAGAGCCAGTCGTCGCCGTCCAGGAAGGCCAGGTACTCGCCGCGGGCCGCGTCCAGGCCGGTGTTGCGGGCGGTCGCGAGGCCCTCGTTGCGCGCGTGCCGCAGCAGCCGTGCCCCCGGGATCTCGCGCTCGGCGCGTTCCAGGAGCTCCGGGGTCCCGTCCGTCGAACAGTCGTCGACCAGCAGGAACTCGAAGTCCTCGCGGGCGTTCGCGCGCAGGCTTCGAAGGGCGTCGGGGGCGTATGTCTGCACGTTGTAGAACGGCACGACGACGGAGAGCTTGACCACGCGGCCGACGCTAGGCGGCGCCCCGGCATTCGCCCTGACCGGAAAGGGGATGCCCGGTGAACACGAAGCGGCGAGCCCCTTAACCGCCCCGGACGCTCCCCCCTTTCTGTCCGTTTCCCGCCCGGCGTCATGGTGCTGTTAACCATTTGTTGTGGCCGAGTTGGGCTGTGAATCCCCGTGCCCTCCTAGCGTCCTGGACGTGCCATCACGTACCGATCGAGCGGTGCGCGTCGCCGTTCTCGCCGACTCCGACACCCGGTGGAAATGGGGCGTGCTCACCGCACGCAGAATCAGCGCCGAAAAAGCCCCCGCTCCCACGGGATTCGTGCTCCGCGGCCGCGCCACCCCCACCTCCCGCCAGCTCGCCGAGACCGCGGTGTCCGACACCGCGCCGCGCGAGGTGACGGGAGCGGAGTTCCTGCGTGAGGTGCGTGACGCCGCGGAACGCGGCGAGGGATACGACGTCGTGGTGCTCGCCCTCGTCGGCGGCACCGTGCGCGCCGTGCTCCAGGGCATCGCCGACCTCGGCCTGGAGCGCCGCCCGGTACTGGTGACCGGCTACGTCGGCGTGGTGTACGAGAAGCTCGCCGACGGGCTGCTGCTGCGCCACGGCGCCGACGTGGTGCTCGCCAACTCCCGCCACGACGCGGAGCGTTTCCGCGCCGTGTACGAGGGCGTCGGCGCCGACGCCGGTTCGGTCGTGGAGGCCGCGCTGCCGTTCCTCGGCGGCGCCCCGCACAAGCCCGAACCCGGCCGCGACACCCTGGTGTTCGCCGCCCAGCCCTCGGTGCCGGTCACCAAGGCCGAGCGCGCCTACGTGCTGCGCCGGCTCGTCGAGCACGCCCGGTTGCACCCGGACCGCGAGGTGCTCCTCAAGCTGCGCTCCCGGCCCGGCGAACACACCACGCACCTGGAGGAGTTCCCGTACCAGAAGCTGGTGCGCGACCTGCCGACCCCGCCCAACTTCCGTCTGGTGTACGGGCACATGGGCGAGGTCCTGGACCGCACCGACCTGCTGGTCACGGTCTCCTCGACGGCCGCCCTCGAAGCCCTGCACCGGCGCGTCCCCACCGCGGTCCTCACCGACCTCGGGGTGCGCGAGGCGCTCGGCAACCACCACTTCATCGGCTCCGGACTGCTCACCTCCTTCGACGCGCTCGACCGGGGCGCCGTCCCGGAGGCCGACGAGCGGTGGCTGGCCCGGCAGGGCGTCGGCGCGGAGGGGCTGCCCGGCGGCATCCCGTACGAGCGGGCCTTCGACGCCGCCCGCGAGCGGGTCGCCGAGCTGCTCGCCGGCCCGCCGCTGCCGCCGGTCGCCCCGTACTACACGCCCGCGACCGCCGGCGGCTACCTGCCCGGCATCCTCGCCCGCCACCGCCTCGACGTCGACGCGCCCGAGCCCCGTGAGAGCGGGGTGCGCCGGATCGTCCGCGAGGCGGCGCGCGGCGCCTACCGCCACGGCGTCCAGCGCGTGGCCCCCGTCATCCGCCGCCTGGGAGAACTCTGATGCCCACCGACACGCCGACCGTGCTCGCCGTCATCCCCGCACGGGGCGGCTCCAAGGGCGTCCCCGCCAAGAACCTCGCCCCGGTCGCCGGCGTTCCGCTGGTCGGCCGGGCCGTCCGGGCCTGCCTCGGCGCGCCCGCCGTCACCGACGTCGTGGTCTCCACCGACGACCCGGCGATCGCGGACGCCGCCCGCGCCTTCGGCGCCGAGGCCGTCCGCCGCCCCGACGAGCTCTCCGGCGACACGGCGAGCAGCGAGTCGGCCGTGCTGCACGCCATGGACGCCTTCGAGGCCACCCACGGCCGGGCCGCCGACGTGGTCCTGCTCGTGCAGTGCACCAGCCCCTTCCTCACCGCCACCGAGGTCGACGAGACCGCCCGCCGGATCACCGAGGGCGCCGCCGACACCGCCTTCACCGCCGCCCCCGCCCACGGCTTCCTGTGGCGGGACACCGAGGCCGGCGCCACCGGCGTCAACCACGACAAGGCCCACCGGCCGCGCCGCCAGGACCGCGAGCCCGAGTTCCTGGAGACCGGCGCCGTCTACGCGATGGCCGCCGACGGCTTCCGCACCCGCCGGCACCGCTTCTTCGGGCGCACCGAACTCGTCGTCACCGACCCGGCCCGGGTCCTGGAGGTCGACGACCCGCACGACCTGGCCCGCGCCCGGGCCCTCGCGCCGCTGCTCGACGAGCCGGTCACCCCGGTCCTCGCCGACGTGGACGCCGTCGTCCTCGACTTCGACGGCACCCAGACCGACGACCGGGTCCACATCGACGCCGACGGACGCGAGTTCGTCTCCGTGCACCGCGGCGACGGCCTCGGCATCGCCGCCCTGCGCCGGGCCGGCGTCCCGCTGCTGATCCTCTCCACCGAGCAGAACCCCGTCGTCGCCGCCCGCGCCCGCAAGCTCCGCATCCCCGTGCTGCACGGCGTGGACCGCAAGGACCTCGCCCTCAAGCAGTGGTGCGACGAGCAGGGCATCGACCCGCAGCGGGTGCTCTACGCCGGCAACGACGTCAACGACCTGCCCTGCTTCCACCTCGTCGGCTGGCCCGTCGCGGTGGGCAGCGCCCACGACTCCGTGCGGGCCGCCGCCCGCGCGGTCACCGACACCCCCGGCGGCTCCGGAGCGATCCGCGAGATCGCCGCCTGGCTCCTCGGACCCGAGCTCCACCTCCCCGAGCCCCGCACCCCCAACCCGTAAGGAACCACCATCATGAGCAACCGCCTGCGCACCCTCGGCAGCAAGACCGCCGGCCCGGGGCAGCCCGTCTACGTCACGGGCGAGATCGGCATCAACCACAACGGCGACCTGGACAACGCCTTCGCGCTCATCGACGTGGCCGCCGAGGCGGGCTGTGACGCCGTCAAGTTCCAGAAGCGCACCCCGGAGATCTGCACCCCGCGCGACCAGTGGGACATCGAGCGCGACACCCCCTGGGGCCGCATGACCTACATCGACTACCGCCACCGCGTCGAGTTCGGCGAGGACGAGTACCGCGCCATCGACGAGCACTGCAAGAAGCGCGGCATCGACTGGTTCGCCTCCCCGTGGGACACCGAGGCCGTCGCCTTCCTGGAGAAGTTCGACGTCCCCGCCCACAAGGTGGCCTCCGCCTCCCTCACCGACGACGAGCTGCTGCGCGAACTGCGCGCCACCGGCCGCACGGTGATCCTCTCCACCGGCATGTCCACCCCGAAGCAGATCCGCCACGCGGTCGAGGTCCTGGGCAGCGACAACATCCTGCTCTGCCACGCCACCTCCACCTACCCGGCCAAGGCCGAGGAGCTGAACCTGCGCGTGATCCAGACGCTGCAGGAGGAGTACCCGAACGTGCCGATCGGCTACTCCGGCCACGAGACCGGCCTCCAGACCACCCTCGCCGCGGTCGCCCTCGGCGCCACCTTCGTCGAGCGCCACATCACCCTCGACCGCGCCATGTGGGGCTCCGACCAGGCCGCCTCCGTCGAGCCGCAGGGCCTGCAGCGCCTGGTCCGCGACATCCGCACCATCGAGACCGCGCTCGGCGACGGCGTGAAGAAGGTCTACGAGTCGGAGCTCGGCCCGATGAAGAAGCTCCGCCGCGTCCCGGGACTCGTCGCCGCATGACCGGCCGGCTGGCGTTCGTCGAGAGCCCGGTCCAGCTGCTGAACGTCCTGGAATGGGCCCACGCCACCACCCTCCGGGACGCCCCGGACCGCCTCGGCGCGGTCCCGCCCCAGCCGGACCGGCGCCACGGTCAGGAGGACCCCGGGCCGGCCGCGCCGGCCGGGGCCCCGCTCGCGCACGCCGGCCTCACCGTGGTCGTCCTGTCGCCCACCGACCCGATGTCCCGCGGGCAGCTGCGCCGGATGGCGCAGCTCGCCCGGGACGAGGGCGTCGCCGTGAAGTGGCAGGACGCCCGGCAGGGCAGGGGCGCCCTCGTCGGCACCCTGCGCGAGCTCGCCGGCCCGCTGCGGGCCGCCGAGCGCGTGATCGTCGGGGACCCCTTCTCGCGCTACGTCCAGCTGCTGCTCACCCTGTACGGCCCCCGCCGGGTCACCGTCGTCGACGACGGCACCGCCACCATGGAGTTCGCCGCGCAGCTGGCGCGCGGCGAACGCCTGGTGCGCTGGCACCGGCGGGGCAGCCGGGGCCCGCGCGAACTGGTCCTCGCGCCGGTCACCTCGCTGGCCCGGCGCAAGCTCGCGCCCGGCCCGCACCGCACCGTGGAGATCTTCACCTCGCTGCCGGTCGAGCCGCCCGAGGGCACCACGGTCACCGCCAACGACTTCTCCTGGACCCGGTCCCGCTTCGGCCCGCCCCGGCTCACCCGCGGCGCCGACCTGGTCGGCACCTCGCTCGTGGAGACCGGGGTCGTGGACCCCGACGAATACCTGCGGGCCGTCACCGTGCTCGCCCGCACCCACGGCGCCACCCGCTACTTCGCGCACCGCCGCGAGAGCGCCGAGAAGCTGCACCGGATCGCCGTCGAGACCGGCCTCGGCGTGGTCCGCCCCGATCTGCCGCTGGAGCTGATCGCCCGCCGCGGTCCGGTCGGCCGCACCATCGTGAGCTTCCCGTCCACGGTCGTGCACACCCTGCCGCTGGCCCTGGCTGGCACCGGGGTGAAGGTCGCCGTCTGCGAGATCGCGCCCGAGTGGCTCCGCGCGAACGCCTCGCCGCGCGCCCAGGGCTTCCTGTCCGGCGTCGCCGGAACCGCGAGCCGCACCGAACGACTCGAATTCGGTTGAGCGTACCCACGGAGGGTGACGGTCATGCCCAGGGGATGAGATTTCTTTCCCCTAAGGGGCTGAAGTTTTCGTGATCACCGGGCAGTTGGTCTCCTCGGGGGCCTACCCTTCAAAAGGTGAACCACTTGAAGTCCCGTGAGCCCGGCCCCGGGGCGGCGCACTCCGCGCTGCCCGGAACGCTGTCCGAACCCCTGCGCGCCGAACTGATCGCGTTCCGCAGGGACTTGCACATGCACCCCGAGCTCGGCAACCAGGAGTTCCGCACCACCGCCGCCGTCCGGGCCCGGCTGGAGGCCGCCGGACTCCGCCCGCGCGTCCTGCCCGGCGGCACGGGACTCGTCTGCGACATCGGGACCCGGGTTCCCGGGCGCGGCATGCTGGCGCTCCGCGCCGACCTGGACGCGCTGCCGATCCCGGACGTGAAGACCGTCCCGTACCGCTCCACCGAGCCGAACCGCGCCCACGCCTGCGGCCACGACGTGCACACCACGACCGTCCTGGGTGCCGGGCTCGTGCTCGCCGAGCTGGACCGCCAGGGCCGGCTGCCCGGGGCCGTGCGGCTGCTGTTCCAGCCCGCCGAGGAGGTGCTGCCCGGCGGGGCCGCCGACGCCGTCGAGGCGGGCGTCCTGGACGGGGTGGGCCGGATCGTCGCCGTGCACTGCGACCCCAAGGTCGACGCCGGCCGGATCGGGCTGCGCGTCGGGCCCATCACCTCCGCCTGCGACCGCCTGGAGATCACCCTCGACGGCCCCGGCGGGCACACCGCGCGCCCGCACCTCACCACCGACCTGGTGACCGCCGCCGCCCGGGTCGCGGTCGACGTCCCGGCCGTGCTGGCCCGCCGGGTCGACGCCCGCTCGGGCCTCTCGGTCACCTGGGGCCGCATCGAGTCCGGGCACGCCCCCAACGTCATCCCGCAGCACGCCGCGCTCTCCGGCACCGTCCGCTGCCTCGACCTGCCCACCTGGCGCGAGGCCCCCGACCTGGTGCACGCGGCCGTCGACGAGATCGCCACGCTGCACCGCGCGAAGTCGACCGTGGACTACGTCCGCGGCGTCCCGCCGGTGGTCAACGACGCCGGCGTCACCGAACTGCTCCACGACGCCATGGCCGCCCGACGCGGCGCGGACGCGGTCGAGGACACCGAGCAGTCCCTCGGCGGCGAGGACTTCTCCTGGTACCTGGAGCACGTCCCCGGCGCCATGGCCCGCCTCGGCGTCCGCGTCCCCGGCGACACCCGGGTCCGCGACCTGCACGCCGGCGACTTCGACGTGGACGAGCGGGCCATCGCGGTGGGCGTGGAGCTCTTCACGGCGGCGGCGCTCCTGGACGGGATGCCGGGCCGCTGAGCCCCCTCCGGGCCCCCCGCCGGGCCGGCTCCCGCCGGACCCCCGCCGAACCCCTCGGAAGGCCCCTCGGAAGGCCCGCCGGGAGGCCGCCGCAAAGCCCGACGAAAACCGGCCAATAAGTACGACTTAATGGCCGGCCGGTCCGCGTTCAGCCGTCCGGCCCAGCCCCCGGCGTGTCGTCTGCGGGCCCGGCCCGAACGTCCGTACCAGCGTGTATGACGGGCGGTATCGGGCCGGACGCCCCGGGTGGACCCCCTGGCCGGTTCGCGTCGATCCGATAACGACTCATGAACGGGTCTTTAACTGACATCTACGCGCGTTACGATCGCCGCGAAACCAGCGCCGGAAGAGGCGCTTTCGGTCAGTCTTGAAGGGACCCTCCTCTTGCGCCGGATCACCAGGATCACCACCGTGGGCATCGCCTCCGCGGCGCTCGCCCTGTCCGCCACCGCGTGTGGCAAGTCGTCCAACGGCTCCGGTTCGAGCTCCAGCTCCTCCGCCGGTGCCACCAAGGCCGCCATCGCCTACGACATCGGCGGCCGCGGCGACCAGTCCTTCAACGACGCCGCCTACGAGGGCCTCAAGAAGGCCGAGGACGAGCTCGGCGTCAAGGGCGCCGAGGCCGAGCCGTCGGCCGGTGAGGGCGACGCCGACAAGGTGCAGCGCCTGACCGCGCTCGCCCGCGCCGGCAACAACCCGGTCATCGGTGTCGGCTTCGCCTACGCCCCGGCCATCGAGAAGGTCGCCAAGCAGTTCCCGAAGACCACCTTCGGCCTGATCGACGACACGTCGAAGACCGGTCCGAACATCGCCAACCTCGTCTTCAACGAGGAGCAGGGCTCCTACCTGGCCGGCGTCGCCGCCGCCAAGGCGTCCAAGACCGGCACGGTCGGCTTCATCGGCGGCGTCGAGGTCCCGCTGATCAAGAAGTTCGAGGCGGGCTTCGCCCAGGGCGTCAAGGACACCAACCCCAAGGCCAAGGTGCTCACCCAGTACCTGACCCAGCCCCCGAACTTCGACGGCTTCTCCAAGCCCGACCTGGGCAAGGCCGCCGCGCAGGGCCAGCTCGACAAGGGCGCCGACGTGATCTACGCCGCCGCCGGTCTCGCCGGCTCCGGCGCGATCGAGGCCACCGCCACGGCCGGCAAGTGGGCCATCGGCGTGGACTCGGACCAGTACAACCAGAAGGGTCTGGCCAAGTACAAGGACCACATCCTGACCTCGGTCACCAAGGACGTCTCGGACTCCGTCTACAACCTGATCAAGTCGGTCAAGGACGGCAAGCCGCAGTCCGGTGAGGTCCGCTACGGCCTCGCCACCGACGGCGTCGGCCTGGCCACGTCCAACCCGGCCTACTCCAGCATGACCGAGATGGTCGCCGCCGTGGACAAGGCGAAGAAGGACATCGTCGACGGCAAGATCACCGTCAAGACCGCGCCGTAACGGCACCCAGGTCCTGACCTGAGGCCGCGGGCCCGGCTCCAGTGACTCCCACTGGAACCGGGCCCCGGCCCCATTCCCGTACGGGTTTTCAATTTTCGGCAGTGCTACGCGTGTAGATGTCCCAGCGGCACGATAACTTCGCCCCGCCCTGCCCGTCCGCTCCCGCTCCTTCCGGCCAAGGAGAGTGCGCCATCAACGCGTCCAGCCCCCCTGCCGTAGAACTCCACGGCATCACCAAGCGCTTCCCCGGCGTCGTCGCCAACAAGGACATCGCGATCACCGTTCGCAAGGGCACCGTGCACGCCCTCATCGGTGAGAACGGTGCCGGCAAGTCGACCCTGATGAAGATCCTCTACGGCATGCAGAAGCCGGACGAGGGCACCATCGCCGTCGACGGCGAGCAGGTCACCTTCTCCAGCCCCGGTGACGCCATCGCCCGCGGCATCGGCATGGTGCACCAGCACTTCATGCTCGCCGACAACCTCACCGTCCTGGAGAACGTCGTCCTCGGCGGCGAGAAGCTCCACGGCATCGGCGCCAAGGCCCGCCGGAAGATCCAGGAGATCTCCGACGCGTACGGCCTCGGCGTCCGCCCCGACGCCCTCGTCGAGGACCTCGGCGTCGCCGACCGGCAGCGCGTGGAGATCCTCAAGGTCCTCTACCGCGGTGCCAAGATCCTCATCCTCGACGAGCCGACCGCCGTGCTCGTCCCGCAGGAGGTCGACGCGCTCTTCGACAACCTGCGCGAGCTCAAGTCCGAGGGCCTGACCGTCATCTTCATCTCGCACAAGCTGGGCGAGGTCCTGAAGGTCGCCGACGACATCACCGTCATCCGGCGCGGCACCACGGTCGGCACCGCCGACCCGAAGACCGCCACCACCAAGCAGCTCGCCGAGCTGATGGTCGGCACCGAGCTGCCCTCGCCGGAGACCCGCGAGTCCACGGTCACCGACGTGCCGATGCTCCAGGTCCAGGGCCTCACCCTGACCGAGGCCGGCGCCGCCGCGGCCGCCCCGCTCACCACCGCCGCCCCGCCGGACCCGTCCGGCGCGGTCGCCCTCCAGGAGGTCGGCGCGGGCCGCAAGCTCCTCGACGACATCTCGCTCACCATCCACAAGGGCGAGATCCTGGGCATCGCCGGCGTCGAGGGCAACGGCCAGACCGAGCTCATCGAGGCCCTGATGGGCATGAACAACCCCGACGCGGGCGTCATCACCCTCGACGGCCAGGACATCTCCAAGACCTCGGTGCGCAAGCGCCGCGAGGGCGGCATCGGCTACATCCCCGAGGACCGCCACCGCCACGGCCTGCTCCTGGAGGCCCCGCTCTGGGAGAACCGCATCCTCGGCCACGTCACCGAGGCGCCCAACTCCAAGCGCGGCATCCTCGACCCGAAGGCCGCCCGCAAGGACACCGAGCGGATCGTGCGCGAGTACGACGTGCGCACCCCCGGCATCGACGTCACCGCGGCCTCGCTCTCCGGCGGCAACCAGCAGAAGCTGATCGTCGGCCGCGAGATGAGCCACGCCCCGAAGTTCCTGATCGCCGCCCACCCCACCCGCGGTGTGGACGTCGGCGCCCAGGCGCAGATCTGGGACGCGATCCGCGACGCCCGCCGCGAGGGCCTGGCGGTGCTCCTGATCTCCGCCGACCTCGACGAGCTGATCGGCCTGTCCGACACCCTCAAGGTCATGTACCGCGGCCGGCTCGTCGCGGACGCCGACCCCGCCACCATCACGCCCGAGGAGCTGGGCTCCGCCATGACCGGCGCGGCCGGCGGCCACCTCGAAGGCACCCAGCAGTCCGAAGACGGTGACGCCCGATGATGAAATTCGACAAGGACAAGCTGATCATCGGGGCCGCCGGCCCGGTGCTCGCGCTCGTCTCCTCGTTCGTGCTCACCATGCTGGTGCTGCTCGCCACGGGTCTCGACCCGATCGAGCCGATCCAGCTGATGGTCGACAACGCAGGGTTCTCCGACATCCAGGTCCTGATCGTCAACCAGACCGGGATCTACTACCTGGCAGCCCTGGCCGTCGCCATCGGCTTCCGGATGAACCTCTTCAACATCGGCGTCGACGGGCAGTACCGGCTCGCCGCGATGGTCTCCGCCCTCATCGGCGCGTCCGTCGAGCTGCCCGGCCCGCTGCACATCCTGGTGATCGTGCTCACCGCGATGCTCACCGGTGCGATCTGGTCCGGCATCGCCGGCGTCCTCAAGACCACCCGCGGCGTCTCCGAGGTCGTCTCGACGATCATGCTCAACGCCATCGCGACCTCCCTGGTCGCCTGGCTGATCCTGCCCAAGAACTTCGGCGTCCAGCCGGCCGGCTCGAACAACCTCACCACCGGTGAGATCGCCGAGTCCGGCTGGTTCCCGGGCATCGACATGGGCGAGGGCAACGGCGTCATCTACGGCTTCACCTTCGTCGCGCTCGCGCTCGGCGTCGTCTACTGGTTCGTCCTCAACCGCACCAAGTTCGGCTTCGACCTGCGCGCCACCGGCGCCAGCGAGTCCGCCGCGCAGGCCAGCGGCGTCGACGCCAAGAAGATGATCCTCACCTCGATGCTGCTCTCCGGCGCCCTCGCCGGTCTGTCGGGCATGCCGACCCTGCTCGGCGAGACCCACACGTACAGCCTCGACTTCCCGGTCGGCGTCGGCTTCACCGCCATCACCATCGCGCTGCTCGGCCGCAACCACCCGGTCGGCATCCTCTTCGCCGCCCTGCTCTTCGCCTTCCTGGAGAAGGCCTCGTCGTCGCTCGACGTCGCGGGCTATCCGAAGGAGATCACCCAGATCATGCAGGGCATCATCGTGATCGCCGTGGTCGTCTCCTACGAGCTCGTCCGCCGTTACGGCCTCCGCCGCCAGCAGCAGAAGGTCGGCGAGCAGCTGGCCGCCGGCGGCGCCCTCAAGACCGACAAGGAGGTGGCGGCATGAGCACCGGCACCGTTGCCAAGCCGAGCGCCGCGCCCAAGAAGGCGGGCGGCCGCCGCAAGCTGACCTGGCCCTGGATCCTGCTGATCGTCGCGGCCGGTCTGCTCCTCTTCTCGATGGTCCGCGTCGTCTCCGGGGCCGACGACCTCACCTCCGTCGGCCAGGTCTCCGGCGCCCTGCAGCTCGCCGTGCCGATCGGCCTCGCCGGTCTCGGCGGCCTGTGGTCCGAGCGCGCGGGCGTCGTCAACATCGGCCTCGAGGGCATGATGGTGCTCGGCACCTGGTTCGGCGCCTGGGCCGGTTACCAGTGGGGCCCCTGGGTGGGCGTCCTCGTCGGTCTGCTCGGCGGCGCGCTGGGCGGCCTGCTGCACGCGATCATCACCGTCACGTTCAACGTGAACCACATCGTCTCCGGTGTGGCGATCAACATCCTGGCGGTCGGCTTCACCCAGTACCTGTCGAACTTCACGTTCGCCGAGGCCGAGGGCGGCTCCTCCAAGCAGTCCCCGCGCATCGACCCGATCACCGACATCACCATCCCGGGGCTCTCGGACTGGCTGCAGGACCTCCAGGCCAAGCACTGGTTCCTGATCTCCGACCTGGCCGGCATCGTCGGCGGCGTGGTCACCAACCTGTCGCTGCTGACCGTGGTCGCCATCCTGCTGATCCCGGCCACCTGGTGGGTGCTGTGGCGCACGGCCTTCGGCCTGCGGCTGCGCTCCTGCGGCGAGAACCCGGTCGCGGCCGAGTCGCTGGGCGTCAACGTCTACAAGTACAAGTACATCGCCGTGGCCGTCTCCGGCGCCCTCGCGGGCCTCGGCGGCGCCTTCCTGGCCATCGTCTCCACCGGCATCTACCAGGAGGGCCAGACCGGCGGCCGCGGCTACATCGGTCTCGCCGCCATGATCTTCGGCAACTGGATGCCGGGCGGCATGGCCATGGGCGCCGGCCTGTTCGGCTTCACCGACAGCCTCAAGATCCGCGGCGGCGCCGAGAACGTGCACGCGCTGCTGCTGCTGGTCGCCGTGCTGCTCGTGATCGCCTGCCTGTGGCAGCTGTACAGGAAGAAGTACGTGGCGGCCGTGCTCGCCGCCGTCTTCTCGGCCGGCTTCTTCCTCTGGTACGGCTTCACCGACGAGGTCCCGAGCCAGTTCGTCGACGCCGCCCCGTACATCACGACGCTGCTCGTGCTCGCCCTGTCGGCGCAGCGGCTGCGGATGCCGAAGGCGGACGGCCTGCCGTACCGGAAGGGCCAGGGCAAGTGACGACGCCCCCGCCCGGAGCCGACTGGGACCTGCTGCGGGAGACCGCCCGCGAGGCGATGGCGCACGCCTACGCGCCGTACTCCGGCTTCCCGGTCGGCGCGGCGGCGCTCGTCGACGACGGGCGGGTGGTCTCCGGCTGCAACGTGGAGAACGCCTCCTTCGGCCTCGGCCTGTGCGCCGAGTGCGGACTGGTCTCGCAGCTCCAGGCCACCGGCGGCGGACGGCTCACCCACTTCGTGTGCGTGGACGGCCGGGGCGAGTCCCTGGTGCCGTGCGGCCGGTGCCGGCAGCTCCTGTACGAGTTCGGGGGCCCCGAGCTCGTCCTGGAGACGCCCGCCGGGTTCCTCACCCTGGCGGAGATGCTGCCGCAGGCCTTCGGCCCGGACCACCTGGCGAAGTAGTACCTCGGAGCGGCCCTTCCGGCACGATGGGAAGGGCCGCTCCTCCTTTCCCCCTCTATGCGCGTAGAAAGAGGCACCACCACATGGACGTCATCTCCGTCATCCGCACGAAGCGGGACAAGGGCGAGCTGAGCCCCGAGCAGATCGACTGGGTCATCGACGCCTACACCCGCGGGGAGGTCGCCGACGAGCAGATGTCCGCGCTCGCCATGGCGATCCTGCTCAACGGCATGAACCGCGAGGAGATCGCCCGCTGGACCGCGGCGATGATCGCCAGCGGCGAGCGCATGAACTTCGACGCGCTCTCCCGCCCGACCGCCGACAAGCACTCCACCGGCGGCGTCGGCGACAAGATCACCCTGCCGCTCGCCCCGCTGGTCGCCGCCTGCGGCGCGGCCGTCCCGCAGCTCTCCGGCCGCGGCCTCGGCCACACCGGCGGCACCCTCGACAAGCTGGAGTCCATCCCCGGCTGGCGCGCGCTGCTGTCCAACGAGGAGATGCTGCACGTCCTCGACACCACCGGCGCGGTCATCTGCGCGGCGGGCGACGGGCTCGCCCCGGCGGACAAGAAGCTCTACGCGCTGCGCGACGTCACCGGAACGGTCGAGGCCATCCCGCTGATCGCCTCCTCCATCATGTCGAAGAAGATCGCCGAGGGCACCGGCTCGCTGGTCCTCGACGTCAAGGTCGGCACCGGCGCCTTCATGAAGAACATCGAGGACGCCCGCGAGCTCGCCTCCACCATGGTCGCGCTCGGCACCGACAGCGGCGTGAAGACGGTCGCGCTGCTCACCGACATGTCCACCCCGCTCGGCCTGACCGCGGGCAACGCCCTGGAGGTCCGCGAGTCCGTCGAGGTCCTCGCCGGCGGCGGCCCGGCGGACGTCGTCGAGCTGACGGTGGCCCTCGCCAAGGAGATGCTGGACGCGGCCGGCATCAAGGACGCCGACCCGGCGAAGGCGCTCGCCGACGGCTCCGCGATGGACGTCTGGCGCCGCATGATCGCCGCCCAGGGCGGCGACCCGGACGCCACCCTCCCGGTCGCCCGCGAGCAGCACGTCGTCACCGCCCCGTCCTCGGGCGTCCTGACCCGCCTGGACGCCTACGACATCGGCATCGCCGCCTGGCGCCTCGGCGCCGGCCGCGCCCGCAAGGAGGACCCGGTGCAGGCCGGCGCGGGCGTCGAGCTGCACGCCAAGCCGGGCGACACGGTGACCGCGGGCCAGCCGCTGCTGACCCTCCACACGGACACCCCGGAGAAGTTCGACTACGCCCTGAAGTCCCTGACGGACGCCTGGGACATCGCGGCCCCGGGCACGGCCTTCACCCCGAACCCGATCGTGCTGGACCGCATCGCGTAAGCACCCGGGCGACACGGCGGGGGCCGGTGGACGACTCGTCCACCGGCCCCCGCCGCGTCCGCCGATGAGTTCCGGGCACGCCGGCGGTCTCCCTGTCGTGGACACCTCTTCGACCCTTCACGTGCGGCTCTCCGGGCCGCCCGCGCCCGAGGACGTCGGCCGTCTCTGCGCGCTGCTGGAAGCGGCCGAGCCGGGGCTCGTCGTGTGCGAGATCGGCGGCCTCGGGCGCGGCGGGCTCGGCGCCGTGGAC
Source organism: Streptomyces sp. NPDC053541 (assembly GCF_044544705.1). NCBI lineage: Bacteria > Bacillati > Actinomycetota > Actinomycetes > Kitasatosporales > Streptomycetaceae > Streptomyces > Streptomyces sp. NPDC053541. Next base: position 655,886 of record NZ_JBITXM010000001.1, read on the forward strand.
GCGCTGGCCCGGCTGCGGCTCGTGGCCCGGCGGCGCGGCCACCGGCTGGAGTTCCGCGGGGCCGGGCTCGAGCTGCGCGAGCTGCTCGGGCTCGTCGGTCTCCGCGAGCTGCTGTGAGGCTCACGAGCCGCCGTGAAGCTCAGGCGGGCAGCCGCTCCGGCAGGTCGAAGAGGGGGAACCAGCGCTTGGTGTCCAGGAAGAAGTCCATCCCGCCGATCTTGCCGTCGTGCAGCTGGAGCACGATCAGCGCCCACGGCGCGAAGCCGCCCTCCGGGTCCGGGTGGTAGTGCGCGAAGGCCGGCTGGCCGTTCGCCACGGTCGGGACCAGCTTCGAGCCCCGGCACACCTCGCCGACGCCCAGCATCCAGCCCACGATGTCCTCGTGGCCGCGCAGCCACAGGTCGTACGGCGGCATGGACATCGTCGCGTCCTCGTGGAGCAGCGCGGTCAGCGCCTGCATGTCGTACCCCTCGAAGGCGGCGACGTAGCGCTCCAGGAGCGCCTTCTGCTCCTCGTCCAGCGGGTCCGCCGCGTCCGCCGCGGCGGGGGCGTGCTCGGCGATGGTGGCGCGGGCCCGCTGCAGCGCGCTGTTGACCGAGGCGACGGTCAGACCGAGCAGCTCGGCGACCTCGGCCGCCTTCCAGGCGAGCACCTCGCGCAGGATCAGCACCGCCCGCTGCTTGGGCGGCAGGTGCTGGAGCGCGGCGACGAAGGCCAGCCGCACCGTCTCGCGGGAGACCGCGGTCTCGGCCGGGTCCGCCACCGAGGGCAGCACCCGCCCGTCCGGCACCGGCTCCAGCCAGGTGATCTCCGGGCGCTCGTTGAGCCGGGCCTGGGCGACCGGCGTCGGGTCCGTCAGGTCCATCGGGCGGGCCCGCCGGTTGCCCGCGCTGAGCGAGTCCAGGCACACGTTGGTGGCGATCCGGTAGAGCCAGGACCGCAGCGAGGAACGGCCCTCGAAGGAGTCGAGCGAGCGCCAGGCGCGGACCATGGTGTCCTGCACCGCGTCCTCCGCCTCGAAGGCGGATCCGAGCATCCGGTAGCAGTAACCGGTCAGCTCCGTGCGGTACTTCTCCAGCTGGTCGCTCATGCGGTCCACCCCACTCGCCCCTCGTCGGCGCCCGTTCGACGCCGATGAGGGGAAGCTACCGCAGACCACCGACAGTCCACCGGCGAACGGCGTCACGTCCCGGGCTTGCGCCCGTACACGAACACGTCGTCACCGTTCCTGAGCAGGTTCCAGAACGCCTTGGCGTCGGCCGGCCGCATGTTGACGCAGCCGCCCGAACCGGGCGGGTTCCACATGGACTTGGTGGTCGAGTGGAAGGCCTGCCCTCCGTCGAAGAACTGCGAGTAGGGCATCGACACGTGGTAGAGCGTCGACCAGTGGTTGATGTTGCGCCAGTAGATCTTCTTGGCGCCGGTACGGGTCTCCGTGCCGTCCTTGCCGGTGCGCACCGGCACCGGTCCGTACTTCAGCCGGGCGCCGTCCTGGATCCAGCTGAGCTGGCGGGTCAGGTCGACGCAGGCGATCCGGCCCTTGTTCGTCGGGCACCGGCCGTCCCGGTTGGGATTGGTCCCGGCCGCCCGCTGCGCGAGCATCGTCGACATGGTGCGCCAGGTGATCACCCCGGCGTACCCGGCGGTCGGGGTGATCCCGTGCTTGGCCTGGAAGGCCTGGATCGCCCGGCAGTCGGCGAGCGACTGGCGCCCGTCGACCGTCCGGCCGAGGAACTTCTCCACCTGCTTCTGGTACGGCCCGGTCGTCGTGTTGCAGTACGACGCGGCCTGGGCCGGGGCGGCGCCGAGGGCCACCGTCATCGGCACCACCAGGGACGTGACCGCGAGCCCGATGCCGGCCCGTCTCCGCCCCGTGCTTCCCATCGCCTTCATGATCGTCAACTCCCCCTAGAGTCCTGTCACTTAGGACGAACGGGGGAGCCCGACGGTTGCGCCGCGCGCGGCGGCCCGGCCGCGGCGGCCTCAGGCCGTCGCGAGCCGCTCGCGCCGCTCGGCGACCCGGGCGCTGTGCGTCCCGTACAGCGTGATCGACACGACGCCGAGCACCGCCACCAGACCGATCACGACCGTGCCGCCCCAGCCACCCGCGTGGAAGGCGACCGCGCCGAGCGTGCCGCCCGCGCTGCTGCCCAGGTAGTACGCGGACTGGTAGAGCGCCGAGGCCTGCGCGCGGCCCGTCTTCGCGGTGCGGCTCACCGAGGACGAGGCGACCGCGTGGCCCGCGAAGAAGCCCGCCGTGATGAGCACCAGGCCCGCCAGCACGGCCGGCAGCGCGTCCGCCAGGGAGAGCAGCAGACCGGCCGCCGTGGTCGACACGGCGAGGTACAGCGCCCCGCGCCGGCCGAGCCGCCCGACCAGCCGGCCGGCGGCGGCCGAGGAGACCGTGCCGACCAGGTAGACCAGGAAGACCGAGCCGACCACGCCCTGCGGCAGCGAGAACGGCGCCTCGACCAGCCGGTAGCCGATCACCGTGTAGACCGCGCCGAACACCGTCATGAACAGCGCGCCGATCGCGTACAGGCGCACGAGCAGCGGGTCCGCGAGGTGCCCGCGCACCGTCCGGGCCAGCGCCTTCGGGTTCAGCGTCCCGGGCGTGAAGTGCCGGGCCCTCGGCAGCAGCGCCCGGAAGGCGAGCGCGCAGGCCGCGGCCATCAGGCCGACCGCCGCGAGGCCGGCCCGCCAGCCCCACAGCTGGGCCGCCCAGCCGGTGACGATCCGGCCGCTCATGCCGCCGATCGAGTTGCCCGCCACGAACAGGCCGATCGCGGCGACCAGCGCCTTCGGCCGGACCTCCTCGGCCAGGAAGGCCATCGCCGAGGCCGGGACGCCGGCCAGCGCGGCGCCCTGCACGGCGCGCAGCGCGACCAGCGTCTCCAGGTTCGGCGCCAGCGGCACCAGCAGACCGACCGCGACCGCGACGGCGAGGGAGGCCGTCATCATCGAGCGGCGGCCGAAGCGCTCGGACAGCGCGCTCAGCGGGAGCACGCACAGGGCCAGCGCGCCGGTCGCGGCGGAGACCGTCCAGGAGGCCGCCGACGCGGTGGCGCCGAAGGCGGCCGAGACCGCGGGGAGCAGCGCCTGCGTGGAGTAGAGGAGGGCGAAGGTGGCCACTCCGGCGGCGAAGAGCGCGAGGCTCATCCGGCGGTAGCCGGGCCGGCCGGGGGAGAGGCGGGAGTCGTCGGTGGCGAGGCGGGGGTCGGCGACCGCGTGGAGGGCGGCCGCCCCGGTACTGGCGGAAGGCATGCCTCGAACGTAGGCCGCCCGCTTTCATGCGTCCAATGCACGGAACTGCTGTAATCGTTCCCATGGCGCATGAGTACAGGTCACAGCCCCGGCTGTCACCGAACAGTAACGAAGAAGACATGGGACTGCTGCTGGCGCCCCGGCTCGCCTACTTCGCCGCCGTCGCCCGCCACGAGCACGTGACCCGGGCCGCGGCCGAGATGGGCGTGCCGCAGTCCACGCTCTCGCGGGCCGTGGTCCGGCTCGAAGAGGACCTCGGCGTCGCGCTGTTCGCCCGCCGCGGGCGCACCGTCTCGCTCACCCCGGCCGGCCGCCGCTTCCTCACCGCCGCCGAGCGCGCCCTCGCCGAGGTCGAGCGGGCCGCCGACACCGTACGGGCCGACGCCGACCCGACGGCCGGCCGGGTCGCCTTCGGCTTCCTGCACACCATGGGCTCCGAGACCGTGCCCGGTCTGCTGCGGGCCTTCCGGGTCGACCACCCCAGGGTCCGCTTCACCCTGGTGCAGAACTACGGCGAGGCGATGATCGAACGGCTCCGGGCCGGCGACCTCGACCTCTGCCTCACCTCGCCGGTGCCCGACGCCCCCGACCTGGTCGCCCGCCGCCTGGACGAACAGCGGCTGCGGCTCGTCGTCCCCGACGACCACCGGCTCGCCGGCCGCAAGCGCATCCGGCTCGCCGAGGCCGCCGACGAGACCTTCGTGACCCTGGAACCCGGCTACGGCCTGCGCCGCATCACCGACGACCTGTGCGCCCAGGCCGGGTTCACGCCCCGGGTCGCCTTCGAGGGCGAGGAGGCCGAGACCCTGCGCGGCCTGGTCGCCGCGGGCCTCGGCGTCGCCCTGCTGCCGCCGCCCGCGGTCGCCCGCCCGGGCGTCGTCGAACTCGGCGTGACCTCCCCCCGGGCCGTCCGGGAGATCGGCGTGGCCTGGCTCGACGGCCACCCGGACACCCCGCCGGTGGCCGCCTTCAAGAAGTTCCTGCTGAGCAAGCGGGGCAACCTGCTCCCGGAGTGACCGCCGACCCCCAGGGGCGTCCCGCCGATCGCGCCGGCCTCTCGGCGCCCGGTGCCGTGCCTCGCCGCGTTGTCGTCGGTCGCCGATGGCCCCTCTGGGCTTGGCCCGGGGGCCGACGTCGCGTCCGCCCCATCGGCCTGGCGGCCGGGGAGGTGCCCCCTCCGCCTTGCGATCCTTCCCCTGGGCCGTGGCGGGCCCGGGGAGACCCCAACCCTGGGCCGTGGCGGGCCCGGGGAGACCCCAACCCTGGGCCCTGGCGGGCCTGGGGCCCCGACCCTGGGCCGTGCGGGCCTGGGGAGACCCCAACCCTGGGCCCTGGCGGGCCCGGGGAGACCCCACGCACCGGACGCCGCGGCCTGCCCGAGCCTGATCCGCCGGACAGGCCCTAGCGCGACGAGCCGCCGAAGCCCGCCGCCAGCGGCATGCGCAGGCCCAGCGGCGGCGGGGCCGCCATCGCGTCGGCGAGCGGGCGGCTCTGCGGGCGGGCGAACAGCGTCGACAGGACGAAGTCGGCGGCCAGCGCCCGTACTTCGTCCTGGTACTGGCGCAGCGCGTGCCCGTCCGTGTGCACCTCGAAGCGGCAGGTGTCGCGGTTGGACTTCTTGGCGCGCTCCGCGTAGCGGTACGACAGCTCCGGATCGGTCCGGGCGTCGTTCGTGCCGTGCACCACCAGCACCCGCCGCCCCACCAACTGGCGTACGGGCTCGGGCTCGGCCGCCCGGTCGTCCTCCGGCAGCCAGGGGGCGATCGCCAGGACCGCCGCCACCGCCGGGTGGCCGCCCGCGTGCAGGGCCGCCCGCGCGCCCATCCCGAGGCCCGCCAGACAGACCGGCACGTCGCCGTAGCGCCGCACCGCCTCCGCGACCGCCCACCGGGCGTCCGCCGCGAGCTGCGCGTCCGCGCCGTTCCAGCCGCGGCCGCGGTAGCGCACCACGTGCGCCACCAGGCCGTCCGCCCGCCCCGCCCGGGCGAGCCGCCGCGCCAGCGGCAGCGCCGCCGCGTGCGCCCTTACCGAGGCCCGCCGCCCGGACACGGTCTCCCCGTCCGGCAGCAGCAGCACCACCCCGCCCGCCTCGGTCACCGCTGCCGTCGCCGCGACGGGCCGACCCAGCCGGGGTGTCCGGTCGGCGGCCGGTCCCACAAGTGCGTTGTGCGCCATGGCAGAACAGTCTCAGAAGCCGAGGTGTACGCCAGTGGTACGCGCGGTCTCTGTTACGTATCGTCCGCTGAGCGAACACCCGCCGCGCGCCCGGCCGTTGCTACGCCCGTTCGAAGCAGTGCACTTCGCCCACCGCCACGAAACCGCGCCGCGCGTACCAGTGGCGCGGCCAGTCGTCGGCGAGGGCGGTCAGGAAGGTCGTGGTGGCGCCGGCGGTCGCCGCCAGGCGCAGGGCGGTGTCCAGGACGACCCCGGCGTGCCCCTGCCCGAGGTACGGCTCGGCCGTGACCAGGTCCTCGATCTGGGCCACCCCGGTCGCCGGGTCGACATAGAGGTCGGCCCAGGAGGCGACCTCGCCGAACTCGTCGTGCGAGGCCAGGAACCGCACGTCGGCCGCGCCCCGCAGGCGGGCCGCCCGCCGGTCCACCAGGGTCGCGACGACCTCGTCCGAGGCGTCCGGCAGGAAGCGCCGCCAGCTCTCGGCCACCGGGCCGCGCAGCGCCGGCAGGTCCACCTCGCGCGCCCCGCCGCGCTCTGGGACCGGTCCGGTGTGGCGCATCAGCAGCACGACGGCGCGGGTGTAGCCGGCCTCCCGCAGCGGACCGGCGCAGGCCCGGCCGACGGCCGCGTCCGGCACGTACACCGTGCGGTGGGGGAGATGGGCCAGGAGCTCGTCGACCACGCCGGGCAGCGCCGCCGGGTCGGGCGTGCCGTCCACCAGCACGTGGTTGTTGCCGTGGGACAGTGCGTAGGCGTCGTCGAGCGCGGCGAACCCGCCCGGGAAGTCCACCGTCCGCTCGGCCTGCCGCCGGGTGAACGCGGACAGGAAGCCGCGGATCCGCAGGAGTTCGGCGTCGGTGGCGGACGCGTCCGCTGGAAGGGTCATACGCGCAGGCTAGGCGGGCCCGCCCGCCGCCCGCACCGGAAATTCCCGGGGGCCGATCCGGCGCCGAAGGGGCGCGCTCTACGCGCGTAGGGGCTAGAGTGCGGCAATGACGAGCCAGATCCCCAGCACCCCCTCCGCGGACCAGATCCGCCGCGCCCCGAAGGTCCTGCTGCACGACCACCTCGACGGCGGGCTGCGCCCCGGCACGATCATCGAACTCGCCCGTGAGCAGGGCTACGACAGCCTTCCGGAGACCGAGCCCGACAAGCTCGGCATCTGGTTCCGGGAGGCCGCCGACTCCGGCTCCCTGGAGCGCTATCTGGAGACGTTCGCGCACACCTGCGCCGTCATGCAGACCCGCGAGGCCCTCGTCCGGGTCGCCGCCGAGTGCGCCGTCGACCTCGCCGAGGACGGCGTCGTCTACGCCGAGGTGCGCTACGCCCCCGAGCAGCACCTGGAGGGCGGCCTCAGCCTCGAAGAGGTCGTCGAGGCGGTCAACGAGGGCTTCCGTGAGGGCGAGCGGCAGGCCAGGGCGAACGGCCACCGGATCCGGGTCGGCGCGCTGCTCACCGCGATGCGGCACGCCGCCCGCGCCCTGGAGATCGCCGAACTCGCCAACCGCTACCGCGACTCCGGCGTGGTCGGCTTCGACATCGCGGGCGCCGAGGCCGGCTTCCCGCCCACCCGCCACCTCGACGCCTTCGAGTACCTGAAGCGGGAGAACAACCACTTCACCATCCACGCCGGCGAGGCCTTCGGCCTGCCGTCGATCTGGCAGGCCCTCCAGTGGTGCGGCGCCGACCGGCTCGGCCACGGCGTGCGGATCATCGACGACATCGAGGTCGCCGACGACGGCTCGGTCTCGCTGGGCCGGCTCGCCGCCTACGTCCGCGACAAGCGCATCCCGCTGGAGATGTGCCCCACCTCCAACCTGCAGACCGGCGCCGCCGCCTCCTACCGCGAGCACCCCATCGGCCTGCTGCGCAAGCTGCACTTCCGCGCCACCGTCAACACCGACAACCGTCTGATGAGCGGCACCAGCATGAGCCGGGAATTCGAATTCCTGGTCGAGGCATTCGGCTACACGCTCGACGACATGCAGTGGTTCACGGTCAATGCGATGAAATCAGCGTTCATTCCTTTCGATGAACGGCTCGCGATGATCAACGACGTCATCAAGCCCGGATATGCCGAGCTGAAGTCCGAATGGCTGTTCCAGCAGACCGCCACCACCAGCGAGTCTTCCGAGAAGAAGGCCTGATCGGCCCCTTCGGGAAACAGGACGGGGCGGCCGGGCGCACCACGCCCGGCCGCCTTTCGGTGTTTGCGGACCGGGCGCTCGCTGGCTAGTTTGCGTAGCCACTCTGCATTCCCGAGACTCCCCCTGCTCATGCGTGCTCCCGGCGCTTTCCCCCGTCGCGCCGGTACCGCCTCCGAGATTCCCTGAGGAAGATTTTCTGATGAAGCAGTCTGCCGCCAAGACGCTCGGTGTCGCCGCCCTCGGTGCCGCCTTCGCCGCCGTCGCCGCCGGTACGGCCTCCGCCGCCCCCGCCGCGCCCGCCGGCCTGGACGCACTCGGCCTGGTGACCAGCACCGTGCCGCTCGGCGACGACGTCACGACCCTCCCGGCCGGCGCGGGCGAGGCCCTGACCGGCGGCGAGACCGCCCTCGGCACCGGTGTCGAGCAGGGCGCCGCCACCCTCCCGGGCGCCGTCGAGCAGGCCCAGAACCTCCCCGGCGAGGTCCAGAAGCAGGCCGCCGACCTCCCGCTCCAGGGCGCCCAGTCCGGCCTCGCCGCCACCCCGCTGGGTGCCGCCACCGGCCTGCTCGGCGGCCTCCCCGTCGGCGGCCTCGGCGCCGGCCTGCCGCTGTAAGCGGCCCCGCGCACCCATGCCGAAGGGGCGCCCGTCCGTGATGGACGGGCGCCCCTTCGGCGTGCGGTACGAGCCTCGGCCCGGCCCTACCAGGCCGTGCTCGCGGTCTTCTCGCCCGGCAGCAGCACCCACAGCGCCAGGTAGAGCAGGAACTGCGGGCCGGGCAGCAGGCAGGAGGCGAGGAAGATCACGCGCATCGTCGTCGCCGAGATGCCGAAGCGCCGGGCCAGGGCCGCGCACACTCCGCCGAGCATGCGACCTTCGCGGGGGCGGACAACAGCGGCCATGGTGGGCTCCTTCTCTCCGGGTGCTTCCGGGTCTCGGTCGTTCCGATCGGGCCTTCCCGATGACTCCATCCTGCCGCCGCACCCCCGGACAAAGCGTCCCTCTACGGGGCGATCCCGACCCTGGGAATCGTCGGGGTCGGCCCCTGAGAAACCACCCTGGACGTCCTCCCCGAGGAGGACCCGCCTGGCCGGGACGCCCGCCCGCCGCGCGCCCCGCGCCGCAGCCGGGCCCGCGCCGCCGGCACGCACAACAGGTGCGCGAGCGCCACGCCCGCCGTGTTCAGGAGCACGGAGTCCACGTCCACTACCTGCCCGGGCACCGCCGTCTGCAACAGCTCGACCGCCAGCGACACCAGCGCACCGGCCGCCGTCGTCCGGGTCAGCGAGGCCCACGGGGAGACCGTGAGCCGCCCGTCCGCCATCGGCAGCAGCACCCCGAGCGGGGCCAGGAGCAGCAGCCCGCCGGCGATCCGCCGGGCCGCCTCGGCCGGACCGAGCGCCAGATCGCCGCGGATCCCGGCCAGCGGCGTCAGGTTCGGCGCCGTCACCCAGGCCACGTCGCGCGGGCGGAGCGTCACCCAGGCGACGAGCAGCAGATGCGCGAGGAGAAGCAGGAACCCCGCCACGCGTACGACCACGGCGACACTGCCGCCGGAACTGCCCGAACCGCCCGAACCTTGACGCTGCACGCCCCCCAAGACGCGCACCCCGGCGGAATCGGTTCCGCCGCGCCCGCCCGGGTGACGCAGCCGACAGCCGCGCCGCGCCTCAGGACGCCGAGGCCCCGTCCGCCGCCGGCGCCGAGGGCACCGCCGACTCCGGACGCTCCTTCAGCTCGCCCGTACAGCTGTAACGGCGCGGCTGGTACGGCCCCGGGCCGCCCAGGACCACCGAGTCGCCGCCCGAACCGCCGGGCGCCGACTCGCCGGCCGCGCTCTCCGCGAAGGTGCACACGATCTGCGCGAGCGCCGTCGGCGGCAGGTCCTCCGGCTGCCGGCTCAGCCGCAGCGTGCCCGCCGGATCGCCCTTGCGGCCCGCGCCCACCGTCAGCGGCCCCTTCACGGCCGTGCCGAACCCGGCCCGCCGCTCCTCCTCCGAGGGCTCGCCCGCGAGCAGCGCGAGCAGCGCCGAAGCGGTCCGCACCGGATCGCCCGCCGCCTTCTCCTCGGGCAGCGGCGAACGCCGCTCGACCGGCTCCAACTGCGCCCCGCACAGCAGGTACACGCGCAGCGGCAGCCCGCCCTGCCCCGCGGTCCCGGAGAACGCGCCCGGCACGCTGCACGGCACCCGCGAGGGCGCCGCCCCCGCGTCGACCGGCACCGAGGTGGTCCGGATGCCACAGCCCGCGAGCAGCACGGCGCCCAGGACCAGCAGCCCCGCGCCCCGGCCCGTACCCCGACGTCTCAACTCTCCTCCACCTCGCCCCGCGGAAGCCGCAGCACGAACACCGCGCCGTCCACCTTCCCGTCCGCGTCCGTGGAGTTGGCGGCCGTGATCGAACCGCCGTGGATCAGCGCGTTCTCCATGGCGATGGACAGGCCGAGACCGCTGCCGTCCGAACGCGGCCGGGAGGCGCTCGCCTTGTAGAAGCGGTCGAAGACGTGCGGCAGCACCTCCACCGGGATGCCCGGTCCGTGGTCCCGCACCGAGATCACCAGCTCCTCGCCGGCCTCGGCGGCCTCCGTCCGCACCGACACCCGCACCGGCGAACCGCCGTGCTTCAGCGCGTTGCCGATCAGATTGGCCAGGATCACGTCGAGGCGGCGCGGATCGAGCCGGGCCACGATCCCGCGCTCGGCGTCCAGGTCGACCGCGTCCAGCCAGGCCCGGGCGTCGATGCAGGCGGTGATCTGGTCGGCGATGTCCACGTCGTCCAGGACCAGCCGCGCGGTGCCCGCGTCGAAGCGGGTCACCTCCATCAGGTTCTCCACCAGGTCGTTGAGCCGCCGGGTCTCGCTCACCACCAGGGCGACCGCCGGCGCGATCATCGGGTCGAGGTCGTCCTGCTCGTCCTCCAGGACCTCGGTGACGGCGGTCAGCGCGGTCAGCGGGGTGCGCAGCTCGTGCGACATGTCGGCGACGAAGCGGCGGCTCGCCTCCTCCCGCGCGCTCATGTCCGCGACCTGCTTCTGCAGCGACTCGGCCGCGCTGTTGAACGTACGGGAGAGATCCGCCAGTTCGTCGGCGCCGGAGACCCGCAGCCGGGTGTCGAGCTTGCCCTCGCCGAGCTGCCGGGCCGCCTCGCCGAGCCGGTGCACCGGGCGCAGCACGGTGGTCGCCGCGACCTGCGCCAGCAGCACCGAGCCGATCACCGCGAGACCGGTGGCGATGCCCAGCGACCAGGCCAGCGAGTTCAGGTCGGCCTTCTCCGCGGCCAGCGACTTGAACATGTAGCCGGTCGGACCACCGCCGTCGATCTTCGTCCCGCCCACCAGGTACGGCGTCGAGCCGCGCCGGGTGCGCTGCCACACCAGGTGGTAGCGGTACGGGTTGGCGTCCGTCACCGGACGCTCGGTCGACACGGCGGTGCGCAGCGAGGCCGGCACGTCCGCGAGCGTGAAGCGGTCCGGGTCGGAGGCGCCGACGATCGGCTTGCCCGCCGCCCGCTCGCCGATCAGCAGCACGCTGTAGCCGGCGCTGCCCGCCGCCATCTGCTCGGCGGTGCGCCGCAGCTCCTCCTGCGTGGGCCGCAGCGGCAGCGTCGCCGCCCGGTTCTGCATCTCCTGCCGGAAGTCGTTCAGGGCCGCGTCCTGGGTGCGCTTGAGCACGGCCTCGCGGTTGAGCCAGTACGCGATGCCCGAGGCCGAGACGGCCGCGGTGAGCGCGACCAGGGCGAAGACGACGACGAGACGGAGCCGCAGGCTCGTGAAGCGGAGCGCCGAGATGATTCCCTTGCTCACGCAGGGACGTCCAGCCGGTAGCCCACGCCCCGTACGGTGCGGATCAGGGTCGGCGAGGACGGCACGTCCTCCACCTTGGCGCGCAGCCGCTGCACACAGGCGTCCACCAGCCGCGAGTCGCCCAGGTAGTCGTGCTCCCACACCAGCCGCAGCAGCTGCTGGCGCGACAGCGCCTGGCCGGGCCGCCGGCTCAGTTCCAGGAGCAGCCGCAGCTCGGTCGGCGTGAGCTGCAGGTCCTCCCCGTTCTTCGTCACCGTCATCGCGGAGCGGTCGATCACCAGCGAACCGAAGGTCGCCGAGTCGGTGGCCTCCCGCTCGCCGCGCCGCAGCACCGCGCGGATCCGGGCGTCGAGCACCCGGCCCTGCACGGGCTTGACCACGTAGTCGTCCGCGCCCGACTCCAGGCCCACGACCACGTCGATGTCGTCGCTGCGGGCGGTCAGCAGGATGATCGGCAACTGGTCCGTGCGCCGGATCCGGCGGCACACCTCGAAACCGTCGATGCCGGGCAGCATCACGTCCAGCACGACCAGGTCCGGCCGCTGTTCCTTCAGCAGCTTCAGGCCGTCCTCGCCCGTCGCCGCGGTGGCCACACGGTGGCCCTGGCGTGACAGGGAGAGTTCGAGGGCCGTGCGGATGGCGTCGTCGTCCTCGATCAGCAACAGGAAAGGCACGGCCTCATTCTGTCCCATGCGCCGTCCGAGATCGACCGTCCAGTCACGTCCCCGTACCGCCCCGCCCTGTGACACGCCTGTGACAGTCGGCGGACACCGCCATGAAGTGGGCCGGGCAAGCTTTTCGACATCAAGGACCTACGGATTCCGACCGACGGGGGGCGCGAGATGAACGCACTGCACAGCACCACCTCCAGCGCAGTTGTCACGCGTCTCCACGACGTCACGCGGAACACCGAGAAGTCCGGCGTCACGGGAGGACGGGGGTGCTCCCGGACCGTCGGGCGTCAGTACAAGGCGCCGTACATGGTCGCCGTGACTGACGGGGCAGCGGCGTACGGGGAGGCCACGGGGGAGCGTTCCTGTTCGGAGGCCGAGTTCACGGCCTACGTCCAGGAGCGCCGGGCCTCCCTGTACGCCACCGCCTACCACCTGACCGGTGACCGCTTCGAGGCCGAGGACCTGCTCCAGAGCGCGCTGTTCTCCACGTACCGCGCCTGGGACCGGATCAGCGACAAGGCCGCGGTCGGCGGCTACCTGCGCCGCACGATGACCAACCTGCACATCAGTGCCTGGCGCCGGCGCAAGCTCAACGAGTACCCGACCGAGGAGCTCCCGGAGACGGTGGGCGAGACGGACGCGATGCGCGGCACCGAGCTGCGCGCCGTCCTGTGGCAGGCCCTGGCCCGGCTGCCCGAGCTGCAGCGCACGATGCTGGTGCTGCGCTACTACGAGGGCCGGACCGATCCGGAGATCGCGGAGATCCTGGACATCAGTGTCGGCACGGTGAAGTCGAGCATCTGGCGCTCGCTGCGGCGACTGCGCGAGGACGAGGTGCTGAGCTTCGGCCGTGACGAGGAGGAGTCCTTCGGCGAGCTCGTCGCCTGAGGGCACACGGGGGAAAACGGGGGAACACGGGGGAACACCACGGGGGACCGTACGGGGGTACGGGGGAACAGGCGCGGTTCGGACAAGCGGGGGTCTTGTCCGAACCGCGCCTTCCGTGTGTGCGGCCCCGCGCCGTCAGCGGGCGACCGGCGTCCGGTGGCGGCCCGCGGCCGCGGCGGCGAGCCGGCCCAGTGCCTCGTCCTTCGCGCACGGGTGGGCGCCGAGCGCGGTCTGGCGGGCCACGATCGAACGCTCCGCGCGCATCAGGCGCCAGCCGCGGCGCAGCAGGAAGGGCACCGACTTGCGGCCCTCCCGCAGGTCCCGGAGCAGCCGGCGGCGGAAGGTCGTCGAGGGCCGGCCGCGCAGGCACAGCGCGTCGGCGAGCACGCCGAGCTCGCGGCAGCGCTCCACGATCTCGGCGGCGAAGATGCCCTCCGCCACGAACAGCGGCACCCGCTCGATGTCGAGGACCTCGTGGTCCACCCGCGAGCTGGTCGCGATGTCGTAGACGGGCACGTCGGTCCGTCCGGTGCGGCACAGCCGCACGATCGCGGCGACGGCCGCGTCCGCGTCCCAGGAGAGCGGGGAGTCCCAGTCGATGTCGGAGCTCTCCCCGACCAGTGGCAGGGAGGGGTCGTCGCCCTCCTTGTAGAAGTCGTCGAGGCGCAGGACCGGCAGGCCGGTGCGGGCGGCGAGGGACGACTTGCCGGAGCCGGAGGGGCCCGCGAGCAGGACGACCCGGGTCGGGATCGGTTGGGAACTCACGGGACACCAGTGTGAACCATTCCCCCCAACAGGGGACCCCTGAGGTGACCCGTTGGTATCGAGCATCACACCTCCACTACTGTCGGTGCCCGCCCGACCACCCTCCGGAAGGATCTTCACCCATGGCGAGTCACGCCGCTCCCCGCACCTCCCGCCGCAGCGCCCTGGTGAAGGCCGGGCTCACCGTCACGGCGGCCGGCGCCGCCCTGTTCGGCGCGGGCGCCGCGGCCCAGGCCGCCGAGGGGGTCGGCGTGCCGCTCCCGCTCGACACCCTGACCCAGACCGACGGCCAGGCCGCCCTGGAGGGCGTCGGCCAGGGCGTGAAGCCGCTGACCGAGCTCCAGCTCGACCCGCTGGCCAACACCGGCGTGGACCCGCTGGACAACGGCCTCGGCACCCAGGTCGCCGACTTCAAGCCGGTCGGCACGAACATGGCGACGGACCTGGTCACCAAGGGCGGCGCGCTCGCGGACCTGCCGGTGGCGGGCCCGCTGGCGACGGGGCTGCTGCCGTAGCGGTCGTCGTTGTCGTACGCGTACGAGGGCCCCGACCGCGCGGACGGTCGGGGCCCTGTGCCGTGTCCGCGCCGGCTAGTACGCGGAGCCGCTCGCGCCCAGCGAACCCGTCGGGTGCCAGACGGTCTTGGTCTCCAGGAAGGCCGTCATGCGGTCCGTGCCGGGGGAGGCGGCGAAGTCCTCGGCGCGCGGGCGCAGCACGCGCTTGAGGTTGTCCGCCGCGGCGATCTCCAGCTCGCGGGCCAGGTCGGCGTCCGCGCCGGTCAGGTCGATCGCGTTGACGTCGAGGTGGGCCGCGAGGTGCGGGCCCATCTCGGCGGCTTTGCCGGACAGGATGTTGACCACGCCGCCGGGCAGGTCGGAGGTGGCCAGCACCTCGCCGAGGGAGAGGGCCGGGAGCGGCGCCTTCTCGCTGGCGACGACCACGGCGGTGTTGCCGGTCGCGATGACCGGGGCGATCACCGACACCAGGCCCAGGAACGAGGACTCCTGGGGCGCGAGGACGGTGACGACGCCGGTCGGCTCCGGGGTGGACAGGTTGAAGTACGGGCCCGCCACCGGGTTGGCGCCGCCGACCACCTGCGCGATCTTGTCGGTCCAGCCCGCGTACCAGACCCAGCGGTCGATCGCGGCGTCGACGACCGCGGCGGCCTTCGACTTGCCCAGGCCCTCCGCCTCGGCGACCTCGCGCACGAACTGCTCGCGGCGGCCCTCCAGCATCTCGGCGACGCGGTAGAGGATCTGGCCGCGGTTGTACGCGGTGGCGCCCGCCCAGCCGCCGAAGGCCTTGCGGGCCGCCACCACGGCGTCACGCGCGTCCTTGCGGGACGCCAGCGGGGCGTTCGCCAGCCACTTGCCCTTCGTGTCGGTCACCTCGTACACCCGGCCGCTCTCGGAACGCGGGAACTTCCCGCCCACGTACAGCTTGTAGGTCTTGAAGACACTGAGGCGCGTCGCATCAGACATCGAGGTAGGCCTCCAGACCGTGACGGCCGCCCTCGCGGCCGAAGCCCGACTCCTTGTAGCCGCCGAACGGCGAGGTCGGGTCGAACTTGTTGAACGTGTTGGCCCACACGACGCCCGCGCGGAGCTTGTTGGCGACCGCGAGGATGCGGGAGCCCTTCTCCGTCCAGATGCCCGCCGACAGGCCGTACTGGCTGTTGTTGGCCTTGGCGACGGCCTCGTCCGGGGTGCGGAAGGTCAGCACGGACAGCACCGGGCCGAAGATCTCGTCGCGGGCGACGGTGTGCGCCTGGGTGACGTTGGTGAAGAGCGTCGGGGCGAACCAGTAGCCGGAGCTGGGGATCTCGCAGGCGGCGGACCAGCGCTCGGCGCCCTCCGCCTCGCCCTGCTCGACGAGCGCGGTGATCCGGGCCAGCTGCTCCTCGGAGTTGATGGCGCCGATGTCGGTGTTCTTGTCGAGCGGGTCGCCCAGGCGCAGCGTCGACAGGCGGCGCTTGAGCGAGTCGAGCAGCTCGTCGTGGACCGACTCCTGGACCAGCAGGCGCGAACCCGCGCAGCAGACCTGGCCCTGGTTGAAGAAGATGCCGTTGACGATGCCCTCGACGGCCTGGTCGATCGGGGCGTCGTCGAAGACGATGTTGGCGCCCTTGCCGCCCAGCTCCAGGGTGAGCTTCTTGTCCGTGCCCGCGACGGACTTCGCGATGGCGCGGCCCACGGCGGTCGAGCCGGTGAAGGCCACCTTGTTCACGTCCGGGTGCTCGACGAGCGCGGCGCCCGCGTCCCCGTACCCCGGGAGGATGTTGACGACGCCCTTGGGCAGCCCGGCCTGGCGGCAGATGTCCGCGAAGAACAGGGCGGAGAGCGGGGTGGTCTCGGCGGGCTTGAGGACCACGGTGTTGCCGGTGGCGAGCGCCGGGGCGATCTTCCAGGCCAGCATCAGCAGCGGGAAGTTCCACGGGATGACCTGGCCGGCCACGCCGAGCGGGCGCGGGTTCGCGCCGTAGCCGGCGTGGTCGAGCTTGTCGGCCCAGCCCGCGTAGTAGAAGAAGTGCGCGGCGACCAGCGGGAGGTCCGCGTCGCGGGTCTCCTTGATCGGCTTGCCGTTGTCCAGGGTCTCCAGGACGGCCAGCTCGCGGCTGCGCTCCTGGATGATCCGGGCGATCCGGAAGAGGTACTTGGCGCGCTCGGCGCCGGGCAGCGCCGACCACTTCTCGAAGGCCCTGCGGGCCGCCTTCACCGCGCGGTCCACGTCCTCGGTGCCCGCGCGGGCGACCTCGGAGAGCACCTCCTCGGTGGAGGGGGAGACGGTCTTGAAGACCTTGCCGTCGGCCGCGTCGGTGAACTCGCCGTCGATGAAGAGGCCGTAGTTCGGCGCGATGTCGACGACGGACCGGGACTCGGGCGCCGGTGCGTACTCGAATGCAGATGCCATGGTGATCAGTCCACCGTCACGTAGTCGGGGCCGGAGTAGTGGCCGGTCGCCAGCTTCTGACGCTGCATGAGCAGGTCGTTGAGCAGGCTGGAGGCGCCGAAGCGGAACCAGTGGTTGTCCAGCCAGTCCGGTCCGGCGGTCTCGTTGACCAGGACCAGGAACTTGATCGCTTCCTTGGTGTTGCGGATGCCACCGGCCGGCTTCACGCCGATCTGGACGCCGGTCTGGGCGCGGAAGTCGCGCACGGCCTCCAGCATGAGGAGCGTGTTGGCGGGGGTGGCGTTGACCGCGACCTTGCCGGTCGAGGTCTTGATGAAGTCCGCGCCGGCCATCATGCCGAGCCAGGAGGCGCGGCGGATGTTGTCGTACGTGGACAGCTCGCCGGTCTCGAAGATCACCTTGAGTCGGGCGCGGTCGCCGCACTCGGCCTTGATGGCGGCGATCTGCTCGTAGACCTCCAGGTAGCGGCCGGCGAGGAAGGCGCCACGGTCGATGACCATGTCGATCTCGTCGGCGCCGGCGGCGATGGCGTCGGCGGTGTCGGCCAGCTTCACGGGGAGCGCGGCACGGCCGGCGGGGAAGGCCGTGGCGACCGAGGCGACCTTGACGTCGGTGCCGGCGAGGGCGGCCTTGGCGGTGGCCACCATGTCCGGGTAGACGCAGACGGCGGCGGTCGTCGGGGTCGTGCGGTCGGTCGGATCGGGGTTGACGGCCTTGGCGGCGAGCGCCCGGACCTTGCCCGGGGTGTCCGCGCCTTCGAGCGTCGTCAGGTCGATCATCGAGATGGCCAGGTCGATGGCGTAGGCCTTGGCCGTGGTCTTGATCGAACGGGTGCCGAGGGACGCGGCGCGCGCCTCCAGGCCGACGGCGTCGACGCCGGGCAGCCCGTGGAGGAAGCGACGCAGCGTGCTCTCGGACGCGGTCACGTCGGCGAAAGCATGTGCTGCAGGTGCAGTGGTGGGCATGGTCACCAGTCGAGCATATCTACGCGCGTAGCGGCGTGTACAGGGCCCTGCTCGTCCGAGCGTGCGAAAGCGCGGGCGGGCGTGGGGGAATGGGGTGGCGCGTGAGTCCTGTCACAGCGGTACGGAGCCCCCGTGCCGCGGCCGGGGGCGGCGACATCGGCGTACGCGCCGACCTCGTCACGGCCCGGGCCTGAGGGCTGAGGCAGAATCGGGCCATGACCTCCGCCGAGCCGCCCGCGCCGCAGCCCTCCGAGCCGTCCGAGCCCGTCAAGGACCGGGTCTTCCGGTCGCCCCTCGGGATCGCGGGCGGGGTGTTCCTGCTCGTGCTCGCCGTGGTG
Organism: Streptomyces sp. NPDC053541; assembly: GCF_044544705.1. NCBI lineage: Bacteria > Bacillati > Actinomycetota > Actinomycetes > Kitasatosporales > Streptomycetaceae > Streptomyces > Streptomyces sp. NPDC053541. The sequence goes on from NZ_JBITXM010000001.1 coordinate 673,812, forward strand.
CTCGGCGGGGACACGATCCTGCGCGGGGACGGGCGTGCGCCCTGGCTGGCGCTGGCCGCGCTCCTGCTGGTGATTCCGCTGATCGTCGCCTTCACCGTGCGGCCCGCCGTGTTCGCCGGGCCCGAGCGGCTGCGGATCCGCAACCCCTTCCGGACCATCACGCTGCCCTGGGGCTCCGTCGCCGACGTCCGGGCCAGCTACTCCAGCGAGGTGTTCACCCAGGAGGGCCGCAAGTACCAGCTGTGGGCCGTCCCCGTCTCGCTGCGCCAGCGCAAGCGCGCCGCCCGCCAGGCCGCCCGCGCCTCCCAGGACGACCCGCACGGGCGCACCTCGGTGACCGCCGACGTCCGGGACAAGGCCCGGGTCGCCCCCGCCGACCAGTCGGTGGCCGACCTGCGCGAGATGGCCGAGCGCCGCGGCACCCTCCCGGAGGCGCAGGGCGCCCCGCAGGTCCGCTGGGCCTACGAGGTCATCGCCCCGGCCGCGGCCGGCCTGGTGCTCCTCGTGGTCCTGGCCGCCACGGGCTGACCCGCACCGCCGCCGGGCCTCACGGCGGCCCGTACCAGACCAACAGCATGTAGGCCCCCAGCCAGGCCGAGGACAGCGCGGCCCCGCCCAGGACGACGGCGGCGGCCGGGATACGGGCGCGGGCGAGCGCCGTCGCCAGGGGGAGGAGCAGCGGGAAGGCCGGCAGCAGGAAGCGGGCGCGCGGGAAGTAGACCCCGCCACTGCCGAGCACCACCAGGAGCAGGACGCCCGTGAACACCAGCAGCGGCAGCGGCTGCCGGTCGGCCAGGCACAGCAGGTAGAGCGCGGCCGCCACCAGGAGCACCACGGACACCACCGCCAGGAAGAACTGCGGGTGCGCCGAGTAGAGCAGGTACTGGCGCAGCCGGTCCCGGGTGACCGCGCCGCCGTCCCACACGTTGCCCCACACCCGCTGCACCGCGAAGTAGCCGTCCCAGCGCCCCAGCCGGAGCCCCACCCAGCCCACGTACCCGAGCCAGCCCAGCGGCGCGACCACCGCCGCGAGCAGCGGCGCCCGGCCCTGCCGGCGGGCGGCGAGCAGGCCCGCCGCCGCGACGGCCGCCGCCACCGCGACCCCGGTCGGGCGGGTCAGCCCGGCGCCGACCGCCAGGCCCGCCGCCCACGCCCAGCGCCCGCTCAGCACCCCGTACAGCGCCCACGCGGCCAGCGCCGTGAACAGCGACTCCGTGTAGCCCATCCACTGCACCAGCGCGACCGGCGTCGCGCCCCACAGCACCGCCAGAACCGTCCCGGCCCGCCGCCCGCGCAGCCGGTCGCCGACCGCGAACACGCCCCACGCCGCGGCGAACGAGCACAGCACCGCGAGCACCAGGCCCGCCGAGGCCGCCGAGCCCGGCGTGACCGCCGCGACGGCCCGCACCAGGGCCGGGTACAGCGGGAAGAAGGCCAGGCTGCGCGGCGGATCGGTGGGCCGGTCGTGGAACTCGTGGGCGTAGCCGTGGTCCGCGATCGCCAGGTACCAGCGCGAGTCCCACGAGGTCGCGAGCGCCGGCCAGACCCCGTGCCCCTTCAGGTGCGCCCAGTGCGCGAGCACGAGCAGCCCGAGCAGCCGCACCACGAGATAGCCGAGCAGCGCCGGGGCCGCGTGCCGCAGCGCCGCCCGCCACCGGGGGCCGCCCGAAGCCGGTCCGGGCTCCCCCGGCGGCGCCGCGGGGAGCGGCACGCGGCGCAGGCGGGCGGTGCGGCGACGGGTCAGCTGCGAGGGCACGGGGGACACGTGGGCCACCCTGCCCCGACGGGCCGGAACCGCCCCGCACGTCGGGCTCGCCGCCGGACCCGAATCACCCGGACGGGCGAGCGGGCGGAGGCCGGCGGGGAGGGGCGTGCGCGGGCACGGGCGTACGGGACGTCCGGGTGCACGTGCCCGTGCCCGGACAAGGCGGGGGCCCGTACGGAGAGTTCCGTACGGGCCCCGAACGGCTCCGGTCCCGGCTCAGAGGCCGGCGGCCTCCGCCAGGTCCTTCTTGATCGCGCCGAGCACCGTGGTCGCCGTCGCGCGCGCCGCGGCGAGGCCGCTCGCGTCGGCGACCGGCACCACGACCTCCAGGTAGCACTTGAGCTTGGGCTCGGTGCCGGACGGGCGGACGATCACCCGGGCCTTGTAGTCGCCCTCCAGGTGGTAGCGCAGGCCGTCGGTCGGCGGCAGCGACTCCGTGCCCTTGGTCAGGTCCTCGGCCGAGACGACCGTCAGACCCGCCAGCTTCACCGGGGGCTTCTCGCGCAGCGCCGCCATCGCGCGGGCGATGATGCCGAGGTCCTCCACGCGCACCGACAGCTGGTCCGTGGCGTGCAGGCCGTGCGCCACCGCCAGGTCGTCGAGCAGGTCGGTCAGGGTGCGGTCGCGCTCCTTGAGTTCCGAGGCCAGCTCGGCGACGAGCAGCGCCGCCGTGATGCCGTCCTTGTCGCGGACGCCCTCCGGGTCGACGCAGTAGCCGAGCGCCTCCTCGTAGCCGTACCGCAGACCGTCCACCCGGGCGATCCACTTGAAGCCGGTCAGCGTCTCCTCGTAGCCGACGCCGGCGGCCTCGGCGATCCGGCCGAGGAGCGAGGACGACACGATCGACTCGGCGAACACGCCGGTGGCGCCCTTGTGCACCAGGTGCGCGGCGAGCAGCGCGCCCACCTCGTCGCCGCGGAGCATCCGCCAGCCGCCCTCGACGGAGGGGTCCGGCACGGCCACCGCGCAGCGGTCGGCGTCCGGGTCGTTGGCGATGACGATGTCGGGGTCCACGGCCCGGGCCGCCTCGAAGGCGAGGTCCATGGCGCCCGGCTCCTCCGGGTTCGGGAACGCGACGGTCGGGAACGCCGGGTCCGGGTCGGCCTGTTCGGCGACCAGCGCCGGCGGCGGGAAGCCGTGGCGGGCGAAGGCGGCCGTCAGGACGTCCTTGCCGACGCCGTGCATGGCCGTGTAGACGGTCCGCACGGTGCGCGGGGAACCGGGGGTGAGGACGGCGTCCGTACGGGCCAGATAGGCCTCCAGGACCTCGTCGCCGAGCACCTCCCAGCCCTCGGACGGGCGGGGCACGTCGTTCAGCGAGCGCACCGCGTCGATCTCGGCGGCGATCTCCGCGTCCGCGGGCGGCACGATCTGCGAGCCGTCGCCCAGGTAGACCTTGTAGCCGTTGTCGCGCGGCGGGTTGTGGCTCGCCGTCACCTCGACGCCGGCGACGGCGCCCAGGTGCCTTATGGCGTACGCGAGGACGGGCGTCGGCAGCGGGCGCGGCAGCAGCGCGGCGCGCAGTCCGGCGCCGGTCATCACGGCGGCGGTGTCGCGCGCGAAGTCGACCGACTTGTAGCGGGCGTCGTAGCCGATGACCACGAGTCCGCCGGTGTGGCCCTTGGCCTTGAGGTACGCGGCGAGGCCGGCGGCGGCGCGGATCACCACGGAGCGGTTCATCCGCATGGGCCCGGCGCCGATCTCGCCGCGCAGGCCGGCGGTGCCGAACTGCAGGGTGCCGCTGAAGCGGGCGGCGAGCTCGTCGGTGTCCTTGCGGTCGAGGAGCGCGGCGAGTTCGTCGCGGGTCTCCTGGTCGGGGTCCTCGGCGAGCCACGCCTGGGCCCGGGCGAGGAGGTCGTCCTGCGTCACGGTGGTGTGCCTTTCGGGAGGTACGGGCGGAAGGATGCGGGGCCCTGCGCCGGGCGGGCACGGGGCGGGGGCGGTGCGGGGGCGGGGCGGTGGGGTCGGGTGCGGGTCGGGTTCCGGTCGCGGGGGCCGGCGTGCGGGTCGGCGGGTGTGCCGCTGCGCGGAGCCTTTCCCCACCCCGCCCCTTCCCGTAACCGGTGGCTCCGCCCCCGGACCCCCGAGCGGCGAGCCCGGCAGGGGGGGGCAGCCCGCCCGCGGGGCGGAACGTTTCGGCCCGGCGGGGCCGGTGGACCCGGTGGGCCCGGGTGGACCCGGTGGACCCGGTGGGCCCGGGTGGACCCGGTCGGTTCGGCGGCCGGTTGGCAACGGCGGTTTGTGGGCCTGCCCGGCCCGGCCGCCGGTGGCGCGTAGCGGTCCGGTGGCCGGTTGCCCGGCAGCCCCCGGGCGGCGTGGCCCCGGCCGGCCGGACCGCCGGTCGTCAGACCGGTGCGGCGTGCCGCACCCGGCCCGGCGGCCGGTGCCCGGTTGGCAGCGGCGGTTTGTGGGCCTGCCCGGCCCGGAGGCCGGTGGCCCGTAGCGGTCCGGTGGCCGGTTGCCCGGCAGCGCCGGGGCCGCGTGGCCCGGGCCGGCCGGACCGCCGGTCGTCAGACCGGTGCGGCGTCCGCACCCGGCCCGGCGGCCGGTGGTCCGAGGCGGTCCGGTGGCGCCGGAAGCGCCACGCGTCCTGTCGGACCCCGGCGGCGCCGGAAGCGCCAGGAGCGGTCCGTAGCGCCAGGGGCTTCAGGGGGAGCAGGGGCTCCACGAGTTCCACGAGCCCTGTCGGACCCCGGCGCCCCCGGCGGCGCACCCTCAGATGCGGTCCAGCACCCGCGTCAGGAGTTCGCCCATGCGGGCGGCCGAGTCGCGGCCCGCCTGGAGGACCTCCTCGTGGTTCAGGGGCTCGCCCGAGAGGCCCGCCGCCAGGTTGGTGACCAGGGAGATGCCGAGGACCTCGGCGCCGGCCTCGCGGGCCGCGATGGCCTCCAGGACGGTGGACATGCCGACCAGGTCGCCGCCCAGCACGCGGACCATGTTGATCTCGGCCGGGGTCTCGTAGTGCGGGCCGGGGAACTGGACGTACACGCCCTCCTCCAGCGTCTCGTCGACCTCCTTGCACAGCGCGCGCAGCCGCGGCGAGTACAGGTCGGTGAGGTCCACGAAGTTCGCGCCGACGATCGGGGAGGCGGCCGTCAGGTTGATGTGGTCGCTGATGAGGACCGGCTGGCCGGGGCGCATGCCCTCGCGCAGACCGCCGCAGCCGTTGGTGAGGACGACCGTCTTGACGCCGGCGGCGACGGCGGTGCGCACGCCGTGGGCGACGGCGGCGACGCCGCGGCCCTCGTAGTAGTGGGTGCGGCCGAGGAAGACCAGGGCGCGCTTCTCGCCGATCTTGTACGAGCGGATCTTGCCGCCGTGGCCCTCGACGGCCGGCGGCGGGAAGCCGGGCAGCTCGGTGACCGGGAACTCGGCCTCGGGGGCGCCCAGCGCGTCCACGGCGGGGGCCCAGCCGGAGCCCATGACCAGGGCGACGTCGTGCGTCTCGACGCCGGTCAGCTCGCGCAGGCGCGCGGCGGCGGCCTCGGCGGCCTCGTACGGGGTGGCAGTAGCGTTCACTGACTCTCTCGCCTCGGGGAGGGGGGTCCGAGGAGGAGCCCCGGACGGATTTGATACGCGCAGAAGCCTAGCCCGAGAAACCCTACGCGCGTAGATGACGGCGCACACGGACCTGTGATCGTTGTCTTGTCGTTTCCGACGAAGAGATCCCGGAGCCCGCGGCCCGGGGGCGCGGAGCCCGGCGCTCCGCCTCAGCAGGGGCGCTTGCGCAGCTCCATCACGTAGTCGTGCGGGGCGCCCGCCGACTCCGCCGCGTCCGCGACCTCGCCCAGGTATCGGGCGGAGGGCAGCCCGCCCTCGTAGGCGTTGAGCACGTACACCCAGGCCGCTTCCTCGCCGTCCAGGGTGTGCACCCGCACCCGCATCCGCCGGTAGATGTCGAGGCCGACGCCCTCCCAGCGGTCCATCGACTCCTCGTCCATGGGCGCGATGTCGTACAGCGCCACGAAGACCTGGGAGCCCGGGTCCTCCACGAGGGTGGCGAGGGCGCCCTCCCAGCCCATCTGCTCGCCGCCGAAGGTCAGCCGCCAGCCGTTCAGCCAGCCGGTGCCGCGCAGCGGCGAGTGCGGGGCGCGGCGGGTCATCAGCCGCGCGTCGAGGTTGCCGGCGTACGCGGCGTAGAGCGACATGGGGTCGAGGGTACGGGAGCGCGCGGGGTGGATGGCGACGCCCCGGGTGACCCCGGGTGACGCAGTGACGGCGGCCGTGCGGCGGCCGTGCGGCAACCCTGCGGCGGCCGTACGGAGGGCTCGGCGGGCCCCGCCGCGTGGCTTCCCGGCGCGTGCGGGACAATGGGGTACGCACTTGAAGCGTGCGGGACAATGGCGTACGCACTGCAGCCCAGCGGGGGGGACTCCCCGGCAGAACGAGAGCGCGAGGCGTAGATCCCAGTGACCCGGATCGTGATCATCGGCGGTGGACCCGGCGGCTACGAGGCGGCCCTGGTGGGCGCCCAGCTCGGCGCGGAGGTGACCGTCGTCGACTGCGACGGCCTCGGCGGCGCGTCCGTCCTGACCGACTGTGTTCCCTCCAAGACCCTGATCGCCACCGCGGAGGTGATGACCACCTTCGACTCCTCCTACGAGGAGCTGGGCATCATCGTCGCGGACGACACCCCGCACATCGAGCAGGCCGCCCGGGTGGTCGGCGTCGACCTGGGCAAGGTCAACCGCCGGGTGAAGCGCCTCGCGCTCGCCCAGTCGCACGACATCACCGCCTCCGTCACCCGGGCCGGCGCCCGCGTGCTGCGCGGCCGCGGCCGGCTCGACGGCCGGCAGGCGATGGACGGCTCCCGCCAGGTGGTCGTCACCGCCGCCGACGGCAGCGAGGAGACGCTCACCGCGGACGCCGTCCTCATCGCCACCGGCGGGCACCCGCGCGAGCTGCCGGACGCCAAGCCGGACGGCGAGCGGATCCTCAACTGGACCCAGGTCTACGACCTCAAGGAGCTCCCGGAGGAGCTCATCGTGGTCGGTTCCGGCGTCACCGGCGCCGAGTTCGCCGGCGCCTACCAGGCGCTCGGCTCCCGGGTCACCCTGGTCTCCTCCCGCGACCGCGTGCTGCCGGGCGAGGACCCGGACGCCGCCGCGGTCCTGGAGGACGTCTTCCGCCGCCGCGGCATGAACGTGATGGCCCGCTCCCGCGCCGAGTCCGCCAAGCGGGTGGGCGACCGGGTCGAGGTCACCCTCTCCGACGGCCGGGTCATCTCCGGCACCCACTGCCTGATGGCCGTCGGCGCCATCCCCAACACGGCGGGCATGGGCCTGGAGGAGGCCGGCGTCCGACTGAAGGAATCCGGCCACATCTGGACCGACAAGGTCTCCCGCACCTCGGCCCCCGGCGTCTACGCGGCGGGTGACGTCACCGGCGTCTTCGCGCTCGCCTCGGTGGCCGCCATGCAGGGCCGCATCGCGATGTACCACTTCCTCGGCGACGCGGTGGCCCCGCTCAACCTGAAGACGGTCTCCTCCAACGTCTTCACCGACCCCGAGATCGCCACCGTCGGCTACACGCAGGCCGACGTGGACGCCGGCAAGATCGACGCCCGGGTCGTCAAGCTGCCGCTGCTTCGCAACCCGCGCGCCAAGATGCAGGGCATCCGGGACGGCTTCGTCAAGATCTTCTGCCGTCCGGGCACCGGCATCGTGGTCGGCGGCTGTGTCGTCGCGCCGCGCGCGAGCGAGCTGATCCACCCCATCTCGATCGCGGTCGACAACAATCTGACGGTCGAACAGATCGCAAATGCTTTCACCGTGTACCCCTCCCTGTCGGGCTCGATCGCGGAAGTGGCACGGCAGTTGCACACCCGAAAGACCGCGGGCGAGGCGTAGCACCGGCAGGACCGCCCGCGGGACGGGGCCTCCGGCCTGCGGGAACGGTTCGCCGACTCGGACAACCCCCGGCAAGGCGGGGCATAGCCGCGAGCCGGGGCGCGATGTCGACGGGGTCCCCCATATCACGTGGGGACCCCGTCTGTGTGCATCTTCTGCAATTCGGCCCAAAGTGCTGTGGGTCACGTTACTGTCGGTTTCGTGTTCGCTGCAGAACGTCGCCAGTTGATCCTCGAAATGGTGCGCGCCAATGGAGCCGTGTCGCTCCGCGAGCTCGCCCGCGTCGTCCAGACCTCAGAAGTGACCGTACGGCGAGACGTGCGGGCGCTGGAGGCAGAAGGACTCCTCGACCGCCGGCACGGCGGTGCGGTGCTGCCGGGCGGACTCACCCGCGAATCCGGCTTCCCGCAGAAATCCCATCTCGCCACCGCCGAGAAGACGGCCATCGCCGATGCCGCCGCGAACCTCGTCGAAGAGGGCGAGGCCATCGTCGTCGGCGCCGGCACCACCACCCAGGAGCTGGCCCGCCGGCTCGCCCGGGTGCCCGGGCTCACCGTCGTCACCAACTCGCTGCTGGTCGCCCAGGCCCTCGCCCACGCCAACCGGGTCGAGGTCGTGATGACCGGCGGCACCCTGCGCGGCTCCAACTACGCGCTGGTGGGCAGCGGGGCCGAGCAGTCGCTCCAGGGCCTGCGGGTCTCCAAGGCCTTCCTCTCCGGCAGCGGACTGACCGCCGAGCGCGGCCTGTCCACGTCCAACATGCTCTCCGCGAGCGTGGACCGGGCGCTCGTGCAGGCGGCGGCCGAGGTCGTGGTGCTCGCCGACCACACCAAGCTCGGCACCGACACCATGTTCCAGACGGTGCCCACCGACGTGATCACCCGCCTGGTCACCGACGAGCCCCCGGCGCACGACGAGCGCGCCGCCACCGAGCTCCAGGCCCTGGCCGACCAGGGCGTGCAGATCGCGGTGGCCGGCACCGGCGCCGCCCCGCACGGTGCGGAGCAGCACCCCCCGGGCGGCCGGCCGCGCCGTGACCTGCCGCTGCCGGGCCAGCGCGGCGGCCGGCTGCCGGGCGGTCAGTTCCGCGGCGGCCCGGGCGGTCCCGGCGGCCCGCTGGGCGCCGACGTGCTCGCCCCCGAGCGCTCGGCCGCCCGCGTCGCCGACCTGCGCCGCCGCTGACGGAGCGCACAGGGAAGCCGGTGCGGCGACCCGCTCCGTACGGAAGCGGTGCCGTACGGGACTCAGCCCGTGCGGTACGGGACGGGGGCGGCGGACACGTCGTCGCTCTCCGCGATCTCCGTCCGGCCCCGCTCGAAGTACCGGGCGAACTCGACGGGTTCGTCGAGCACCAGCGCCGTCACGGGCGCGTCGGCGTACGGCGGCAGCTCGGGGCCGATGCGATAGGCGGTGCGGATCACCTCGTCGTCCGGGCCGTGGTCGGTGACGGTGCCGAAGCCCCCGGAGTCCTCGGAGTCGGCCGGGTTCGGGGCCCAGGTGCCGTTGACGCGCAGCCGGTAGCGGAGTTCCAGGACGCCCGGCGCCGGGCAGCTCCAGTGGAACCGGCCCACGCTCAACTCCCCGCTCGCACTGGAGAACTCGCTCCAGCCCCGCCCGTCGGGCAGGAAGGCCAGGTCGCTGGTCTCCATCGCGCCCACGTCGAAGGCGCCGCTGTGCCAGTGGCCCACCAGGGCCTCGTCCCCACGGCTCACCGCGTGATCCCCCGGAGCGTCAGATCGAGCAGCCGGTCCGCCAACTCCGGGTCCTCCGGGGAGCGTTCGGCGGCCAGGGCGATGGCGTGCGCCAGCGTGGTCAGATCGCCGACGGTCACCCCGTCCCGCACCGCGCCCGCCGCACGGGCCCGGTCGAGCAGCGGCGCGCCCGCCGCCCGCAGCGGCTCGCCGCACTCGGCGACCGTCGAACTCCGCCCGGGCGCCCCGGACATGAGGGCCACCGACAGGCCCCGGTACTCGCGCGCGTGGGTGATCAGCGCGCGCAGCCACGCCACCAGGGCGGCACCCGGATCGGGTGCCCCGGCGAGCTCCGCCGCACGGTCGAGCAGCCCGTCCATCCCCTCCCGTACCACCGCGCCGAGCAGTGCCTCCCGGGTCGGGAAGTGCCGGTAGAGGGTGCCGATGCCCACCCCCGCGCGGCGGGCGATGTCCTCCAGGGCCGCGTCGGTGCCCTGCGCGGCGAAGGCGGCCCGCGCCTCGGCGAGCAGCCGGTCGTGGTTGCGGCGCGCGTCGGCACGCATGCGTACGCCCTCCTCCTCGTGGTCCCGGTACGGCGAAGGGCCCGCGGCGGCGATCCGCCCGCGGGCCCTTCGTACCGTACCGGTGCCGGACGTCAGTCCTTGATCTCGCAGATCGCCGCGCCGGAGGTGACCGAGGCGCCGACCTCGGCGCTCAGGCCCTTGACCGTGCCGGAGCGGTGCGCGTTGAGCGGCTGCTCCATCTTCATGGCCTCCAGGACGACGATCAGGTCGCCCTCCTTGACCTCCTGGCCCTCCTCGACCGCGACCTTGACGATGGTGCCCTGCATCGGGGACGCGAGGGTGTCGCCGGAGGCCGTCGGGCCGGACTTCTTGGCGGCGCGGCGCTTCGGCTTGGCGCCGGCGGCCAGGCCGGTGCGGGCCAGGGTCATGCCGAGCGAGGACGGCAGGGAGACCTCCAGGCGCTTGCCGCCGACCTCGACCACGATGGTCTCGCGGCCGGCCTCGTCCTCCTCGGCCTCGCCGCCCGCCGGGGCGAACGGCTTGATCTCGTTGACGAACTCGGTCTCGATCCACCGGGTGTGGACGCGGAACGGGTCGGCGGTGAACGCCGGGTCGACCACGACGGCCTGGTGGAACGGGATGGCGGTGGCCATGCCCTCGACCTTGAACTCCGCCAGCGCGCGGGCGGCGCGCTGCAGCGCCTGCTCACGGGTGGCGCCGGTGACGATCAGCTTGGCGAGCAGGGAGTCCCAGGCCGGGCCGATGACCGAGCCGGACTCGACGCCGGCGTCCAGACGGACGCCCGGGCCGGTCGGCGGGTTGAAGGTGGTGACGGTGCCGGGGGCCGGGAGGAAGTTGCGGCCCGGGTCCTCGCCGTTGATGCGGAACTCGAAGGAGTGGCCGCGGATCTCCGGGTCGCCGTAGCCGAGCTCCTCGCCGTCGGCGATGCGGAACATCTCGCGGACCAGGTCGATGCCGGTGACCTCCTCGGTGACCGGGTGCTCGACCTGGAGGCGGGTGTTGACCTCCAGGAAGGAGATCGTCCCGTCGACACCGACGAGGAACTCGACGGTGCCGGCGCCGACGTAGCCGGCCTCCTTGAGGATGGCCTTCGACGCGCGGTACAGCTCGGCGTTCTGCTCCTCCGTCAGGAACGGCGCCGGGGCCTCCTCGACCAGCTTCTGGTGGCGGCGCTGGAGCGAGCAGTCACGGGTGGAGACGACCACGACGTTGCCGTGCTGGTCGGCGAGGCACTGGGTCTCGACGTGCCGCGGCTTGTCGAGGTAGCGCTCGACGAAGCACTCGCCGCGGCCGAAGGCGGCGACGGCCTCGCGGACGGCGGAGTCGTAGAGCTCCGGGACCTCTTCGAGGGTGCGGGCGACCTTCAGACCGCGGCCGCCGCCGCCGAAGGCGGCCTTGATCGCGATCGGCAGGCCGTGCTCCTCGGCGAAGGCGACGACCTCGTCGGCGCCCGAGACCGGGTCCGGGGTGCCGGCGACCAGCGGGGCGCCGGCGCGCTGCGCGATGTGGCGGGCGGCGACCTTGTCGCCCAGGTCGCGGATGGCCTGCGGCGGCGGGCCGATCCAGATCAGACCGGCGTCCAGCACCGCCTGCGCGAACTCCGCGTTCTCGGAGAGGAAGCCGTAGCCCGGGTGGACCGCGTCGGCGCCCGAGTCGGCGGCGGCCTGGAGCACCTTGGCCATGTCCAGGTAACTGGTGGCCGGGGTGTCACCGCCCAGGGCGAACGCCTCGTCGGCCGCGCGGACGTGCAGGGCGTCCCGGTCCGGCTCGGCGTAGACGGCGACGCTGGCGATCCCGGCGTCCCGGCAGGCCCGGGCGACGCGGACAGCGATTTCGCCACGGTTGGCGATGAGCACCTTGCGCACGATGGCTCCCTCCTTGAAACAAGCTGAGTTTAGGGACTGCCGACACGGCCTTTCGACCCGTCCCCAATGGTGAGCTTGCCCACACGGAGCGTGAACGGAGGCTCGCTCGGGTCGTGAAATCCCTTGTCGCACCACGGTACGCAGGGATTCTTGACGGCACAGTAGCTCCGGGGTGTGGCGCAGGTCTCTGTTCTCGCGGCCAGTCGCCAAACGGGTTTCTTTGTGGAGTCCCTACGAATGGCTCAATGATTCTTTGCGCGCCCGCCGCCCACCCGGTCCGCGTTCGCCCGCCCGGCACGAACCCTTGTCCGGGGATTTACCGGCCAGTAGCCTTCGCCTCGTCGTCCGTACCGTAGGTAACTGTCGTATCCAAGGGGATCCAGGGGGTGGCCCAGGTGGCCCGCAGACCGATAGCACTCGTCACGGCGGCGGTCCTGCTGCTCGAAGCACCCGGCATCGTGGCGATCAACGCGGTCATGGCCCGCTTCGTGAAGGCCCAGTCGATGTCCCTCGACGGCATGGACCCCGAACTCATGTACACCGGCACCTGGGCCCTCGGCATCGGCTCCGGCGCACTCCTCCTGCTCTGCGCCCTGGTCCCGCTGCTCGCCGCGGTCCGCGACCGCCGCCCCGGCCGCCCGGGCCGCGCCCTGCTCATCGGCTGCGCGGTCGTGCACGGCGTGCTCGGCGCGGTGGCGGTCGGCCTGCTCGGCTGGGCGGCCTTCGCCTTCCTGATGGGCGTGGTCGCCCTGATCGTCCTCACCCTGGTGGCGTACGGGGAGGGCGCGGCCGACCGGGAGCCGGCCGCGACCGAGGCGGCGCGGACCGCTTAGACCCGGACGGCCCGGGCCCGTCGGCTCAGGCCCAGAGGTCGGTGATCGCGACGTCCAGCTTGCGCAGCAGGGTGCGCAGCAGCGGCAGCGAGAGGCCGATGACGTTGCCCGGGTCGCCGTCGATGCCCTCGATGAACGGCGCCGAGCGCCCGTCCAGGGTGAACGCGCCCGCCACGTGGAGCGGTTCGCCGCTGGCCACGTACGCCTCGATCTCGGCGTCCGTCGGGTCGCCGAAGCGGACCACGGTGGAGGCGGTGGCCGACTCGTAGCGCTTGGCCGCCGTGTCGTAGACGCAGTGGCCCGTCTGGAGGATGCCGACCCTGCCCCGCATCGCCTTCCAGCGGGCGGTGGCCTCGGCGGCGTCGGCGGGCTTGCCGAGCGCCTGCCGGTCCAGCTCCAGGACCGAGTCGCAGCCGATGACCAGGGCGCCGCTCACCTCCGGCCGGGCCGCGACGTGCGCGGCCTTGGCCTCGGCGAGGGCGAGCGCCAGCTCGGCGGGGGTCGGCGCGTGCACCTTGTCCTCGTCGACACCGCTGACGATCACCTCCGGCGCGAGGCCGGCCTGGCGGAGCAGTCCGAGCCGGGCGGGGGAGGCGGAAGCGAGCACGAGGCGGCGGCGATCAGCAGTCATGGGGGCAGCGTAGCGAGCCGCGGGCGGGTCCTCAGCCCGTCAGGCGTGCGCCGATCACGAGCATCCACACCACTAACGCCACGCCGATCAGGACACCCGCGCGCTGCAGCATCGCCTGCATCTCGCGCATGTCCTTCGGCGGCTCGTCTTCGGGGTCGGACCAGAGCATGTTCCGATCGTGGAGGGCGGGGCCGCCGGGGCGCCTGAGTACGGGTACTCAACCGCCCCGTGCCGAGGGGACTATTTCGTCTCCGGCGTCGTTTCAGGAGCCGTCTCAGGAGCCGTCTCCGGGTGGGACCCGCCGATGGACTCGGCGGCGGACTCGGCGACGGGCCCGGCGACGGACCCGGTGGCGGTGAACGCGCCGGCCGCCGCCGCGGCGAGGGCGGCGGTCACCGCGCGTTCGGCGTCCGCCGGTGCGAGCTCCTCGTGGGTCAGGGCGAAGCGGTAGTAGAGCGGGGCCGAGACGGCACGCAGGAGTTCGCGGCCGTCGGTGCCGGGCGGCAGTTCGCCGCGGGCCTCGGCGCGGGCGGCGACCGGCGCCCATTCGGCCAGCCGGGTGCGGTAGAAGCCGCGCAGCGCCGCCGCGCAGGTCTCGTCGCAGGCCGCCGCCGCGATCACCGCCCGGAACACGGCGCCCATCCGCGGGTCGGTGAGGGTCTCCCGTACGAGCGTGGCGTTGGCCCGCAGGTCGCCCGCGAGGGTGCCGGTGTCGGCGGCGGGCAGGGACTGCTCGGCCATGTCGTGCAGGAGGTCGGTGACCAGGCCGACGGGGGAGCCCCAGCGGCGGTAGACGGTGGTCTTGCCGACGCCCGCGGCGGCGGCGACCTGATCCATGTTCAGGGTGTGGAAGCCGCCGGTGGCGAGGGTCTCCTCGGTGGCGTCGAGGACCGCGCGGCGCACCTTGGCGGTGCGGCCTCCGGGGCGCTGGGTGCCGGGCACGGCCGACGGGCTCTCGCTCAAATGGGTCTCCTGTTCCGTTAAGGCTCTCGACTCTGCTACCGTCTGGGGCATCTTAACGGAACCAGTCTCCCATTAAGGGGTCCCGTCATGGCTGCGCCCGCTGCCGCCCCGGCCACCGCGCCGGTCGCCGCTCCCTCCGCCCCCGCCGCCCGCATGGACGGACGGATGCGGCTCGTCCTGGTCGTCCTCCTCGTCGCCCAGTTCATGCTGGCCGTCGACTTCTCGATCCTGAACGTCGCCCTGCCCGTCATCGGCGACGGACTCGGCTTCTCCCTCGGCGGCCTCCAGTGGATCGCCACCTCGTTCGCCCTCGCCGCCGCCGGCTTCACGCTCCTCTTCGGACGCATCGCCGACCTCGTCGGCCGCCGCCGGATCTTCCTCGGCGGCCTCGCCGTCCTCGGCGCCGCCTCCCTGGCCGGCGGCCTCGCCACCGGCCCCGGGACGCTGATGGCCGCCCGCGTCGTCCAGGGCCTCGCCACCGCCGCCGTCACCCCCGCCGGGCTCTCCCTGCTCACCTCCTCCTTCCCCGAGGGCCCGCTGCGCGACCGGGCGCTCGGCCTCAACGGGGCCCTGATGTCCGCCGGGTTCACCACCGGCGCGATCCTCGGCGGCGTCCTCACCGACCTGCTGTCCTGGCGCTGGGCCTTCTTCGTCAACGTGCCCGTCGCCCTCGCCGTGCTGCTCGTCGCCCCCGCCGTCCTCAAGGAGAGCCGCCCCGCCGAGCGCTCCCGGCTCGACGTCCCCGGCGCCGTCACCGTCACCGGCGGCCTGCTCGCCCTCGTCCACGGACTCACCACGGCCGGCGAGCACGGCTGGAGCGATCCCACCGCCCTCGTGGCCCTCGGCGTGGCCGCCGTGCTGCTCGCCGCCTTCCCGCTGGTGGAACGCCGCTCCGCGGCCCCGCTCGTCCCCGTCCGCGTCCTCCGGCGCCGCACCGTCGTCTGGGGCAACCTCGCCGGGCTCGTCGCCTTCGCCACCGAGACCTCGCTGGTCTTCCTGATGACCCTGCACCTCCAGGACGTGCTCGGCTTCTCCGCCCTCGCCGCCGGCCTGTCCTTCGGCGTCCTCGGCGCCGGCACCGTCCTCGGCGGCCTGCTCGCCCCGCGCTTCCTGGGCCGCTTCTCCGCCCGTACCGCGCTGATCGCCGGCGGCCTCCTCCAGGCCGCCGCCACCCTCGTCCTCGTCGAGCCGTCCTACGGCCTGCTGCTCGCCGCCACCTTCGCGGGCGGCGTCGGCAACATGCTCGCCATCGTCGGCTTCATGGTCACCGCCACCTCCGGGCTGCCCGACGCCGAGCAGGGCATGGCCACCGGCATCGCCACCATGACCCAGCAGATCGGCATCACGCTGGGCACCCCCGTGATGAGCGCCGTCCTCGTCACCACCGACGGCCTCCCGGACGGCATCTCCCGCGCGGTCCTGGTCAACGCGGCCCTGGTGCTGGCCGGCGCCCTCGCCTCGGCGCTCTTCCTGCGCCGCCGGTGAGGCGGGCGACCCGGGCGACCGGGCCGCCCCCCGCGCGGACACGCCGAAGGCCGGACCCCCCGCACACGGGATCCGGCCTTCGCGCCGTTCTTGCGGTGTCCTGAGTCCCGGGTCCTTCTCGCGGTGGCCCGGGCCTTCCGGTGGCTAGGCCGGCCAGTAGGACCGCGCCCAGGACCGCGGGCCCGGCCGGGGCCGGACGCTGCGGGCGATGCGGGCCGGGTCCGACCAGCCCTCGGGGAGCCCCGGGCCGGCGTCCGCGGCGGCCGCCGCCGCCGTGGCCGCGGCCCGGGCCTGGACCACCGCCAGGGCGGCGGCCAGCTCCTCGGGGGTCGGGTTGCCTCGTACGACCTTGATCACGACGGCTCCTTCGGGGTCTCGGTCCTACAGCGGGATGTTGCCGTGCTTCTTCGGAGGCAGGGATTCCCGCTTCGTCCGCAGCTGACGCAGCCCCTTCACGATCTGCGGGCGGGTCTCGGACGGCAGGATCACGCCGTCGATGTAGCCGCGCTCGGCCGCGATGTACGGGTTGAGCAGGGTGTCCTCGTACTCCTGGATGAGCCGGGTGCGCACCGCCTCGACGTCCTCGCCGTTCGCCTCCGCCTCGGCCAGCGTGCGCCGGTGCAGGATGTTGACCGCGCCCTGCGCGCCCATGACCGCGATCTGCGCGGTCGGCCAGGCCAGGTTGAGGTCGGCGCCCAGGTGCTTGGAGCCCATGACGTCGTAGGCGCCGCCGAAGGCCTTGCGGGTGATGACCGTGATGAGCGGGACGGTCGCCTCGGCGTACGCGTAGATCAGCTTCGCCCCGCGCCGGATGATGCCCTCGTGCTCCTGGCCGACGCCCGGCAGGAAGCCCGGCACGTCGACGAAGGTCAGCACGGGGATGTTGAAGGCGTCGCAGGTGCGGACGAAGCGCGCGGCCTTCTCGGAGGCGTCGATGTCCAGGCAACCGGCGAACTGCATCGGCTGGTTGGCGACCACGCCGACCGGGAAGCCCTCGACGCGGCCGAAGCCGGTCAGGATGTTCGGCGCGAACATCGCCTGGGTCTCCAGGAATTCGCCCTCGTCCAGGACGTGCTCGATCACCGTGTGCATGTCGTACGGCTGGTTCGCCGAGTCCGGGATCAGCGTGTCGAGCTCGCGGTCCTCGTCCGTCGCCTCGGTCTCGGCGACCTCCGGGAAGGCCGGCGGCTCGGACAGGTTGTTCGAAGGCAGGTACGACAGAAGGGACTTGACGTACTCGATGGCGTCCTTCTCGTCGCCCGCCATGTGGTGGGCCACGCCCGAGGTCGTGTTGTGGGTGCGCGCGCCGCCCAGTTCCTCGAAGCCCACGTCCTCGCCCGTCACCGTCTTGATGACGTCGGGACCGGTGATGAACATGTGCGAGGTCTGGTCCACCATCACCGTGAAGTCGGTGATCGCGGGGGAGTACACCGCGCCGCCCGCGCACGGGCCGACGACCAGCGAGATCTGCGGGATCACGCCGGAGGCGTGGGTGTTGCGGCGGAAGATCTCGCCGTACATGCCGAGCGCGCTCACGCCCTCCTGGATGCGGGCGCCGCCGGAGTCGTTGATGCCGACGACCGGGCAGCCGGTCTTCAGCGCGAAGTCCATCACCTTGATGATCTTCTGGCCGAAGACCTCGCCGAGGGCGCCGCCGAAGACCGTGAAGTCCTGCGAGAACACCGCGACCGGGCGCCCGTCCACGGTGCCGTAGCCGGTCACCACGCCGTCGCCGTACGGACGGTTCTTCTCCAGGCCGAAGTTGGTCGAGCGGTGCCGGGCCAGCTCGTCCAGCTCCACGAACGAACCTTCGTCGAGCAGCAGTGCGATCCGCTCCCGCGCGGTCAGCTTCCCCTTCGCGTGCTGCTTCTCCACCGCCCGCTCGGAACCGGCGTGGGTGGCCTCGCCGATCCGGCGCTGCAGGTCCGCGATCTTGCCCGCGGTCGTGTGAATGTCGATCTCGTTGTGCTCTGCCGGCTCGGACATCGGGATGCGGCTCCCTGCCTGGTCACGGGGGGTTCGTGGACGAAGAATGACTACGAATGGACTACTGCCCTGCTACTGCCCCGTAGCGTATCGGCGCCCCTACGGTTCGGCAGTGCGGCGTTTGCCACACCTAACCTGACTTGCATGACGTCCTCCCAAGGCTCAGCGGGACGCTGGTCCGACCTCGACCGCCCCCCGCTCAACGCTTCCGTCCTGCGCCGCGCGCTCGTGCTCCCCGACGGCCTGTGGACCTCCCTCGACGTCGTCGAGTCCACCGGCTCCACCAACTCGGACCTCACCGCCCGCGCCGACGAACTCCCCGAAGGCGCGGTGCTGGTCGCCGAGCGGCAGACCTCCGGCCGCGGCCGGCTCGACCGCAGCTGGACCGCCCCCGCCCGCTCCGGCCTCTTCGTCTCCGTGCTGCTCAAGCCCGCCGTACCGGTGCACCGCTGGGGCTGGCTGCCGCTGCTCACCGGAGTGGCCGCCGCGCGCGGCCTCTCCGAGGCCGCCGGCACCGAGCTTTCCCTCAAGTGGCCCAACGACCTCCTGGTGAAGGTCGGCGGCGAGGAGCGCAAGACCGGCGGCATCCTCGCCGAGCGGGCCGGCGCCGACGGCGTCGTGATCGGCCTCGGCGTCAACGTCACCCTCCGTGAGGACGAGCTCCCGGTGCCCGCCGCCGGCTCCCTCGCCCTCGCCGGCGCCGTCTCCACCGACCGCGACACGCTGCTGCGCGCCGTCCTGCGCTCCCTGGAGCGCTGGTACGGCGACTGGGTGCGGGCCGACGGCGATCCGGCCGCCTCCGGGCTCCAGGAGGCCTACACGGCCGGCTGCGCCACCCTGGGCCGCCGGGTCCGCGCCGACCTGCCCGGCGAGCGGATGCTCGAGGGCGAGGCGGTCGGCGTCGACGGCGACGGACGGCTCGTGGTGGCGACCGAGGGCGGCGGCACCGAGGCCGTCGCGGCCGGCGACATCGTCCACGTACGGGCCGCCGACTGACCGCGCTCCCGCGCACCGCGCGGGGAGGCGCCGGCCGCCTCCCCGCGCGGTTCACGCCCGCTCCGGGGTGGTTCGGGCGTGAGCCAGCACACACCTGTCGTATCGTGGACCGCGATCCATGCGACAGATCGGCAGGGCAAGTGGGCAGGGAACGGGCAGGAGGCGGCCGGTGACCGTCGACGACGCGCACAACGGCGCCGGGGCCGAGGAGCCACCCACCAACCCCACGTACCCCACGCCCCACCATGTCGTCGACCACACGGCCGAGCCGACCGACGACCCCCTGGCGATCCGCCTCGAACAGCTCATCCTCGGCGCCGACCGCCGCTACACCCCCTTCCAGGCCGCCCGCACCGCCGGCGTCTCCATGGAGCTGGCCTCCCGCTTCTGGCGCGCCATGGGCTTCGCCGACATCGGCCAGGCCAAGGCGCTCACCGAGGCCGACGTCCTCGCGCTGCGCCGGCTCGCCGGTCTCGTCGAGGCCGGACTGCTCAGCGAGCCGATGGCCGTGCAGGTCGCCCGCTCCACCGGACAGACCACCGCCCGGCTCGCCGAGTGGCAGATCGACTCCTTCCTGGAGGGCCTCACCGAGCCCCCCGAGCCCGGCATGACCCGCACCGAGGTCACGTACCCGCTGGTCGAACTGCTCCTGCCCGAGCTGGAGGAGTTCCTGATCTACGTGTGGCGGCGCCAGCTCGCCGCCGCCACCGGCCGGGTCGTGCAGGCCGCCGACGACGAGGAGATGGTCGACCGGCGCCTGGCGGTGGGCTTCGCCGACCTCGTCGGCTTCACCCGGCTCACCCGGCGCCTGGAGGAGGAGGAGCTCGGCGAGCTCGTCGAGGCCTTCGAGACCACCTGCGCCGACCTCGTCGCCGCGCACGGCGGCCGGCTCATCAAGACCCTCGGCGACGAGGTCCTGTACGCCGCCGACGACGCCGGCACCGCCGCCGAGATCGGGCTGCGCCTGATCGAGACCCTCGGCCACGACGAGACCATGCCCGCGCTCCGGGTCGGGCTCGCCTTCGGCACCGTCACGACCCGGATGGGCGACGTCTTCGGCACCACCGTCAACCTGGCCAGCCGGCTCACCTCGATAGCCCCCAAGGACGCCGTCCTGGTCGACAGCGCCTTCGCCGAGGAGCTGACCAGGGCGGGCGCGGCGCCCGTCTCCGAGACCGGCGCCGCCGAGGAGGCCGCCCGCGCCGAGAAGGAGGGCGAGCAGCCGCCCACGTACCGCTTCGCGCTCCAGCCGATGTGGCAGCGCCCGGTGCGCGGACTGGGCGTCGTGGAGCCCTGGCTGCTGAGCCGCCGTCCGACCTAGGCCGTCTCTTCCGGATCTTGCCGGGCTCTCGACGCCCTGCACCGCGCCTCGCCGCGTTGTCGTCGGTCGCCGATGCTCCGCATCGCTTCCCTCCTCCGCCTTGCGATGCACGGCACCGGACGCCGCTCGCTGATCCGGCCCGATCCGAAAGAAACGACCTAGGATCTCCGGTGAACACTCGTTAACCGGGAGGGCCTCCGCATGTCCGAGCAGCGTTTTGGTGAGTTCGTCGTGGTCCGCAAGGAGGGAGCCGGGCACGTCGCCGAGCTGGTGCTCGACCGGCCCAAGGCGATGAACGCCGTCTCCTCCGAGATGGCCCGCTCCATCGGCGCCGCCTGCGCCGCGCTCGCCGCCGACCCCGCCGTCCGGGTCACCGTGCTGACCTCCTCGAACGACCGGGCCTTCTGCGTCGGCGCCGACCTCAAGGAGCGCAACTCCTTCAGCGACGCCGAGCTGGTCCGGCAGCGACCGGTGGCCCGCGCCGCCTACACCGGCGTCCTGGAGCTGCCCATGCCGACCGTCGCGGCCGTGCACGGCTTCGCGCTCGGCGGCGGTTACGAGCTGGCGCTCTCGTGCGACGTGATCGTGGGCGACGCGAGCACCGTCGTGGGCCTGCCCGAGGTCTCGGTGGGCGTGATCCCCGGCGGTGGCGGCACCCAGCTGCTGCCGCGCCGGGTGGGCGCGGCGCGGGCCGCCGAGCTGGTCTTCACGGCCCGCCGGGTGGAGGCCGCCGAGGCCCGCGAGCTGGGTCTGGTGGACCTCCTGGAGGACGACGCCAGGACCGCCGCGATGGAGCTGGCCGGCCGGATCGCGGCGAACTCGCCGGTGGGCCTGCGCGCCGCGAAGAAGGCCATGCGGCTCGGCCAGGGCCTGGACCTGCGGGCCGGCCTGGAGGTCGAGGACGGGGCCTGGCGCTCGGTGGCCTTCTCCGGCGACCGGGCGGAGGGCGTGGCCGCCTTCAACGAGAAGCGGAAGCCGGAGTGGCCGGGGGAGTGAGCCGGGCTTCCGTCGAGGACCGGGGCGGCGAGGTCGGTGGGCGCGGTGGCGCTGCCCGGTGGTGTGGCGCCGCACGTGTGCAATTGCTCCCGATTTTCACTATATGTAACTTTCCGTGACGTCTCGGAAGGGAAAACGGATCAATCCTCCCTAAGCTGGAGGAATGGGTGAGGATGTGCGGCTGCGGGCCGTGGTGGCGCTGGCACAGGCGATGGCGGCGGCGCACACTCCGCGGGAGTTCTGGCGCGCCGCCGCGCTGGGCGCCTGCGCCGGGCTGGGCGGCAGCTTCGCCGCGCTCTCCGTCTGGGAACGGGACCACGGCCGGCTGAAGGTCCTGGTGAACGCCGGGGCGCGGGCGGTCGGGGAGGAGGAGTTCCCCGACGCCGAGACGTACCCGGTGCACCAGTTCCCGGAGATCACCGAGTTCCTGCACGAGCAGTGGGCGGGCGGCGGCGAGCCCGACGCCTGGGTGGAGACCGCCGACGACCGGGTGCCCACCGGCCGGGTCACCGGGCTTCGGCGGCGCGGCCGCGGCTGCTGCGTGGTCGCGCCGGTCGTGCTGCACGGGCGGGCCTGGGGCGAGCTGTACGTGGCGCGGCCGGCCGGGGCCGTGCCCTTCGACCGCGAGGACGCCGACTTCGCCACCGTGCTCGCGGCGGTCGTGGCGGCCGGGATCGCCCAGGCCGAGCGCCTGGAGGAGGTCCGCAAACTGGCCTTCACCGACCCGCTGACCGGCCTCGCCAACCGCCGGGCGGTCGACGCCCGGCTCGACGAGGCGATCGAGCGCTACCGCGAGGACGGCTCCGTGGTGAGCCTGCTCGTCTGCGACCTCAACGGCCTCAAGCGGGTCAACGACACCCACGGCCACGCGGTCGGCGACCGGCTCCTCGAACGCTTCGGCTCCGTGCTGTCCCGGTGCGGCGCGATGCTTCCCGGCGCGCTGGCGGCCCGCCTCGGCGGCGACGAGTTCTGCCTGCTCACGGTCGGCCCGACGGCCGACGAGGTGGTGGCCGTCGCCGAGGAGCTGTGCGTACGGGCCGCGGAGCTGGAGCTCGGCGAGGGCGTGGCCTGCGGGGTCGCGTCCACCGGCGACCCGATCGGCCCGCTGAAGTCGGCCCGCCGCCTCTTCCGCCTCGCCGACGCGGCCCAGTACCAGGCGAAGGCCGCCCGCTCGGCGAAACCGGTGGTCGCGGGCCGCGACGGCACGGTGATCCGCCTCGCCGACGCGCCGCCGGGGGCACGGGACCGCCGCCGGTTCCGGGACGCGCCGCCGAGGTAGGGCGGCGGGACTCGGGCGTAGCCGTGGTCGGCGTCGTGCCGTAGCGGGCGGCATGCCGGCTGCGTAGGGGCGATCGGGACGGATCGGAGGCCGTACGGCGCACCCGGCAGGGCCGGCGCACGCCCCCGCGGGCGTGCGCCTTCCGTGCGCCACGGGCGGCCGGGGCCCGGCCGGGGCGGTGTCGTGGTGGCCCCGCGGGGGCGAGCGGGCCGTGCGCCCGGGTGCGCCCGGCGGGGGCCGGGCGGAGGGGGCGGGGGGAGCGCGCGGCGGCTCCGGCCGTCCCACCGGGGCGCGGGGCCGGCCGGGCGGACGCCGTGCCGCCGGGTCCGTGCGCCCTTGCCGGCGCGCGCCCGGTCCCTAGTGTCATCCGGCACCGGGACCCCGCGTCCGCGGGGTCGGTGACGGTTGATCAGGGGGCTTCATGAAGAGTCGTCTCAGACGTTCGCTCGCCTTCGTGGGAGCGCTGGTCCTGCTGCCCGTCCTGGCGAACTCCGCCGGCGCGGAGTCGCCCGGGCCGCTGACCGCCGACAAGGTCGCGGCCCTGTCCCCGGAACGACAGGCCCGCGTGCTCGAACCGCTGCGGCTCGCCGCCGACGCCGCCGCCCAGGCCGGGCGGGGCGACTGGGCGGCGATCTACACCCAGGTCGAAATGGCCGCCGACTACCGCTCCGTCAACGTCTATCTGACCGACCCGGCGCAGGGCGGGAAGTTCCTGGCCGCCGCGCACCGGGCGAACCCGAAGGCGGACACCGGGCTGCTGCGGATCCGCCCCGCCAAGAAGTCCCTCCGCGACCTGAGGACGGAGATCGACGCCCTCACCTCCCGCGCGGACCTGCCCTTCTCCGTCTCGCTCGCCGCCGCCTCGGTGGACGGCGCCACCATCGAACTCGGCGTGGACAAGCCGGACGCGGCCCGCGTCTACTTCGCCTCGCCGTCCGTCGCCGTACAGCGCGCGGCCGCCGGGGCCACCCCGGTCCGGGTCCGGCAGGCACCGGCGGCGGTCCCGGTGAACCGCTGGAACGACACCTCGCCCTTCTACGCGGGCGCCGCGCTCGGCCCGGCGTACGGCGACAAGTCGTACTGCACCAGCGGCATCCCCGCCGTCAGCACCTGGGACGGCCGCCAGTGGCTGGTCACCGCCGGCCACTGCTACAACGTCAACGACAACGTGTGGGCGGCCGGCGGCAACTACATCGGCCAGGTCAAGTACAAGCGCACGGACCTGGACTCCGCCTTCATCGAGACCCCGACCTACCGCCGCACCTGGGACGGCACGGACGCGAACGGCTACAGCCGCTACCTGAACGGCGTCCGCAACGTCGCCGTCGGCGACTTCACCTGCCAGCTGGGCTACAACTCCAAGGTCGTCTGCAACATCCGCACCGTCTACGCGGGCAACGTCAGCTGGAACGTCAACGGCACGACCGTCTGGGGCAGTTACGGCGTCCCGCACTACGGCGGCATCGTCGTCCGCGGCGGCGACAGCGGCGGCCCGGTCATCTACATCAACGACCCGGACTCGCGTCAGCTCAACGGCATCGTGAGCGTGGGCTACGGCTGCAACGCGGTGAAGGAGTGCAGCACGGGCATCGGCTGGGTCGACGTCTGGTCCATCTTCAACGGCTTCGCGATCAAACTGAACCCGTCCTGACGACCACCTGAGAGCAGGGGGGGGGCAGGCGGCGCCGGGACCCGATCACCGGGCCCCGGCGCCGCCGGGTCCGCAGCCTCCGCTCCCCAGGCCGGCGCGGCCCGGGTACCGTCGACCTCCACCACGCAGTTGATGACCGCAGGCTGGAGTGTGCAGTGCAGGTCAAGGATGTGCTCTGTCAGATTTTCCGGGACCGGGTCTCCGAGTACTTCTCGATGTCGCCCGTCGGCTTCACTCCGGCGCCTGCTCTGTACGACCCGGCGCCAGCCTCTGCCCGAGCGGAGCTGGAGGAAAGACTGGGGGCGGTCTGGGACGATGGGTATCGGGAATTCCTCGAGGCCAGCGACGGGATGAATGGTTTCAACCTTGCTTTCCTCGGCGTCAAGGACTGGTCCCCCGGCGGGCTGGGCGAGGCCGCTTCGAGGCTCCTGGAAGACTTCCGGGACATCGGTCTTCCGGAGGACGAGGGGATCGATCCTGGCGTTGAGCTGGCACCGGTGGCGGTGAATTCCGACATCAGTGTCGCCGTCTTCATGGGCGACATGGGGGCTGGTTCCCGTTTTTGGCTGGTCGGGGAGGGGGACGGCTTCTTCCTCGAGAGCTTCGTCGACGTTCTCAGGTTCGTGGGCGGGGAAAGGCGGGTGGAGACCCGATGAAGGGCTGAGCTTCGTCTGGCTGCTGAAGTCCGTGCACTCTTCTCACGTGACGCTGCGGTCGGAAAGTCCGGAACTCCACCCGTTCCCGATGCATCCCGACCGCGGCGGCCTCGTTCCCGTCGGGCGTTCGTACGGCGAGAATCACCGGTGACCGGGGAACGGCGAAAGCGCCTGGCCGCTGCCGGGACTTCTTGGACCTCCTCGCGGGTACCCCCTGCGTCGCGGCGCCAACCGCCCTAGGCTGAGCCCCCGTTCGCAGCGCCAGGTGCGGGAGAGGCCTTCGGCGGGAGGGAGTGCGCGTGAGCGTGGGGCGGTGGGTGGTGGCCGGGGTGACGGGGGTCGTGGCCGTCGGGTTGGTGGTCGTCGTGCTCGTGGGGGATCTGGAGCAGGGCGAGAAGATCGCGAGCGTCGTCGGGGTCGTCGTGAGCGTGCTGCTCGGCGGGTTCACCGTCGTCAGCGCGCGGCCCGCCGCGGCGGGGCGGCGGGTGAGGGCCGGGCGGGGGGCCGTCGTGGTCGACGGGAGCGTCAGCGGGAGCGCGCTCGGGCGGGGGTCGAAGGTGACGGGTCCGCCGACCGCCGGGACGGCGGGCGCGGCGGGCGGCCCGCGTCCGGTGGTGGACGACGTGCGCGGCGGGCCGGACAGCACCGTGGTCCTCGGAGACGTGCGGGACTCCGCGCTCGGGGACGAGAGCGAGCGCGGGTGAGACGCCGGCGGCCGCGCGCGGAGCCGGGCGTCGAGGTCGGCGGCGACGTCGCGTACAGCGCGCTCGGCCCGTACAGCTCCGTCGTCGTGCACCAGGCGCCCGCCCCGGCGGCGGTCGAGTGGCCCGTCGAGGTCGGGGCCGTACCCGCGCTCGCCTCCGCGTTCCAGCCGCGCACCGGCCTGCGCGAGCGGATCGACGCGGTGCGGGCCGAGGGCGGCACGGCGGTGCTGACGCAGGTCCTGTCCGGCGGCGGCGGGGTCGGCAAGTCGCAGCTCGCCGCCTCGTACGCCGCCGGGGCCGTCGCCGAGGGCACCGAACTCGTGGTGTGGGTCCCGGCCGGCGAGCTCCAGCAGCTCGTCACCCTCTACGCGCGCGCCGCGCTGCGGGTCGCCGCGCCCGGCGCGACGGGGGAGGACCCGGAGGCCGACGCCCGCGCGTTCCTCGGCTGGCTCGCCACCACCGAGCGCCGCTGGCTGGTCGTCCTCGACGACATCGCCGACCCGGCCGCCGTCGACGGCTGGTGGCCGAGCAGCCGCACCGGCACCGGCTGGGTGCTCGCCACCACCCGCCTCCACGACGCCCGGCTCACCGGCGGCGGCCGCCGCCGGGTCCCCGTCGACGTGTACGAACCGGCCGAGGCGGTCGCCTATCTGCGCGCCCGGCTCGCCGAGGAACCGGGCCTCGCGGACGGGGCGGAGGAGGAGCTGGCCGAGGCACTCGGACACCTCCCGCTCGCGCTCGGGCACGCCGCCGCGTACATGCTCAACAACGGCCTCGGCTGCGCCGCCTACCTCGCCCTCTTCCGCCGCTCCTCCCTCGGCGACGCGCTGCCGCCCTCCGCCGACGCCGAGGGCTACGGCCGGGCCGTGGCCACCACCCTGCTGCTCTCCCTCGACGCCGCCGAGGCCGCCGACCCGGCCGGCCTCGCCCGCCCGGTCCTGCGCCTGGCCGCGCTTCTGGACCCGGCCGGGCACCCGGAGGCGCTGTGGGAGACGGAGGCGGTGCTCGACCAGCTCGACCCGCTCGGCGACCACGAGCCCGATGAGATCCGCGCGAGCCTGCGCGTCCTCCACCGCTACGCCCTGCTGACCTGCGACAGCGGTACGGGCCGGGTGCGGATGCACGCCCTGACGGCGCGGGCGGTGCGGGAGACGACCCCGGAGGAGGACATCGCCGGCCTGGCGGAGGCGGCGGCCGAGGCCCTGGAGTTCCTGTGGCCGGAGCCGGAGCGCCCTGACGGGGAGCTGGCGGCGCTGCTGCGGGCGAACGCGGACGGCCTCGCCGCCGCCGTGGGCCCGCTGATGTGGGAACTGGTCGACTGCCGGCAGCTGGTGTTCGTGGCCGGGGTCAGCCTGCTCCGGGAGGGCCGGCTCGACGCCGCGACGGCCCACTGGGGCGAGGTCGTCGCCTCCTGCACCGCCGTCCTGGGCCCCGAGCACCCCGACACCCTGCACGCCCTCGGGCGGCTGGCCGACGCGTACGGGCGGACGGGCCGGATCGCCGAGGCCATCGAGGTCGAGGAAGGGGTGCTGGCCGCCCGCGAGCGCACGGCGGGGCCCGACGACCACGACACCCTCGTCGCCGCCGCCAACCTCGCGACCTCCTATGCCCACGCCGGGCGGCTCCCGGAGGCCGTGACGCTGATGGAGCGGGTCCTCGCTGACCGGGAGCGGCTCTTCGGGCCCGGCGGCGCGGACACCGCCCAGGCCCGCGCCAACCTGGCGGCCTATCTGCAGCAGGTGGGCCGGCTCCCCGAGGCGGTCGTCCTGGCCGAGCGGGCCCTGGCGGAGATGGAGGCGGCGGTGGGCCCGTACCACCCCGAGCTCCTGGGCGTACGCAACAACCTCGCCACCGCCTATCACGCCTCGGGGCGGTTCGCCGAGTCGGCGGCGCTCAAGGAGCGCGCGCTCGCGGACGCCGAGCACCTGCTCGGGCCCGAGCACCACCAGACCGCCTTCCTGCGGGGCAACCTCGCCGTCAGCTACTGGGACCTGGGCCGCCACGAGGAGGCCGCCGCCCTGCTCGCCCGCGCGGTGGAGGAGCTGCGGAGCGCCCTCGGGCCCGGCCACCCCGAGGTCCTGGAGTACGCGGAGTCGCTGGAGCTGATGCGCCGCGAGCTCTTCGGCCGCACCGGGCGCGCGACCGTCCCCCTCTGGCGCCGTCTGCTGCGCCGCCGGCCGCCCCACGGGTCAGACTCGTAAGGACTTCGCAGGGGCCGCGCACGGCCCTCGCGAGCTCCTCGCACGGCCCTCGTAAGGGGTCCGTCCCCGCCGGACCGGTGACGAAGTCACCTAGTGACAGGTCGCTCTTCAATCCGTAAGGTTCTGAATATGGATATGCAGACTGTCGTCCTTGGGACGTCCGGCACCACCCCGCAGGACGTCATCGACGTCGCCCGCCACGGCGCGCGCGTCGAGCTGTCTCCCGAAGCCGTCCAGGCGCTCGCCGCCGCCCGCGCCACCGTGGACGCGCTCGCCGCCAAGCCCGAGCCGGTGTACGGCGTCTCCACCGGCTTCGGCGCCCTGGCCACCCGGCACATCGGGCATGACCTGCGCACCCAGCTCCAGCGCAACATCGTCCGCTCGCACGCCGCCGGCATGGGCCCGCGGGTCGAGCGCGAGGTCGTCCGCGCGCTGATGTTCCTGCGCCTCAAGACCGTCGCCTCCGGCTACACCGGCGTCCGCCCCGAGGTCGCCCAGACCATGGCCGACGTGCTGAACGCGGGCATCACCCCGGTCGTCCACGAGTACGGCTCCCTCGGCTGCTCCGGCGACCTCGCACCGCTCTCCCACTGCGCGCTCGCGCTCATGGGCGAGGGCGACGCCGAGGGCCCCGACGGCGCGGTGCGGCCGGCCGGCGAGCTGCTCGCCGCCGCCGGCATCCAGCCCGTCGAGCTGCGCGAGAAGGAGGGCCTCGCCCTCCTCAACGGCACCGACGGCATGCTCGGCATGCTGATCATGGCCCTCGCCGACCTCGACAACCTCTACAAGTCGGCCGACATCACCGCCGCCCTCTCCCTGGAGGCCCTGCTCGGCACCGAGAAGGTCCTGGAGCCCGAGCTGCACGACGTCCGCCCCCACCCCGGGCAGGGCGCCTCCGCCGCCAACATGCTCGCCGTCCTCAAGGGCTCCGAGCTCACCGGGCACTACCAGAGCGGCGAGGCCCCCCGGGTCCAGGACGCCTACTCGGTGCGCTGCGCCCCGCAGGTCGCCGGCGCCGGCCGCGACACCATGGCGCACGCCCGCCTGGTCGCCGAGCGCGAGCTCGCCGCCGCCGTCGACAACCCGATCGTGCTGCCCAGCGGCGAGGTCCGCTCCAACGGCAACTTCCACGGCGCCCCCGTCGCGTACGTCCTCGACTTCCTCGCCATCGCCGCCGCCGACCTCGGCTCGATCGCCGAGCGCCGCACCGACCGGCTGCTCGACAAGAACCGCTCGCACGGCCTGCCCGCCTTCCTGGCCGACGACGCCGGCGTGGACTCGGGCCTGATGATCGCCCAGTACACGCAGGCCGCCCTGGTCAGCGAGATGAAGCGGCTCGCCGTCCCGGCCTCCGCCGACTCCATCCCGTCCTCGGCGATGCAGGAGGACCACGTCTCCATGGGCTGGTCCGCCGCCCGCAAGCTGCGCACCGCGATCGACAACCTCACCCGGATCATCGCCGTCGAGCTCTACGCCGCCACCCGCGGCATCGAGCTGCGCCACGGCCTGAGCCCGGCACCCGCCTCGCAGGCCGCCATCGAGGCGCTGCGCGCCGCCGGTGTCGAGGGTCCCGGGCCGGATCGTTTCCTCGCCCCCGACCTGGCCGCCGCCGACGCCTTCGTACGGGCCGGCCGCCTGGTCGCCGCCGTCGAGCCGGTCACCGGCCCGCTGGCGTAACCCCGAGCAGCAGCACGAGAAGGGCCGCCCCCGACGGACGGGGGCGGCCCTTCTCGTACGTCCAGGAGCGCGTACGTCCGGATGCTCCGTACGTCCCGGGGCCCGGGCCCGCACGTCCCGGGTCCGTACGTCCAGGCGCTCAGGAGGCGCGGCCGCCGCGGCGCATCGCCAGCGTCACGAAGCCGGCCCCCACGCCCAGGAACAGCGTCCCGCCCAGCACGTACGGCGTGGTGCTCGGGCCGCCCGTCTCGGCGAGCCGGGTGGTGGCCCCGTCCGCGGTCCCCGCCTCCGTCGCGGCCGAGGCCGCGGCGCCGTCTCTGCCCTGCTCGCCGGTGGCGTTCGCGGACGGCACGAACCACAGCGCGCAGAGCAGCGTCCCGGCGGCGGTGGCGGTGAGCAGCGGGCGTCGAGCGACGGACACGGGTTTTCGATCCCCCTTGCGGAAACCGCGAATTGGTAGGTGCGCTGATGGTATTGAACTCAGCGGGTCGCGGGAAACCCGAGGAGCCCCGGCGTTCTACGCTCCGCCCATGAGCACTTCCGAGACATCACGCTATGTACGCCTTCGGGTCGATCTCGTCCTGGAGATCGACGGGCCCGCCGAGGTCACCGACGCCGCGCTCGGCCGGATCGACGCCGACACGTCCATGCCGGAGGAGGAGCGCACCCACGCCCGGGCCGCCGTCGCCGAGGACAGCGCGGAGGCCCTGGCGTACCTCGTCGAGCCCTTCGACGTGGTCGCCGGCGTGCCGGGCGTCGACCTCGTCCAGGCCTCCTGGAGCACCGAGGAGATCGACTACGACCCCGATGCGGAGGAGTGGGACCTCGACGACGAAGATGAGGGGTGGGACGACGACTCGGACGAGGGGGACCGGCCCGTCGGCGACTGACCGGCGCGCAGGCCTCCGAGGGCCCCGGGACGCCCGCGTCCCGGGGCCCTCGCGCGGGTAGGGGAGCCCCTCGGGGAACCGATCGCTCCGCGGAAGCGTGTGCATCGGTGGAGCAGTGGTGTTCCCCACAAACCCCCCGGTTGTGGAACCGGGCGGGTTCTCATGGGTGTTTCAGTGGGAAATGGCAGGTAGTCGGCGACGATGGAGAAGCGTGTGATGACGGACGGCAAGCGCCGCAAGGGCCTGGCGGCCGCAGCCGCGGTGCTCGGTGGCGTGCTGGTGCTCTCGGCGTGCAACGACGGCGACAAGGGCGGCAGCGCCGCCGACGCCTCGCAGAGCGGTCAGTCGCAGGCCCAGGTCGACGAGGCAGCCGCGCAGAAGACCTCCAAGGCGCAGATCACCATCACGCCCAAGAACGGCGCCCAGAACGCGTCGATCAACGACGACGCCAAGGTCACCGTCACCGACGGCAAGCTCACCGAGGTCACCATGACCTCCGCCGAGGGCAAGACCGTCGAGGGCGAGATAGCGGCCGACGGGCTGAGCTGGAAGCCCTCCGGCCAGCTGGAGCGCGGCACCGTCTACAAGATCTCCGCGACCGCGAAGGACGCCGAGGGCCTGGAGGCGCACGAGAACACCTCGTTCACCACCGTCAGCAAGGCCAACAGCTTCATCGGCAACTTCACGCCGGAGGACGGCTCGACGGTCGGCGTCGGCATGCCCGTCTCGATCAACTTCAACAAGGGGATCACCGACAAGAAGGCCGTCCAGAGCGGCATCAGCGTCACCTCCAGCTCCGGCCAGGAGGTCGTCGGCCACTGGTTCAACTCGACGCGGCTGGACTTCCGTCCGCAGAGCTACTGGACCGAGGGCTCCACGGTCACCCTGAAGCTCGACCTCGACGGCGTCGAGGGCGCCGACGGCGTCTACGGCGTCCAGAAGAAGACCGTCACCTTCAAGATCGGCCGCAACCAGGTCTCCACCGTCGACGTGAAGACCAAGACGATGACCGTCACCCGCGACGGCCGCACCGTCAAGACCATCCCGATCTCCGCCGGCTCCCCGGACAACACCACCTACAACGGCCAGATGGTGATCTCCGAGAAGTTCAAGGAGACCCGGATGAACGGCGCCACCGTCGGCTTCACCGACGACGACGGCAAGGGCGAGTACGACATCAAGGACGTGCCGCACGCCATGCGCCTGTCCACCTCCGGCACCTTCATCCACGGCAACTACTGGGGTGCCCGCTCCATCTTCGGCAGCGTGAACACCAGCCACGGCTGCGTGGGCCTCGCCGACGTCAAGGGCGCCGGCGACCCGAACCAGCAGGCCGCCTGGTTCTACGACAACTCGATCATCGGCGACGTCGTCATCGTGAAGAACTCCGCCGACAAGGTCATCGCCCCGGACAACGGCCTCAACGGCTGGAACATGAGCTGGGAGCAGTGGAAGGCCGGCTCCGCGGTCTGACCCGCCCGGACCCGCCGGAAAGCCCGGCACCCGTACGAGCACACGGCGGCGGCCCCCTCGACTCCCGGAGTCGAGGGGGTCGCCGCCGTACGGCTCCCGGTCCGCTACGGCTTCCCCGCGTCCACCGGCTCGTCCACGCCCCACTGCGCGAGCAGCCGCAGCGCGTCCGCCGACGGCGAGCCCGGCTCCGCGTGGTAGGTCACGAGCACCTGGTCCGGGTCGTCGCCCGAGACCTTCAACGACTCGTAGCCCAGCGTCATCTCGCCCACCAGCGGATGCCGCAGCCGCTTCAGACCGTGGCCCTTGTCCGTCACCGTGTGCGCCGCCCACAGGGAGCGGAACTCCTCGCTGCGCACCGACAACTCGCCGACCAGGGACAGCAGTTCCTGGTCGTCCGGGTGCAGCCCCGCGTACAGCCTGAGGACGCTCACCACCTCGACCGCCTTGCACTCCCAGTCCACGTACAGATCGCGCGCGTTCGGGTCGAGGAACACCATCCGCGCCATGTTCCGCTCACGCGGCTCCCAGGCCGGGAAGTCGCCCATGAGCGCCCGCGCCATCCGGTTCCACGCCAGGATGTCCAGCCGCCGTCCCACGACGAAGGCCGGCACCCCCTCCAGGGCCTCCAGCAGGTGCGCGACGCCCGGCCGGACCTGCTGCGGGCGGGCGGCGGCGCCGCGCTGCCGCTTCTTCGCCGTCGGCTTCGCCAGGTGCGTCAGATGCGCCCGCTCCGTGTCGCTCAGCCGCAGCGCCCGCGCGATCGAGTCGAGCACCTCCATGGACACGTTCCTGCCGTTGCCCTGTTCGAGCCGCGTGTAGTACGCCACCGAGACGCCGGCCAGCTGCGCCAGCTCCTCCCGGCGCAGCCCCGGCACCCGGCGGTGCCGCCCGAACTCCGGCAGCCCGACGTCCTGCGGCTTCAGCCGGGCCCGGCGGGTGCGGAGGAATTCGCTGAGTTCGGCGCTGAGGTCCATGCCTCCCCAGTATTCCCGCTCGCGCCCGGCCCCGGGCGTACGTTCCTGACCCTGCCAGTGGTAGGCACACCGGTCGTAGGCAGAGCAGTGGTCTGGGTGCGGCCGGAAGGCCGGGGCAGGCTGTACGCCATGACCACCCACGTTTCCGCCCTCGCGGCCCCCGCACCGAACGCCCCGCTCGTCCGCACCACCGTGCCGCGCCGGGCCGTCGGCGAGCACGACGTGCTCATCGAGATCAAGTACGCGGGCATCTGCCACTCCGACATCCACCAGGCGCACAACGGCTGGGGCGAGGGCATCTTCCCGATGGTCCCGGGCCACGAGATCGCCGGCATCGTCACCGAGGTCGGCCCGGGCGTGACCCAGCACAAGGTCGGCGACCGGGTCGGCGTCGGCTGCTTCGTCGACTCCTGCCGCACCTGCGCCTACTGCGAGCAGGGCCTGGAGCAGTACTGCGTCACCGGCGGCACCGGCACGTACAACGCCCTCGACAAGAACGGCGAGCCGACCTACGGCGGCTACTCCACCCACATCGTCGTGGACGAGAACTACACCCTGCGCATCCCCGAGGGCATCCCGCTCGACGCCGCGGCCCCGCTGCTGTGCGCCGGCATCACCCTCTACTCGCCGCTCGCCCACTGGCAGGCCGGCCCCGGCAAGAAGGTCGCCATCGTCGGTCTCGGCGGCCTCGGCCACATGGGCGTCAAGATCGCCCACGCGCTCGGCGCCGAGGTGACCGTGCTCAGCCAGTCCCTGAAGAAGCAGGAGGACGCCCTCCGGCTGGGCGCCGACCACTACTACGCCACCAGCGACCCGGAGACCTTCCGGGCCCTGCGCGGCACCTTCGACCTGGTGATCTCCACCGTGTCGGCGCCGCTGGACTTCAGCGCCTACCTGAGCCTGGTCAGGACCGACGGCGCCCTGGTGAACGTCGGCGCGCCCGAGGAGCCGGTCACGGTCAACCTCTTCTCGCTCATCGGCGGCCGCAAGACCCTGGCCGGCTCGATGATCGGCGGCATCCGGGAGACCCAGGAGATGCTGGACTTCTGCGCCGAGCACGGCCTCGGCGCCGAGATCGAGCTGATCGACGCCGACCAGGTCAACGAGGCCTACGCCCGGGTCGAGGCCTCCGACGTGCGCTACCGCTTCGTGATCGACGCGGCCACGATCTGACCGCCCCCTCGTGCGTGACCGCCGGGGCATGACCCGCGGGGTAATCGACCCCGTGCGGCATGCCCCGGCACGCTGGTCCCATGACCGCATACGC
The DNA here is from genome assembly GCF_044544705.1 of Streptomyces sp. NPDC053541. Classification (NCBI taxonomy): domain Bacteria; kingdom Bacillati; phylum Actinomycetota; class Actinomycetes; order Kitasatosporales; family Streptomycetaceae; genus Streptomyces; species Streptomyces sp. NPDC053541. The sequence goes on from NZ_JBITXM010000001.1 coordinate 707,510, forward strand.
CATCGGAAACCTGCACCCGAAGCCCGTCCTCGACGAGGAGGTCTTCACCTACATGGAGCGCATCCAGGACACCCTGGACCCCTTCGGCGGGCGCTTCCTGGTCCACGGCGCGCCCGCCCGCGAGGTGCGCGAGGGCAGCTGGCCCGGCGCCGTCGTGATCATCGGCTTCCCGACGTACGAGGACGCCCGCGGCTGGTACGACTCCGCCGCCTACCAGGAGCTCGTCCCGCTGCGCACCCGTCACATGAGCGGCGACGTGCTGCTCGTCGACGGCGTCCCCGAGGGCTACGAGGCCGCCGCCACGGCGGCCCGGCTGCGGGCCGCCGCCCGCCCCTGAGCGGCCCCGCTCCCGAACGGGCCCCGGGGGCTCAAGGGGTGCGGGACCCGCGCTGCCGGCGGCGCTCCTCGCGCTGCCGCTCCTGCATCTCCGCGGCGACCTGCCAGCCGTCCCCGACCGGGCCCAGGTGGCCGAGCTTGTCGGGGTTGGTGATCGAGCGGACCGTGCCGATCCGCCCGTCGACCACGTCGAGGGCCCAGACGAACAGCACCCGGCCGTCCCGGTCCCGGAACACCGCGCCCGGGCCGCCGTTGACCTCCCGCGCCTCGCAGCTCGCGTCCACCAGCGACAGCCGGCCGACGTAGGCGGCGAGCAGCCGGGCCACCGGCTCCGCGCCGACCAGGGTCCGCGACAGCTGCGGGGCCTTGCCCCCGCCGTCCCCGACCAGCTGCACGTCGGCCGAGAGCAGTTCCCGCAGCCCGGCCACCTCGCCCGCCCGCAGGGCGTCGAAGAACCGGGCCGCCAGCTCGTCCCGCTCCACCCGGTCCGCCTCGAAGCGGGCCTGGCCGGCCGCCATGTGCCGGCGGGCCCGCACCGCGAGCTGCCGGCAGGCCGCCTCCGAGCGGTCCACCGCCTCGGCCACCTCCGGGAACCCGAAGCCGAACACCTCGCGCAGCACGAACACCGCCCGCTCCAGCGGGCTCAGCCGCTCCAGGAGCAGCAGCGCAGCCATCGACACCGAGTCGGCCAGCTCGGCCGCGCGCTCGGGGTCCTCGTACGGATCGGCGAGCAGCGGCTCCGGCAGCCAGTCCCCGACGTACTGCTCGCGCCGCACCCGGGCCGAGCGCAGCACGTCGATCGAGATCCGGGTGACCGTCGCGGACAGGAAGGCCTTGGGGGAGCGGGGCGGGTTCGGCGCGGTGGCGTAGCGCAGCCAGGTCTCCTGCACGGCGTCCTCGGCCTCTCCGACGCTGCCGAGGATGCGGTACGCGATGGAGAAGAGCAGCGGCCGCAGCTCCTCGAAGACCCGCACCTCCCCGGCCTGCGCCACCGGCTCCGGCTCCGGTGCCGCCACCGGCTCCGCACTCCCGCTCGCCCCGCTCATCCCGTCTCCTCCTCGCCCGCGCGCACCGTCCGTCCCACCCTCCCCCAGGGGAGACGAGACGGCCCGCCGATTCGTGACATCGGCGGGCCGTGACGGCGGGGGGCCAGGCGGCTACTCGGCCTTCGCCACGCCGATCGGGCAGGACACGCCCGTGCCGCCGATGCCGCAGTAGCCCGCCGGGTTCTTGTCCAGGTACTGCTGGTGGTAGGCCTCGGCCGGGTAGAAGGGGCGGCCCTCGGCCGGGAGGACGTGGGTGGTGATCTCGCCGTAGCCGGAGCCGGTCAGGACCCGCTGGTAGGCGGCGCGGGAGGCCTCGGCGACGGCCTGCTGCTCGGGAGAGTGGGTGTAGACGGCCGAGCGGTACTGGGTGCCGACGTCATTGCCCTGACGGAAGCCCTGGGTCGGGTCGTGCGACTCCCAGAACAGCTTCAGCAGGCGCTCGTACGACACCTTCGCCGGGTCGAAGACCACCCGGACGACCTCGGTGTGCCCGGTGAGGCCCGAGCAGACCTCCTCGTACAGCGGGTTCGGGGTGTGGCCGCCCTGGTAGCCGACGAGGGTCGTGTACACGCCCTCGGTCTGCCAGAACTTCCGCTCGGCTCCCCAGAAACAGCCCAGGGCGAAGTCGGCGACCTCCAAGCCCTCCGGGTAGGGGCCGAGCAGCGGGGTGCCGAGGACCGTGTGGCGCTCCGGCACGGCGAACGCGGGCTCGGGGCGGCCGCCCAGGGCCTGCTCCGGGGTGGGGAGGACGGGGGTGCGGGACAGGAACATGCGGCATCTCTCCTCGACGTCTGCGACAGGCACAACACGTCGGGGCCGGCGGGGATTCCCTCACCCACCGGCCCCGCCGCGCACGTCTGCCGCGCCCGCCCGGCACGTACCCCGGGCCGTCCGCCGGGGCCGCGCTCAGCCCGCCAGCGTCGCCGGGCTCCCGCCCTCCGACTCGTAGCCGGCCACCACCAGGTTGCGGTGCACCGTGTACGCGAGCGCCGGGTCCTCGTGGAGCGTCCACGGCAGCGCGCCCACATAGCCGTCCACGCGCACCAGCAGCCGCATCGCCTCGGCCCAGCGCTCCTGCCCCATCAGGAACTCCACGAGCAGGTGCCGCACGTGCGCCAGCATCGGGTCGTCGTGCCGCGCCGAGTGCACGGCGTACATCGCGCCCTCGACCGCCCTCGACACCACCGCCGTGCGGTAGAAGTCCACGCCGACCACGATCTCCGGCCGGTTCTCGAAGACCGCGAACAGCGGCAGCGCGGCGAGCAGCGAACCGCGCGGGGCGCGCGCCGCCGCCGTGGTCGCGAAGTGGTCCGCCTCCTCGCGGGAGCCGTGCCACTTCTCGCACCAGTAGTGCAGCGCCGCCAGGTGCGCCCCCATGTGCGCCGGTGCGCGGTCGATCACCTTGGCCCACAGCAGGTCGAACTCCTCGTGGGAGTAGCCCAGTCCACGGGCCACCGCGAGCTGCGAGATGTACGGCACGGGGTCGCCCGGGGCGAGCAGCGCCGCCTCCTCGCACGCCTTGCGCGCCTCCTCCAGGATGACCCGGAAGTCCTCGGTGCCGGCCGTCGAGGACCGCCACGCCTGCTGCACCAGGAACTCCGCGTACACCTGCGCGCCGCCCGGGTCCTTCGGCGCCTCCGCGTGCCAGGAGCGCAGCCACGCGCCGCCCACGCCCGGGCGCTCGGACAGCTCCAGGGACGCGGCGCCCGCGAAGGCCTGCACGCGCTGCCAGCGCAGCTCGCCCTCCTTCTCGGTGCCCTTCAGGAGCTGCGCGGCGGCCCGCCAGTCCTGGGTCTGCTGCACCACGTCGAGCACGTCCAGGAGATCCCGGTCCGGCCCCGGCAGCCGCACGTCCTGCTCCTCCTGGCGCAGGAAGCCGTACGCCGCCGGGTCGGCCGCGTCCGGTGATCCGGGCGCCACCTGCCGGATGCCGCCGCCGCGCCGGCGCAGCACGAAGGGGCCCAGCGCGGCGAAGATCAGACCGAGGGCGATCAGGAACCACAGAATCTCCATGGCCCCATTGTCCAGGACGCCCCGGGACGCCTGATGAGACGCCCCGTCTCATGAGGCGGCGACGGAGGCGTCACGGGACTACGCTCCTGCCTCATGAGCGACCTGCACTCCCACCAGAGCTTCGAGACCCGTGCCATCCACGCGGGCAACACCGCCGACCCGCTGACCGGCGCGGTCGTCCCGCCCATCTACCAGGTGTCCACCTACAAGCAGGACGGTGTGGGCGGGCTGCGCGGCGGCTACGAGTACAGCCGCAGCGCCAACCCCACCCGGACCGCGCTCGAGGAGAACCTCGCGGCCCTGGAGGGCGGCCGCCGCGGCCTCGCCTTCGCGTCCGGCCTCGCCGCCGAGGACTGCCTGCTGCGCACCCTCCTCGCCCCCGGCGACCACGTCGTCATCCCCAACGACGCCTACGGCGGCACCTTCCGCCTGTTCGCCAAGGTCGTCGAGCGCTGGGGCGTGGACTTCTCCGTGGCGAACACCTCCGACGTCGCCGAGGTGCGCGCCGCGATCAACGAGCGCACCAAGCTGATCTGGGTCGAGACCCCGTCCAACCCGCTGCTCGGCATCACCGACATCGAGGCCGTCGCGGGCGTGGCCCGCCAGGCCGGGGTGAAGCTGGTCGTCGACAACACCTTCGCCTCGCCCTACCTCCAGCAGCCGCTGTCGCTCGGCGCGGACGTCGTCGTGCACTCGCTCACCAAGTACATGGGCGGCCACTCCGACGTCGTCGGCGGCGCCCTGATCGCGGCCGACGCGGAGCTCGGCGAGGAGCTGGCGTACCACCAGAACGCGATGGGCGCCGTCGCCGGCCCCTTCGACTCCTGGATCGTGCTGCGCGGCATCAAGACCCTCGCGGTGCGCATGGACCGGCACAGCGAGAACGCCGGCAAGGTCGTCGACATGCTGACCCAGCACCCCAAGGTCACCCAGGTCCTCTACCCGGGCCTGCCGGAGCACGCCGGCCACGAGGTCGCGGCCAAGCAGATGCGCGCGTTCGGCGGCATGGTGTCCTTCCGCGTCGAGGGCGGCGAGGAGGCGGCCGTCGGCGTCTGCAACCGCGCCAAGCTCTTCACCCTGGGCGAGTCCCTCGGCGGCGTCGAGTCCCTGATCGAGCACCCGGGCCGGATGACCCACGCGAGCGTCGCGGGCTCCGCCCTGGAGGTCCCGGCCGACCTGGTCCGCCTGTCCGTCGGCATCGAGAACGCCGACGACCTGATCGCCGACCTGCGCGAGGCCCTCGGCTAGGCCACGGCGTACGCAGGACACGGGCCGGACCCCCGCCGGGGTCCGGCCTCGTGCGCTTCAGGTGCCCGGCAGCGGGTCCTTCAGGCTCTTGCGGACCTCCTCGCGGAACTCGGGGGTGTCCTGGTGCTCGTGGACCGAGACGGCGTGCTCGACGGCGGCCCGCAGGACCTCGTCCTCCTCGCCGGAGATGTAGAGCGAGCAGCCCGAGACGCTGGGCGTGTCCCGGCAGTCCGATGCTTTCCTGGCCATGTCGGCCTCCCGCCTTCCGCAGGGAACACCCCCTCCCTCAAGGCTAGGCCGGTGTTCACCAGCCTTCGAGCGGGGGCGTCACGTCCGTCGGCGGGACCTCCCAGGGGCGGGCCACCGAGGCCCAGACCAGGAAGGCGAGCACGGCCAGCGAGAGCAGCGTCCAGCCGGTGCGGCGCAGCGCGCGGTCCCGGCGGAGCAGCCGGGTCCCGCGGGCCACGGCCCGGGCGGCCAGGTCGGCGGGCACCTGCGGGTGGCCGGCCGAGAGCAGCCGGCGGACCTCGTCCTCCTTGCGCTCGTGCCGGTTCACGAGGCCGCCCGCAGGGCGCTCACGGAGCGGGAGCAGACGGCCCGCACCCGGTCCTCGGGGATGCCGAGCAGCGCGGCCGTCTGCTCCTCGGCGACGGCCTCGTACAGCCGCAGCACGACCACCAGGCGCTCCTGCGGGGTGAGCGCGGACAGCACCCCGCCGCGGCCCTTGTGGTGGCGCCAGGCGGTGCGGGCGAAGCGGGTGGCCAGCTCGGAGCGGGTGAACTCGTACGGATCCTCGCCGCGCAGCCGGTCCCAGTGGGCGTAGGTGTGCGCGAGGGCGGCGGTCAGCAGGGCCTGGGCGAGCGGATTGCGGCGTTCCGGCTCGGTGGTGAGCAGCGTCGCGGCATGCAGCAGCCGGCCCGACGCCCCGGCCGCGAACGCGTGGAACTCCCGGGTGCGGCGCGCGTGTTCTCCGGTCTGGCCGTCTGCGCTCTCTCGCACGCCCCCAGTTGAGACCGGCGCGCGGCCCCGGTCAAGCCCCGTGAACGGGGCGCGAGGTCACGACTTGGACGCGGTGGCGTCGGTGCCGGCCGGCAGGCCCGACTGGCGGGCCGAGAGGGCGGAGTTGAAGCGGGTGAGCAGGGCGCAGAAGGACGCGCGCTCGGCGGGCGTCCAGCCGTCGGTGACCTCGGCCATCAGCTCGCGGCGGGATGCCCGGACCTCCTCCAGGCGGGCCTGGCCGCGCGGGGACAGCTGGAGCACCACGGCGCGCCCGTCCTCGGGGTGCGACGTGCGCTTGACCAGTCCGGTGTCGACGAGCGGGGCGACCTGCCGGGTCACGGTCGAGGAGTCGATGCCCATGCCCGCGGCCAGCGCCTTCACGCCCATCGGGCCCTCCCGGTCGAGCCGGTTGAGCAGCAGGTAGGCGGCGCGGTCCATGGAGTTGCGGAGCTGTCCGGTGCCGCCGAGCCGGGTCTGTTCGGCACGTCGGGCGAAGACGGCCACCTGGTGCTGGAGGGCGTCGAGGAGACCGGGGTCAAGCTCAGTCGTCATGTCCTGAGATGTGGGCATGGCTGTGGGGCTCTCTCGTGCGGCGGGGCGGTTGGTGGGGGACAGAGTACGCGGCCCCGCCGGGGTCCGTACCGGCGCTGGGCAAACCCGTCCTGCGGCCCGCCCGCCGGGCGGCCGCGGGGCCCGTGACCTGGGAGACTGCTGTCATGAGCTTCGGTACGCCACGCCCCTTGCACCCGCTGATGCTCGACGACGTGCGAGGGGCGCAGAAGATGCTGGCCGGGGTGGCCCGGGTGACCGCGATGGAGGGCAGCCGGCACCTGTCGGCGCTGATCGGGGCGCCGGTCCACTTCAAGTGCGAGAACCTCCAGCGCACCGGTTCCTTCAAGCTGCGCGGCGCGTACGTGCGGATCGCCGGGCTCCGGCCCGAGCAGCGGGCGGCCGGGGTGGTCGCCGCGTCGGCCGGCAACCACGCGCAGGGCGTGGCGCTCGCCTCGGCCCTGCTGGGCGTGCACGCCACGGTCTTCATGCCGGTCGGCGCCCCGCTGCCGAAGGTGGCGGCGACCCGCGAGTACGGCGCGGACGTGCGGCTGCACGGCAGCGTGGTGGACGAGACGCTGGCGGCGGCGGAGGAGTACGCGCGGGAGACCGGCGCCGTGTTCATCCATCCCTTCGACCACCCCGACGTCATCGTCGGGCAGGGCACGGTGGGCCTGGAGATCCTGGAGCAGTGCCCCGAGGTGCGGACGATCGTGGTGGGCGTCGGCGGCGGCGGGCTCGCGGCCGGCATCGGCCTCGCGGTGAAGTCGCTGCGGCCCGACGTGCGGGTGGTCGGCGTGCAGGCGGAGGGCGCGGCGGCGTATCCGCCCTCGCTGGCGGCCGGGCACCCGGTGGCCGTGGAGTCGCCGGTCACGATGGCGGACGGGATCAAGGTGGGGCGGCCCGGCGACGTGCCGTTCGAGCTGGTCCGGGAGTACGTGGACGAGGTCGTCACGGTCTCCGAGGACGCCCTGTCCTCGGCGCTGCTGCTCTGTCTGGAGCGGGCCAAGCTGGTGGTGGAGCCGGCCGGGGCGAGCCCGGTGGCGGCGCTGCTCGCCGACCCGGAGGCGTTCCGGGGCCGCGGCCCGGTGGTGGCGGTGCTGTCCGGCGGCAACGTCGACCCGCTCCTGATGCAGCGGATCCTGCGGCACGGCATGGCCGCCGCGGGCCGCTACCTCAGCCTGCGCCTGAAGGTGACCGACCGGCCGGGCGCGCTGGCGACGCTGCTGGCGGTCCTGACGGTGGTGGACGCGAACGTCCTGGACGTGAGCCACGTCCGCACCGACCCCCGCCTCGGCCTGACGGAGGCCGAGGTCGAGCTGCACCTGGAGACCAAGGGCCCGGAGCACTGCGAGGAGGTCACGGAGGCGCTGCGGGAGGCGGGCTACACGGTCCTGGGGTGACACCGGCCTGCCAGGCGTAGGCCAACGGTTGTGTATCGCGATGTATCGCGTTAGCGTGTGTGACAGGTCACTCGGACGCAGGGCGCTGCCCGCTCGGCGTTCCTAGACTTGGACAGAACCTCTCAAAAGATCACGAATCACTGGGAGAACGCATGCCAGGCGCGATTCACGCCGAGGGTCTGGTGAAGACCTTCGGCGACGTACGAGCCCTGGACGGGGTGGACCTCGACGTACCCGAGGGCACCGTCCTGGGCCTGCTCGGCCCGAACGGCGCGGGGAAGACGACCACCGTGCGCGTGCTCACCACCCTCCTCAGGCCCGACAGCGGCCGCGCCGAGGTCGCCGGGATCGACGTGCTCGCGCACCCCAACGAGGTGCGCCGCTCGATCGGCCTCTCCGGCCAGTTCGCCGCCGTCGACGAGTACCTGACCGGCCGTGAGAACCTGCAGATGGTCGGCCGGCTCTACCAGATGACCGGCCGCGCGGCGAAGGCCCGGGCCGACGAACTGCTGGAACGCTTCCACCTCGCCGACGCCGCCGACCGCCCCGCCAAGACCTACTCCGGCGGCATGCGGCGCCGGCTCGACCTGGCCGCCGCCCTCGTGGTCTCACCACCCGTGATGTTCATGGACGAGCCCACCACCGGCCTCGACCCGCGCAACCGGCAGGCCCTGTGGGAGGTCATCCAGGAACTCGTCGCCGGCGGCACCACCCTGCTCCTCACCACGCAGTACCTGGAGGAGGCCGACCACCTGGCCCACGACATCTGCGTCGTCGACCACGGCCGGGTCATCGCCCGCGGCACCTCCGACCAGCTCAAGGCCCGGACCGGCGGCGAGCGCGTCGAGGTCGTGGTCCACGACCGCGCGACCATCCCGGCCGCCCGCGAGGTCCTCGCCCGCTACGGCGCGGCCGGCGTCGCCCGCGCCGACATCAGCGTCGAGGAGCACACCCGCAAGCTCACCGTCCCGGTCTCCGGCGGCGCCAGGCTCCTCGCCGAGGTCATCCGCGACCTCGACGCCGTCGGCGTCGAGATCGACGACATCGGGCTGCGCCGCCCCACCCTCGACGACGTCTTCCTCTCGCTGACCGGCCACGCCGCCGAGCAGGCGGACGAGGACGAGCCGCCCGCCGACGCCCGCGGCCGCCGCGCCAAGGCCCCCGACCAGGTGAAGGAGCCGGTCAAGTGACCACCCTGAACGACGCCGTCACGCGTGCGCCCAGGCCCCGGAGCGCCCTCGCCCAGTCCATCGGCGACTCGCTCGTCGTCACCAAGCGCAATCTGATCAGGATGCTGCGCATCCCGGAGATGATCATCTTCGGGATGATCCAGCCGGTCATGTTCGTCGTGCTGTTCAGCTACGTCTTCGGCGGCTCGATGCAGATCGGCACCTCCACCTCGCCCGAGGTGTACCGCGAGTTCCTGATGGCGGGCATCTTCGCCCAGACCGTCACCTTCGCCACGGCCGGCGCGGGCGCGGGCATCGCCGACGACATGCACAAGGGACTCATCGACCGCTTCCGCTCCTTGCCGATGGCCCGGGGCGCGGTCCTCACCGGCCGCACCCTCGCCGACCTCGTGCAGACCGCGCTGACCGTCGTGGTCCTGGTGATCGTCGCCCTCCTCGTGGGCTGGCGCATCCACGAGGGCGTTCCCAAGGCGCTCCTCGCCTTCGGACTGCTCCTCCTCCTCGGCTACGCCTTCTCCTGGATCGGCGCGCTCATCGGCCTCTCGGTCCGCACCCCGGAGGCGGCCACGTCCGGCGGCCTGATCTGGCTGTTCCCCGTCACGTTCATCTCCAACGCGTTCGTGGACTCCAGCAAGCTGCCCTCCTGGCTCCAGCCGATCGCCGAGTGGAACCCCTTCAGCGCCACCGTCCAGGCCTGCCGCGAGCTCTTCGGCAACCCCGGCGTCTCGCCCTCCGACGCCTGGCCGATGCAGCACCCGGTGTGGGCCTCGTTCCTCTGGTCGGTGCTGATCATCGCGGTGTTCCGCACCCTGTCCGTGCGCAAGTACCGCTCGGCCACGGCCTGAGCCGCCCCGGCCCCGGGCGCGCGGCGCAGCCCCTCAGGGCACATAGCCCGAGACGAGCACGTCGGCGAAGGGGAGGAAGAACGCCCCTCCGCTGACGAGCGCGTCGACCGAGGTCAGCCGCTTGTCGTCGATGTTCTGCGGCAGGTCGATCTCGAAGGTCCGCCCCCGGGAGTCCCGGCCCGAGGCCCCGAAGGAGTACATCTCCCGGCCGCCCGCGACCAGCAGCCGGTCGCCGGCGAAGTACACCCGCTCTGCCGCGGCGGGCACCTCCGCCCGCATCAGCTCGCGCCCGCTCGCCAGGTCGTAGGTGGTCACCTGCTTCCAGCTCTCGCCCGGGTCGCCGACCACGGCCACCGTCCCGCCGCCCCCGCCGTCCGTCTCGCGCAGGGCGGGACCGCCGGCGACCTCCAGGCCCGGGGCCAGCGTGCGCAGGGGCCGCAGCGTCCGGGCGTCGAGCACGGCCACGCCGCCCTCCGACTCCTCGCAGAGCACCACCCGCTTCCCCACGACGGGACGGAAACAGGACACGGCCTCCGGAGCCCGGGCCGTCTCCCGGCCGCTCGCGAGGTCGAGCGCGACCAGGCCCCTGCCGCCGACCACGTACACCCGGCCCGCGCCGACCACGGTCTCCTCGGGCACCTGGTCGAGTTCATGGCGCCAGAGCGTCCTGCCGCCGCCCCTGCCGTCCAGGCGGACGGCGGTGACGATCCCCGCCGCGTCGCCGCCCGGCAGGACGTGACTGGAGTAGAGGACCCCGTCGCGCAGGTCGGAGCTCTTCTGCGCCCAGCCGCCGGTCGGCGCCGGGATCCTGCCGCGCTCCTTGCCGTCCGCCAGGCCGTACGCGGTCACGCCCGCCCGCCCGGTGACGTACACGGTGTCACCGACCACGGCCGGATACCCCGGCGTCGCGAGGATCCCGAAGTCCTCGGGCCGGGTCCGGGGCGGCACCGCCCACAGCTTCGTGCCGTCCGAGGCGCGCAGCGCCACCGCCGAGCCGCCGCTCCCCGCGCACACCACGGCCCGCGGGGCCAGCGCGCAGGCGTCGACCTCCTGCCCGGTCTCCACGATGAAGGGCGACCAGCCCGCCGGGCGGTGCTCCCGGCCCGCCGTGTCCTTCCCGAAGTCGCCGGTGCGACCCTCCCCGCCGTACGGCAGCACCACCTGGCTCAGCGTGCGCGGGGCCCCGGGGCCGGACGCCGAGACGGAGGGCGCGCCCGAAGCCGTGGGGCCGCCGCCCGCCGCACCACCGCCCCCGCCCTGCCGGTTCAGCAGCACCACGCCCGCCGTCGCCACCACCGCCACCGCGAGCGCCGCGGCACCGATCCGCGCCCACCGCCGGCGCGCCCGCGGCTCCGGCACCTCAGGGCCGGCGGGACCGGGGCCGCCGGGCCGGGCGACCGCCGCCGTGGGGGAGTACGGCACCGCGACGACCGGCGCCATCGTCGGCAGCTCGGCCAGCCCCGCGCCCGAGGCCGCCGCCTCCCCGACCTCGCGCGCCGCCTCCCCGTACTCGGCGAGCAGCGACAGCACCCCGGCCGGCCACGGGAACACCCGGCCCGCGGAAGCGTCCCCGGCGCCCCCGGCGTCCTCCACGCCTGCCGCATCCCCCGCGTCCTCGGAACCCAGCAGCTCCACCAGCTCCGCCGCCGACGGGCGCTCCGCCGGGTCGAGCCGCAGACAGCGCTCCACCACCGGCCGCAACTCCGCGGGCACGCCCGACAGTTCGGCCTCGGCCCGGCTGATCCGGTAGATCACCGCCGCCATCTCGGCGTCCTGGAACGGCCCTTCGCCGCTCGCCGCGAACGCCAGCACCGCGCCCAGACAGAACACGTCCGAGGCCGGCACCACGGCCCGGCCGCCCACCAGGTGCTCCGGCGACATGAAGCCCGGCGAGCCGACCACCAGACCGGTCGAGGTCAGCGCCGTCGCCCCGAAGGCCTGCGCGATGCCGAAGTCGATCAGCTTGGGCCCGGCCGCGCCGAGCAGCACGTTCGCCGGCTTCAGGTCCCGGTGCAGCACCTGGGCCCCGTGCACCGCCGCCAGCGCCCGGGCCAGCGCGCCGCCCAGTTCCCGTACCGCCGCGGCCGGCAGCGCCCCGGCCCGGGCGACCGCCTCGGCGAGCGAGGGCCCCGGCACGTACTCGGTCGCCAGCCACGGCGCCGGCGCGTCGGCGTCCGCGTCCACGAGCCGCGCCGCCCAGGGGCTGTCCACTGCCCGCGCCGCCGTGATCTCGCGCCGGAAGCGCACCCGGAAGTCCTGGTCGAGCTCCAGCTCCTCGCGCACGGTCTTCACCGCGACCATGCGGTACGGGTCGGCCGTCGGCGCGTCCGCACGGCAGGCCAGATGGACCTCGCCCATGCCGCCCGCGCCCAGCCGGGCGAGCAGCCGGTAGGGGCCGACGAGCCGGGGCGGCCCGGCGGGGAGTGCTTCCAGCACGGTCGACGCGCCTTTCTGCCCGGGACGGGCTGTCGCCCGGACTACCGGGGGATTTCCACGGAGGCCACGACCCCCTGGTCGAACACGGCGTAGGCGATCCCGCCGACCGGCAGCACCTCCGGCGCCCGGATCATCAGGTCGTACGGCTCGCCGTCGGCCGGGTTCGGCGGATCCTCGTCCACCCGCGGACCGGGCGCCCCCCGCAGCGGGGTGCTGGTGAGCTTCGAGGGCCGGCCGTCCGGGCCGAGCCGCAGCGTGTGGAGCGCGGAGTAGTCGGCGAACACGATCCGGTCGCCGGCGAGCAGCGGCGCCGACCAGGCCTGCGCCAGACCGGCCGGGGTGGGCGTGCCCGGGAAGCGGCCCAGCTCCCGGCCGTCGCGCGGATCGCGGACGACCAGCGTGCCGTGCTCGTCGACCGACGCCACCGCCAGCGGGGTCAGCAGCGCGGGGCGCACCGTGGTGACGGCCGCCGGCAGGGTCGCCTTCGTCGCCAGCGTGGTGGCGTCGAGCCGGTGCGCGAAAACCGGCACGTCCTGCGCGTGCGGAACGTCCACGCAGTAGGCGTCCGCGCCGAGGACCTTGAGCTCCTCGCAGGTCCGGGCGTCGTCGTCGACCTGGCCGTACGTCTCTCCGGTCTTGGCGTCGTAGGCCACGATGCCGCCGTCGCTGAGGGCGTAGACCAGGCCCTTGGCGTAGGCGACCGGCTCGAAGTCCCGGAAGTCCGAGCGGGGGATCTCGGCGTTCGTCAGCCCCTTCGACCACAGCTTCCGGCCGTCCGCGAGCGCGTACGCCGTCATCCAGGTCTGGCTGGTGGCGTCGTCGCCCGGTGCCTGGGCGGCGACGAAGACGATGCCGTCGCCGACGATCGGGCGGCTGCCCTCGCCCTGCTGGGCCCAGGCCTCCTTCTCCCAGCGCACGGCGCCGCTGCGGGCGTCCCGCACCTGGACCCGCGGGCCGGTGGCGAGCACCGCCAGGCCGTCGTGGACGATCGGGCGGGCCGTGTCGCCGGCGATGAAGATGCCGCCGGTGGGGCCGACGAAGCTGAGGTGGTGGCGCGGGTCCTCGACCAGGTCCGCCTTCCACAGCCGCCTGCCGTTCGCCGGGTCCAGCGCCTCGTAGCGGCCGTCCGTCGTCCGGCACACCAGCGCCTTCTCGTTGCCGGAGCAGCCGAAGGCCGGCGCCGACAGCTTCGTCCGCCACGGCTTCCAGCCGGCCGGGCGCTGCGCCGCGTTCTGCGGGACCACGCCGGAGCCGTCCGCCAGGCCCCGGTCGTCCACGCCCGGGACCCGTGGCCCGGACGCGGCGGTCGGACCGGCCTTCGCCGGCCCCTCCGAGCCGGGGGCGTCCGGCCACAGCAGGAAGGCACCGATCCCGCCGCCCAGTAACGCGAGGGCGGCCACCGCGGCGACGAGGCCGCGCTGACGCCGCTTCGGCGCGGGAACCGCCGCCGGGGGCGCGAGCGTCGGCGCCTCGTGCGTCCCGGGCACGGCGGCCGGGGCCGGCGCCGCGGGCTGTTCGAGCAGCGGGCCGCCCGCGGCGACGAGCTGGGCCAGCTCCCGCCCGTACTCGCCGATGTGCTCCCGCACGGCCTCCGGCCAGGCCGGCGCGCGCCCCTGGATGCCGCCGAGCAGTTCCACCAGCGCCTCGGGCGCCGGCCGCGCGGCCGGGTCCCGGGACAGACAGGCGGCCACCACCCCGCGCAGCTCGTCCGGCACCCGCTCCAGGTCCGCCTCCGCCTGCGCGACGCGGTAGAGGACGGCGGCGACCGGACCGTCGCCGAACGGGTCCTCGCCGGTCGCCGCGTAGCAGAGCAGCGAGCCCAGGCAGAAGACGTCCGAGGCGCCGGTCACGTGCCGGGCGCCCGCCACGTGCTCGGGCGACATGAAGGAGGGCGTGCCGATCATCAGACCGGTTCCGGTCATGGTGGTCGCCCCGCTCGCCCGCGCGATGCCGAAGTCGATCAGGCGCGGGCCGTCGACGGCGAGCATCACGTTGCCCGGCTTGAGGTCCCGGTGCAGCACCCCGGCGGCGTGCAGATCGGCCAGCGCGCGGGCGACCCGCGCGCCGAGCGCCCGCACCGCCGGGACCGGCAGCGGGCCGCCGCGCCGCACGGCCTGCGCGAGGCTCGGGCCGGGCACGTAGGCGGTGGCGAGCCACGGGGTGGCGGCGTCGGCGTCCCCGCCGACCGGCGCGGCGGCGTAGGCGCTGCGCACCAGGCCGGCCACCCGGATCTCGCGGCGGAAGCGCTCGCGGAAGGCGGGCTCGCCGGCGACGTCGCCGCGCACGGTCTTCAGGGCGACGTAGCCGCCCTCGGGAGCGTCGGGGCGGGTGTCCCGCGCCAGGAAGACCTCGCCCATGCCGCCGGCGCCCAGTCGCGCGAGCAGCTCGTACGGTCCGATCCGCCGTGGCGTCCCCGCACGCAACGGTCCCAGCATCCGCCCCTCCCCCTCCTGCGGCCGACGCCCCGATCATCGCACGGGGCACGACGGAGGGCCGGACCCCTGCGCGGGATCCGGCCCTCCGTACGGGAAGAGCCCGGCTCAGCCGGTGTACGGCTTGGCGCTGAGGATCTTCACCATGGCCATCTTGCCGTTCGGCAGCTCGTACTCGGCGTCGTCGCCGGCCTTCTTGCCGTTGACGCCGAGGCCCAGCGGCGACTGCGGGGAGTAGGTCTCGATGTCACCGCTCGCGTACTCGCGGGAGGCGAGCAGGAAGGTCATCGTGTCGTCCTCGTCGCCGTCGAAGGCGATGGTCACGACCATGCCCGGCTCGACGACGCCGTCGTCCGCCGGGGCCTCGCCGACCTTGGCGTTCTGCAGGAGCTGCGTGAGCTGGCGGACCCGGAGCTCCTGCTTGCCCTGCTCCTCCTTGGCCGCGTGGTACCCGCCGTTCTCCCGCAGGTCGCCCTCCTCGCGCGCCGCGGCGATCTTCGCGGCGATCTCGGTACGCGCGGGACCAGACAGGTACGCAAGCTCCTCCTTGAGCTTGTTGTACGCCTCCTGGGTGAGCCAGGTGACGTTCTCGCTGGTCTGGGTCACAGGTGCTCCTCGTAGGTACTGGGAATACAAAAGCTCGCCCTGCGCGGAAAGCTCTGTTTACAGCGTGCGCCTTCCGAGCGGGCGAAACCACGAGCCTAACAATGAGTGGCGAAAAGCGGGAGGACATATTCACGGGCTTTACGTCACCCCAGGTCACCGGGGTGACCTGCGGAGGGCTCTACCCCCGCTCCCTACCCACCGCTACCGCGCCGTACACCCGATGAGCTCGGCGCTGGTGGCGCGGGCCGTGGTGCGGATCGAGTAGACCTTGTCGAGCCGGCCGGTGTTCTCCTCGACGCGGACGTCCTTGCGGCCGACCTCGGCGCCGTCCTCGGAGCGGGAGCGCAGCGTGCACACGCCCTTGGCGTCGGCGTCCTTGCGGATCTCCAGGTGCACCTGGACCTCGCTGTCGCCGGTCACCTCGAACTTGATGATCTCGGCGCTGATCCTGCTCTCGACCACGTAGTGCCAGCCGAACCAGCCCATCAGGGCGAGGAAGAGGGTGCCGAGCACCGCTCCGGCGATCATCAGCTTGCGGTCGGCCCGCGCGTCCGCCGAGCGCCCGTAGCGCCCCTCCGGCAGCCGCTCTCGCACCGCGCCCATGATCGTTCCTCTCGCCGCCGGGGTCCGGAATTTTCCCTCCCCCGATTCCGTCACTATAGAGACCTCCCTAGGCGACGAATGACTGAGGACCGAGTCTTGACTGAGCAGCTGCGACTGATGGCCGTTCACGCCCACCCCGACGACGAGTCGAGCAAGGGCGCGGCGACGATGGCCAAGTATGTGTCCGAGGGGGTGGAGGTCCTGGTGGTGACCTGCACGGGCGGCGAGCGCGGCTCCATCCTCAACCCGAAGCTCCAGGGCGACCCCTACATCGAGGCGAACATCCACGAGGTGCGCCGCAAGGAGATGGACGAGGCCCGCGAGATCCTCGGCGTCCGCCAGGAGTGGCTCGGCTTCGTCGACTCGGGCCTGCCCGAGGGCGACCCGCTGCCCCCGCTCCCCGAGGGCTGCTTCGCCCTGGAGGACGTGGACGCGGCCGCGGGCGAGCTGGTCCGCAAGATCCGCGCGTTCCGCCCGCAGGTCATCACGACCTACGACGAGAACGGCGGATACCCGCACCCGGACCACATCATGACCCACAAGATCTCGATGGTGGCCTTCGACGGCGCGGCCGACACCGAGAAGTACCCGGAGGCCGAGTTCGGCCCGGCCTTCCAGCCGCAGAAGCTCTACTACAACCAGGGCTTCAACCGCCCGCGCACCGAGGCCCTGCACCAGGCGCTGCTCGACCGGGGCCTGGAGTCTCCGTACGGGGACTGGCTGAAGCGCTGGGACGAGTTCTCCCGCAAGGAGCGCACCCTCACCACCTTCGTGCCCTGCGCGGACTTCTTCGAGATCCGCGACAAGGCGCTGATCGCCCACCGCACCCAGATCGACCCCGACGGCGGCTGGTTCCGGGTCCCGATGGAGATCCAGAAGGAGGTCTGGCCGACCGAGGAGTACGAGCTCAGCAAGTCCCTGGTGGACACCTCCCTCCCCGAGAGCGACCTCTTCGCGGGCATCCGGGACAATAGCTAGCTATGAGCGCACACCTGGCCCTGACCGAGCTCGTCCCCTTCGCCGCGAAGGAGCTGGACGAGAACAAGGTGACCCCCGGCGTCCTCGGCTTCGTCGTCTTCGCCGTCCTGGCGCTGGCCGTCTGGGGTCTGATGAAGTCGATGAACCGCCACATGCACAAGATCGACTTCACCGAGGCCCCCGACCCGGCCGCCGCGGGCGCCGCCCCGGCCGGCGAGAGCCCGGCGAAGAAGTAGCGAGCGGCACGACCCAGGGCCCCGGCACCGCCGGGGCCCTGCGGGCGTTGCCGGGGCGCCCCGCGCCCCGCCTTCCCGCCCGCCGGCGTCCGCCCCGGCGGCGCGGTCTCCTCTCGAACAGTCCGGTCCCCGGAGCCCCCGGCCGCCGCCGCCGGCGCGGGGGCGGGGCGCCGCCGCCCGGTGTTCCCAAGGGTCCCCGGCCGGGGCGCCGGACGCCCGAACGGCTGCCCGTCGAGTGCCCGTCCGATGGCGTTCATGTGCCGAATACCGCATCCGGGTGACGCGCCGGAACCAATCCTTCGCGGGCCAGTTGATCAGGGCGCTTCGGTCAACGGAGCAGTTCCGGGCCATCGAGCTCCGGGCCATCGAGCTCAAGAAGGAAGACTCGTGATCAAGAAGGTTCTTGCTACCGCTGCTGTCGCGGCCACCGTCGCCGGCATGTCCGCGACCACGGCGATGGCGGCCGGCAACGACGGCGGCAGCGCCAACATCATCGGCAACACCTCGAAGCAGTCCATCGGCAGCAACTCCACCGGTGGCTACATGAGCCCGAACTTCGGTCTCGTCAACGGTGGTGTCCTGCACTGCTTCGACGTCCAGAAGGTCGAGGCCCAGGTTCCGATCGGCGCCCTCATCGGTGTCCCGATCGCCGTCCAGGACGTTCTCGGCAACCCGATGTCGAACCAGACCTGCACCCAGAACTCCGTGCAGCAGAAGGGCGACGACGCGCTGTCGCACATCCTGGGCGAGGTCCTCTCCCAGAACGGCAACGTCGGCGGCTGATCTCCACGGCCCCGCTGAAGCGGCCCCGTTCCTCGCAGAGCCAGTGCGAGGAGCGGGGCCGCTTCTCCGTCATCCCTGCCCCGTCGGCGCCCGGTCCACCCGTGGCGTACGGGCGGTGTTGCCGCCCGGCACCGGCCGGGCGCGTTTCCCCGCCCGCCGCCGCCCCGGGTGCGCGAGGATGGGGCCATGCCGAACAGACTGGCCCAAGAGACCTCGCCCTATCTCCTCCAGCACGCCGACAACCCGGTCGACTGGTGGCCCTGGTCGGCCGAGGCCTTCGCCGAGGCCCGCCGCCGCGACGTCCCGGTGCTGCTCAGCGTCGGCTACAGCTCGTGCCACTGGTGCCACGTGATGGCCCACGAGTCCTTCGAGGACGAGGCCACCGCCGCCCTGGTCAACGAGCACTTCGTCGCCGTGAAGGTGGACCGCGAGGAGCGGCCCGACGTCGACGCCGTCTACATGGAGGCCGTGCAGGCCGCCACCGGTCAGGGCGGCTGGCCGATGACCGTCTTCCTCACCCCGGACGCCGAGCCCTTCTACTTCGGCACCTACTTCCCGCCCGAGCCCCGGCACGGCATGCCGTCCTTCTCCGAGGTCCTCGACGGCGTCACGCGCGCGTGGAGCGACCGGCGCGAGGAGGTCTCCCAGGTCGCCGCGAAGATCGTCGAGGACCTGTCCGCCCGCTCCCTCGCACACGCCGGCGACGGCGTCCCCGGCGACGAGGAGCTCGCCCAGGCCCTGCTCGGCCTCACCCGCGACTACGACGCCACGGCCGGCGGCTTCGGCGGCGCCCCCAAGTTCCCGCCCTCGATGGTCCTGGAGTTCCTGCTCCGCCACCACGCCCGCACCGGCTCCGAGGGCGCCCTCCAGATGGCCGCCGACACCTGCGAGGCGATGGCCCGCGGCGGCATCTACGACCAGCTCGGCGGCGGCTTCGCCCGCTACGCCGTGGACCGCTCCTGGGTCGTGCCGCACTTCGAGAAGATGCTGTACGACAACGCGCTGCTGTGCCGGGTGTACGCGCACCTGTGGCGGGCCACCGGCAGCGACCTGGCCCGCCGGGTCGCCCTGGAGACCGCCGACTTCATGGTCCGCGAACTGCGCACCCCCGAGGGCGGCTTCGCCTCCGCCCTCGACGCCGACTCCGACGACGGGACCGGCAAGCACGTCGAGGGCGCCTACTACGCCTGGACGCCCGCCCAGCTCGAAGCGGTCCTCGGCGCGGAGGACGCCGCCCTGGCCGCCCGCCACTTCGGCGTCACCGAGGAGGGCACCTTCGAGCACGGCAGCTCCGTGCTCCAGCTCCCGCAGGACGGCGGCGTGGCCGACGCCGACCGCATCGCCTCGATCCGGGCGCGGCTGCTCGCCGCCCGCGAGGAGCGCCCGCGCCCCGGCCGCGACGACAAGATCGTCGCCGCCTGGAACGGACTGGCCGTCGCCGCCCTCGCCGAGACCGGAGCGCTGCTCGACCGCCCCGACCTGGTCGAGCGGGCCACCGAGGCCGCCGACCTGCTCGTGCGGGTGCACCTCGACGACGGCGCCCGCCTCACCCGTACCTCCAAGGACGGGCGCGCGGGCGCCAACGCCGGGGTCCTGGAGGACTACGCCGACGTGGCCGAGGGCTTCCTCGCGCTCGCCTCCGTCACCGGTGAGGGCGTGTGGCTGGAGTTCGCCGGCTTCCTGCTCGACCTCGTCCTCGACCGCTTCACCGCCGAGGGCGGCGCGCTCTACGACACCGCCCACGACGCCGAGCAGCTGATCCGCCGCCCCCAGGACCCCACCGACAACGCCACCCCGTCCGGCTGGACCGCGGCCGCCGGAGCGCTGCTCTCCTACGCCGCCCACACCGGCTCCGAGGCCCACCGGACCGCCGCCGAGCGGGCGCTCGGCGTGGTCAGGGCGCTCGCCCCGCGCGCCCCGCGGTTCATCGGCTGGGGCCTTGCCGTCGCCGAGGCGCTGCGCGACGGGCCCCGGGAGATCGCCGTGGTGGGCGCCCCGGACGACGAGGGCTTCCGGGCCCTGCGCCGGACCGCCCTGCACGCCACGACGCCGGGCGCGGTCCTCGCCGCCGGGCGGCCCGACGGCGAGGAGTTCCCGCTCCTGAAGGACCGGCCCCTGGTCGACGGACTGGCCGCCGCCTACGTGTGCCGGCACTTCGTGTGCGACGCCCCCGCCACCGACCCCGAGCTGCTCGCCCGCAGGCTCGGCCGCTGAGGGATCGGCGTACGGGAGGGCGGCCGCCTCACCTGCAGAGCAGCGAGCCGCCCTTCACCGGCTTGTAGTCGCCGAGACCCCGCGGGACGTCGCTGGTCGGCTCCGGCCGGGCCTTGGGCAGCGCCTTGTCGGCGCGCATCGCCGCGAAGACCTCGTCGGCGTACTCCCCGTCCCAGGCCAGGGTCGACCCCACGCCCTCGATGGTCGGGTTGAAGCCCGCGACGGGCACGACCGCGAACTCGGTACGGGCCGGGGTGAGGTCCTTCAGGCGCCCGGCGAGCGAGACCAGCTCCGGGACGGAGATCCCGCGCTCCGCCGCGCCCTTGCCGCGCAGCACCGAGGCAAAGGACTTCAGCGCGGACGGGCTCCGCAGCAGCCCGTCCCGCAGGTTGCGGTGCAGGTTGGCGACGAAGAGCTGCTGCTTCTGGATGCGCCCGAAGTCCATCTTGCCGTCCGCCCGGCGCGAGCGGACGTACTGCAGGGCCTCGCCGCCGCGCACCTGCTTGGTGCCGGCCTTCAGGTCGAGCCCGGTCACCGGGTCCTTGAGCGCGCTCTTCGTGCAGATCGGGACGCCCTTGTCGAAGACGTCCACGGTGTCCATGAAGCGCCGGAAGTCGATCTCCAGATAGCGGTGCACCTCGACCCCGGTCATCGCCTCCACGGTCTCGATGGTGAAGGCCGGACCGCCCTCGGCCCAGGCGCTGTTGATCTTCGCCGGATGGGCCTCGTGCTCCTCGTGCGTACGCCGGTCGAGGTGTCCCTCCGGGAACTCGGTGAGCGAGTCGCGCGGCAGGCTGACCACGCTCACCCGGTCGTTCTTCGCCGACACGTGCACCAGCATGATCACGTCCGTGCAGGCGCACTCCCGGCTGCCGAGCCGGAACTTCTTCTTCTCGGCCGCGGTCACGGCCTTGCGCCCGTCGACGCCGACCACCAGCAGGTTCAGACCCGTCTTCGGCGAGGGCAGGTCCGAGGGGGCCGCGGCCAGTGCGCCCGTGCCGAGCGCGACCAGGGCCGTGGACAGGAGCAGCACGCGGCCGCGTCCGCGGCGGGGGCGCGGGCCGGAGCCCGGGCGCCCGGGGGAAGGGGGGAATTTCATGGCGGAACGTTAATTCGGACGCACTCGCACACAGGTGCGCGACGCGACACCGGCAGTTCGAATCACTCTCCTGCGGCGGCTGTGCCATGATGCCGGAACATCGGCGAAAGGAGCGAAAATGGCCCCCGATCCAGGGAAATGGGAGCGCATGGCCTTCATTCCGAAGAGCCGTTATGTTCCCGACCCGCCACCGGAGCGGGAACCCTTCCCGCTCTATTCCTCGCTGGCCCGTCAGTGGGAAGAGGCAGGCCGGGCCGTGCCCGGAGTGCCGGACCGGGAGTGGGAACGGCTGACGAGAACACCTATTTGGCCGCGTTGACCATTCGGGTGCGCGGCAATGGAGTGAAGGAGCCCGGTCGGACCATCCGAAGGTTTCCTTTTCGTGGCAGGGTCGTTGAGAACCGTGCAGCGGAAGGCGGAAGTCCCCGGGCTCCCGTAATCACGAAAGCCGTGAATTCTCTTCCGCCGCAGAAAGGATCCAGACGAAATGAAGTGCAAGAAGGCCGCGGTCGCCGTTGCCGGTCTGCTCATGGCCCTGGGTGCCGCCGCCCCCGCGATGGCCGACTCGCACGCCGAGGGCGTGGCCGTCGGCTCGCCGGGCGTCCTGTCCGGCAACGTGGTCCAGGTCCCGATCCACGTCCCGATCAACGTCTGCGGCAACAGCGTGAACGTGATCGGTCTGCTGAACCCGGCCATCGGCAACGTCTGCGTCAACCACTGACGCGACGGGCCCGAAGGCACCGGCCGGCCCCGGGGAGCGCTCGCGCGCACCCCGGGGCCGGTCCTGTGTCGTCCCGGCCTCAGGAGGCCGGGACGGTCACCCGCTCCTCGCCCGTACGCGGCCGGCCGATGCGCCCGGCACCGGCCCGCAGCCGCTGCCGCACCCCCTTCACCAGCCGCCCCGCCGTGTAGCCCGCGCCGAACACGAAGCGCATCGACGGCCCGTACGAGGGCGCGGTGAGCAGCCCGGCGAGGAACAGGCCCGGCCGCGAGGACTCGAAGAGCGCGCCGACCTCCGGCGCCCCGCCCGCGCCCACCCGGCGCAGCTCCCGGCGCAGCCCGGGCGCGAGCACGTCGGCCCGGTCCAGGCTCGGCACGAAGCCGGTCGCCGCGATCACGTGGTCGGTCTCCACGACCCCGGTGGCCCCGTCCGGCCCGGTCACGTCGAGCCGCAGCCGGTCGTCCGCGGTGACCGCCGCACCGCTCACGCGCTGCCCGAGCCGCACGTCCCGCACCGCGGCGAAGCGCTCGCGCAGCCACCAGGCGCCGGCCGGGCCGAGCGCCGAGTCGAAGATCCGCTCACGGGTGGCGGCGGGCAGCCGTCGGAAGATCCCCGGGGTGTCCGCGTACAGCTTGTTCTGCCAGCCGCAGCCGAGCCCGGTGTGCGGCGCCCGCAGCGAGCGCCAGGTGCCGCGGTCGAGGGCCGGCGGCACGGTGTTCCAGTTCAGGCGGTCGGCCCGGGCCAGGATCCGTACCTCCGCGCCCTGCTCGGTGAGGATGGCCGCGGTCTCCAGGGCGGCCTGTCCGGCGCCGATCACGGTGACGTCCCGGCCCGCGAAGCCGTCCAGCTCGCCGTGGTGGCTGGAGTGGGTGACATGGCGCCGGGGCAGCCCGCGCAGCGGCCCGGGCACCTCCATGAAGGGCAGCACGCCGACCGCGAGCGCGACCGTCCGGGCCCGGACCGTCTCGCCGTCCTCGGCGGTCACCGCGTAGCCGCCGTCCCCGTCCGGGGACACGGAGGTGACCAGGCGCTCGTCGAGCGCGGGCACCGCCTGCCGGGCGAACCAGTCGCCGTACGCAGCGAAGAAGCCGACGGGCAGCGGCACCCCGTGCTCGGCGCGCACGCCCCGGGTGGCGGCGTAGGCGTCGAGCCCGTAGGCGCCCCCGGGGTCGGAGAGGTGGGAGGCCCAGGGCTCGGACTTCAGGTACATCGCGGACGGCATGGCGTGCCAGGACTCCATGGTGCGGCCGAAGATCCGCAGGTTCAGGCCGTGCGCCGCCGCGTGCGCGGCCACGGAAAGGCCGTACGGGCCCGCTCCCACAATCACCAGGTCGTACATGCGCGTTCCGCCTTCGAAGTCGTGTGTCGGGTGGTGCCGGTGGTGCCGGTGGTGCCGGTGGTGGTGCCGGTCGGGTTCATCGCTGGGGCATCCGGTCGGTGGGCTCCGCAGCGGAGCGGGGGGAGGGGGACGGTGTGGCCGCGGCGGGGGCACCGGGCTGGGCCGGGACGGCGGCCGTCGCCCGGCGGGCCCGGGCGGCGCCGATCAGCAGCCGACGCAGCGTCAGCAGCCCCTTGCGCACGGCGTGCGCGCACCAGGCCCGCAGCATCGCGAGGGCCGGCCACGGGTCGTCGGCGGCGAACCAGGCCGCCTCGCTCCGGCCGGGCGCCCCGACCGGGACGGCCGGCTCGGGCGCGCCGCGACGGCGCGGGGAGGAGAGGTACGACAGGGCCGCGTAGTTCTCCACGACGAAGCGGCGCCCGTACCCGGGCCGGTGCGCGGGCACCGGCCGGCCGGTGAGGTCCAGGTGCATGGCCCGCACCACGTCGAGCCCGTCCCGGTCGGCGAACAGCCGGAACTGGGCGCCGGGCCGCGGGTTGAAGTCGAGCAGGTGGTAGGCGCCGGTCTCCCGGTCGAGCCGGAAGTCGAGGTCGCACACGCCCCGGTAGCCCAGCGCGGCGAGCAGCTCCCGGGCCGCGGTGTCCACCGCCGGGTTCGCCGTCCACCGGCCGACCGCGGTGAGCCCGGCGCCGTCGGGCCAGGAGCGTTCCTTGCGCCCGGTGGCGCCGGTCGCGCAGCCGCCGGCGGAGTCCACGTACCCGTGGAAGAACCAGTCGAGGTCCCGCCCGGCCGGCAGCAGCTCCTGGAGCAGCAGCCGGCTGCCGGCCTGCGGGGTGCGGGCGTAGAGCTCGCGGACCTCGGCGAGCGAGCCGACGACCGAGGTGCTGCGCAGCCCGGCGCCGGGCGGCAGCAGCCAGGGACGGCTCCACTTGGCGACCACGGGCAGCCCGAGCGACCAGGCCATGGCGGCGGCCTCGTCGGCGCCGGTGGGCAGTTCGGTACGGGGGTGGGGCAGGCCCAGGCTCCGGCAGGTCTCGGCGAGCTGGGCCTTGTCGGCGACCCGGGTGAGCTGCTCGGGCGACTGGTCGGGCAGCAGGAAGCGCCCGGCCAGCTCGGGCCGGCACTCGGCGAGCAGCAGCGCGGTGATGTCGTCGAGCGGCACGAGCAGCGCGCCAGGTGACGCTCCGTCGGCCGACCGCGTACCGCCGCCGGCTGACGGTCCGTCGGCGGCGAGCAGGTCCGCGATGCGGTGCAGGAGGCGGGTGAGCTCGGCGGGGGAGGGCTCGGCGGGGCGGCGGTGCGCGCCGCGGAGGTAGCGGGAGCGGGCGACCGGGCTGGCCGGCGACTCGACCACCGCGTGCACCGCGATGCCCGCCCGCCCCAGGGAACGCACGGCGCCGAGCGTGCCGTGGTGAAAGGGGTTCGGGTCGAGCCGCACAAGGACCGCGGGGACGCGGGTGTCAAAACTCGGCACGGCATTCCTTCGTCTCGGGTGCCCCAATTGGGCGATGAGGAATCCTCGAAAGGACTATTGAGCGGATGGAAGCGGAGTTCTCGGTCGGCGCATTAGGAATACTTTCGGAAGATCTGACTGACGGTCCATCACGCGGCGCGAGAGTAAGGAGAAGCTGCCATGGTCAACCGAAACCGCAGAACTTCGAGGGTGTGGCTGGGGGTGTTCACCGCCGGTCTCCTTGCGTCAGGTTCTGTCGTGCTGTCATCCCCCGCTCACGCTCACTCCGCCGCATCCGTAACGACCCGGGACCCCCAACCGACTCTCTCCAGCGCCATGGGGGCCTTCCTGGAGTCGGGCCCGGTCGGCGTCGCCCGCATCGCCCAGTTGGAACGCTGGCTCGGCGGGCACGAACTCCGTGTCGGGCACACCTACCTCCCCGGTGACCTCTGGTCGAACATCGAGGGTCCGCCCGGCTTCCTCGACTCCTGGGCGGCCTGGCGCAACGAGCGGGCCGACCGGATGTTCGTCCTCAACGTGCCGATGCTGGAACGCAACGAGGCCGGGGTCTCCGACTACGAGGTCCGCCGCCAGCTCCAGCTCGGCGCCGCCGGCTACTACGACGAGCACTTCCGCACCCTCGCCCAGCGCCTGGTCGACCTGCGCGCCACGGACACGGTGATCGTGCTCGGCTGGGAGATGAACGGCACGACGTACACCAGCCGGTGCGCACCGGACCCGACGGCGTGGAAGAAGTACTGGAACCGGATCGTCGGCGCGATGCGCTCGGTGCCGGGCCAGAAGTTCCGCTTCGACTTCAACCCGAGCCGGGGCCGCGACGCCATTCCGTGGACCGAGTGCTATCCCGGTGACGACGTCGTCGACATCATCGGCATGGATTCCTACGACCAGCCGCCGGGCTCGACCTTCGACGACCACGTCAAGGAGCCGTACGGACTCCAGGCGCAGGTCGATTTCGCGGCCGAGCACGGAAAGCAGATCTCCTATCCGGAATGGGGCCTGTTCCGGAACGGAGACAACCCCGCGTACATGCGGCGCATGCTCGAATGGATGAAGCTGCACCAGCCGCTGTACCACACGATCACCGACTACTGCCCGCACGGCGTCTGGCAGTGCGAGGACAATCCGCAGTCCTCGCTGGTGTTCCGGCAGATGCTGTACGGCGTGGAGCAGCCGCAGGTCCCGACGGAGCCGACGGAGCCGACGGAGCCGACGGAGCCGACGGAGCCGACCGACCCGACCGACCCGACCGACCCGACCGACCCGACAGTGCCGATCCCGAAGCCGGAGCCGAAGCCCGAGCCCGAGCCCAAGCCGGAGCCGAAGCCCGAGCCCAAGCCGGAGCCGAAGCCGGAGCCGAAGCCTGAGCCCGAGCCGAAGCCGGAACCGAAGCCTGAGCCCAAGCCCGAGCCGAAGCCGGAACCGAAGCCTGAGCCCAAGCCGGAACCGAAGCCTGAGCCCAAGCCCGACTGCTGGAAGCTGAACCTCGGTTCGTGGGTCGAGAGCTGGATCGGCGGGCCGATCTGCGTCCCGAAGGACACCTCCTGGAAGGAGTCCTGGAAGGACTCCGTGAAGGAGCCCGCCAAGCCGGCGATGCCCGCCCTGCCGGCGATGCCCGCCCTGCCGGCGATGCCCGCCCTGCCGGCGATGCCCGCCAAGCCCGCGCAGCCCGCCCTGCCGGCCCAGCCGGAGAAGCCGGCCGTCGGCTGGCAGAACGGGCTGAAGATCGACTGGAAGGGCGCCCTGAACGGCGTCTGGCCGTTCTGACGCCCGGTGTCACCGGGCGCCCGCGCCCGGCCGCGGCGGCGGAGGAGCTCATCCTCCGCCGCCGTCCGGCGTTCCGGCCGTGCCGCGCAGCCGCCCGACCGCGCGGCCCAGCCACTCCCGCTCGCGCGCCTGCCCGGCCGCCCAGCGGCGCCCGTTCGCGGCGCCCGCGCGCAGCCACAGCAGCGGCGCCGAGCCGGGAGCGGCCATCATCAGGCGCTGGTTGGGCACCGTCTCGGGCCGCCAGTGGTGCTTGTACGGCTCGGTGCCGCGCAGCATGCTCAGCGTGGCCCGGCCGCTCGCGCTGGTCTCGCGGGCCCCGTGGCGCAGCAGCATCGCCGCCACGTCCACCTTGCGGGCCCGCAGCTCGGGGTCGGCCCCGTACAGGTAACCGCCCGCGAGCCGCGGGGACATCAGGGTCAGGTCGGCGCACACCACGTCGCCGCCCAGCCGGAACTCGGTGACCATCGCGTCCCCGCGCTCGACCATCGGCCGCACCGCCCGCGCCAGGTGCTGGGCGAACCGCTCGCTGGTGTGCTCGGCGGTCACCCCGCGGCCCTGCCACTGGAGCCGGTGCAGCCGGAGCAGGCGCTCCAGGGCGCCCGGGACCTCGGCCGCCGGGACGATCCGCTGGTCGATGCCGAGCGCGTCCATCTTCCGCAGCTTGGCCCGCACCCGCTGGGCCTTCCCGGAGGGGATGCGTTCGAGCAGCGCCTCCATGGGGACGGCCGGCAGCTCCAGGCACAGCGAGTCGGGCAGCCGCCGCCGGGGCCCGCGCCAAGCCGCGTACACCCGCTCGGCCGCCGCCCCCGGCCGTACCTCCCGCAGGTCGATCACGGCGCCGCGGGCCGCCCGGGCCAGCGCGCCGGCGAGCGCGGGCGCCGCCTCGGGGCAGGAGTCGTCGAGGAGCACGTCGGTGAAGTCGGTGATGGCGCCGCCGAGCGCGGTCAGCGCGGGCAGCGGGCCGGGCGCCCGCATCAGCGCCGCCGCGCCGGCCGGCGTCCCGTCGGGCCGTCGCACCAGGACGACGCGCAGCGCGCCGGGGCGCCCGTACGACAGCCACCAGGAGTGCAGCCACGCGTACGACTGGAACGGGGTGGCCGTGGCGCACCGCCGGTACAGCGCCGTCCACTCGGGGCCGAGCCGCTCGAACTCGGCGCAGTCGTGGACGATCTCGGTCAGGAAGGAGGCGCCGCGGTTCACACCGCCTCCGGTTCCGGCTGCTGCGCGGCGCCCGCCGGGCCCGGCACCTGGGCCGCGCCTCCCGCGGCGCCCGCCTGCCGGGAGTGCCGTGCCTCGGCGCGCGCCGGGCGCTTGGGGCGGACGAGCAGCACGAGGCCGCCGAACAGTCCGCCCGCGCAGCCGCCGACCAGCGCGGACAGCGGCGCCGACGGCGACACCGGCTGCTGCGGCTTGGTGGCGCGGGAGAACTGGACGACCTTCACGCCCGTGTTCGCGGCCACGTGCCCGCTGTTGAGGACGAGCGCGCGGGCCACGCCGTCGGCCATCGACACCGCCGTCGACGGCTTCTCCGAGCGGGCCGTGATCGAGATCATCGGCGCGTCCGGGGAGGTGGCCGCCTGGACGCTCTGCCGGAGCGTGGCCGCGGAGACGCCCGCCCACACCTGGGCGTCGCCGGTCACCGCGATGTCGGTGGCGACCCGCCCGTACGCCTGCGCGAAGCCGAGCGCGGCCGAGGGGTCGGACTTCTCGCCGGGGACGACGATCACATAGCTGGTCGCCGCGTACTCGGGGGTCTTCAGGGCGCCGTAGCCGCCGCCGAGGACCGCGCCGGCCAGCACGGCGGCCGGCAGCACCATCCAGCGGGCGGGGGTGAGCAGGGAGGATCGTGGCGGGGTTGTGGTCATGACACAGCTCTCACTTCACGGGACGGGGGCCGCGGACGGCCCGCTGGTAGAGGGACAGCAACTGCTCGGCGCTGTGCGCGATGTCGTAGCGGCGGACCGCCTCGGGAGGCGGCAGCCGGTCGCCCCTGGTCCGCAGCGCCTCGTGGAGCGCGCCGACCAGCTCGGGCACCGACCCCCCGACCCGGCGCGCCCCGGGCGCGGCCCCGGCGGGAAGGTCCTCGATCGCCGGGCAGGCCACGTAGCGCACGGGCAGCCCGGCGGCCAGCGCCTCCACCACGGCGAGCCCGAAGGTCTCGTCGGGCGAGGCGGACACGAAGAGGTCCATGGCGGCGAGCAGCGAGGGCAGGTCCGGGCGCGCCCCGGCCCCCGGCGCCCCGTGCCTCGCCGGCCGCTGTGGCGGATCCGCCACCGCCCCCGTCGGCAGCACCCGCCCGGCCGCCCCGCACTCCGCCGCCAGGCGCAGCAGGTTCTCCCGCTCCTCGCCCTCGCCGACGAGCAGCAGGTGGGCCTCCGGGACCGTGGCCACGGCCCGGACCAGCCGGTCGAAGTGCTTGCCGGGGGTGAGCCGGCCGACGCCGCCGACCACGAAGGCGTCGGCGGGCAGCCCGAGGGCCGCCCGGGCGCGGACCCGGGCCGCCGGGTCGTGGGCGAAACGGGCGGTCTCGATGCCGTTCGGCACGACGTGGATGCGGGCCGCCGGGACGCCCCAGTCCGCGAGGCGGCGGGCCACGCTCGGCGAGACCGCGACGGTGGCGGTGCCGAGCCGCTCGGTCGCCAGATACAGCGCGCGGGTGCCGGCGGACAGCGGACGGCCCTCGATCTGGGCCTCGCCCAGCGAGTGCTCGGTCGCCACGACCGGCCGCACCCCGGCGAGCCGCGCCGCCGCCCGCCCGTACACGCAGGCCCGGTAGAGGTGCGTGTGCACCAGGTCGTAACCGCCCTGCCGGATCAGCCGGGTGAGCCGGGGCAGCGCCCCGACGTCCCGGTTGCCGGTCATGCCGAGGTGGGTGACCGGGGTGCCGTCCGCCTCGATGCCGTCGGCGACCGCGCCCGGGTTCGTCAGGGTCACCACCCGGCTGTGCACGGGGAGGTGACGGAGCAGCAGCCGCAGCTGCTGCTCGGCGCCGCCGATGCCGAGGCCGGTGATGACGTGCAGCACCCTCAGGTCCCGGCTCACGACAGCACCGACCGGGCCGGGCCGCTGCGCGCGGGGACCAGGTCGGCGGGACTGCGCCGGCGCAGCGGGTGCAGCACCCGCTTCGCGGTGAGCCGCCAGGAGGTGTCCTCCTCGCCGATGTGCACCCGGGGCAGCGCGTACGTGCCGGACAGCGGGCCCGGGTCGATCGCGCAGGCGTACGCGTACCCCGCCTTGCGGACTGCCCGGCTGACCCGTGCGTCGACCGTCCCGTACGGGTAGCAGAAGCCGTCCACCGGGCCGCCGGTGATGTCCTCGATCAGCTCCCGGCTGTGCCGGGTCTCGGCGGCCAGCGTCGCGTCGTCGGCCTCGGTCAGCGACACGTGGTGCAGCCCGTGCGAGCCGATCTCCATCCCGGCGGCGGCCGCCCGGCGGATGCCGTCCTCGTCGAGCAGCGGCTTGCGCGGCCCTTCCGTGTCCCACGCGTTGACGCCGCCGAGCCGGCCGGGCAGCACGTACACGGTCGCCGTGAAGCCGTGCCGGCGCAGCAGCGGCACCGCCGACTCCAGGAAGTCCGCGTAGCCGTCGTCGAAGGTGAGGCCGACCAGACCGCGCTCCCGGCCCTCCGCGGTCGCCGCGAGCAGCTCGCGCACGGACACCCCGCGCAGCCCCCGGTCGCCGAGCCAGTGCAGCTGGCGGGCGAAGCGCACGGGGGAGACGGTCACCTGGTACGGATCATCGGACGCGTCCGCGATCGAGTGGTACATCGCGACCCACAGGGGAGGCTTCGGCAGCAGACGACGCAGCGCGGCGGGGGCGGGCATGGGGGGTCCTTCGACGGGAGGAGCGGGGCAGGGGCGGGATCTCGGGCGCCTTGGCGGCGCACGCGACGAAGAGCAGGAAGACGCCGATCACCACGAGCGCGGCGACGGCGAGCGAGAGCAGCGGCGGGCCGATCGCCACCGAGCACAGCCAGCCCGCGCCGGTCGCCCACGCGCCGGCCGTGGCCAGCCGCAGCAGGCCCTCGCCGAGCCGGCGCACGTCGACCGGCACCGCCTGCCGGTGCGCGCCGAGCAGCAGCATCACGGCGGTCAGGGTGATGCCGAAGGCGTTGGCCCCGGCGATGCCCGCGGCGCCCCACAGGTGCGCGGCGGCCGTCCCGGTCACGGCGGTCGCGGCGAGCCCGGTGGCCATCGCGGCGGCCGGGTACCAGAGCGGCCGGATGCCGGAGAAGTAGCAGCGGACCAGGGCGCCGACCACCGTCTGGCCGAGCAGCCCGAGCGCGTACACCCGCATCACGGCGGCGGTCGCGGCCGTGTCGCCGCGGTCGAACGCGCCGCGCTCGAAGAGGAGCCCGACGATCTGCGGCGCGGCGGCGATCACCGTGGACGCGCCGACCAGCACGACGACGGCGGCGAGCAGCAGGTCGCGCTCGACCCGGCGGCGCGCCGCCTGCGCGTCGCCGGCGGCCAGCGCCCGGGCGACCACGGGGAAGCTGACCGTGCAGAGCATCAGGGAGAGGATCATCGGCATCTGCGCGACCTTCTGCGCGTAGTTCAGATGCGAGATCGCACCGGGCGGCAGCGGCGAGGCGAGGAAGCGCTCGATGAGGATCTGCGACTGCCGGGTCAGCGCGAAGACGACGACCGGGGCGATCATCCCCAGGACGAGCAGCCGCCCGTCGCCGCCCGCCGGGACGGCCTTCGGCTCGGCCTTGGGCACGGGCCGGGAGCGCAGTTCGCGCAGCAGCGCGGGTGCCTGGACGAGCACCATGAGCACGCCGCCGACCGCCACACCGGCCGCCGCCGACCGCACGCCGAGCGGTTCGCGCAGCACGAGCGTGGTGCCGATGATGCCGATGTTGTACGCGACGTAGATCGCCGCCGGCGGCAGGAACGAGCCGTGCGCACGCAACGCCGCCGAGCAGTAGCCGGCCAGCGCGAAAGACAGCACGCAGGTCGCCGTGAGCCGGGTGCAGTCCACCGCGAGCTGCGGGTCCGGCAGTCCGGGCGCGAGCGCGGCGACCAGCCACGGCGCGAGCAGCACCAGGAGCGCGGAGGCGGCGGCCACCCCGAGGACCAGCCGGGGCAGCGTGGCGCGCACCAGGCTGCGGACCGGGTCGCCGAAGAGGCTGCCGGCGCGGCGGGCCAGCGCCCGCGAGAAGGCCGGCACGAGGATCAGCGCCATCGCGTCCTCGATGAGCAGCGTGGAGGCGAACTCCGGCACCGTCCACGCCACCAGGAAGGCGTCGGTCTCGGCGCCCGCGCCGAAGTACCCGGCGAGGATCTGGTCCCGGACCAGGCCGAGCACCGCCCCCACCGCCGTCAGCGCCGCCGTCACGGCCGCCGCCCGCAGCAGGAACCGCCCCGAGGGCGACCACTTGGCGCGGCGCCGGGCGTGCCGGGCCCGCGCGGCCGGCGCCGGCGGCGGCTCGACCGGCCGGGCGCCGTGGCCGAGCGGCCGGCCGCCCAGCAGCGGCGGCCGGGTCGCCTCGCCCGGCACCGAGGAGCCGGTGATGACCACCGGGCCGCGCCGCACCACCCGGCCGCCGGACAGGACCGGCCCGTCCGTCGCCCCGGCCGGGCCGCCCCACGGGTCCCGCGGCGCGCGGCCGGTGTCCACGGCCGCCGGCTCCACCACCGGGCCCGCGACCGGGCCGCGCGGCTCCACGCCGCACAGCAGGTCGGGCCCGCTGCCGGCCGCCCACGGATCCGCCGGACCCGCGTCCGGGCGCCCCGGCCCGCCGCCCCGCTCGCCGTCCCCGCCCGGCACCACCGCCGGCAGGTCGCACAGCGGGTCGTCCGGCGCGAGCAGCGACCAGGGATCGGCCGGGCCGACCGGGGGAGTGCGGTCGGCCCGGCCGTACGGGAGGCGGAGCTGCAAGGTGGCGTCGGACAGCGGACCGGCCCCCGGCACCCCGTCCGCGTTCGGATCCGGACCGTGGGCGGGAGTGTCGGCCGGGGGCCGGGAGACGGACCGGGAGTCAGGCATCACGCACCTCCGCCAGCGACCACCAGGCCGCCAGGCCGAGGACGACGGACATCAGGACCGTCGACGGGCCGCCGATGTCCGCGTAGAAGAAGTCGATCAGCTGCCAGGACAGCAGCCCGACCGCCACCAGCGCGCAGTCCGCGCCGAGCCGGAGCCGGCGCAGCGCGGCGACGAGCAGCGCCACCCAGCTGCCGGCCAGCGCGAGCAGCCCGATCAGGCCCTGCTCGCTGAGCACGAGCAGGTACATGTTGTGCGGGGAGAGCAGCGGCTGGCGGGCGAAGGCGGCGCCCGCGCCCGCGGTGTCGCTGCCCGAGGACAGCGCGAGCGAGGCGTTCGAGTCGCGGTGGGCCGGGAAGCCCTTCAGGCCGACGCCGGTCAGCGGCTCGGCGCGCCACATGCGGCCGGCCGCCGCCCACATCGTGTACCGGTCGGTGACCGACTGGTCGGGCGCGGCGGTCACCTGGGTGATGCTGGTGACCCGCTCCTTCACCATGTCGGAGCCGATCCCGAAGCCGCCGACCAGGACCACCCCGAGCGCCGCCGCGGCGAGCGCGACCCGGGCGGCCCGGCGCACCCCCGACAGCAGCAGCTGCAGACCGACGGTCAGCACGGTCGCGATCCACGCGCCCCGGCTGAAGGACAGCACGAGCGGCAGGAACAGCAGACCGGCACAGACCAGGGCCGCCGTACGGACCCGGCTGCCCGTCCGGCCCCCCAGCGCGAGCCCGGCGGCGATGACCAGGCCGTACGCCACCACGGTCGCCATGCCCATGACGTCCGTGGCGCCGAAGGTGCCGACCGCCCGGACGTCCGCGCCCTGGTACGAGGCGCCGGTGCCGGTCAGGAACTGCCACACGCCCACCGCGCCCTCGACCAGCGCGAGCGCGACCAGGCCCCAGGCCACCACGGCGAAGTCCCGCCGGTCGCGGACCATCAGCAGCACCGCGCCCGGCACCAGCACGAAGATCTGCAGGTAGCGGGCCACGCCCGGCAGGCTGGCGCCCGGGTCGTGCGAGGTGATCGCGGCCAGGCACACCCCGAACACCGGCAGGCCCAGCACCACCGCCGCCGCCCGGGTCAGCGGCCGGGCACCGCCCCGCACCACCCGCAGCAGACAGATCAGCACCAGCAGCCCCGAGGCCGCGTCGGCGACCGTGCCCGAACCGCCCGTCCCGCCCTGCGCACCGCCGCCGCCCGGCACCAGCAGCAGGGCGATCACCGCGAGGACCGGGGACAGCGCCCCGGCGCGGCGTGCCCACTCCCGTACGTCGGGACGTGTCCCGGGACCTGCCCCCGGGCGCACCTCGCGGCCGGTCTCCGGCACCGGCGCAGTCGCCGTCACGGCCGTGGTCATCCTCAGCTTCCCGTCGGTCGCACGAGCCCGGCCGCCGTGCGCAGCAGGATGCAGACGTCCTGCCAGAGCGACCAGTGATCGATGTAGTGGTTGTCGAAGCGGCAGCGGTCCTCGATCGAGGTGTCCCCGCGCAGCCCGTGCACCTGGGCGAGCCCGGTCAGCCCCACCGGCATCCGGTGCCGGGCCGCGTAACCGGCGTGGACCCGGCTGAACTGGGCCACGAAGTAAGGGCGTTCGGGCCGCGGCCCGACCAGGCTCATGTCCCCGCGCAGCACGTTCCACAACTGCGGCAGCTCGTCCAGCGAGGTCTTCCGCAGGAAGTGCCCGGCCGCGCTCATCCGCCGGTCGTCGGCCACGCTCCACCGGGTCGCCGACTCCGTCTCGTCGGCCGGCTTGAGCGTACGGAACTTCAGCAGCGTGAACAGCCGGCCGTTCTGCCCCACCCGCTCCTGCCGGAACAGCACCCCCGGCCCGTCCGCGATCCGCACCGCCAGCGCGCACACGGCCAGCACCGGCAGCGCCAGCGCGAGCGCCGGACCGGCCAGCGCCACGTCCAGGACCCGCTTCGCGGTCAGCCCGCGCCGCTCGCCCACCGGCACCAGGCGCCGGCAGCCGTAGCCCCACAGGTGGTCGCCCATCGCCCCGCCGGCCGGCTCCTCGCCGACCCGCCAGGTGGTGCAGCCGTACTGCTGGAACAGCGTCACCAGACCCTCGTCCGCGTCCAGCAGCACCGCGTCCCGCACGGTGTTCTGGATGACCGCCCGGTGGATCTCCTCCGCGGTCGTCAGGACCGGCAGGCCCCGCTCGCCGTCCGCCTGCGGCGCGACGATCCCGACCGGCCGGACCCCGTACTCCGGGTGCTGGGCGAGCGCCGCGGCGAACCGCCGCGCCGGGCCCGCCGCGCCGACCACCAGCGCCGAGCGCGGATGCGTCCGGGCCGCCCGGCGGCGCCGCGCGAGCACCAGGCCGCGCAGCACGACCACCGCCGTCAGCTGCGTCCCGTAGGCGGCGCACAGCCGCAGCGGGCCGATCGCCAGGACCGGGGCGTACGCGGCGACCGCGGCCGCCGCCACGCACCAGGCGACCCCGGCGCGGGCGGCCAGCGCCGGCAGGTGGTCGAGGACCCCGACGGGCAGCGCCGCCGGCCGGTGCAGCCCGGCCCGGGCGTCCAGCAGCACGACCAGGGCGACCACCGGCAGCGCCAGCTCCCAGCGGCGGTGCGCCGCGGTCAGCACGCCGACCGCGAGCAGCACGGCCAGCACGTCTGCCGCGACCAGCGGCAGGGCCGCGAACCGGGACCGGGCCGGCCGCCGGGCCGGCAGCGCGAGCCGCCCGGCCGCCGCCCGCGGCGCCGCGAGGGAGGAGAACTGTCCCGCCGCGGGCCACGGGCCCGACGACGGGGGAAGGCTGGTGCTCTCGGTAGTCACTGTGCGATCGGCTCTCTGTGCTCCGTGCACCGCACTCCGGCCACTTCGCGGTAGAGCTCCGCGACGGCCGCGCCGGTGCGCCGCACATCGAATCTGCTGAGTACGTGCTCGCGGGCCGCCCGGCCCAGCGAGTCCCGCAGCTCGGCGCTGCCCAGCAGGCGGCCGAGCGCGGCGGCGAGCGCGGCGGGATCCCCGGACGGGACCAGGCAGTGCTCCGCGTGGCCGGGCGGCAGGCTCTCCCGCGCCCCGTCCACGTCGCCGACCACCACGGGCCGGCCGCACGCCATCGCCTCCAGGGGCGCGAGCGCCATGCCCTCCCAGCGGGACGGCAGGACGACCAGGTCGGCGGCCCGGTACCAGGGCGCGGGGTCGGCCACCGCACCGGTCAGGACCACCGAGGGGTACGGGGCTGCGGCGGCCCGCAGCGCCGCCGCGTCCGGGCCGTCGCCGACCAGGACCAGGCGGGCGTCCGGCACCGCGGCGAGCACCGCGGGCCAGGCGTCCAGCAGGACGTCCTGCCCCTTCTGCCGGCACAGCCGGCCCACGCACACCACCAGTGGCCCGGCGCCCGGGAGTTCGCGCTCCGGGCCCGGGCTCGCGAAGCCGTCCCCGTCGGGCGGCGCGAAACGGGCGGCGTCCACCCCGTTGTGGATCACCGACCAGGCGGCGCGCACCCCGGCGGCCTCGCCTGTACGCCGCTCGGCCGCGCTGACGCACACGATCCGGGCGCTCCAGCGGGCCGCCGCGCGCTCCCAGAACCGGGCGAGCGCGGCGGTCGTCCCCCCGACGGCCTCGAAGGACCAGGCGTGCGGCTGGTACACGGTCGGCACCCGCCCGCGCAGCGCCAGCCGGGCGCACAGGCCGGCCTTCGCGCTGTGCGCGTGCACGAGCGCCGGCCGCACGGTCCGCAGCAGCCGGCCCAGCTCCCGGGTCTCCCTCAGCAGCGCCGGGCCGGGCTCGCGGCCGGCCCGCCAGTCGTACGCCTCGGCGCCCTCCGCCCGTACGGCGGCGGCGAGTTCGGTGCCGGGCGGACAGGCCACCGCGACCCGCAGGCCCGCGGCGAGCTGGCCGCGCACCAGATCGGTGACGACCCGGGCGACCCCGCCGTCACCGGGCTGGACGGCGTGCAGCACGTCCGGCCCGGGGTCAGCCGGCGACGGCCGGCTCCGGGACGCGCGGTTCGAGATCCGCCTGGAGGAAGAGGGCGCCGAGCCAGACGGCGTCCTTCCGGCTTCCGAGGCGGATGTGGAAACGATCGGCCCCATGGCGCAGCGCCCCCCGCAGATCGAAGACGTCGGAGTCGTACCCCAGGGTGTTCTGATGAGCGGGCAGTCGTTCCATCCGACTTGTTCCCGAATCCGTGATGCTGGAGTTCATCACGTCGTCCGCGGAATTCGCGGAATCGGAGACCACGCTGCGCGTGACGCTCTTCGCCCGGCCGGTCTCGACCGCCAGGTAATCGCCGGAAGTCCCCCGGTCGCCGTCGTAACCGACGATTCCGACGCGCCCGTCCGCCCCGCCGGGAATGCGGTGCGCGCCGAGCGCCAGCGGCACCGTGAGCTCCTGGTTGCGCGGCCCGAGGGCCTCGAATCCGTCCCACACGGCCAGCCGGCGCAGCGGCTCGTCGGCCTTCTCGTAGGCGGCGACCAGCGTCCAGCCGCCCCAGCCGCCCACCGCGGAGCGGCCCATGGCGACGTTCACCTGGGCGACCGTCCACAGGCCGGAACGGGCCGAGCGGACCAGCTCGGTGACGTCGGCGGAGGCCTGGAAGGCATCGGCGCCGTCGGCCGTGCGGTGGCCGATCGTGGTGTCGGCGAGCAGCGCCTTGTACTGGCCACCGGGCTCGGCGATCAGCACCCGGCCGTTGTCCGCCGGCGGCTTCTGCTCGCCCGCCAGCAGGTTCCCGCCCCAGTACAGCCGGGCCCAGCTCACCCGGGCGCCGGCGGGCACGCGCAGTTCGGCGCTGCTGGAGTTGTAGGTGTTCGGATCGGCGTCGACGTCGACGTACGCCAGCGAGGCGCCGTCGTTGGACGTCTCGGTGCCGGCGGCACCGGTGGCCGAGGAGTTGGCGGCCCGCACGACCCCACCGTGCTGCACCGCCTCGTACCTCGGCTTGAACGGGAGTCGGGCGGACTCCTCGGCCCGGGGCGCCGCCGGCACCGGGGCGGCCGAGGCGGCCGGGAGCGCGGCGGAGAGCGCCGCGCACGAGAAGGCACACACCAGACCCCGACGTACGGCGTGAACCGCTGAATTCCGCATACAGGTTCTCCGCTTTGATGAGAGAGAGAAGGGAAGACCCGTGGTGACCGGGGGAGGAGGGAGAGAAGTCGGTCGCGCGAAATGGATGAACGCGCGACGGGACCGGAAGCAACGTTCGGGAACGTTATAACCCCCGTGTCGGGCGATAGTAAGCATTAGATGCTCACAAACGCTAACTTCCGTATCCGACCGGCCCGTTCCTCGTTGAGCGTGTTGCGCCTTTCTGGGCCCAGTCACTCGAATGACGCTCCTATGGCCCAAAGATCGGTTGAACGTCACCCGTTCGGGAGAGCAACCGATGAAATCCAGCGGCGTTGTTGATGCAGCCGGGCAATACCGTCCGCGCCGTCCGAGTTGAAAATCGATCGAGGAGACGTTCTCCATGTCCCGTATCGCGAAGGCCGTTGCTCTGTCCGTCGGCGCCGCCGCCACCGTCGCCGGTGCCGCCGGCGTCGCCGCCGCCGACGCCGGTGCCGAGGCCGCCGCCGTGCACTCCCCCGGTGTGCTCTCCGGCAACGTCGTCCAGGCCCCGATCCACATCCCGGTCAACGTCTGCGGCAACACCGTGAACGTCATCGGCGCGCTGAACCCGGCCTTCGGCAACACCTGCGTCAACGCCTGATCCTCCACGCCGGATCACGGTCCTTCCGAGGCCGGCGCACCGCCCCGACCGGGCCGGTGCGCCGGCCTTCCGCCGTTCCCCCACCGCACTGCCTCCTTGTGCCGCCTCGTGCGGTCCTCGTTCGGACGCACCCCCGTGCGCCGTCCGGTGCAACGGCGTACGCCCCGTGGAGGAGCAGGTCAGACGGGTGGATTCACTCGAACGGATTCGTGGCGCTCAGTAGTTCAGCGGTTGCGGAGCGCTATAGCCGCAGGCACGGTGGCAGGGCAGTTGTCCGACGCATAAGGAAAAGGAACACATATGCGTCCCCATGCTTCACCCCGCCTCACCGCCCTGGCGATATCCGCCGCCCTCGCCCTCGGTACGGCGGGACCCGCCGTCGCCGACGAACACCGCCCCTCCCGCCCGGCCACCCACGCCGGCGTCCGGGCACCCCTCCCCGACTCCGCCACCCTCCTCGCCCAGGCCGAGGCCCTCGGTGAGCTCGGTTCCGTGAGCACCCCCGTGACCGAGCTGATCACCGCCGCCCTCAAGGCCGACGACGGGCAACTGCCCGCCGCCGACGCGGCGGCCTTCAAGGCGAAGATCCAGACCGCCGTCGACGAGGCGAAGGGGGCCGCACCGGCCCCGCTCCCCGAGACGCCCGCCGCCGAGACACCGGTCACGCCGCCCGCGGCCTCGGCCGCGACCTCTCCGGTGACCTCGGCGCTGCCGGCCGGCGCCCGCGCCGCGGCCCCCGCCGACCTCGTCGGCGACGCGCTCGCCACGGTCCAGAAGGCGGTCGCCGAGCTGCTCGCCGCGGTCACCTCCGGCAATGCCACCGGGGTCGTCCCGCAGGTCACCGCGACGCTGACCTCGCTGGTCAACCTGGCCGTCTCGACCGTCCTCGGCAGCGGCCTGCCGGCCCCGGACCTGCCGGGCCTGCCCACGCTGCCGGCCCTCCCGGCCGACCTGCCGGTCAAGCCGCCGGTCTCCACCGGTGACCTCCCCGTGAAGCCCCCGGTCTCCACGGACACCCTCCCGGTCAAGCCGCCGGTCTCCGCGGACACCCTCCCGGTGAAGCCGCCGGTCTCGACCGACACCCTGCCGGCCGCGCCGGCGCTGCCGGTCCGCTAGCCGGAGCCGCGCTCGGGAACGGGCCCGCCCAGAACTCCTGGGCGGGCCCGGCCTTTTCGCGCCGGGCGTGCGCCCCCGGTCGTTCCATCACACCGGTTCCCTTCCTTCGGGTGCAGTGTCGAGAAATCCCCGGCCGTGGAGTTTCCGGGCGGCGGGCGTCTCGTTACAGAAAGCGGAACGACGTACGGGAATCCTCAAAGTCCCTGTACGGCAAGCGACTTGCTCACCGATGGAAGGATCCTCTTCATGAAGCCCACCAAGGTTGCCGCGGCCGTCGCCGGTTCTGTGCTGGCCCTGGGTGTCGCCGCGCCCGCGATGGCCGCGGACGGCATCGTGCCCACGAGCCTCGACGGCGGTCTGGGCAGCGCGCTCACCAGCGGCGGGCTGACCACGGACGCGCTCAGCAACACCACGGAGGGTTCGCCGGTCAAGAAGGTCACCGACACCGCGGAGCAGCTGAACCAGGTCGTCAAGCCCGGCACCCAGCTGCTCGGCGGCGTGCCGCTGGGCGCCTCCCCGCTCGGCGTCGGCCAGATCGGCGGCTGACGGCGGCGTACGGCGACCCTGTCGCCGGTGCGGTGAAACGGCCCTGGCCTCCGGCCAGGGCCGCGCCCTTTGCCTCCGTTCGAGGTCCGATTGAATGATTTTCTGACGGTATGTCGTGTTGTGAATCGTTCCGTCGGTTCCGCTCCCTACGCTCGCGTTCGTCCCACGCAGTCGGAGGCGTGGCTTGTGGAGGAAGAGCGGAATGCGCCCCAACATCAGCAGGAAGATCCTCATGACCGCCGCGGCGACCGGCATCCTGTCGCTCGGCGGTGGTATCGGTCTCGCCGTGAACTCCGTGGCCGCGGCGGGAGACCCGTCCACCACGGTCGCGGGCCGGCAAGGGCAGCCGCCGCTGCCGGGCAACGTCTGCGGTGACCGCGCCGGTCTCGGCGACCTGTCCGCCGCCGTCGCCGACATCTGCCGGCAGGCGGTCGCGTCCGCCATGAAGGGCGGCGGTGACGACGACCCCGACGGCTACGGCGAGGGCGGCGAACACCCCACGAAGCCGCCCACCGGGCACCCGACCGGGCACCCGACCGGGCACCCGACCGGGCACCCGACCGGGCACCCCACCACGCCGCCCACCGGCCACCCGGGCTGCGAGGAGGGCGGGTACGGCCACGGCTGCGAGACGACCCCGCCGCCCACCACGACCCCGCCGACGACAACCCCGCCCACCACCACGCCGCCGACGACCACGCCGCCGACGACGACTCCGCCCACGACCACGCCGCCCACCACCACCCCGCCGACCACGACGCCGCCGACGACGACGCCGCCGTGCGAGGAGGGCGAGCACGGCCCGGGCTGTGAGACCACGCCCCCCACCACCACCCCGCCCACCACGACGCCGCCGACGACCACGCCGCCGACGACGACTCCGCCCACGACCACGCCGCCCACCACCACCCCGCCGACCACGACGCCGCCGACCACCACCCCGCCCACCACCACGCCTCCGTGCGAGGAGGGCGAGGAGGGTCCGGGCTGCGAGACCACCCCGCCGCCCACCACCACGCCGCCGACCACCACGCCCCCCTGTGAGGAGGGCGAGCACGGGTACGGCTGCGAGACCGAGCACCCGCACCTGCCCGACACCGGCAGCGACTCGGGCGCCCTCATGGGCGCCGCGGCCATCAGCGCCGCGCTCGTCATCGGCGGCGCCGTGATGTACCTGCGCGGCGGCCGGCTGGTGCGCCGCCGGCACTGACCCGCGCGACCGCGTCAACCGAGGCCCCCGCCCTCACCGGTGGGGGCCTCGTGTTGCTGCACTCAGGCGAATCCCGTCACGTATCGGCCCCGCAACTCGTTTGCAGGACATGAATCTGCGATCTCACGCCGGCCTGGGCCTGCTCGCCGCGGCCCTCGCCTCGGCGGCCCTGGCCCCCACCGCCTCCGCCGACGCCCCCGTGGTCGTTCCGCTGCAGGGCCTGGAGCCGGTGCTCCCGATGGACGCCCCCACGATCGCCACCGGCGTCCCCACGCCCATCCCGGGCGCGCCCACCGGCTTCCACGAGGGCAACGGCGCACTGCCGGACCTCACCCTGCCCCGCCTCCCCGTCGCCGGCACGCTGTCCGAGACCGACATCGCCGCGCCGCTCCCCGAGGTGCTGCGCGGCAGCGAGCCCGGCACCGCCGAGCTCACCAGCCCGCGCTCCGAGATGAACGCGGTCACCCCCGGCGCCACCGTGGGCAACGCGCTGCGCGCCCAGCAGGGCGGTCCGCTCGGGCTGCCCGGGCTCGGGGTCCCCGAGGTCGGCGTGCTCACGCCCGCGCTGAACGGCGCGCTCGACCCCCAGCTCGGCCTCGCCCCCTGACGGGCGCCCGGCGGTTTTGCGCAGGTCTTGTGGAGGGCCCGGCCCCGGCGGGTGAAGACACGATTCTTCCCGCCACCGGAGCGGGGCGCGCTCGTTGCAACAGAAGGCTTGTCGCATGGCCGCGGCCCGCGGAACACCGGTCCGGCCCGTCGTATCCGACGGCGGGCGGACGGCTGTTCCGCGGGCCATCTCTTCCGATTCTGATTTTTCTTCGCTCCCATTCGGCGCAATGCCCGTGACTCGTGCGCGCTTTCGCCGTTGAAGGACGCGTGTGGCCGTGATTCTCGCGGTCGCTTTCCCCGTTCAAGGAGTTCTTGATGTCTCGCATCGCGAAGGCTGCCGCTGTTATCGCCGGCACCGGTGCCGTTGCCCTCAGCGGGGCCGGTCTGGCCGTCGCCGACGCCGGCGCCGAGGCCGTCGCCGCCCACTCGCCCGGTGTCGGCTCCGGCAACGTCGTGCAGGTCCCGGTCCACGTGCCGATCAACCTCTGCGGCAACACCGTCAGCGTCATCGGCCTGATCAACCCGGCCTTCGGCAACCAGTGCGCGAACGTCGACGGTGGTCACGACGGCGGCTACGGCGGCTGATCCCGGCCCCCCGGCAGCACGGAGCGTCCCCCCGGCCCGCACGGGCCGGGGGGACGCTGTCATGCGTAGCGGTAGATCGCGCCGTGGTCGAGCAGCTCCGCGGGCGAGACGCCCCACGGCTCCATCCGCTCGCGCAGCGAGGCGACCTTCTTGTACTGCGGGTCGCCGAGCGGGGGCGGGTCCTTCGGCAGGTAGCCCGCGCCCGGGTTGCGGGCCTGCCAGCGCGACCAGAGCAGGTCCACGTAGGCGTGGTGCAGCCAGAACACCGGGTCGTTGACCGATCCGCCGCCGAGCATCAGGCCGCCGACCCAGCGGTGCACCCGGTTGTGCAGCTGGAAGCGCGCGTTCCCGGTGCCCGAGGCCCAGCCCTCCAGGCGGTTGCGGAAGCCGGTGCGGCTGGTGGAGTTCCAGGGCGCCGCGTCGTACGCGGGCTCGCGCAGCGCCGCCTCCACGTCCGCCGCGGTGGGCAGGGTGATCGGGTCGCCCGGGC
Organism: Streptomyces sp. NPDC053541; assembly: GCF_044544705.1. Taxonomy (NCBI): domain Bacteria; kingdom Bacillati; phylum Actinomycetota; class Actinomycetes; order Kitasatosporales; family Streptomycetaceae; genus Streptomyces; species Streptomyces sp. NPDC053541. The sequence continues at coordinate 750,036 of NZ_JBITXM010000001.1, forward strand.
GGCCGAAGTCGCGGCTCAGGTACTTCTGTTCGGTCATCCCGTAGCGGACCGTCCAGCGCCCGGTGCCGTACGCGAAGGGGCCGGTGGTCACCTGGTGGTCGCCGGGACGTCCGTTGCCGCCGAGGAAGTCCTCGCCCCATAGCGTGGACGCCGGGGTGTTGTCCCGGGTCCAGTCCCAGTAGGGCACGGTCACCGAGGAGTCGATCCGGCGCAGCGCCCGCTCGAACTCCAGCAGGAACTTGCGGTGCCAGGGCAGGAAGCTGGGACACATGTGGGCGACCCGCAGCTTGCCCTCGCCGTCGGCGACGTAGTGGTCGATGTGGGTGCGGACGAACTCGTCGTACTTTCCGCTCCGCTTGAGCTCCAGGACGGCCGAGACGAAGCGCCGGCGCTCGGCGCTGGTCAGGTCCCGCTGGTTCTTACGCGTGTACGCCACGCGGACTCCCTCCCCGGTGGGCGGTCCCGGCCCCGTGGCCGCCGTGGGCGGCGGCGAAGCGGCTCAGCGGCTCCGGCCCGAGGACGGCCACGGCCGCCCGGGTGGCCGCGAGCGGCGTGGGGCAGGACTCGTAGTGGTCGACCGGGGTGACCCAGCCGCCGTCGGCACAGCGCATCAGGTGCAGCGGCCGGCCGTCGACGAGCACCACGGGCTCGCCGGTCGGGCCGGCGAAGCCCTGGATGCGCCGCCCCGCGTACATCTCGTCGAAGGCGAGCGGGTCCGCCGCGGTGTCCGGGGTCGGTATGGCGGCGATACGGGTGAGCGCGCCGCCGGTGAAGGCGGTGACGGCCAGTGCGAACAAAGAACGCACGGCCACCCGGCGCGGGACGATCATGAGCGATCTCCTGGGGTCGAAAAGGGTGCCCTATGGGCACAACGATGAAAACCCCGGTTCGTTGCGGCGGAAATGCAAGGAGACGCATTGTCGGCCGAATGAGTGAATTCGGCTCCGGCTGACGGGTGGTCGTCCCCTAGCATCCGGATTCATGACCACTTCCAATGTCGAGTCCCGGGCGCACAGCGCTCATTCGATGGGGACGCTGACCGCCGTCTCGTGGACCCTCGGGCCCACCGACGACATGCCTGCCACCCCCTTCCTCATGGTGTATTCGCTCGGCGACGGGCAGCACGGCCCGGAGGCCGTCGAGGCGGAGCTGCGCTCGACCCTGGAGGACATGGGCGTGCCGATCGGCGGCGTCGTCGTCGACGCCGGCCAGGACCGCGGGATCGGCGCCCACCTGCTCGTCGAGGCCGAGCGCGCGGTGCTCACCCTGCCGTTCATGAACGCGCAGTGCATGGTGTCGGCGGAGTGGCAGGCGGCGGCGTACGAGACCGGACACGTCATCGTGAAGATCCCGGTCGTCCCGTGGCCGGTCGCGCAGCCGGGGGTGCCCGTCGCGGAGGACCGCCTCAAGGCCTTCCTGACGGACGACCACGTGGTGCGGAACTCGGGTCTCGTCGCGGTGCCGGTCAGCCGGATCCAGGGCTGAGCGGACAGGGGGCGCGCTGATGGCGACGGTGAACGTACGCGGCGGCACCGGGGTCCCGGGGCAGCGGCTGCGGGAGGAGACCGGGCGGACGGGCGGAGCGGGGAGCGGCGCGAGCCGCGCCTTCGCCTGGATGCTCGTGGTGACCGGGGCGGCCGGTGTGCTGGCCGGCTGGGTCATCACCATCGACAAGATCAAGCTGGCCGAGGACCCGGGCTTCCAGCCGGGGTGCAGCCTGAATCCGGTGGTCTCCTGCGGCAACATCATGAAGAGCGCGCAGGCGGCGGTGTTCGGCTTCCCGAACCCGATGCTGGGCCTCGTCACGTACGCCGTCGTCATGGCCGTGGGCGCCGGGATCCTGGCCGGCGCCCGCTACCGGGGCTGGTTCTGGCTCGGGCTGAACGCCGGGATGCTGTTCGGCGTCGGCTTCTGCACCTGGCTGATGCAGCAGTCGCTGTACGAGATCAACTCGCTGTGCCTGTGGTGCTGTCTGGCCTGGTGCGCCACGATCGTCATGTTCTGGTACACCACCGCGCACAATCTGCGCGAGGGCTTCCTGCCCGCGCCGGCCGCGGTGAAGGGCTTCCTGACGGAGTTCACCTTCGCCCTGCCGGTGGTGCACATCGGGATCATCGGGATGCTGGTCCTGACCCGCTGGTGGGAGTTCTGGACGAGCTGACGTGCGCTCCCTGACGCTCTGGCCGCGAGTGGCGCTGACGGCGCTGCTCGCGGTCGTCCTCGTGTTCCTGCTGCCGTACGAGCGGCTCGCGCCGGGCGGCCGGCGCGAGCCGGACCGGGACCGGCCGGCGGAGCCGCCGCGCCCGGTGACCGTGCCGTCCGGCTTCTTCACCGGCTCGGACGAGGTCGGGGTGCGGCGGATCGCCGGCGTGGAGGAGTGGCTGGGCGGGACGCCGCTGACGGTGGGGCACACCTATCTGCCGGGGGACCGCTGGTCGAACATCGAGGGGCATCCGGCGCTGTTCGAGCCGTGGGCGCGGTGGAAGGCGGAGCGGCCGGGGCGTCTCTTCGTGCTCAACGTGCCGCTGCTCGACCGCAACGAGGAGGGCCTGTCGGACGCCGAGGTGCGGGCGGGGCTGCGGCGCGGGGCGGCCGGCGACTTCGACGCGCACTTCCGGACGCTGGGCGAGCGGCTGGTGTCGCACGGGCTCGCGGACGCGGTCCTGGTGCTCGGCTGGGAGATGAACGGCACCACGTACGCACACCGTTGCGGGCCGGACCCGGCGCGCTGGAAGGCGTACTGGCGGCGGGTGGTGGCGGAGCTGCGGGCGGTGCCGGGGCAGCGCTTCCGCTTCGACTTCACGCCGAGCCGGGGCCTGGACGCGATCGCCTGGCCGCGCTGCTACCCGGGCGACGACGTGGTGGACGTGATCGGGCTCGACGCCTACGACCAGCCGGCCGGGCTGTCCTTCGAGGAGCAGGTGGCGGAGCCGTACGGGCTCGACTTCCACGTGCGCTTCGCGGCGGCGCACGGCAAGCCGGTGTCCTTCCCGGAGTGGGGGCTGTTCCGCAACGGGGACAACCCGGCGTACGTGCGCGGGATGCTGGACTGGTTCGCGCGGCACCGGCCGCTGTACCAGACCTTCACCGACTACTGCCCGCACGGGGTGTGGGGGTGTGCGGACAATCCGGCCTCGGGCGAGGTGGTCAGGGGCGCGTTCGGAGCGGCAGCCCGGCCTTGAGGGTGTCGACGGTCCGGTCGAGCAGGGACACCAGGTCGTCGCCCCGGCCGTGCTCGGCCCAGTGCACGGTGGCCTCGCGCAGGGCGCCGAGGACGGCGGCGGTGAAGACCCGTACCTCCAGGTCGCCGGGGGAGCGGCCGGTGCGCTCGGCGAGGGCGCCGGAGAGCAGCCGGCCGGTGCGGGCGGTGGTCTCGGTGAGCCGGGCCCGCACGGCCGGGATCTCCACCATGAGCCGGGCGCGCAGCCGGGTGGCCTCGGGCTCGGCGGCGAGGGCGGCGGTGACGGCGTCGAGGACGACGGCGCGCAGCGAGTCGAGCGGGTCCTCGCCGGCCGGGCGGGCGCGCAGCCGGGCGATGAGCAGTTCGTCGTGGTCGTCGGTGAGGAGGATGTCCTCGCGGACCGGGAAGTAGCGCGCGACGGTGGAGGGGGAGACCTCGGCGGCCGCGGCGATCGCCTCGGTGGTGGCGGCCTCCCAGCCCTGCTCGGCCGCGATCCGGTAGGTGGCCCGGCGGATCGCGGCGCGGGTCTTCTGTTTCTTGCGCTCGCGCAGCGAGGGGCGCCCGGGGGTTTCCGCCATGCCCGTCATTGTGCCTGGTGACAGGCGTTACGCGTGGCTGTAGGCGACCAGCGAGATGCCGACGTAGTGGACGATGAAGGCCGCGAGGGTGAAGGAGTGGAAGACCTCGTGGAAGCCGAACCAGCGCGGCGAGGGGTTGGGGCGCTTGATGCCGTAGATGACCCCGCCCGCGCTGTAGAGCAGGCCGCCGACGATCACCAGGACGAGGACGGCGATGCCGCCGGCGCGCATGAAGTCGGGCAGGAAGAAGACGGCGGCCCAGCCCATCGCGATGTAGCAGGGGGTGTAGAGCCAGCGCGGGGCGCCGACCCAGAAGACCCGGAAGGCGATGCCGGCGGCGGCCGCCGCCCAGACCGCCCACATCAGCGGCCGGCCGGTGGAGTCCGGGAGCAGCAGCAGGGTCAGCGGGGTGTAGGTGCCGGCGATGATCAGGAAGATGTTGGCGTGGTCGAGGCGGCGCAGCACCGCCTCGCCGCGCGGTCCCCAGTTGCCGCGGTGGTAGAGCGCGCTGATGCCGAAGAGCAGGCAGGCGGTGAGCACGTAGATCCCGCAGGCGATGCGGGCGCGCGGCGAGTCGGAGAGGGCGACCAGGACGAGTCCCGCGACGATCACCGCGGGGAACATTCCGGCGTGCAGCCAGCCTCGGAGTCTCGGCTTGAGCGGGAGCGGCAGCGCCGGGCGCTGCTCCGTTGCGGTGAGGTCCGGCGATGCTGCAGTCATGGCTCCGCATCGTACCTACGCGATCGTAAGTAACGGATATGAGTGGCGATGCTCACGTGTGCGGCCCTCTGGACATATGGGCGGAAGCATCGGATGATCAAATGAGTGCGGTCGGCACCGGATGAGCGCCTACGACGCATCCGGGTCGCAGCCCCCAAGGGGCATACATCTAAAAACCCCTCTTCAAGGAGCAATCGTGGCGCGCGACAACGCGGCTCCCTCCACCGTTCCCACCCAGCACCAGGAGCTCGTCTCCTGGGTCGACTCGATCGCCGAGATCACGCAGCCCGACCGCGTCGTCTGGTGCGACGGGTCCGAGGCCGAGTACGAGCGCCTGTGCGAGGAGCTCGTCGCCAAGGGGACCTTCACGAAGCTCGACCCGGTCAAGCGCCCGAACTCCTACTACGCCGCCTCCGACCCGACGGACGTCGCGCGCGTCGAGGACCGCACCTTCATCTGCTCCGAGAAGGAGGAGGACGCGGGCCCGACCAACCACTGGAAGGCCCCGGCGGAGATGAAGGAGATCTTCGCGGGCGAGAAGGGCATCTTCCGCGGCTCCATGAAGGGCCGCACCATGTACGTCGTGCCCTTCTGCATGGGCCCGGTCGGCTCCCCGCTCTCCGCCATCGGCGTCGAGATCACCGACTCCGCGTACGTCGCCGTCTCCATGCGCACCATGACCCGCATGGGCCAGGCCGTCCTCGACGAGCTCGGCACCGACGGCTTCTTCGTCAAGGCCGTCCACACCCTCGGCGCCCCGCTCGCGGAGGGCGAGGAGGACGTGCCGTGGCCGTGCAACTCCACCAAGTACATCTCGCACTTCCCCGAGACCCGCGAGATCTGGTCCTACGGCTCCGGCTACGGCGGCAACGCCCTGCTCGGCAAGAAGTGCTACGCGCTGCGCATCGCCTCCGTCATGGCCCGTGACGAGGGCTGGCTCGCCGAGCACATGCTCATCCTCAAGCTCACCCCGCCGCAGGGCGAGGCCAAGTACGTCGCCGCCGCCTTCCCGTCGGCCTGCGGCAAGACCAACCTCGCCATGCTGGAGCCGACCGTCCCCGGCTGGACCGTGGAGACCATCGGCGACGACATCGCCTGGATGCGCTTCGGCGAGGACGGCCGCCTCTACGCGATCAACCCCGAGGCCGGCTTCTTCGGCGTCGCGCCCGGCACCGGCGAGCACACCAACGCCAACGCCATGAAGACCCTGTGGGGCAACTCCGTCTTCACCAACGTCGCCCTCACCGACGACGGCGACGTGTGGTGGGAGGGCATGACCGAGGAGGCGCCCGCGCACCTCACGGACTGGAAGGGCAACGACTGGACGCCCCAGTCCGAGACCCCGGCCGCCCACCCCAACGCGCGCTTCACCGTCCCGGCCGGCCAGTGCCCGACGATCGCCCCCGAGTGGGAGGACCCGAAGGGCGTGCCGATCTCGGCGATCCTCTTCGGCGGCCGCCGCGCCTCCGCCGTCCCGCTGGTCACCGAGTCCTTCGACTGGAACCACGGCGTCTTCCTCGGCGCCAACGTGGCCTCCGAGAAGACCGCCGCCGCCGAGGGCAAGGTCGGCGAGCTGCGCCGCGACCCCTTCGCCATGCTGCCCTTCTGCGGCTACAACATGGGCGACTACATGGCCCACTGGGTCAAGGTGGGCGGGACCGCTGCGGCAAAGGGGGACGCCGCGAAGCTCCCGAAGATCTACTACGTCAACTGGTTCCGCAAGAACGACGCCGGCAAGTTCGTCTGGCCCGGCTTCGGCGAGAACAGCCGCGTCCTGAAGTGGATCGTCGAGCGCCTCGACGGCAAGGCCGAGGGCGTCGAGACCCCCATCGGCATCCTGCCGACCAAGGAGGCCCTGGACACCGACGGCCTGGACCTGGCCGAGGAGGACCTGGACTTCCTGCTCACCGTCGACAAGGACGTCTGGCGCGAGGAGGCCGCCCTGGTCCCCGCCCACCTGGAGACCTTCGGCGAGCACACCCCGAAGGAGCTGTGGGACCAGTACAACGCCCTGGTCGAGCGCCTGGGCTGATCCCGTAGAGACTCGTGGCGGGTTGCCCCGATTTCCGCCCTGACCAGCTGGGGTCACGACGGCCCGCCACGACGCATCCGGCCCCCGGAGCCCCCTCACGGCTCCGGGGGCCGGCGCACTTCCCCCGTCCCGTACGGGTCAGCGCCCCCGGTCCTCCAGATAGCGGGTGTGCGTCTCCTGGCGGCGCGCCTCCGCCTCCCGCAGCGCGTCGGCGATCGCCGCCGCCTCCTCGTACAGAGCGCCCAACTGGCGCTCCAGATGCCGCTCCGGCGGCTCCGCGCCCGGCACCACGCGGTTCCACCAGCGGGTGCGGACGAAGGCGTCGACCGCCTCCGGCACGTCCTGCCGCACCGCCCGGGCGAGCACCCGCACGTGCTCCGGGTCGCTCACCCAGCCCGGCTCCAGGAGCGCCCCGACCAGGGTGTCCAGCTCGGTCAGCCGGCCGTGCGCGGCCGGCGGCAGGTCCACCTCGGCGAGGTAGCCGCGCAGCGTCGCCAGGTCCGTCCGCAGCGCGTCCAGCTGCTCGGCCGGCTCCGGGAAGGCCGGGGCGGCCGGGCGGTCCGGCGGCGCGAGCAGCGCCCCCGCCCCGTACAGACCGGCGACCACCACCGGCCACAGCGCGCCCGCCGCGCCGGTCAGGGTCAGCCCGAGCCCGACCAGGCCGCCGGCACAGCCCGCCAGGTTCTTGCGGGACTCCAGATAGCGCAGCGCGCGGTCACTGATAGCCACGGATCTCCTCGAAGGCCCCGTCCAGCGAGCCCCGCTGGGCGTCGAACAGCCGCCCCCCGGTGAGCTGCGCGATGTGGTCGAGCGCGGACCTGTCCGAGTCGCCGAAGAGGATCGGGAAGACCGGGATGCGCTGCTGGGCGGGTCCGAGGCCGCGGTAGAAGCCGTCGAAGGCCCCGGCCGGGTCGCCGTCGGTGTTGGCGCCGTCCGTCATCAGCACGATCGAGGTGAAGGTGTCCTCCGGCGCGGTCCCCAGCTTTCCGTAGGCCGCCTTCAGGCTGGAGTAGATCGCCGTGCCGCCGGAGGCCGACAGGCGGTTCGCGTCCGCCCGGATCGCGTCCAGGGCGGCCTTCGGCGCCGCCGGGTCCACCGTGTGCGTGGTGACCTCGGACTCCTTCACCGAGGAGCCGAACGGCAGCAGCGTCACCTCCTCCCGGTCCCGGAAGTCGCCGGTCAGCTCCACCAGCGCCTTCTTCAGCCGGTCCAGGCGCTCGCCGTCCATCGAGCCCGAGGTGTCGAGCACGTACACCGTCCGCGAGGGGCGGCGCAGCGTGTTGTCGTACGCGTCGAGCAGCCCGTCCGCCACCGGGCGGCTGCCCGGGAACGGCAGCTCCCGGCGCGCCCCGGCCGCGAGCCGCGGGTCCGGCGCCACGCCGGGCACCACCGGGCGGCGCAGGGTCCGCTCGGTGATCAGCCGCTGGGCGCCCGGGGTGCGCAGATGGGCGGCGAGCCGGCGGGCCGCGTCCTTCGCCTCGGGCCGGGCGGCGGTCAGCGAGGTCAGCGGATAGTCGGCGGTCACCACCCCGTCGGCCGGGCGGATCACCGTCAGCTTCTGCGGCATCGACAGCAGCACCGACTCGTAGTTCACCAGCGCGTCCACGTCGGTGCGGCGGGCGTAGGCGGTGGCCAGCCAGCCCGAGGAGCCGGAGGTCAGCTTCTGCCCGGCGAAGAACTCCTTCAGCTTCGGGCTCGCCGCCCTCACGTCGGCGTCGGTGAGCGCCGCCTGCGCGCCGGAGAGGCCGGAGGCGACCGAGACCAGCGCGGAGAAGCCGGAGTTGGAGCGCAGCGGGTCGGTCATGCCGTAGGTCAGCTTCTTCTCGGCGACCGCCCGGTGGATCTGCGCCCAGGTGACCCTCTCCGGGTCCCAGCCGAGCCGGGCCACCGCCTCGGGCCGTATCCCGAGGGCCACCGGGGAGGTCATGACCGGCGTCTCGCCGGTGATCCGGCGGGCCACCTCGGGCCGCAGCCGCAGATAGTCGTTGGAGGACAGCCAGACGGCGTCGTAGCTCCGGTCCGCCTCGCCCGAGGCGATCCGCTCCACCGCGTCCAGGGTGCCGGCGTAGGTGGGCCGCACGGTGACCCCGGTCGCCTTGCGGGCCTCCTCCAGGACCGGGGCCAGGTCGGCGAGTTCGGAGGAGGCGAGGACCCGCAGGGTGCCCGGGCGGTACTCCTGGCCGTCGGGCCCGGAGCCCCGGTCGCCACCGCCGCCCGTGCCGTCGTCGGAGGTGCAGCCGGTGACCGCGAGGGCCAGGGCGAGGGCGAGGGCCGCGAGCCGGCCCGGACGGAATCCTCGGGTACGGGATCTCATCCGCGGCCTCCTTCGAGGACGCCGGACGGGGCGTGGCCGCCCTCGGTGCCCCGGCTGCGCTCCAGGTGGGCGCTCGCGGCCCGCAGTTCGCCGCTCAGCGCGTCCACGGTCTGCGCCATCGACTCGGTCGCGCGCACCTTGTACGTGTCGATCGCGTCGAGCGTGCGGTAGATCTGCTGGAACGCGGTGCGCACGGTCTCCAGGCCCACCGCGGGCTCCGCCGCGAGCCGCTGGATCTCGCCGGACTGGCCGGCGAGCGCCGCCGCGTTGCCCTGGATCAGGGTCTCCGTCGTGCCGCGCAGCGCGTTCACCTGCTCGACCACCTTCTTCTGGTGGTCGAGCGCGGTGGCCAGCATGACCGCGATCCGCAGCGCCGTCACCGTGGTGGTGGCGGCCCGGTCGACGCCCTTGATCAGCTCGTCGTTGTTGCGGCGCACCACGTCCATCGCCAGATAGCCCTGCGCGCACACCGCGAGCTGGGTGAGCAGGTCCTGGTGCTTCTGCCGCACCGGGAACAGCAGGTCGGCGCGGATCGCGTCGGCCTGCGCGGGGTCGGCGGTGGCGGCGATCCGCTGCTCCACGGCCGCGTCGAGGGCCTCGGTGAGCACCGCGTACTCCTGGAGCCGGCCCATGGTCTCCCACAGCCGGGCGCGTTCGGTCTGGAGGGCGGCGTTGTCGCGGCGCAGTTCGTCCTGGCCGCCGCGCAGCGCGTCCAGGATGCGGGTGAGGGTGTCCTGCGAGGAGGCGTAGCGGGCGATGTGGTCGCGCAGCCGGTTGCCGCCGGGGAGCTTGGCGAGCAGGCCGCGCACCCCCTTGCCGGGGGTGTCGCGCGGGTCGAGGTCCTCGACCGTGCGGCGCAGCGCGACGAGGGAGTCGCCGACCCGGGTGGTGGCGTCGCCGCCGGCCGTGCCGAGGGAACGCACGGTGCGGTCCAGCATCCGGTTGGACTGCTGGGCGGCGGTGCGGATCTCGCCGGAGCCGAGCGCGGTGATCTCGCCGATGCGGCCGGTGAACTCGGGGGAGCGGGCGTCGAGTCCGGTGAGCGAGCCGACGTACTCGGCGGCCCGGCGGCCCATCTCGGCGCGCACGGAGTCGTCGAGCGGCACGAGGGTGGCGGCCTGCTCGGCGCGGATCGGCGCGACCGGCTCGGGCGGGGTGAGGACGAGCGGCGGCTCGTCGGGCGGCTGCAGCGGAGTGGTCGGTGTGGTCATGCGGTGCCCCCCTGGTCGCGGGCCCGCAGCGCCATTTCGTGCAGCACCGGCGAGGTGGGCACGGGCGCCTGGCGGACTCCGCTCAGCGTCTGGTTGAGGTAGCCGGTGTGGCCGGCGGTGGCGGCGGTGAACTCGGCGGCGGCGCCCTGCGGGCGGAAGCCGTGCCGGACCGCGAGCTTGCGCAACTCCGGGTCGGTGGAGAGGAGTTCGCCCAGCGTGCGGCCGGCATCGGTGAGCGGGACGAGGGTGTGGTCGCTGTTGACGGTGGTGTCCGGGTAGAGCACCACCAGGTCGCCCAGGTCCTGCCGGGCGATCAGCTGCGAGGCCACCTGCGACTCGTAGACGAGCACCAGCGGGTTGCCGACGCCGCTGACGAAGTCCCGGAAGGGCGCGTCCGAGCTGGACTGCTGGGCGCCCTGGACCTGGGTGAGCTTGCGCAGCAGCGGTGCGGTGCGGTCCACGGCGGCCTTGTCCCCGGCGACCCGGCCGCCGTCGGCGACATAGCTGGCGGCGGCGAGGTAGAGCGCGCCGGAGTTGGAGGCGACGGGGTCGGTCGAGGTGATGAAGAGGGTGCCGCTCAGCTCGGCGTGCCCGGCCGAGCCCTTGAGCTGCTGCCAGGTGCGGTCGGCGCGGGCGGCGGCGAGGTACGGCTCCATCCGCAGGGTGCCGGTGCGGCCGCCGGGGCCGAGCGCGGCGAGCCCGTTGTCCGCGAGCACCTTCGCGGCGGCGCTGTGCGCGACGACCACGAGCGGCGAGTAGAAGGGCCGCAGCGGGGCCGCGGTCACCTTCGCCTTCGCCCGGATGCCGTCGGCCGGCGCCTTGGCGGACGGGAAGGCGAAGTCGTAGCCCTTGAGGGGCAGTTGCTCCATGTCCCAGGACCCGGAGGTCTCGGTCCGCACGGTGAGGCCCTTGGCCGCCAGGGCCTTCACGACCTCGGGGTCGGCGAAGAACTCCGCCTTCTCCGAGCCGATGACTCCTCGCACGGTCTTCGTTGCCGTGCCGCTGTCGTCCTTGTCGCCGCCCGTCAGGAGGGCGGCGGCCACGCCGCCGAGGAGCAGGACGGCGAGGACGATTCCCAGAATGCGTCTCACGCGTGCAGATTGCTCGCGGAAACCCACGTTCCAGGGGGAGTTGGGTGTACGGCGGGTGAAGCGCCGATCCCGGTAGGGAACCGGAGCGCGGGCTACCGGCCGAAGCCCGGTGGCGCCCGCGGGGCGTGGGTGGCGCCCGGGCCGCGCGGGATCGTGGCCGCGCGGCCCGGGGCCGTCAGGGGGTGGCGACCAGCGGGTCGCCGGCCGGCCCGAGGGCCGCGGTGTGGGCGTCCATGCGCTCGGCGGCGAGGATCGCCGCCGCGGTGTCGGCCCGGGAGGCGGCGACGACCAGGGCGCGCCCGGCCAGGGCGTGCGCCTTGCGGTGCAGGGCCTCGGCGGGGGCGCCGCTGAGAGCGGCGTGCCGGGCCGGCGGCGCGCCGCGCAGCCTGGCCACCTGGCGGGCGATGAGCTCGCCCGCCTCCGTCTCGCCCAGCTCGTCGGTGACGGCGAGCAGGGCGGCGAGGTGTCCGGCGAGCTGGATGTCCAGCTCCTCCTCGCGGGAACGGTGCGGGAAGCCGTCGCGGTCGTCGTCGGCCATCCGGTGGACCGACTTGGTGCGGATCGGTTCGTACATGGGGACGGCCTCCTGCGGTAGCTCTGGAGGCATCCTAGCTTGGATTCAATCTAAAGTTGAGCCGAGTCTCGGTAAAGAAGAGGTCAGGACGCGGGTCGGGGCCCTGACCGGCGGCGCGTCAGTACTGGCTGTAACCGTCCAGGAAGTTCCCGATCCGGGTCACCGCGTCCGCGAGGTCCGTGGCGTTCGGCAGGGTCACGATCCGGAAGTGGTCCGGCTCGTGCCAGTTGAAGCCGGTGCCGTGCACCACCATGATCTTCTCGGCCCGCAGCAGGTCCAGGACCATCTGCCGGTCGTCCTTGATCTTGTAGACCGCCGGGTCGAGCCGCGGGAACAGATACAGCGCGCCCTTCGGCTTCACGCACGTCACGCCCGGGATCCGGGTCAGCAGCTCGTACGCCGTGTTCCGCTGTTCGAGCAGCCGCCCGCCCGGCAGGACCAGGTCCTCGATCGACTGCCGGCCCTGGAGCGCCGCCGCCACCGCGTGCTGCGCCGGCATGTTGGCGCACAGGCGCATGTTGGCCAGGATCGTCAGGCCCTCGATGTACGAGGAGGCGTGCGCCTTCGGGCCGCAGACCGCCAGCCAGCCGGAGCGGTAGCCCGCCACCCGGTAGTTCTTGCTCATCCCGTTGAAGGTGAGCACCAGCAGGTCGGGCGCGATGGCCGCGGTCGGCGTGTGGGTGGCGCCGTCGTAGAGGATCTTGTCGTAGATCTCGTCCGAACAGACCACCAGGTTGTGCCGGCGGGCGATCTCCGTCAGGGACCGCAGCATCTCGTCGTCGTAGACCGCGCCCGTCGGATTGTTCGGGTTGATGATCACGATCGCCTTGGTGCGGTCGGTGATCTTCCGCTCGATGTCGGCCAGGTCCGGCATCCAGTCCGCCTGCTCGTCACAGCGGTAGTGCACGGCCGTGCCGCCCGCCAGCGACACCGAGGCCGTCCACAGCGGATAGTCGGGAGCCGGGACCAGCACCTCGTCGCCGTCGTCGAGCAGCGCCTGCATCGCCATCTGGATGAGCTCGGAGACGCCGTTGCCGAGATAGATGTCCTCGACGGAGAGCGGGATGCCCTTGGTCTCGTAGTGGCTCATCACCGCGCGGCGGGCGGACAGCAGGCCCTTCGCGTCGCCGTAGCCGTGCGCCTCGGAGAGGTTGCGCAGCATGTCCTCGAGGATGGCCGGCGGGCACTCGAAGCCGAAGGCGGCCGGGTTTCCGGTGTTGAGCTTGAGGATGCGGTGACCCGCCGCCTCCAGCCGCATCGCCTCTTCGAGCACCGGGCCGCGGATTTCGTAACAGACGTTGGCGAGCTTCGTGGACTGGATCACCTGCATGACGAGAGCTTACGGCGGGCGCCCGGCTCGCGCTTCGTGTTTTGGGACACGTCGGGCGTTCGGTGCGCCTCGGGAGGGGGCCCGCGGCGCGGGCGGCGGCCGGCGCGCACGGACGGGACGGAGCGGGCCCGGCGCGAGCGGACGGGTGGACCGGGCCGGGCGCGAGCGGCCGGGACGGACCGGGCCCGGGCGGTGTGACCCAGGTCGCGTCCGGGGCCCCGGAGATCCCTACAATCACGCCTCGTGACTCCGACTTCTCACGACGCGGTGGGCGCGGAGCCCCCGAGACGGGCCCGCCACGCCTCCAGGCGCCGCCGGCCCGGCCTGCTGTGGATCATCGGCAGCGGCGCCTTCGTCGCGGCAGGGGTCCTGTCGGCGATGGCCGCGCTCGATTCCGGCCCGGGCGGCGAGGCACCGGGCGGACCCGGCCTGGACGACGGGCGTCCCGCGATGCCCGCGCTGATCCAGCCCGACCGGTCCGGCGACGAGGACGACACCCAGGACGGGGACGGCGACGCGGACGGGCGGACCGGGAGCTCCGGCGCGACGCCCGGCGGCTCGGCCTCGCCGTCCGCCTCCACGGCGTCGCCGACCGGCCCGCCGAGCTCCTCGGCGGGCGAGACCGGCACGCCCACCCCGACGGCCTCGGTGGACTCCGGGTACGCGCCCGGGAAGTCGGGCACGGCGCCCGGCAACAAGAAGAAGCAGCGATAGCGCGCGGGGACACGGCGGGCGGCCGTCCCCGGGCCGCACGGTAGGTTTGCCCCCCATGTGGGTTTTCAGCACCGCCGGCTGCCGGTGGCTCGGCGCGGCCGGAGCGCTCGCCGTCACCCTCGGCGGCTGGGCCGCCGGAGCGCTCCCGGTGCGCGGCGGCGCGGGCCTCTGGGAGCGCCACGGCGGCGCCGTCACCACCGCCGGAACCCTGCTCGGCTACCTCGGCCTGACCCTCCTCGTGCTGGCCTGGTGGCAGTACGGGCGGGGGCTGCGCGCCGGGGCGCGCGACCGGGTCGGGGTCACCCTGGCCTGCTGGGCGGCGCCGCTGCTGGTCGCCCCGCCGCTCCACAGCGCCGACGTCTACAGCTATCTCGCCCAGGGCGCGATGGTCCTCGAAGGGCACGACGTGTACGGAGCCGGGCCGTCCGTGCTCCGGCCCGGCGAGCTCGGCTTCGACGCGGCCGCGAGCGTCGGCGGGCACTGGACCGACACCCCCGCCCCGTACGGCCCCTTCTTCCTCGTCCTCGCCCAGGCGGTCGTGAAGCTCACCGGCGGCGCGGTGCTCCCCGGCGTCCTCGGCATGCGGCTGATCGCGCTGCTCGCCCTGCTCCTGATCGTGCGCGCGGTGCGCGGACTCGCGTCCGAGCGGCACCGGGAAGGCGCCGTGTGGCTCGCCGCGCTCAACCCTCTGCTGCTCCTGCACGTCCTCGGCGGACTGCACAACGACGGCCTGATGGCCGGGCTGCTCCTCGCGGGCCTGCTCTGCGCCGTGCGAGCGCGGCGGTGGGCGGTCGGCGGGGTGCTCGCCGGGGCGCTCATCGGACTCGCGGCGACGATCAAGTCACCGGCGGCGCTCGGGCTCCTCTTCGCCGGGATCGTCCTCGCCCGGCGCCGCGGCCCGGCGGCCGGGCTGCTGCCCGGCGCGGTGGCGGTGGGCGTCGCCGCCGGCGCGAGCGTCCTGGCCGGCACCGGCTTCGGCTGGCTGCGCACCCAGAGCGTGGCCGGCACCATCCACACCGCCCTCTCCCTCACCAGCGACCTGGGCCTCGGCCTCGGGCTCCTGGTCTCCGGCGAGCCGGAGCCGGTGAAGGGCGCGGTCCAGAAGCTGGGCCTGCTGGCGGCCGGCGCCGTCGTCGCGGCGGTGGCGTGGCGCGCCTGGAAGGGGCGCCTCGACCCGGTCCTCGGCCTCGGCGTCTCGCTGCTCGCCCTGGTCGCGCTCTCCCCGATGGTCCAGCCCTGGTACGTCCTGTGGGGCACCTGCGCGGTCGCGGCCGTCGCCTGGAACGGGCGCCTCGGGCAGCTCCTCGCCGTGGTCTGCGCGGGGCTCGCCTACGAGACGGCGCCCTCGGGGCACACCCCCTGGTACGGCTTCCTGGCCGGCGGCGCGGTCGTCGCCGCCGGCCTGTGGTGGTCCCGCCGCGAACCGTGGCGCGCGGACGCGCCGGAGCACGGGACCGGCGACCCCGTGGTACTGCCCGCGCAGACGGCGGGGGACCGGGACCGGGACCGGTCCGCCCGCCTCGCGGGCCGCGGGCCGGGGGCCGACTAGGTCGTTCCTTTCGGATCAAGCGGCTGGATCTGGGGCACCTCCCGTGCCCGAGGGGCTACGGGGGAGAGCGGCGTCCGGTGCATGGGGCCCCGCCAGGCCCGTCAGGGCCCGGGGAAAGGATCGCAAGGCGGAGGTGGGCACCTCCCCGGCCGCCGGGCCGAGGGGGCGGAAGCGATGCGGTGGGGGTACGCCCCCTGGGCTTCGCCCGGGGGCACCTCCCGGGCGAACCCAGGGGCCCATCGGCGACCGAGGGCAACGCGGCGAGGCGCGGTGCCGGGGGTCGAGAGCCCGGCAAGATCCGGAAGAGACGGCCTCGCGCGGGCGGGCCGCCGGTCCCGCCCCGGGCGCTGGCCCGCCGCGTCGGGCCAGGTCACGGCGCCGGTGTGGTGGCCGCCCGGCCACGGCGTCCGGCCACGCGCGTCCGGCGTGTGGTTCCGCGCCGGGCCCCGGCGGCGGGCTTCCGGCCTGCGCCGCGTCTGGTTCCGCGCCCGGCCCCGGCGGCCGGCCATCCGGCCCGTGCCGGGTTTCGGCGCCGGGCCCCGGCCTCGGCCTCGGCCCCCTGCCCCGGCGCCGGCCTCCGGGCCGCGTCGGGTTCCCGCCCACCCGCCTCACGACCCCCGGCTGCCGCTCCTCCTGATCGCCCGGCCCGCCAGCTCGTCCGTACGCATGCCGTCCTCGATCACGAAGCGCCCGTTCACCAGCACGTGCGGGATGCCGGTCGGCAGGGTGCGGGGGGTGGTGTAGGTCGAGCCGGCGGCGACCGTCGTCGGGTCGAAGAGGACGAGGTCGGCCACGTAACCCTCGCGGATGCGGCCGCGGTCGGGGAGGCGGAGGCGGGCGGCGGGGCGGGAGGTGAGGTGGGCGACGCACTCCTCCAGGGACAGCACGCCCTCCTCGCGCACGTAGCGCCCGAGGTACTCGGGGAAGGTGCCGTACGCGCGCGGGTGCGGCTTGGCGCCCTGGAGGATGCCGTCGGAGCCGCCGGTGTGGACCCGGTGGCTCATGATCGCGCGGACGTTCTCCTCGTGGCCCACGTGCTGGAGGATCGTCGTGCCCAGCCGGTCCTCCAGGAGCAGCCGGCGGGCGGTCGGCCAGTCCGGGACCGTGCGGCCGACCCACTGCGCCAGGGCCGGGTCCGTCACGCCGGAGACCTCGACGGTGTGCCACTCCACCGGCACCCCGTGGCAGCCGTCCGAACCCAGCTCCTCCAGGTGGTGCCGGATCCGCTCCGCCGTCGCGTCGTCCGCGAGCCGCGCCAGGAGCGCCTCGGGGCCGCCCTCGTGCGCCCAGCTCGGCAGCACGGCGGCCAGCGTCGTGGAGCCCGGGGTGTACGGATAGGTGTCGAGCGAGATGTCCGCGCCGCCGTCGAGCGCCTCGTCCAGGAGCGCGAGCAGCTCGGGTGCGCGCCCCTTGTTCACGCCGAAGTTCATGGTGGCGTGCGCCAGGTGCAGGGCGCAGCCCGCGTCCCGGGCGAGCGCGACCGTCTCCGCGTACGCCTCCAGCGCGCCCGCTCCGTAGGAGCGGTGGTGCGGGCAGTAGTAGCCGCCGTACGAGGCGACCACCCGGCACAGCTCGGTGAGCTCGGCGTCCGGCGCGTACATCCCGGGGGTGTAGGTGAGGCCGGAGGACATGCCGACGGCGCCCTGCTCCAGGCCCTCGGCGACCAGCCGCCGCATCCGGTCCAGCTCCGCGCCGGTGGCCGGGCGGTCCTCCCAGCCCAGGGCGTGCATCCGCACCGTGCCCTGGGGCACCAGGTAGGCGGCGTTCACCGCGATGCCCCGTCCGCCGTGCGCGGTGTCCAGCCGGTCCAGGTACTCGCCGACCGTGCGCCAGTCGAAGTCCACGGACTCGTCGCCGGGACCGCCGCCGTTCCAGCCCGCGATGGTGCGGCGCACCTCGGCCAGCGTGCGGTCGTCGACCGGCGCGTACGACAGGCCGTCCTGGCCCAGCACCTCCAGGGTCACCCCCTGCGCCGCCTTCGCGGAGTGGTCCGGGTCCCGGAGCAGCGCGAGGTCGCTGTGGGCGTGCATGTCGATGAAGCCGGGGGCCAGGACGAGGCCCTCGGCGTCGACGCTCCGGCGGGCGGTCGGGCGCTGGCAGCCGGCCTGCGCGGCCTCCTTGACGATCGAGACGATCCGGCCGCCCCCGATCGCCACGTCGGCGCGGTAGGAGGGCTCGCCGGTGCCGTCGACGACCTCCGCGTCACGGAAGACGAGGTCCATCGGGGCTCCCCTAGAAGAAGGTGCGGATGTAGTCGACGACCGTGCCGTCCGCCTCGACCAGCGGGATGAGCTGCCACTTGTCGAAGGACGTGCACGGGTGGGACAGGCCCATGCCGACCCAGTCGCCGACCTCCAGGTCGGCGCCCTCCTCCGTGCGCAGCCAGGCGTGCTGGTCGGACAGGCCGGTGACGGTGACGCCCTCGGCCGGGCGCACCTCGCCGGTGCGCGCGTCGCGCACCACCTGGGCCTCGGGCAGGTGCAGGTCGTGGGCGGCGTCGCGCTTGCCCGCGTTGGCGAAGGCCTGCTCGGACGTGGGCCGGGACACCACCTGCGCCCACAGCCGGAACGCGGGCTCCAGGGCGCCCTCCTCGGGGACCCGGTTGAAGGGGGTGAGCGTGCGGTAGTGCCCGTCGTCGTGGGAGACGTACGCGCCGGAGCGCAGCAGCTTCAGGACCGGCAGCGACAGGTCGGGGATCTCCGCGAAGACCTCGGCGACCGCGTCGAACCAGGCGCTGCCGCCCGCGCTCACCACGATCTCGCCGGCCTCGGGCGCGAAGCGGCCCGCCTTGTCGAAGTCGGCGGCGAGCGCGACCAGCCGCCGCAGCCAGGCCCGCACCCGCTCGCCGTCCGCCCGCGGCACCTCGCCCTCGTACCCGGCGACGCCGACCAGGCGCAGGGTGCGGGTGGCGGCGACCGCGTCGGCGACCGCCGTGCAGTCCGCCTCGGTACGGGCGCCGGTGCGGGCCCCGTCGCCCGCACCGAGCTCGACCACCACGGCCACGGGGCGGCGCGCCCCGGCGGCGGTCAGGGCCTCGTCCATCAGCTCGACGCCGCGCACGGAGTCGACGTAGCAGACGAACCGGAATCCGGGGTCGGCGTCCAGCTCGGCGGCGAGCCAGCGCAGGGCGACGGGGTCGACCAGCTCGTTGGCGAGGAAGATCCGGCCCACGCCGTGCGCGCGGTAGACCCGGGCCTGGTGGGGGACGGCGGCGGTGATGCCCCAGGCGCCGTGGGCGAGCTGGCGGTCGAACAGCTGCGGGGCCATCGACGTCTTGCCGTGCGGCGCGAAGGCGAGGCCGTGGCGCTCCGCATAGCGCTCCAGGAGGCGCAGGTTGTGCTCGACGGACTCGGCGGAGAGGGCGAGGACGGGCGTGGTGAAGCCGCCGGTGAAGAGGTTGCGGCGCTGGGCGGCCAGCTCGCCGACCGTCAGTCCCTCGGCGTCCGGGGGCAGCGCCTTGAAGCGGTGGTCGACGACCTCGTGGGCCAGGTCCGGCATGGGGTCCTCCTCGTCGAGGGTGTGTGGCGTCGGGCTGCGGCGCCGGGTGACTGCGGCACCGGTGGGGGTGTGCTGCGGTCCACGGGCGCCACGGCGATTCTCGCCACCCGCCAGCGTGTTGCATGATGTGCAACGGTCATTGCGCATATCGCTCGTCGCTGTCTAACATCCGGGCCAGCGCCGGGTCAATGGACCCGTACCCGCCGCAGACCGCCCCGAAGGAGCCCCGCCGTGACCGGAAGCCCGCCGTACGACGGTGCGCCGGACGTCGTCTGCCTCGGCGAGTCCATGGTCACCTTCCTGCCCACCCGGCCCGGACGGCTCGCCGACGTGCCCTCCTTCGAGCGCGCCATCGGCGGCGCCGAGTCCAACGTCGCCTGCGCCCTCGCCGCCGCCGGACACCGCGCCAAGTGGGTCGGCCGGGTCGGCCGGGACGGCTTCGGCACCCATCTGACCGAGGCGATCGGCGGCTGGGGGGTCGACGTCTCCGCCGTCGTCCGCGATCCCGAGCGCCCCACCGGTGTCTACTTCCGCACCGCCACCGACCGCGCCGCCGAGGCGCACGAGGTCGTCTACTACAGGGCCGGCTCCGCCGCCTCCGCGATGGGGCCCGCGACCGTGCCGTACGAGCTCGTCGCGGGCGGCCGGATCCTCCACCTCACCGGCATCACCGCCGCCCTCTCCGCCTCCTGCCTCGCCCTCCTCCACGAGCTCACCGCCCCCCGGGCCGGGCGCCCCCTGGTCTCCTTCGACGTCAACTTCCGGCCCGGCCTGTGGGCCGACCCCGCGGCCGGCGGACGCGTCCTGATGGACCTGGCCCGCCGCGCCGACCTGGTCTTCGTCGGCGCCGACGAGGCGGCCGCCGCCTGGGGCCTCGACGACCCCGGCGCGATCCGCGCCGCCCTCCCGGAACCGGCGGTGCTGGTGGTGAAGCGGGGCGCGGAGGGTGCCACGCTGTACGAGCGGGGGCCGACGGACCGGCCCGCGGCGCCCGCGACGGCGGGCGCGACGGCGAGTGGCGGTGCGGGCGCGGCCGACGGTTCCGGCCCGGCCCAGGGGCCCCGCGCGGCCGACGGTCCTGGCGTGGCCGACGGCTCCGGCCCCGGTACCGGTGCGGCCGAGGGTCCCGGCGTGGCCGACGGCGCCGGCTCCCGTACCCGCCCGGCCGACGGTCCCCGCGTGGCCGACGGCTCCGGCCCCGGTACCGGTGCGGCCGAGGGTCCCGGCGTGGCCGACGGCGGCGGCTCCCGTACCCGCGCGGCCGATGGTCCCGGCGTGGCCGACGGCTCCGGCGCCGGCCTTCGTACCCGCGCGGCCGACGGCCCCGGCTCCCGCCCCCGTACCGGCGCGCCCGACACCGTCACCCACGTTCCCGCGCCCCGCGTCGACGTCGTCGCCCCCGTCGGCGCCGGTGACGCCTTCGCCGCCGGGTTCCTCTCCGGCACCCTCCGCGGGCTCGACGCCACCGGCCGGCTGCGGCACGGGCACCTCATGGCCGCCGCCGCGCTCACCGTCCCCGGCGACCTCGCCGCCCCCGCCCGGCGCGCCCACGCCGACCGGCTGGCCGCCGCCGACGACAGCGCCTGGGAGACACTTCACCTCGGCCCCGGCTGGACGGGGGAGGACCAGGAGGTACGCACGCCATGAGCCAGACCGTCGACCGGGCACTCAGCATCCTGCCGCTGCTCGCCCAGGGGCCCGCCGACCTCGGCCAGGTCGCCGACCGGCTCGGCGTCCACAAGTCCACCGCCCTGCGCCTGTTGCGCACCCTCCACGAGCACGGCCTCGTCTACCGGCAGCAGGACCAGCGCTACCGCCTCGGCGCCCGCCTCTTCGCGCTCGCCCAGGAGGCCGTCGAGAACCTCGACATCCGCGAGATCGCCCACCCCCACCTCGCCGCCCTCAACGAGCGCACCGGACACACCGTCCACCTCGCCGTCCACGAGGAGGGCGAGGTCCTCTACATCGACAAGGTCGAGAGCCGCTACCCCGTCCGCATGTACTCGCGGATCGGCAAGCCGGTCGCCATCACCGTCGCCGCCGTCGCCAAGCTGCTCCTCGCCGACCTCCCCGAGCCCGAGCGCCGCGCCCTCGCCGCCAAGCTCGACTACCCCCTCTACACGCCCCGTTCGACCCCCGACGCGGCCGCCTTCCTCAAGGAGCTGGCGACCGTGCGCGAACAGGGCTGGGCCACCGACCTCGGCGGCCACGAGGAGTCCATCAACTGCGTCGCCGCGCCCATCAGGGGCGCCGACGGCCGGGTCGTGGCCGCCATGTCGGTGTCCGCGCCCAACGTGGTCGTCACCGCCGAGGAACTCCTCACCCTGCTCCCGCTGGTGCGCCGCACCGCCGACGACATCAGCCGCGAGTACTCCGGCACCACACCTCCGAAGGAAGCCAGCGCATGACCGAGAAGACCGCGATCACCCCCGCCACCCACACCGCCCCGCCGGCGAAGTTCTCGCACGGCGTGCGGAAGGGCAACATCCTCCAGGTCGCCGGCCAGGTCGGCTTCCTGCCGGCCGTCGAGGGACAGCCGCCGACGCCGGCAGGACCGACGCTGCGCGAGCAGACCCTCCAGACCTTCGCCAACGTCAAGGCGATCCTGGAGGAGGGCGGCGCGAGCTGGGACGACGTGATGATGATGCGCGTCTACCTCACCGACGTGGACCACTTCGCCGAGATGAACGAGATCTACGACGCCTACTTCGAGGAGCAGGGCCTGAAGGCCCCCGCCGCCGCCCGCACCACCGTCTACGTGGGCCTGCCCGAGGGCCTCCTCATCGAGATCGACGCCCTCGCCGTCCTCGACTGAGTTCGCGAGGCGGCTCGAACGTCCACAGGAACATCGGCCATACTTCCGCCGTGGAGCAGCGCACAGGACCCAGCAGCATTCAGGCGGTGCAAGGCGCCGCGGCGGACCCGGCGTTCGTCCCGGGCATCACGGGCGTCACGGGCATCACCGGCCCCGCGCCGGCGGAGCCGGCCCCGGCGGCCGGGCCGGACGACGAGCCCAGGGACGCGGTGCCTCAGGACGCGGTGCCCGAGGACGCGGTGCCCGAGGACGCCGGGCCCCGGGACGCGGCGACCGGGCCGGACGGGGCCCCGGAGGAGCCGGCCGCCGAGGCCGCCGAAGTCCCGGTCGACGGCCCCGTCTTCGAGGCGGCCGACCGGCGGGCCCGTATCGTCGCCGACGCCGCGGGGATCCGGCTGAGCCTCGACGAGGAGAGCTGCGAGTTCCGCTGGGACGAGATCGGCGCGGTGGAGACCGCGACCGAGGGCTTCGGCAAGCGGTTCGTCGTCACGGTGCACACGCCGGACCGGCGCTGGTGGCCGATCGAGATCGACGCGCCGTCCCGGAGCCGCGTCAAGGAGTGGGAACCCCTCCTCGACGCGGTCCTGGACGCCTACTTCGAGGACGGCGCGTAACCCGTAACCGGGCCCGTCCTCAGGAGCAGTACTGTGCGGCCTTGCCGATCGAGCGGTACATGCAGTCCGCGTTCTCCAGGAGCTGGAGGACGGCGTCCCTGTTGCGGCTGGTCTCCCGCT
The DNA here is from genome assembly GCF_044544705.1 of Streptomyces sp. NPDC053541. Taxonomy (NCBI): domain Bacteria; kingdom Bacillati; phylum Actinomycetota; class Actinomycetes; order Kitasatosporales; family Streptomycetaceae; genus Streptomyces; species Streptomyces sp. NPDC053541. The sequence continues at coordinate 772,377 of NZ_JBITXM010000001.1, forward strand.
CGATCACCTCGTCGGGCGGGTAGAAGCCGCCGTTCCAGGACGAGGTCGGGTACATCTCGAAGGTGTACGCGAAGATCTTCTGCGCGCCCCACAGGTAGTCGTCGATCGACCCGTCCGTGATGTACAGGTCGCTGGACTGCTCGGGCGTGTAGCCGTTGCTGGCCGCCATGCTCTGGCCGACCTTGGCGAAGGCGTCGCGGTCGTCCTGCGTCATGCCGGTCGTGGTGTCGGCGTTGGTCCAGCCGAAGGGCCAGAGCACCAGCTCGCTGTAGGTGTGGAAGTCGATGCCGGCCTTGATCTGCTGCTTGCCGCCCACCACGCGGGAGCGCACGAAGTCGGCCACGACCTTCACCTCGGGCGCCGACTCGGGCGCGGTGCCCCGGTAGGTCTCGGAGCTCTTGGAGCCGGAGGAGCCGCCGCAGCAGCCCCACTTGTAGTCCCAGTTGCGGTTGAGGTCCGTACCGACGTACGTGGAACCGGAGTTGGGCTGGCGGTTCTTGCGCCAGCTGCGGTACGAGCCGCCGGCGATGTCGTACTCGCCGCCGTCCGGGTTGAGGTCGGGCACGATCCAGATCTCGCGGTTGTTCACCATGTTGGTGATCCGGCTGTCCGTGCCGTATCCGGCGCCGAGTTCGCGCAGCAGGTAGAGCGCCATCTCGACGGTGAGGTGCTCGCGGGCGTGCTGGTGGTGGGTGAAGAGGACCTCGGGCTCGTTCTCGTCGGTGGCGACGTTGTCGCTGATCTTGATGGCGATGATGTCGCGGCCCTGGTAGCTCTTGCCGATCACCCGCTTGCTCATGAGGGACGGGTGGGCGGCGAGGCGCTGGTCGATCTCGGCGTTCATCTCCGCGTAGTTGTGGTACTTCGCGTCGGCGGAGGGGAAGTCGAGCGGGCCGAGCGCCGAGCCGGCGCTCGTGCCCCGGTCGGGCGGCGCGGGCAGGGCGACCGGCCGGTAGCCGAGGCTCTTGAGGTGGGCCACCTGGCGGGCGTCGGCGCTGACGACGACCGAGCGGGCGTCGACCTCGTCGACGGAGACTCCGGTGGCGGTGAGGGCGGAGCGCTCGGCGGCGGTGGCGGGTCCGGCGATCTCGTACTGCCGGATCACCTCCTCGCCGCCGCGGGCGCCGGGGGTGGCGGCGGTCGGCACCGGGTCGGCCCCGGCGGGAGTCGCGAGGGCGGCGAGGGGCGCCGCGAGCGCGAGCGCGAGGAGGGCCGCGATGCCCGCGGACCTCCGGGTACGAAGTCGCATGCTGTCTCCTGGGTGGGGAGTGTGGGGGAGTGCGACGAGTGGTGACATGGTGGGCGTCTGGCATGAACCGGTCAAGTAGTGGAGTTCGGCCACCTTCTCGTGCCCCCGGGCCCCGGAAACGGCGCGACGCCGCCGTGGGCACGGCGGCGTCGCGGGCGTGTTCCCCCGTACGGGGCGGTGTTACGGCAGGCCGTGGACGTGCGGGCCGACCGCGTTGGACCAGGCGTTGCCGGCCGTGGCGTCCCAGTTGGTCGACCAGGTCATGGCGCCGCGGATGTTCGGGTAGGTCTGAGCGGGCTTGAAGCTGCCGCAGCCGGTGCCCTTGGCGAGGCAGTCGAGCGCGTTCTTCACGATCTGCGGGTCGACGTAGCCGCTGCCCGCGCCCCGCGTCGAGGCGGGCACGCCCAGACCGACCTGGGAGGCGTCGAGGCCGCCCTGGAGCTGGATGCAGGCGAGCGCGGTGAGGAAGTCCACCGAGCCCTGGCTGTAGACCTTGCCGTCGCAGCCGAGCATCGAACCGCTGTTGTAGTACTGCATGTTGACCACCGTGAGGATGTCCTTCACGGCGAGCGCGGTCTTGAAGTACTCGGTGCCGGTGGACTGCATGTCGATGGTCTGCGGCGCCATCGTCAGGACCAGCGACGACCCGGCCTTGGCGGAGAGCTGGCGCAGCGCCTTCGTCAGGTAGGTGGAGTTGATGCCGTGCTCCAGGTCGATGTCGACCCCGTTGAAGCCGTACTCCCGCATGAGGTTGTAGGCGCTGTCCGCGAAGGCGGTCGCGGAGGCGTCGCTGTTGATGGTGACGTTGCCCTTCTCGCCGCCGACGGAGAGGATCACCGACTTGCCGGCGGCCTTCTTGGCCGCGATGTCGGCCTTGAAGTCGGCGGTGGAGGCGTAGCCGACGGCCGGGTCGAGGTTGAAGGTGATCTGGCCGGGCGTGGCCGTCGCGTCGGCGAAGGAGACCGCGATGATGTCGTACTGCGCCTGCACGTCGCGCAGCTTCTGCACGGTCGCGCCGTTGTTGAAGTTCTGCCAGTAGCCGGTCAGCGCGTGCTTGGGCACGGCCGGGCCGGGGCCCGGGTCGGTGACCTTGGCGGTCCGCGCGGTGACGGCGGCCGACTTGGCGGACTCGCCGGCGGCGTTGGTCGCGGAGACCTGGAACTGGTACGCGGTGTCGGCGGCCAGGCCCGTGACGGTGGCCGCGCTGTTGCTCACGGTCGTCGCGAGGGCGCCGTCCTTGTAGACCTTGTACCCGGTCGCGCCGGAGACCGCGCCCCAGCTGAGGGAGACGGAGCTGCTGGTCGTGCCGCCGGCGGTGAGGCCGGCCGGGGCGGCCGGCACGGTGGGCTCGGGGTCGGTGCCGCCGCCCCCGTCGGGACCGAAGACGCTGACGTCGTCGACGGAGTACGCGGCCGTGCCGTACCAGCCGTGCGTGTAGATCTGCACGGAGGTGGTGGTGGCGCCGGTGGTGAAGGTGGTGGTCAGCTGCTTCCAGGAGCCGCTGTCCGGCGTCCAGGTCGACACGTCGGTGGTGCCGGTGCCGCTCGCGCCGAGGTAGGCGTAGCCGCCCTGGACCCAGGCGCTCAGGGTGTACGTGGAGCTCGGCTTCACGGTCACGGTCTGGGTGCACTTGGCGTTGTCCAGGCCGGCCGGGGTGGCGCGCAGGGCGCCCGCCCCGGTGCGTACCGGCGAGGAGACGACGGTGCCGCTGCCGGCCGAACAGGACCAGTTGGTCAGGCCGTTCTCGAATCCGGCGTTCTTGGCGACGTTGACGTCCGCGGCCTGTGCGGTGCCGGCCCCGCCGATGACGACGAGCCCGGCGCTCAGCGCCAGCGCGAGCCCGGCGCGGGTCGCCGCGGCTCTCGTGGTGGTGCGGTCCACGTGGTGCCTCCGGGAGGGGAAGTGGGGGAGGGGAGGTGCGCGGAACAAGTTGGTCCAGACCAATTGGGTTGTCAAGACCTCTGACGCGAACCGCAGTTCAGGGCCGACGCCTTCCGTCGAGAAAGTGACGGAGCTTGCAGGATTGTGTGTTCACCACTCCGGTGGCCTGGATAAAGTGCAGTGGCGGTAACGCTGCGAGCGCAGCTAGTGATCATTGAGGGATCGGGGGAGCCCGACGTGCCGACAGCGATTGCGGTCACCGGCGCCGACCTGGTGCTGCCGCCGACCGATCCGCAGACGCCCCCCGCCGCCGTCCTGCCCGGCCCCGAGACCCGGCCGCTCGACGCCGCCGTGGCCGATCTGCGCGCTCTGACCGAGCGCGACGGTCATGCGATCGTCGTGTGCCCCGAGTGGGCGCCACCCGCGACCGCCCAACGCCTGCACGCCGTACGCTCCCTGCTCGAATCCGACCGGATCGCGATCGTCCGCACCGCGCTCCCGCCGCTCGGCACCGCCGTCCTCGTCCGCCAGCTCCGCCAGCTCTCCGTCTGCGACTTCAGCCCCGGAGTCCTCGCCTCCGCCGCCCGGCTGCTCGCCCACTACGTGTACGCCGGCGCCGTGCTCGGCTCCGTCGCCCGGCTCGACCACGTGCCCGTCGGCCTCGGCTCCCACCTCAAGGGCTGGCTGCCCGGCGCCCACTTCGCCGTCCTCGCCGGACCGGAACCCCGGCTCGTACGCCTCGGCTCCGGAGGCTCCGGCGGATCCGGGGCGGGCCCGGCCGAGACCCTTCCCGGGCCCGCGTTCACCACCGACCTCGTGCTCGCCCGGGGCCAGCTCACCACCGACTGGCCCACCACGGACCTCGCCCCGGCGTGGCGGGTCCGCGCCGTCCAGGAGGCCTCCCTGCCCGAGTCCTCGCCCCGCTGGTGGGGCACGGGCAAGCTCGTCGAGTTCGCCGCCCACCTGCCCGACCTGCCGGTCCTGCACCAACTCGTCTCCTCCGTACGGCGGGAGACCTGCCACTGGTGCCGCATGGAGCTCATCGGCGACCGCTGCGGCTTCTGCGCCGCCCCCCTGCCCACGGCCGACCCCGCCCCCGCCACCCGGTGAACCCTCCCGCTCCCGCCCCGCTCCCGTCCACGATCGAGGTAGTACGGCCATGAACTCCCGCCAGCGCCGCGGCGTGATCCTGCTGCTGCTGTCCGTCCTGTGCGCCCTCGGCGTGTTCGCCGGCGTCCTCACGGTGATCAGCGACGTGAACTCCAAGGTCGGGCCCGAGGCGACCGCCTACCGCGTCAAGGACGACATCGAGCCGTACGCCCCCCTCGGCCCCGGGAACTTCGAGAAGATCACCATGCCCGAGCGCTGGCTCCCGCCCACCGCCGTCACCGATCTCCGCGCGACCCGGGGCAAGATCGCCGTCACCACCCTCAAGGCCGGCTCCCTGCTCCAGGACGACATGATCGTCGACCGGCCCGCCCTCGCCCCCGGCCAGCAGGAACTCGCCATCATGGTCGACGCCGCCACCGGCGTCGCCGGCAAGATCACCCCCGGCGCCTCCGTCAACATCTACGCCACCTTCGCCGGACAGCGCGGCGGCCCGCCGGACCAGTCCCGGCTGATCGTGGCCGGCGCCAAGGTCCTCGCCATCGGCAAGCTCACCCCCATCGAGAACCGCGACGACAAGGCCGGCCGGGCCACCGAGGCCGTGCCGATCACCTTCGCCCTCTCCACCGCCGACACCCAGCGCGTCGCCTACGCCGAGTCCTTCGCCGAACACGTCCGCCTCGCCCTCGTCGCCCCCGGCGGCGGCACCGGCGCGCCCGACCCGCGCGACCGCACGTACACGCTCGACAAGGACAAGTGAGGCCCGCATGACCACGAGGATCCTGCCGGCGGTCGGCGACCCGGACGCGGCCCGCGCCGTCACCACCCTCATCGGCCAGCTGCCCGACGCCGAACCCGCCGGGCCCGTCACCGACTCCACCCAGCTCCTCGACACCCTCGCCCGGCTCGCCGCCGAGTCCCTCGACGAACTGCCCGAGGTCGTCCTCGTCCACGAGCGCATCGGACCCGTCCCCGCCCTCGACCTCATCCGCGAGGTCGCCCTCCGCTTCCCCGCCGTCGGCGTCGTCCTCATCACCGCCGACGCCAGCCCCGTGCTCTTCTCCGCCGCCATGGACTCCGGCGCCCGCGGCCTCGTCACCCTCCCCCTCGGCTACGAGGAGCTCGCCAGCCGCGTCCAGGCCGCCGCCCAGTGGTCCACCGGCGTCCGCCGCCACCTCGGCGCCCCCGGCCCGGACGCCCCCACCGGACCCGGCGGCCGGGTCGTCACCGTCAGCGGCGCCAAGGGCGGCGTCGGCACCACCGTCACCGCCGTCCAGCTCGCCCTCGCCGCCCGCGCCTCCGGTCACACCGTCGCCCTGGTCGACCTCGACCTCCAGGGCGGCGACATCGCCTCCTACCTCGACGTGCAGTTCCGGCGCTCGGTCGCCGACCTCGCCGCCATCAACGACATCTCGCCCCGTGTCCTCCAGGACGCGGTGTACGTCCACGAGACGGGCCTCTCGCTGCTCCTCGCCCCGGGGGAGGGCGAGCGCGGCGAGGACGTCACCGAACGCGCCGCCCGCCAGATCGTCCACGCCCTGCGCGGCCGCCACGAGGTCGTCGTCCTCGACTGCGGCACCCACCTGGACGCGGCCGGCGCGGCGGCCGTGGAGACGGCGGACGTGGCGCTGCTCGTCACCACCCCGGACGTGGTCGCCGTACGGGCCGCCAAGCGGGTCGTACGGATGTGGGACCGGCTCCAGGTCCGCAAGCCCGAGGAGAGCACCGTCCTGGTGAACCGGCACCAGCGCGCGACCGAGATCCAGCCCGCGCTGGTGCAGAAGATCACCGGCACACGCCTCGCGGGCGTCGCCGTGCCGGCCGCGTACAAGGAGCTCGCGGCCGTCGTCGACGCGGGCCGCCTGCACGACCTGGACGCCCGGTCGAGCGTCAAGCAGGCCCTGTGGGCGCTGGCGGGCGAGCTGGGCCTGGTGAAGACGGCGGACTCCGGCACCGGCGGCGGCCTGGTGCCGGCCGGGACGAAGGACCGCGGCGCGCTCGGCCTGCGCCGACGCGGCGGCGGAGGGCGATAGCCGTGCGCGGGCCGTGGCGGGACGGGCGGGGAGGGGGCGACAGCGACCGGGCGGGCGAGGTCCGGCGGACGGGTGAGCTCCGTCGGGCGAGCGAGGTCGCTCGGGCGGGCGAGGCCCGTGGGGAGGGCGACAGCGGCCAGGTGGCGGTCGAGTTCGTCGGCATGCTGCCGCTGATCCTGCTCACGCTCGTGCTGCTGTGGCAGTGCGTCCTGATCGGTTACACGTACACGCTGGCGGGGAACGCGGCGGACGAGGCGGCGCGGGCGGCGGCCGTCGACGGCGACTGCGAGGGGGCCGCGCGCCGGCACCTGGAGGGCGCGTGGGCGGCGCGGGCCGGCGTGCGCTGCGGCGGGCCGTCGGGCGGGATGGTCGCGGTGACCGTCACCCTGCGCGTCCCCGTCCTGTTCCCGGGGGCGATCAGCTTCCCGTGGAACGTGGACGGCGAGGCCGCGGCCGTGTGGGAGGGCGAGGACCGATGAGACGCCGGTGGCGACGCGACCGGGGCCAGGTGGCCGTCGAGTTCCTGGGCTTCCTGCCGATCCTGCTCCTCGTGGGCCTGGTCGGCATCCAGCTCGGCCTCGTCGGGTACGCGGCCCAGCAGGCGGGCACGGGGGCGCGCGCGGCGGCGCGGGCGGCGAGCGTGGACGAGCCCGAGTCCGTACCGGGTCCGGAGGCGGCGGGCAGGGCGGCGATGAGCGACTGGATCGCGGGCCGGAGCCGGGTCTCCGAGAGCGGCGGAGTCGCCACCGTCCGGGTCAGTGTCCCCGGCCTCATCCCCTTCCTGGGCCCGTACGAGGTGACCCGGACCGCCACCATGCCCGTCCCCGATTCCGGCCCGGACTTCGACTCCGCACCCGAGGAGCGCCCATGAGCCTGCGGTCCCGCATCCACACCCCCGAGGAGCACCGGGCCGGCGGCGCCGGACGGGAGGACGGGCACCTGGTCGCCGCGTTCCGGGCCAAGCTCCTGGAGGAGATCGACCTCACCGAGATGTCCGCGCTCGCCGCCGCCGAGCGCCGGACCCGGCTCGAACGCGTCCTCGGCCACATCATCAGTCGCGAGGGCCCGGTCCTCTCCACCGCCGAACGCGCCCAGCTGATCCGCCGGGTCGTCGACGAGGCCCTCGGCCTCGGCGTCCTGGAGCCCCTCCTCGAAGACGCCTCCATCACCGAGATCATGGTCAACGGCCCCGACCAGATCTACGTGGAACGGGCCGGCCGGGTCGAGCTGCTGCCGCTGCGCTTCGCCTCCCACGAGCAGCTGATGCAGACCATCGAGCGGATCGTGTCCACGGTCAACCGGCGGGTGGACGAGTCGAATCCGATGGTCGACGCGCGGCTGCCGTCCGGCGAGCGCGTCAACGTGATCATCCCGCCGCTGTCGCTCACCGGAGCCACCCTCACCATCCGGCGCTTCCCCCGCGCCTACACCCTGCACGAGATGATCGGCCTCGGCTCGCTCGACGAGCAGATGCTGCTCCTGCTGTCCGGACTCGTCCAGGCCAAGTTCAACATCATCGTGTCCGGCGCCACCGGCACCGGCAAGACGACCCTGCTCAACGCCCTGTCCGGGCTCATCCCCGAGGGCGAACGGGTCATCACCATCGAGGACTCCGCCGAACTCCAGCTCCAGCAGTCCCACGTGATCCGCCTGGAGGCCCGCCCGCCCAACATCGAGGGCCGCGGCCAGGTCACCATCCGCGACCTCGTCCGCAACTCCCTGCGCATGCGCCCCGACCGCATCGTCGTCGGCGAGGTCCGCGGCGGCGAGACCCTCGACATGCTCCAGGCCATGTCCACCGGCCACGACGGCTCGCTCGCCACCGTCCACGCCAACTCCGCCGAGGACGCCCTGATGCGCCTCCAGACCCTCGCCTCCATGTCCGAGGTCAAGGTCCCCTTCGAGGCCCTGCGCGACCAGATCAACAGCGCCGTCGACATCCTCGTCCAGCTCACCCGCCACCCCGACGGCACCCGCCGGGTCACCGAGATCGCCGTCCTCGCCTCACACGGCCGCGAGGGCTACCTCCTCGCCACCGTCTGCCGCTTCGACGCCCAGCCGATCGGCGCCGACGGACGGGTGCACGGGCGCTTCTCGTACCACCCGCTGCCGCGCCGGGTCGCCGACCGGCTCTACATGGCGGGCCAGCCCATCCCCCAGGCCTTCGGCGTGGCCGCGACCGACGCGCAGCTCGCCACCCGAGCGGCCACCTAGGCACGCAGGGAAGGAAGAAGAGGACCCCCATGACCCCGACCCCGACCCTGCTGACCATCGGCGCCGCACTGCTGTGCGGCGTCCTGGCCGTGGCCGGCATCCAGCTCTACGCCAGCGGCGCCGCCCAGCGCTCCGCGCTCATCGCCCGCCTCCGGCAGACCGCGGGCGAGGCGGCCGACGGGCCCGGCCGACGCAGGCGCCCCTTCCGGGGCATCGACCGGCGGGTCCGCCGCACCGCGCTCGGCCGCAGGCTGGAACTGCGCATCTCCGCCACCGGACTCGACGTCACCCCGGGCGAGTTCGTGGTCGCCATGACGGTTGCGGTCGCCGTCCTGTGGGCCGTCGGGCAGACCCTGTTGTCGCCCTTCTTCGGGCCGATCTGCGGCTTCCTCGGCGTGTGGGTCGCCCTGGGCTTCCTCAACTGGCAGCGGCAGAAGCGCATCGAGAAGTTCATCAACCAGCTCCCCGAGCTCTCCCGCATCCTCGCCAACGCCACCCAGGCCGGCCTCGCCCTGCGCATGGCGCTGTCCCTGGCCGCCGACGAGATGGAGGCCCCGGCGGGCGACGAGCTGGAGAAGGTCGCCCAGCAGCTCGCCGTCGGCTCCTCCCTCGACGACGCCCTCGGCGAGCTCGCCGCCCGCCTCCCCTCCCGCGAACTCGTCGTCCTCGTCACCACCCTGGTCCTCGCCAACCGGGCCGGCGGCACCGTCGTCTCCTCGCTGCGCAACCTCACCGAGACCCTGGAGGAGCGCAAGGAGACCCGGCGCGAGGTCCGCACCCAGCTGTCGCAGGTGAGCATGACGGCCTACGCGGTCCCGGTCATCGGCGTCGGTTCCCTGCTGCTCATCGACAACATGCAGCCCGGGGCGCTGGACCGGATGACCGGCTCGGGACTGGGGCAGATGGCGGTGGTCCTGGCCTTCGGCCTGTACGTGGTCGGCTTCCTCGTCATCCGCCGGCTCGCGAAGATCGACGTGTAGGGAACAAGGACACAGGGACGCAAGGACACCAGGACGCAAGGACGACACCGTGGACCTCCTCCTCGCCCTCCTCGCCGGGCTCTCCGTCGCCGGCGCGGCCTACGGCATCCGCCTCTACCGGGCCGACGCCAAGCTCCCCGGCGACCTCCAGCTCGCCCTGGAGGTCGGCGCCACCCGCACCGGGGCCGTCGACTCCGTCGTCGACCGCCTCGGCATGCGCTGGTCCCCGGCCGTGCTGCGGCTCATGGGCCCCAAGCGGGTCAACGCCGTGCGCCGCCGGATCGACCTCGCCGGAAACCCCGGCGGCCTCACCATCGACCGGTACGGGGCCCGGCGCGCCGTCTACGGCTTCCTGGGCGTCCTGGGCGGCCTGCTCATGCTGAGCAGGGGCTCGGTCCTGGTCGCGCTGCTGCTGTTCGCCTTCGGCGCCTTCTGGACGGAGGTCGGCATCTGGTCCGCCGTCCGCATCCGCAAGGACCAGATCGAACGCACCCTGCCGGACTTCCTCGACGTCCTCGCCGTCGTCGTCTCGGCGGGCCTCGGCTTCCGCCAGGCGCTGGAGCGGGTCGCCGACCGGTACGAGGGCCCGTGGGCCGACGAACTCCGCATCACCCTGCGTCAGATGGACATGGGCGTGAGCCGGCGCGACGCCTTCGGCGAGCTGCGCCGCCGCAACGACTCGGAGCAGGTCGCCCAGTTCGTCACCGCCCTCCAGCAGGGCGAGGAGCTGGGCGCCCCCATCGTCGACACCCTCATCCAGATCGCCAACGACATGCGCAGGACCGACGCCCAGAACGCCCGCCGCAAGGCGGCGAAGGCGGTGCCCAAGGCGACGATGGTCATCACGACCCTGATGGTCCCGGCCACCATGATCCTGCTCGGCGCGGGCCTCTTCCTGGGCACCGGCACCGACTTCGGCTCGATCACGGGCGAGTGAGACGCGCATGCTGAAGGTCCTGGTGGTGGCCGCCAACCCGGTCGTACGGGCGGGCCTGACCGTCCTCCTGGGCGCGAGCCCGGACATCGAGGTCGTCCCGGAGGGCGCGGGAGTCGACCTCGTCGTGGTCGACGAGGACCGCGACGCCGTGCGGCGTCTGTCGGCCCTCGCACCGGTGCTGCTCCTGACGCACACGCACGCGGCGGCTCCCGTCGCGCGGCTGGTCCACGGGGAGTACGACGCGGCCGAGCTCCTCCGCATGGTGCGTGCGACTGCACATACTGGCGCACGCTCAACTGTCGCGAATATACTGCACTTCAGAAATCCAGCTTCGCGAGTGCAACGCTTCGGTCTGAGTGCGAGGGAGGTGGAGGTCATGGACCTGATCGCGACCGGCCTGACCAACCAGCAGATCGCCGCCGCCTGCTCCATCTCCGAGAAGACCGTCAAGAACCACATCAACCGCATCTTCGCCAAGCTCCACAGCACCACCCGCGGCGAGGCCATCGCCTCCTGGCTCGGCACGAGGACCGCCTCATGAGCCCGACTACCCACGGTGATTGGGCCTACGGACCCTGTGATCCCCCCACCCGAACGGCGTACCCTGCCCGAGTCGCCGGACTCGGAGGGGAACACGATGAACGAGGCGCTCCTGAAGGCCCTGACCCAGGCCAGGATCCACGGCTCGACCTGGCTCGAATCCCGCACACTCGCTCGCCGCGACCGGGGCCAGACGGCGGTCGAGTACCTGGGCATCATCGTGGTGGTGGTGGCGATCGTGGTGGCGATCTCGGGCACGAGCATCGGGCAGAGCATCCGGGATGCCATCTCCCGGAAGATCGCGAGTCTTACAGGGGGCGGCGGCAGCTGACAGGGCTCCGCGGGGACGACTCGGGGCAGGCTTTCCCCGTCTACGTCTCGGTGATCGCCGCACTGCTGTTCCTCGCGTTCGTCTACTTCGCCGTGGCACAGGCGTCGGTCCTCCGTGGCGGGGGTCAGACGGCGGCCGACGCCGCCGCCCTGGCGGCAGCGCAGGACGCCCGGAGGCAACTCCGCGACGGCTGGCGAGAGGTCGTTCTCGACCCGGACGCCTGGGGCGACTTCCTCCGGGGCAGGGGATACGACTCGGGAACGGCCTGCGAACGGGCGGCTCAGTACGCCCGGGACAACGGCGCCACCATGGCACCGTCCGACTGTGCCGACCGAACTGCAGGCGGGGGAGTGGAGTTCCGGGTACGGATCACCACCAGCGGCACCGTGGGCAAGTCCCTGGTGCCGGGCACCGAGGGGCGGCACGCGGAGGCGGAGGCAACGGCGGTCCTGGAGCCGCGCTGCTCCTTCGACCCGCCACCGCCGCCGCCCACCCCTAGTACACCCGCACCGACCGGCTCGGCCACGCCCGAGCCCACGCCCAGCCCCGAACCCGAACCGATCACCGGCCTCGTCTGCGACGGCGCCGAGTGGACGATCGACCCGGAAGACCCGCAGCTGCCCGGTGCGGCTGACCTTTTCACCGTTCGACTTGTCGACTGATGCGCGAAGGACCCGGATTCATGAACGTTCAGCACGCGAGGAAGGCCCGCAGGGGGGCGGCCGTGGCCCTTGCGGCTGGACTGGCTCTCGTCATCACCGGATGCGGGAGCGATGAATCGCCGGCGAAGCAGCAACCTTCGGCGAGCACTGTGTCGCCGAAGGGCAGTGGGCAAGGTGCGAAGCCCGCACCCTCGGCCGAGTCCACCGAAGTTCTCGCGGCTCTGAAGGGACCGGAAGGGCTGGAGCTTGCCATCAACTCCGTCGAGCGCGACGCCGGCGGTTTTCTCACGGTCAGCGGCCGCCTGAACAACACCACGAACGACGTCGTGTCGATCTCCTCCCGACTCAGCGGGGACGAGACGGAGATCATCAAGCACAGCAACTCGCTTGGAGGCGCCACACTCCTCGATGCCGCGGGGAAGAAGCGCTACTACGTCCTGCGCGACACCGATGGCCGACCGCTCACCACCACCGATCTCGACAGTCTGGCCCCCCACAAGGGGATCCCCGTCTTCATGCAATTCCCCGCCCCGCCCGCCACCACCTCCGAGGTCTCCCTTCAGCTCCCCACCTTCACCCCCGCCACCATCAAACTCTCCTGAGGCGCAGTCATGACGACGACGACCACCCCGCGCCGCCTCGCCACCCTGACCGCGACCCTCGTCCTCCTGGCCGGGACGGCCGGTGCCGCTCGGGCCGACGATCCGCCGAACTCCACCAGCAACGGCGGTCCGCCGCCCGTCATCGACGCGAGCTCGCCCGCCCTGATGCTGCCGGACGGGGCCACCCTCGCGCCCGCCAAGGTCCTCGACATCAAGCAGATCGTCGAGGAGGAGGGCGGCGAGCAGCGGCGCGAGGACACCAATGTCGACGTCACCTTCGCCCTTCAGGCGGAGGTGCTCTTCCCCAAGGACAGCGCCAAGCTCAGCCCTTCCGCGACGGCCCGGATCGCCGCCATCGCCGCGGAGGTCAACAAGCAGGGCTCGCGGCGGGTCCGGGTCTTCGGGTTCACCGACGACCTCGGGAGCTACGAGCACGGGCTGAAGCTCTCCAAGGAGCGGGCCGACGCCGTGCAGCTCGAACTGGCGAAGAACCTGGACCCCGGGACCACCTTCGACATCCGCGGCTACAGCGAGGACTACCCGATCGCCGACAACTCCACCGAGGAGGGGCGGAAGAAGAACCGACGGGTCGAGGTCTCCTTCCCGCGCACCTCCGGCTAGCCGGGACCGGGCCGTCCGGTCGCCGTCAGGGACGCGAGCGCGGCCCGGATCGTGGCGGTCATGCGGTCCGGGTGGCCGAAGACCTCGCCCGCCGTGAAGCGCAGGACGCGGCGGACGTCCGGGCAGCTCTGGAGCTCGTTGAAGCGGCGCACGTCCCGCTCGTGCGCGGCGCGGGTGCCGTGGAAGGCGAAGCCCTCGATCTCGACGACCAATCCGGCGGCGCGGAACAGGAAGTCGGGGTGCAGGGGCCGGCCCGCGGCCGTGTGCAGGGTCGGCTGGGTCTCCGGGTGCAGGCCCGCGTCGCGCATCCGCAGCCGGGCGACCGTCTCGGCCGGTGAGCCGGATCCCGCGACGGCGAGCGGGAGCCAGCGGCGGGCCGAGGGGCCGCCGGGGCGGCGGGGCGCGGCGAGTTCGGCGGCCAGTCCCGCCGCGTCGACCAGCGGCGGGCGGTGCAGGCCGGCGACGAGGCGCGGGGACAGCGCCGAGTCCGCGACGACCACGGCCGCCTCGCGGGAGGCGGCGGCCCGTATGAGGTCGCCGACCGTGCGCACCGCGCCCGTCACCCGCAGGCCGCGCCGGGTCGCGCAGTCCGCGTCGGCCAGCCGGGCCGTGGTGTGCACCCGTATCAGCTCGTGGGCCCTCGACCCGCGTCCTCGCCGTGCCGTGAACTCCAGCGGCTCCGGCGCCCCTTCTGCCCCCGCCCGGCCCCCGAGCAGCTCGATGCGGTGCACCGCGGCGGCCGTGCGGTGGCTGCACACCAGCTCCGGCCGCAGCAGCTGGGCCGCCCCGGCCCGCACCCGCCAGTCCACCTCCTTGCCCGGGGCCGCCCACGCGCCCCGCCAGATCCGCTGCCAGCCGTCCCGGCGCAGCCGCCCGTCGAGCCGGCCGCGTGGCCAGCCCGCCGTGAGCGCCCACACCGTGAGCAGCACCCCGCCCCTGGCGAGTCTCATCAACTCGTACATACGAGCAACGATCCACGGAAGAGCGACACTTCGCACCCCCTGTGGAAAACTCCGCGAAAGGCACCGTCAGGAAACCGCAAAGGAGCCGTCCACCGGTCGGACCGGGCACGCCGCACCGGGCATCCTGAGCCGTGAGCGAGCTCGCACGAACTCCGCTCCCGCTCCCCAGCGCTTCCGAAACGGGCAGCCATGACAACCCCCGCCCCGAGCACTCCCGCCCCGAGCACCCCCGCCCCCACCCTGGGCGCGCCCTCCCCGAGCTCCCCGACCCCCGGCGTCCAGTTGGTCCGCGATCTCGTCGACCGCGTCCCCGGCTTCCGCGGCGCCTATGACGCGCACGTCTTCTCCCAGGGCCACGTCCGGCCGCACGTCTTCTTCTGGGACGTCGTCCAGGACACCGTCCGCTCCTACCTCGGCCAGGAGGGCTGCGCCGTCGACTGGCGGCGGACCCTCGACTTCCTGGAAGAGGAGAGCCGGCGCGGCGCCGTCGGAGTCGACGAGGTCATCGTCACCTCCTTCCTCGGCGACCTGCCGCACCCCTGTGAGCCGGGCCACGGGATCGTGGCCGAGCTGGGGCCGGTCATGGCCGCGCGATTCCTGCGTCTGCGCCCCGGCGGCTGATAATCGGGCGCATGTCCCGCGTCCCGTCCCCGTCGACCCCGTCCACCCCCTCCCCGCCGACTCCCACCCCGGCCGTCCCCGCGCCCGCCCCGCCCGCCGAGGAGGCCCCGTCCCTCCTCGACCGGCACCCGCTGCGGTGCGCGCTCGGCGGCTACGTCGCCACCCGCGTCCTCGGGCTTGCCGCGCTCCTGATCGTCGCCGCGGCCACCGGCAAGGACGGGATGCACCGGCTGTCCGGGCGGTGGGACGCCGTCTGGTACGCGCGGATCGCCGAGCACGGCTACGGCCACCAGGTCACCCTGCCCAACGGTGACGTCCACGCCGACCTCGCCTTCTTCCCGCTGTTCCCGGCCCTGGAGCGGGCGGTGTCCGCCGTGCTCCCCGTCGACGTGGCCACCGCCGGACTGCTCGTCTCCTGGTCCGCCTCGCTCGCCGCCGCCTGGGGCATCCACGCGGTCGGCACCCGGGTCGCGGGGCCGCGCGCCGGAGTCGTCCTGGCCGTCCTGTGGGGCGTGTACCCCACCGCCTTCGTGCAGTCGATGGCGTACACGGAGACCCTCTTCACCGCCCTCGCCGCCTGGGCGCTCCTCGCCGTCCTCCGCGACCGCTGGTTCCTCGCCGGCGCGCTGTGCGTCCTCGCCGGGCTGACCCGACCGACGGCCGCCGCGCTGATCGCCGCGATCGGGATCACCGCCGTCGTGATCGTCGTACGCGAACGGCGCCTGCGGGCCCGCGTCCTCGCGGGCACGCTCCTCGCGCCGCTCGGCTGGCTCGGCTACGTCGTCTACGTGGGACTCCGGCAGGGCAGCGCCACCGCCTACTTCGAGGTGCAGGCCGCCTGGGGCAACTCGATCGACGGCGGGGTCGCCCTCGCCCGCTTCATCGCCGGGCTGCCCTGGCCCGCGGCCCTCGGGCTCTGTCTCGCCCTCGCCCTGCTCGGCGGCCTCGTGGTGCTGTGCGTGCGGCAGCGGCAGCCCCTGCCGCTGCTCGTCTACACGATCGGCGTCGTGGTCGTCTCGCTGGTCGGCGCCGCGTACTTCGGCTCCCGGCCGCGCCTGATGATGCCCGCGTTCGGGCTGCTGCTGCCGCCCGCGGCGGCGCTGGCCCGGCTCCGCGCCCGTACCGCCGTGCCCGTCCTCGGCGGGCTCGCGCTCGCCTCCGCCGTGTACGGGGCCTTCACCCTGCTCGGCTCGGGACCACCGTGACCACCGCGCCCCGCCGCAGCCCCCAGGCCGCCATCGTCCCGGCCTCGGCCTCCAGGACGTGCCGGCCGCGCGGCCGGATCATGCCGAGCCGCCCGGGCCGCATCGTGACGACGTCCAGGACCGTGCACGAGCGGTCCAGATAGGCGACGTCGAGGGCGAAGCGCATGCCGAAGGTGTGGATGCTGTTGGTGGGCGTGATGAGCAGGGCGCCGTCGATGCCGTCCCGGCCGAGGAGGCCCCGCCGTCGGGCCCCGAAGGAGGCCGCGATCTCCAGGGGCACCCGTCCGCCCCCGGGCACCTCCAGCCACCCGGCCCCGTCGCGCAAGCCCGGCCCCGCACCCGGCGCCCGGTCCCGCCCCGAGGCCCTTTCCCAAGTCCTTCCCCAAGTCCTCCCCATGCCGCCGACCCTAGCCCTAAGGTCGGCCCGTGGACGCCCTGTCGATCGCCTTCGTGCCGGCCGCCGCCCTCTGGGGTGCGGGGGCCGGGCTGCTCGTGCCGCGGGCCGCGTACCGGCTGTCCGTCGCGCCCGACGAGCCCTGGCGGACGGCCTGTCCGGCCGGGCACCCGTTCGCGGGGCCGGCGCGGGGCTGGCTGGGCGGGCCGGGGCGGGCGGACTGCGCGACCACCAGCGCCCCGCTCACCGCCCCGCTGCTCACCGCCCTGGCCTGCGCCGGGCTCGCCGCGGCCGCCGGCGGCCCCCGGCCCGAGCTCCTCGTGTGGCTGCTGGTCGCGCCGTTCGGCACCCTGCTGGCCCTGGTGGACGCGCGCGTGCACCGGCTGCCGGACCCGCTGACGCTGCCGCTCGCCGTCGCGCTGCCCCTGCTCCTCGCGGTCGCCGCGCTCCTGCCGTACGCCGCCGGGTCCTGGCCGCACGCGCTGCTCGGCGCGCTCGCCCTCGGCGGCGGCTACCTCGGTCTGTTCCTCCTGCACCCCAACGGCATGGGCTTCGGTGACGTGAAGCTCGCCGTCCCGCTGGGCGCGGCCCTCGGCTGGTACGGGTGGGGCGTGCTGTTCGCGGGGGCGTTCGCGGGGTTCGCGCTGGGGGCGCTGTACGGGTTCGGGCTCGTCGTGGTGCGGCGGGCCGGGCGCGGTGCGGCGATCCCGTTCGGGCCGTTCATGATCGCGGGCGCGTTCCTCGGGCTGCTGCTCGGCGCGTTCACCGCCCTGCCCTGAACGGCCCGCCCTAGCATCACGCCATATGCGGCCAATCCGGACCATCGATACGGAATCGACCCCATCCGCCTCCCCGGGAGCGGCGCCCCCCGGCCCCCTCCTCCGCCGGTCCCCCCGGCCCCGGCCGGGAATCCCGCGCCGGCCCGGCCCGGCCTGGCTCTGGACCGCCGGCCTCTGCCTGCTCTACGCCACCGTCGCCGTGCGCCGCCACCAACTCCTGCGCACCACCGGCTACGACCTCGGCATCTTCGAACAGGCCGTCCGCGCCTACGCCGAACTCCGCGCCCCCGTCGTCCCGCTGCGCGGCGAGGGCTTCAACCTGCTCGGCGACCACTTCCACCCGCTGCTCGCCGCCCTCGCCCCGCTCTACCGGCTCTTCCCCTCCGCGCTCACCCTGCTCGTCCTCCAGTCCGCGCTGCTCGCCCTCGCCGTCGTCCCGCTGTTCCGCTGGGCGGTGCGCGCCGTCGGCCCGCGCGGCGCGCACGCCGTCGCCGCCGGGTACGGGCTGAGCTGGGGCGTCGCCTCCGCCGCCGCCTTCGACTTCCACGAGGTCGCGCTCGCCGTACCGCTGCTGGCCTGCTCCCTCGAAGCCCTGGACCGGCGGCGCTGGACGACCGCCGTCGCCTGGGCCGCACCGCTGCTCCTGATCAAGGAGGACCTGGGGCTCACCCTCGCCGCCATCGGCGCGTACATCGCCCTGAAGAACCGCCGTCGAGGCGACCGCGGCGACCGCGGCACCCGCTGCTCCGACGGCGACCGGCGCGCGTTCCGGCTGGGGCTCGCCACCGCCGCCGCCGGACTGCTCGGCTCCGCCCTGGAGATCAAGCTGCTGCTGCCGGCCCTCGGGCCCACCGGCGGCTACGCCCACGGCGGGCAGCTCGCCGCCGCGCACGGCTCGATGCTGTCCGCGCTCGCGCACGCCCCGCTCGACCTGCTGCGCCCCGACGTCAAGCCGACCACCCTGATCCTGGTCTTCGCCCCGTCCGCGCTGCTCGCCCTGCGCTCCCCGCTCGCCCTGATCGCCGTGCCCACCCTGGCCTGGCGGATGGCCTCCGAGAACGTCTTCCACTGGGGCACGGCCTTCCACTACAGCGCGGTGCTCATGCCCGTCGTGTTCGCCGGGCTCCTCGACGTCCTCGGCCGCGAGGACAACCGCCGTACCGTCCGCGCCGCGCTCGCCACCGTCCTCGCCGTGACCGCGGTGCTGATCCCGTCCTTCCCGCTGGCCCAGCTCGCCCAGCGGGCCACCTGGCAGGACACCCCGCACCTCCGGGCCGCCCGCGAGCTGCTCGCGCGGATCCCCGACGGCGCGACCGTCGCCGCCTCCAACCGGCTCGCCCCGCAGCTCACCTCGCGCTGCACCGTGGTCCTCTTCCCGACCTTCCCGGTCGACGGGCGGCTCTACGAGTACCGGCGCGACGCCCTGCCCGCGCCCACCGCCGAATGGATCGTCCACGACCCGGAGGCCCCCGAGGCCTGGCCGTACCGCCGCGGCCACTGGCCCTACCCCCTGGAACAGCAGCGCGCCGAGCTGGCCGCCGCCGAGCGCACCCACGGCTACCGGATCGTCGCGCGTCGTGACGGCATCACCCTGCTGCACCGCGAGGCCCGCCGCTGACCTGCGGTTCGCCCGCCCCGCCGCGTCAACCGGGCGACGCGCGGACCGGGTCCCCCGTGGGAGGTACCGATTACGCCGCCACGCCCGGGCGCAAACCCGCCACACACCCCTGGAGCCCTTGTGCGGCTTGGCCTCCGGCGAATCCGGGGCCCCTCGGTCGGCGCAGCAGGCACACAGCACGACTAATGAAGGGTTATGGTGGAAACCCCCCCTCGGGCCGGTCCGTATCCCCCCCACGGACCGGCCCGTTTTTCTTTCGGCCCGCTTTCCGCCCGGCCTTCGGCTCGGCTGTCAGGCCGTCGCCCAGCAGCTCCGCCCCGCGGACTCAGCCGCGGCCGGCCCAGATGTTCGTGCCGGCGGTGTCGACCGCGAAGGAGTCGATCTCCTTCAGCTCCTCCGCCGACAGCGGAGCGCCCGCCAGGGCCGCCACGTTCTCCTCCAGCTGGGCCACGCTGGACGCGCCGATCAGCGCCGAGGTCATCCGCGGGTCCCGCAGCACCCAGGTCAGCGCCAGCTGCGCCAGCGACTGCCCGCGCCGCTCCGCGATCTCCGCGAGCCCGCGCAGCCGCCGCAGCACCTCGTCCGACAGCAGGTTCGGGTCCAGCGACTTGCCCTGGGTGGCGCGCGAGCCCTCCGGCACGCCCTTCAGGTACTTGTTGGTCAGCAGACCCTGCGCCAGCGGCACGAAGGAGATGCAGCCCATCCCGGCCGCCTCCAGCGTGTCGAGGAGACCGTCCTCCTCCGTCCACCGGTTGATCATCGAGTACGAGGGCTGGTGGATCAGGGCCGGGACGCCCATCTCCCGCAGCAGCCGCGCCGCCTCGGCGGTCTGCTCGCTGGTGTACGAGGACACGCCCACGTACAGCGCCTTGCCCTGCTGCACCGCGGACGCCAGCGCGCCCATGGTCTCCTCCAGCGGGGTGTCCGGGTCGAAGCGGTGCGAGTAGAAGATGTCGACGTAGTCGAGCCCCATCCGCTTCAGGGACGCGTCGAGCGAGGACAGCAGGTACTTGCGGGAGCCCCACTCGCCGTACGGCCCGGGGTGCATCAGATAGCCGGCCTTCGTCGAGACGATCAGCTCGTCCCGGTACGGCGCGAAGTCCTGCGCGAAGATCTTGCCGAAGTTCAGCTCGGCCGAGCCGGGCGGCGGCCCGTAGTTGTTCGCCAGGTCGAAGTGGGTCACGCCCAGGTCGAAGGCGCGGCGCAGGATCGCGCGCTGGGAGTCGAGGGTGCGGTCGTCGCCGAAGTTGTGCCACAGACCGAGCGAGATCGCGGGGAGCTTCAGCCCGCTGCGGCCCGTACGCCGGTACTCCATGGCGTCGTAACGGCCCGCTGCGGCGCGGTACAGGGGGGAATCAGTCACGTATCTCTGCTTATCACGGACTTGTGACAGTCCCGGGCTGGGAGCCGGTTACCCGTCCGCAGTAATGTGGCGGTCCTCGGGGGCCGACACTGCATGGAGGGGTAAAGAACAGTGAACCTGCGCGACCTGGTGTACGGGCTCTACGCACGCCGGGTGGAAGGCCGCCTCGACCACGCCCAGGTGCCCAAGCACATCGGCGTCATCCTCGACGGCAACCGGCGCTGGGCCAAGGCCTCCGGAGGCACCCCCGAGCAGGGACACAAGGCCGGCGCGGACAAGATCCAGGAGCTCCTCGGCTGGTGCGCCGAGACCGACGTCGAGGTCGTCACGCTCTGGATGCTCTCCACCGACAACCTGAACCGCCCCGAGGAACAGCTCCTCCCGCTGCTCGGCATCATCGAGGACGCCGTGCGCGCCCTCGCCGCCGACGGCCGCTGGCGGGTCCACCACGTCGGCACCCTCGACCTGCTGCCCTCCCGCACCCAGTCGGTGCTGAAGGAGGCCGAGCAGGCCACCCTCGACAACACCGGCATACTCGTGAACGTCGCCGTGGGCTACGGCGGCCGCCAGGAGATCGCCGACGCGGTCCGCTCCCTCCTCCTGGACCACGCCGAGCGCGGCACCAGCTTCGAGGAGCTCGCCGAGGTCGTCGACATCGACCTGATCTCCGAGCACCTCTACACCCGCGGCCAGCCCGACCCGGACCTGGTCATCCGCACCAGCGGCGAGCAGCGCCTGTCCGGTTTCATGCTGTGGCAGAGCGCGCACTCGGAGTACTACTTCTGCGAGGTGCACTGGCCGGCCTTCCGCAAGGTCGACTTCCTGCGCGCGCTGCGCGACTACGCGGCCCGGCACCGCCGTTTCGGCAACTGACACCCCCGTCCCGCCCGTCACGGACGGCGCGGACGGCCCCTTCCGCCCCCCGCGGCCCCGCGTGTCACCCCCTGTTCATGAACACGCCGTCATATGCCATGGCATGACGGCACATGTTCGAGGGCATATCCCCAAGTGAAGTGAGCGGCACGGAGACCGCCACCCGGGAGGCCCTTTGCACCAGGACGACCGTGCGGGACACGCACGGACGAAGCGGAGGGCCGGCGCTCGGCCCGCGCATCGTGGCCCGAGCCCGGTCCCATTCCGCCGCGACACCGGCTTCCCCACCCGCGGAGCCGTCGCACCAGGGCCCTACGGGGGTCCTCGAAGGGGGTCTGTCCTTCCGTGGTGACCAGCACTAAGCGCCGCTTGTCCGACAGGCGCACCTATGTCCTCGACACCAGCGTCCTGCTGGCCGACCCCAACGCGATGTCCCGGTTCGAGGAGCACGAAGTGGTGCTCCCGATCGTCGTCGTGACCGAGCTGGAGGCCAAGCGCCACCACCCCGAGCTCGGCTACTTCGCCCGGCAGGCGCTGCGCCTGCTCGACGACTTCCGGGTGCGTTACGGCCGGCTCGACGCCCCCCTCCCCATCGGGGAGCTGGGCGGCACGCTGCGGGTCGAGCTCAACCACTCGGACCCCGGTGTCCTGCCCGCCGGTTACCGGCTGGGCGACAACGACTCGCGGATCCTCGCGGTCGCGCGCAACCTCCAGGCCGAGGGGTACGACGTCACCGTCGTCTCCAAGGACCTGCCGCTGCGGATCAAGGCGTCCTCCGTCGGTCTCCTCGCCGAGGAGTACCGCGCGGAACTCGCCATCACGGACTCCGGCTGGACCGGAATGTCCGAAGTCGCCCTGTCCGCGGACCAGATCGACCTGCTCTACGACCAGGAGACGCTGTACGTGCCGGAGGCCGCCGAGCTTCCCGTGCACACCGGGCTCGTGCTGCAGTCCGAGCGCGGCCGGGCGCTGGGCCGGATCGGCGCCGACGGGTCGGTGCGCCTGGTGCGCGGCGACCGGGAGGCCTTCGGCATCCGCGGTCGCAGCGCCGAGCAGCGGATCGCCCTCGACCTGCTGCTCGACCCCGAGGTCGGCATCGTGTCGATGGGCGGCCGGGCCGGCACCGGCAAGTCGGCCCTCGCCCTGTGCGCGGGCCTGGAGGCGGTCCTGGAGCGCCGTCAGCACCAGAAGGTGATGGTCTTCCGTCCGCTGTACGCGGTGGGCGGGCAGGAGCTCGGCTATCTGCCGGGCACCGAGGCCGAGAAGATGAGCCCGTGGGCGCAGGCCGTCTTCGACACCCTCTCGTCCGTGGCCGGCCGCGAGGTGATCGAGGAGGTGCTGAGCCGCGGCATGCTGGAGGTGCTGCCGCTCACCCACATCCGCGGGCGCTCGCTGCACGACGCGTTCGTCATCGTCGACGAGGCCCAGTCCCTGGAGCGGAACGTCCTGTTGACCGTTCTGTCCCGGATCGGGGCCAATTCCCGGGTGGTGCTGACCCATGACGTCGCCCAGCGCGACAACCTGAGGGTCGGTCGGTACGACGGAGTCGTCGCCGTCGTCGAGAAATTGAAGGGCCATCCGCTCTTCGCCCACGTCACGCTCACCCGCTCCGAGCGCTCGCAGATCGCCGCGCTCGTGACCGAAATGCTGGAGGACGTGCAGATCTGACCCACTTCGTCCCGTGCCCCGCACGGGAGTTGGCGCCGCCCGGCAAAGCGCGAGAGCTTAGCCGGGCGGCGCTCTGCTGTCCGCCGTATCGGCCAAATCCCGTGCGTCCACCCAGGTGTGAGCTTTCACACGCAGCACGGAATTGCCTTGCGGTGTTGCCGTCCGGCAGAGTCTTGCTTCCGTCAGGCCCCGCATACGGCACACGTGCACCCCCAGCGGTGCGGCACCACACAACTCAACACCCGTCCGCCGTATGCCGCCCACAGCACCACGGGCCCGTGTCTTCTGTGACCCAGCAGTACGGAGACCAGCGTCAGGGGCACGATTTCGCCCGCTTGGTCACCTCTGTGGGCGATTGTGGAAGGAAACCGTGTGAGCCGGATCTCGGTCCGGGGATTCGCAGTGGCCTCGGCCACCGCGGTCACCACTGTCGGCGCCGTCGTCGGCGTTGCCTCGGGCAACGCGGCGCAGGCCTCGGACGACAACTTCGAGGCCACCGCGGCCGACACCACGCTGCTCGCGGACATCCCCGCGGGCGAGCAGGCCCAGGTACAGGTCACCTCGCTCTCCGAGCAGGCCGACGTCCAGGCCGCCGCCGCCGACTCCCTCGCGCGCAAGTCCGCCGAGGAAGCCGCCCGCATCCAGGCCGCCAAGGACGCCGAGGCCAAGAAGAAGGCCGCCGACAAGGCCGAGCAGGAGCGCAAGGAGAAGGAAGAGGCCGAGCGCGCCAGCCGCTCCGCCGTCCGCGACGCCACCTCCTTCGCCGCGCAGAGCTCGTACAGCATCGCCGAGGTCAAGGCGATCGCCCGCCAGATGATCCCGGCCGACCAGTTCCAGTGCTTCAGCAACATCGTGGACCACGAGTCCGGCTGGAACTACCGCGCCACCAACCCGTCCTCGGGCGCGTACGGCCTCGTCCAGGCCCTGCCCGGCTCGAAGATGGCCTCCGCCGGCGCCGACTGGCAGACCAACCCCGCCACCCAGATCAAGTGGGGCCTCAGCTACATGAACGGCCGCTACGACAGCCCCTGCGGCGCGTGGTCGTTCTGGCAGGCCAACCGCTGGTACTAGGCCGTCCTCTTCGGGAGCGCCGCGCCGGATCTCCACCGGCCCCCGCTCAACCCCGCGCAGCCCCTCGCCGTCCTTCGGTGAGGGGCTCGCGCGTTGTGTGGGTGTAGGTTCGGGGACCCGGAGGGGGAGAGGGAAGAGCATGTCGAGACTGCCAGGATGGCTGAACCGCATCGGTGCGGGCCTCAGCCGCATGGGCGAACGCCTGGACGAACGCCGCGCACAGGCCGAGCGGGACGACCCCCTGGGCCCGCCCGGCCCCGAATACACCCCCGAACCCGGCCCCGAGCACGCCGCCGCCCCGGCCGCCGCGACCCCGGCCCCCGAGCCGGTCGCCGCACCGGCCACACCGGCCGCCGCCACCGCACCCGCGGCCGGCTCCGTGCCCGCGCCCCCCTCGTACGCCCCCGCCGTCGCCGCCCGCCCCGACCCCGTCGCCGCCATCCCCTGGGGCATGCGCGTCGCCGCAGAGGCGAGCTGGCGCCTCCTCGTCCTGGCCGGCACCGTCTGGGTCCTGATGAAGGTGATCAGCTCCGTACAGCTGGTCGTCCTCGCCTTCGTCGCCGCCCTCCTCATCACCGCCCTGCTCCAGCCCACCGTCGCCCTGCTGCGCCGCAAGGGCCTGCCCCGCGGCCTCGCCACCGCCGTCACCGCCGTCTCCGGCTTCGTCCTCATGGGACTCGTCGGCTGGTTCGTCGTCTGGCAGGTGATGGACAACGTCGACAACCTCTCCGACCGCGTCAAGGACGGCATCGAGGAACTCAAGCGCTGGCTCCTCGACAGCCCCTTCCACGTCACCGAGCAGCAGATCAACGAGATCGCCAAGAACCTCAGCGACACCATCGGCGCCAACGCCGAACAGATCACCTCCGCCGGACTCCAGGGCGTCACCGTCGTCGTCGAGGCCATGACCGGCATCCTGCTCGCCATGTTCTCCACCCTCTTCCTGCTCTACGACGGGAAGAAGGTCTGGGAATGGACCCTCAAGATGGTGCCCGCCCAGGCCCGGCCCGGAGTCGCCGGCGCCGGACCCCGCGCCTGGCGCACCCTCACCGCCTACGTCCGCGGCACCGTCCTCGTCGCCCTCATCGACGCCGTCTTCATCGGCCTCGGCCTGTGGTTCCTGGAAGTGCCGATGGCCGTGCCGCTCGCCGTCTTCATCTTCCTCTTCGCCTTCATCCCGCTCGTCGGCGCCGTGGTCTCCGGCGCCCTCGCCTGCGTCGTCGCCCTCGTCACCAACGGCGTCTTCACCGCCCTCATGGTGCTCGTCGTCGTCCTCGCCGTGCAGCAGATCGAGGGCCACGTGCTCCAGCCCTTCATCCTCGGCCGCGCCGTCCGCGTCCACCCCCTCGCCGTCGTCCTCGCCGTCGCCGCCGGCGGACTCACCGCCGGCATCGGCGGCGCCGTCGTCGCCGTCCCCCTCGTCGCCGTCCTCAACACCGTCGTCGGCTACCTCCGCGCCTACTCCGCCGAACAGACCCTGCGCGCCGCCCCCGAACCGCACGGCGCCACCGCCTACGAGCTCGCGCCCGTCGCCGCCCCCGGAACCGGGACACCGAGGGGAGAGGGATGATCTCCGAACCCGAACTCGTCGGCGGCCCCGCCTTCCCCGAACCGGCCGGCCCCACGGGCCCCGCCATCGCGCCGCCGCCCCCGCCCGGACCCGACGGACCCCCGGCCGCCGCCCGTCGCCGCCGCCCCTGGCTCTGGGCGCTCGGCGGCGCCGTGGCCGCCTCGGCCGTCTGGGGCGCCGGCCTCACCGCGTACCAGCGCACCACCGCGAGCGACGGCCCCGACCTGCGCGGCTACCGCGCCACCGACCCCTGCGCCGCGGGCGCCTTCCACGGCCTCTCCTCCGCCCTCGGCCGCCGCGCCGGGAACACCAACACCGCGGAACTCGACGAACCCGGCCTCTACCGGGCCAACTGCGTCGTGAGCCTCCAGGGCACACCCGTGTCCTACGACGTCGAGGTCACCTACAACCTCCACCGGGCCACCGACCCGCGCCCCGAGTTCGAGGCCCTCATGCACGACCCGCTGATCGGCGGCGGCGACCGCATCGACGGGATCGGCGACCTCGCCTTCCTCAACGACACCGACAGCTCCGCCATGGTCCTCGACGTCGTGGACGGCCAGGCGGAGCTACGGCTCCGGGTCGGCGCGGTCGTCGAGTGGAACGGCGAGGGCGAACAGCCTCCCGAGCCGCCGAAGCTCGACCCGGCGGCCCTGCGCACCTACCTCGTCGAGGACGCCAAGGAGCTGATGACGGCGCTCAGGAAGAAGTGAGCCCGGGAACGGACGGAACGGAGAACGCGAAGGGGCCCGGGGTTCGTACGAACCCCGGGCCCCTCTTCGTCGCGTACGGCGTGCCGTACGGCCCCGGCCCTACTCGGCCAGGACCGCCTCGGCGTCCAGCGTCACGCCGACCGCCTGGACGACCGCGGCGATCTTCACGGCCTCCTGGATGGTCTCCCGGTCGACACCGGCCTTGCGCAGCACCTGCTCGTGCGAGTCCAGGCACTGGCCGCAGCCGTTGATCGCGGACACGGCCAGCGACCACAGCTCGAAGTCGACCTTCTCGACGCCCGGGTTGCCGATGACGTTCATCCGCAGACCGGCGCGCATCGTCCCGTACTCCGGGTCCGACAGCAGGTGCCGGGTCCGGTAGAAGACGTTGTTCATCGCCATGATCGCGGCGGCCGACTTGGCGGCCTGGTACGCCTCGGGCTTCAGGTTGGCCTTGGCCTCCGGCTCCAGCTCGGCGAGCACCTTCGGCGAACGCGAGGCGATGGCGCAGGCGAGCACCGTGCCCCACAGCTGCTGCTGCGGCAGGTCGCTGTTGCCGATCACCGAACCGAGGTTCAGCTTCAGGTCCTTGGCGAAGTCCGGTATGGCGGCCTTCAGCTCATCGAGCGCCATGCTCACTCACCGGCCAGCAGCGCGACCGGGTCGAGGGTGTCCTCGCCCTTGTTCCAGTTGCACGGGCACAGCTCGTCGGTCTGCAGGGCGTCCAGGACCCGCAGGACCTCCTTCGGGTTCCGGCCCACGGAACCGGCGGTCACCATGACGAACTGGATCTCGTTGTTCGGGTCGACCACGAACACGGCGCGCTGCGCGAAGCCGTCGGCGCCCTCGACGCCGCAGTCGCGCATGAGCTCGTGCTTCGAGTCGGCGAGCATCGGGAAGGGCAGGTCACGCAGGTCGGCGTGGTCCTTGCGCCAGGCGTGGTGCACGAACTCGGAGTCACCGGAGACACCGAGGATCTGAGCGTCACGGTCGGCGAACTCGTCGTTCAGCTTGCCGAACGCGGCGATCTCGGTCGGGCAGACGAAGGTGAAGTCCTTCGGCCAGAAGAACACCACGCGCCACTTGCCTTCGTAGGTCTTGTGGTCGATCTGAGCGAACTCCTTGCCGCTCTCCAGCGACACACAGGCGGTCAGGTCGTAGGCGGGGAACTTGTCACCGACAGTGAGCACACGCTCTCCTTACAGGCCGGAAGGATCCCTTTTGAGGCCTTCCGTGAGGGGTTGGACGTATCACAGCATGGCACGGGGTGCATTGATCAGTGAAATAGCTAGAGTGGGTCGTGTTGATCGAAGGCGGTTATCAGTGATTCCAGTCCGGCGGGTGAAGCAGCCCAGCCTTTCCCAGCTCAGGGCGTTCGTGGCGGTGGCCGAGCAGTTGCACTTCCGGGATGCGGCGGCGGCGATCGGGATGAGTCAGCCGGCGCTTTCGGGCGCGGTTTCGGCTCTCGAAGAGGCACTCGGTGTCCAGCTGCTCGAACGGACGACACGGAGAGTGCTGCTCTCGCCGGCCGGGGAGCGGCTGGCGGTGCGGGCACGGGCCGTGCTCGACGCGGTGGGGGAGCTGGTGGAGGAGGCGGAGGCGGCGCAGGCGCCGTTCACCGGGGTGCTGCGGCTCGGGGTGATCCCGACGGTGGCGCCGTATCTGCTGCCGACGGTGCTGCGGCTCGTGCACACCCGCTATCCGGAGCTGGACCTGCAGGTGCACGAGGAGCAGACGGCCTCGCTGCTCGACGGGCTCGCGGCCGGGCGGCTGGACCTGTTGCTCCTTGCGGTGCCGCTGGGGGTGCCGGGGGTGACGGAACTGCCGTTGTTCGACGAGGACTTCGTGCTGGTGACGCCGGAGGGGCATCCGCTGGCCGGGCGGGCGGACATTCCGCGCGAGGCGCTGCGGGAGCTGAAGCTGCTGCTCCTGGACGAGGGGCACTGTCTGCGGGACCAGGCGCTCGACATCTGCCGGGAGGCGGGGCGGGCCGAGGGGGCGCCGGTGACGACGACCGCGGCGGGGCTGTCGACGCTGGTGCAGCTCGTGGCCGGTGGGCTCGGGGTGACGCTGCTGCCGCGGACGGCGGTGAAGGTGGAGACGGCGCGGGACGCGGCGCTGTTCACGGGGGATTTCGCCGATCCGGCGCCCTCGCGGCGGATCGCGCTCGCAATGCGGACGGGCACGGCCCGCCAGTCCGAGTTCACGGAGCTGGCGGACTCGCTGCGGGAGGCGATGCGGGACCTTCCGGTCCGGGTCGTCACCGGGGACGAGACGGGCGCGGCCTAGCCGGTGTGGACCTGGAGGGCGGTGCGGACGGCGGATTCCAGGGCGCCCTCGATCCAGGCGGGGTCCAGTCCGTCTTCGGGCGCCGCTGCGAGGTCTTCTTCACCGGCCACGGCAAGACCCAGTCCTGGACGCGCGATCACTACGCCTACGGAGAGGCGTCCCTCCTCCTGCCCGGCCGGCGCACCGAGCTCTTCCCGGACGTCCCCACCCCCGAGGGCCCGCCGGCGGCGTCACACGGAAGGGCGGTCGAACCGCACGTACGGTGATCACCGGGCCGTACGGTGCTGACGCGCCCCTGTCCTGCGGCCGCCGGCGCCGGCCCGCGGCCGGCCCGCGGGTCACTCCGTGCGCAGTCCGTCGGAGCGCATCAGCCGCCACAGCAGCGGCAGGCTGAGCAGCGTCACCAGCAGGATCAGCGCGCCGCCCACACCCACGACCGGCAGGAACACGCCCCAGTCCTCGACCTGTTTGCCGATCATCCGCAGCAGCACCGTGCCGAGGGCGAGGCCGCCGGCCACCGCGAGGGCGAGGCCGAGGACGATCGGCACGGCGGTCTGCCAGAGCACCGAGAGGCCGAGGGTGGAGCGGCGGGTGCCGAAGGCGACCAGGGAGGACAGCAGCCGCTTGCGTTCGCGCAGTTGTTCCAGGGTGGTGACCAGGAGGGACGCGGAGACGAGCAGCATGGTGAGGGTGGCGCCGACCAGGATGCCGGTGCGGACGCTGGTGTACTGGGCGTCGCGCTCCATGTTCCGCAGGGTCTGCACCCGGGTGAGCGGGTCGAGGGCGGCGACCGTGTTCCGTACGTGTTCCTCGGCGTCCGGCACCGCCGGGTCGAGGCGGATCATCACGTCGGCCACGGGCGCGTCGAGCCGGCCGGCGTCGAGGGCCTTCGGGGTGGCGAGCACGCCGAACTGGTACAGCCCCATCGGGTCGCGGCGGGAGTCGACGGTGCGCGCGGTGTCCGGGATGCGCCAGGTCGGGGTGCGGGCGTCCGCGCCGGGTCGGGGTTCGCGCAGGGCGACGGTGGCGCCGGCCTTGGCGGTCCGGGTGACCCAGGAGTCCTCGGGGCCCTCGGTGCCGTGGGCGAGGGCGATGAAGACGTCGCCGTCGGTGCAGGACGGGAGGGCGGCGAGTTCCCGCAGGGAGGGGCAGTCGCCGACGTGGACGGAGGTGATGGCGCCGGAGTCCTCGCCCTTGGCGGGCGGTGCGGCCCGCCACACGCTGGACTCGATGGTGCCCATGACGCCGGTGACGCCGGTGGTGCGGGACAGGGCGGCGACGGCCCGCCGCGCGTCCTCGCCGGTCCGCGCGTCGACCCGGGTCTGCAGCTGGGCGCGGGCGGTGTCCATGTTGGTGGGCCGCATGAAGTCGCTCTGCATGGCCTGGAACAGCATCTGGAGGGCGATCGCGCCGGCCGCGGCGACGACGATGCCGCTGACGGTGCGGGCGGCGGTGCCGCTGCTCAGCTGGAGCCGGCGGGTGGCGAGCTGCCAGGCCACCGGGCCGCCGCGGAGCCGCTTGACCAGGGCCTCCACCAGCCAGGGCAGCAGGGTGGTGAGGCCGACGAGGGCGAGCGTGGCGCCGATCGCGATGCCCGGGGCGTCGATGCCGGTGCCGGTGATCTCCACGCCGTCGACGCTCGGTACGAGGACGGCGGCGCCGGCGAGGAGCAGGAGCAGCCGCCACAGGAGCCGGCGCGGCCGGGGGGTGGCGGTGCGGACCACGCCGAGGGGTTCGATGGTGACCCCGCGCAGCGCGACCAGGCTGACGACGACGGCGGCGACCGGCACGGCGGCGACGACCACGGCGGCGAGCCAGGGCACCGGGGACACGTCGGCCGGGAAGGCGTTGACGTCCCAGATCCGCACGGTGCCGGCGAACTGCCGGGCCAGGGCGAAGAATCCGGCGCCGGCGGCGAGACCGAGGAGCGCCCCGGCGAGCGACTCGCCGGCCGCGATCCGCCGGACCATGGCGGTGTCGGCGCCGACCAGGCGCAGCGCGGCGAGCCGCCGGTCGCGCTGTTCGCCGCCGAAGCGGACGGCGGTCGCGATGAAGACGAGGACCGGCAGGAGCAGGACGACACAGGCGATGACGACGAGGAGCAGGAGGAACGCGTTCATGGGTTCCTCGGGCACCGACCAGCCGTAGGCGAGGCCGCGGCTGCCGGGGCCGTCGGCCGTGAGGTCGTCGGAGCCGGCCAGGTAGCGCAGTTCGGCGGGGCCGATCAGTCCGGCGTCGCCGACGGTGCCGACGGGCTTGTAGGGCAGCCGCTTCTTGAGGAGCGCGCCCTCGGGGGAGTCGAGGAGTGCGCGCAGCGCGGGGGAGACCAGCATCTCGCCGGGCGCGGGGATGCGGTCGGCGCCGGGCGGAAGGGCCGCCTTCGGGCCCTCGGGCCGCAGCAGCAGGCCGGTGACGCCGTCGCCGCGGTAGAGGGTCTCGGCGTCGGCGTAGAGAAAGGTGTCGGGGCCGGGCCGGGTGATCTCCTGGCTGGCGTCCGGCTGCCGCTGGGACTCCCGGACCTCGCGCTGGAAGAGCATGTTCGGCAGGGAGGCGGCGACCAGGAGCAGGGCCACGCCCAGGCCGATGCCGGTCGCGGTGAGCAGGGTGCGGAGCCGGCCGCCGCGGCCTCCGGTGACGGCGAAGCGGGCGCCGAGCGCCAGGTCGCGCAGCCACGCGGTGAGGCCGGCGCCGCCGCGGCCCGAAGCGCCCGGGGCCGTGCTGCCGGGGCCCGTCGCCCTCGGTGCCGCACCGCCCGTACCCGTGCCGCCCGTACCCGTGCCGCCCGTACCCGTACTCGCAGGCGTGGCCGCACCCGCAGCCGTGTCCGTACCCGTACCGCCCATGTCCGTGCCGCTGGTGTCCGTACGCCCGCTCATGCCGCCCACTCCGTGGTGCGCACGGCGCCGTCGCGGACCACGACCTCGCGGTCGGAGTAGGCGGCGACGCGGGCCTCGTGGGTGACCAGGACGACGGCGGCGCCGGTGTCCCGGGAGGCGTCGGTGAGCAGGGACATCACGCGCTCGCCGTTGAGCGAGTCGAGCGCGCCGGTCGGCTCGTCGGCGAAGATCACCCGCGGGGCGGTGACGAGCGCGCGGGCCACGGCGACCCGCTGGCCCTGGCCGCCGGATATCTCGCCGGGGCGCTTTCCGGCCACGTCGTCGACCTCCAGGCGGGTCAGCCAGTCGCGGGCCCGGCCCTCGGCGGCCCGGCGCCGCTCGCCGTTCAGGCGCAGCGGCAGGGCGACGTTCTCGACGCAGGTCAGCTCGGGCACCAGCTGGCCGAACTGGAAGACGAAGCCGAAGTCGGCCCGGCGCAGGGCGCTGCGCCGGGCGTCGCCCAGCGCGGTGAGCTCGCGCCCGTCGTAGTGGATGGTGCCGGTGTCGGGGCGGACGATGCCGGCCAGGCAGTGCAGCAGGGTCGACTTGCCGGAGCCGGAGGGGCCCATGACGGCGACGACCTCGCCGGCGCGCAGCGAGAAGTCGACGCCGGCGAGCGCCGGGGTGGGGCCGTAGGCCTTGGTGAGCCCGGTCGCCCGGAGCAGGGCGTTCGGCGTGGGGTCCGCCGGGGCCTCGGGGGCGGGGTGCGTCGCGGGGGTCATCGGCGGATCTCCTCGGCGAGCCCGTCCAGGCGGGCGGCGGTCAGTTCCAGCCAGCGCAGGTCGGCCTCCAGGTGGAACAGGGCGTGGTCGCAGATGAGCTGGTCGGCGAGGTCGCCGTCCTTCTTGCGCCGGGTCAGCTCGCGCATCAGCCGCAGGTGCTCGGCGCGCTGGGTGTCGAGGATCGCGTCGGCGCCGCGCCCGGTGAGGAGGGCGAGGACGACCTTGGTGTAGAGCGTGGACTGGAGGTAGGGCTCGGGCCGCTCGGGGGTGGCGAGCCACTGCTCGACGTCGGTGATGCCGGCCTCGGTGATCGCGTACCGCTTGCGCTCGGGGCCGCCGCCGGCCTCGATGCCGTCGACCTCGACGAGGCCGTTCTTCAGGAGGCGGGACATGGTCGAGTAGACCTGCCCGTAGTGCAGGGGCCGGTCGTGGCCGAAGCGCTCGTCGAAGGCCCGCTTGAGGTCGTAGCCGTGGCGCGGGCCGGACTCCAGGAGTCCGAGGAGGGTGTGACCGATGGACATGTCCGTCACTGTACATGGGGTGTATACGCACGATGTATAGCCCCCTGGGCGGACGTCGGCGGACGTCGGCGGACCGTCCCGGATCGCCGGTTCACCCCCCGAACGTCCCGCCGGACGAAGGGCGTTCGCGCGGCTTGTGACCGGTGGCACACAACCATCTCCGCTCCTGGAGCGTCGGTTCCGTCGGGGGTGGGTGCTGATTCTCACGCCCGGAAAAGCCGGATCGATCGCCCTTTGTCGTATTGGGCGGTGTTAGCTTTCTGAGCTGATCCGACGACGGACGACCAGCGGGACGAGCGGAGCGAAGAAGGACATGGGCCGAACAGGCAAGGGCCGGGCGGGGGAGCGCGGGCGCATACGCCGCCTCTTCACCTGGAAGAAGATCCTGGGCACGTTCTTCGTGGGCTGCCTGCTCGCCATGGGCGCCTTCTACGCGGTCTACCTGATGGTCCCGGTCCCCACGGCCAACGCGGACGCGACCCTCCAGAGCAACGTCTACAAGTACTCCAACGGCAAGGTGCTCGCCCGCACCGGCAAGATCAACCGCGAGATCGTGGGACTGGAGAAGGTCCCGCTGGACGTCCAGCGCGCCTTCGTCGCCGCCGAGAACAAGACCTTCTACAAGGACAACGGCGTCGACATCAAGGGCACCGTCCGCGCCGCCTGGAACACCGTCACGGGCAAGGGCAAGCAGGGCGGCTCGACGATCACCCAGCAGTACGTGAAGAACTACTACCTGAGCCAGGACCAGACGGCCACCCGCAAGCTCAAGGAAATGGTCATCGCGCTCAAGGTCGACCAGAACATGGACAAGAGCGAGATCCTGGCCGGCTACATCAACACCAGCTACTACGGCCGCAACGCCTACGGCATCCAGGCCGCCGCCCAGGCCTTCTACGGCGTCGACGCGAGCCGGCTGACCGTCGCCCAGGGCGCCTACCTCGCCTCCGTGCTCCAGGCCCCCAGCCAGTACGACTGGACCTTCGCCGGTCCCGAGGGCCGCAAGCTCGTCCAGTCCCGCTGGAACTACGTCCTCGACAACATGGTCGAGGAGGGCTGGCTCGACGCCGGCAAGCGCGCCGGACTGAAGTTCCCCGTCCCGCAGAAGCCCAAGGCCCCCAAGGGCATGAGCGGCCAGAGCGGCTACATCGTCGAGGCGGCCAACCAGGAGCTGATGCGCCAGGGCGTCAAGGAGGAGGACCTGAAGGCCGGCGGCTGGACGATCACCCTCAACATCGACGAGAAGAAGCAGAAGGCCCTCGTCAAGGCGGTCGACCGGCAGCTGGAGGACAAGCTCGACCGCAAGGGCGACAAGAAGGACGCCACCGTCCAGGCCGGCGCCACCTCCGTCGACCCGCGGACCGGCGCGGTCGTCGCCATGTACGGCGGCGTCGGCGCCACCGAGCACTGGACCAACAACGCCACCCGGCGCGACTACCAGCCGGCCTCCACGTACAAGCCGATCGTGCTCGCCTCCGCCATCGACAACCGCGCGCTGACCCAGGACGGGCGGCGGATCGGCCTCGGCACGATCTACGACGGCACCAGCAAGCGCCCGGTCGTCGGCAGCCCCATCCCCTTCGCCCCGGAGAACGAGGACGACCGGAGCTACGGCCCGGTCACCGTCCAGAAGGCCACCAACAGCTCGATCAACTCGGTCTACGCCCAGATGATCGTGGACGTCGGCTTCGCCAAGGCCAAGCAGACCGGCCTCGCCCTCGGCCTGAAGGACGGCGCCGACTTCGGCGAGGGGCCGTCGATGTCCCTCGGCGTCATGACCGCCTCCACCATGGACATGGCCGGCGCCTACGCCACCCTCGACAACCACGGCGTCAAGGTCACCCCGACCCTGGTGAAGTCCGCCGAGCACAAGGACCGCAAGGCCGAGCCGGTGAAGTCCATCGGCGAGCGGGTCATCAGCCGTGAGGCCGCCGACACCACCACCAAGGCCATGCAGGGCGTCGTCCGGTCCGGCTCCGGCGTCCGCGCCGCCGGTGACTACGAGGCGGCCGGCAAGACCGGCACCTCCGAGAACAACCGCTCGGCCTGGTTCGTCGGCTACACCCCCGAACTCGTCACCGCCGTCGGCCTGTTCGGCGAGGACACCAAGGGCAACCAGGTCACCCTGACCAACACCATCAACGAGGGGCGCGCCAACGGCGGCCGCACCCCGGCCCAGATCTGGGGCGCCTACACCACCACCGCCCTCGGCGGCGGCTCCAGCGCCACCTTCGACCTGGAGACCGACGGCACCTCGGGCGGCGACACCGGCGCCCCCACGCCGACCGCTACCACCGACTCGCCCTCGCCGACCCCCACGGCGAGCGAGGACACCAGCACCCCGACCCAGCCGCCGACCCCGACCGGCACCACGCCGCCGATCCCGCCCACGTCCACCGCGACGACCCCGTCGGAGCCGACGCCGACCCGGACGAAGACCATCGAGCCGACGATCCAGCCGCCGCCGGACACCGACACGGGCATCGTCGACACCCGGCCCGGAGGCCAGTGACACGAGGAGGCCGGACCCCCGCGGGGGTCCGGCCTCCTTCGTTCTCGCGCGTGGCTTCGTTCTCGCGCGTGCCTTCGTCGTCGTACGTACGGGCGTTCTCGCGCGTACGGTACGGCTCCGGGCTCAGCGCGTGGCCAGCTCGAACCACACCACCTTGCCGCCCGACAGCCGGGTCGCGCCCCAGCGCCGGGCCAGCCGGTTCACCAGGAACAGCCCGCGGCCGCCCTCGTCGGTGTCCCGCGCCCGGCGCTGCCGGGGCAGCTGCGGCGAGTCGTCGCCGACCTCGCAGCGCAGCACGTCGGTGCGCAGCAGCCGCAGCGTCACCGGACGCTCCGCGTACCGCACGGCGTTGGTGACCACCTCGCTGATCAGCAGCTCGACGGAGTCGGTCAGCTCCTCCAGGTCCCAGCGGGCGAGCGCGCGCCGGGCCAGCCGGCGGGCCCGGCCGGGGGCCGCGTCCTCCGGTTCCAGGAACCAGTACGCCACGTCGCTCGGCGCGATCCCGTCGAAGCGGGCCGCGAGCAGCGCGATGTCGTCGTCCCGGTCGCCCGGGCCGAGCATGTCGAGCACGTCGTCGCACAGCGCCTCCAGCGGAGGCGAGTGGTCCGGGCCGGTGAGCTGGGCCGTCGCCGCGAGCCGCTCGCGCAGCTGCTCGATGCCGGTCCACACGTCCCGCAGCCGGGACTCCACCAGGCCGTCCGTGTAGAGCAGCAGCGTGGCGCCCGCGGGCGCGTCCAGCTCGACCGCCTCGAAGTCCACCCCGCCCACGCCGATCGGCGCGCCGGGCGGCACCCGGAGCACCTCGGCCCGGCCGCCCAGGTGCAGCAGTATCGGCGGCGGGTGGCCCGCGTTGGCGATGGTGATCCGGTGCGAGACCGGGTCGTACACCGCGTACATGCAGGTGGCCATGCGGTTCTCGCCGAGCCGCTGGGCCTGCTCGTCCAGGTGGTGGAGCACCTCCTGCGGCGGCAGGTCGAGGCCGGCCAGGGTCTGCGCGGTGGTGCGCAGCTGGCCCATGATCGCCGCCGAGGTCATGGAGTGGCCCATGACGTCGCCGACGACGAGCGCGACCCGGCTGCCGGGCAGCGGGATCGCGTCGTACCAGTCGCCGCCCACCCGCGCCGTCTCGGCCGCGGGCAGATAGCGGGAGGCCAGCCGCACGCCGGTGGGCTGGGGCAGCGAGTCGGGCAGCATGGTGCGCTGCAGCTCGTCCGCGATGTAGGCCTCGCGTCCGTAG
Organism: Streptomyces sp. NPDC053541; assembly: GCF_044544705.1. Classification (NCBI taxonomy): domain Bacteria; kingdom Bacillati; phylum Actinomycetota; class Actinomycetes; order Kitasatosporales; family Streptomycetaceae; genus Streptomyces; species Streptomyces sp. NPDC053541. The sequence goes on from NZ_JBITXM010000001.1 coordinate 808,528, forward strand.
AGCACGGCCTTGTCGATGCCGAGGGCGGTGTGGGTGGCCAGCTGGGCGGCCACGAGCAGGTCGTTCGGCTCGAAGCCGGCCCGCTCGGGGCGCCGCAGGAACACCGCCGCGCCGATCACCCGGCGCCGCCCCCGCAGCGGCGCGAGTATGGCCCGGTGCCCCGGCGGCAGCGGGTGCTCGGGGCCGAGCAGCTCCGGCAGCGCCGCGCGGGCGGCGGGGGAGTCGCCGGGCACCGGCCGGACCCCGCGCAGCACCTCGGCCAGCGCGCTGCCCGAGCGCACCTCGCACAGCTCGGCGGCGGGCGTCGGGTCGGGGTCGGGCACGAGGACCAGCTCCTCGCCCTCCAGGTCCGTTAACCGCAGCCGGTCGGTGCGGCGCAGCCGCAGCACGAAGGGCTCGGCCGGGCGCTCGTCGCCCACCGGCAGCGGGTCGCGCAGATAGACCAGGATCGCGTCGGAGAAGGTCGGGACGGTCGCCCGGCACAGGCCGAGGACGATCTCGTCGAGGTCGATGCCGCGCGCGATCCGCCGGGTCGCGGCGCCCACGAAGCGCAGCCGCTCGCCCTCGCGGCGCCCGGCGGCGCCGTCGGGGCCGGCCGGACCGCTGCCGGGGGCGGGTGCGGGCACGGCGACGGCGGCCGCGGCCGCCGTCGCGTTCGTCGCCGCCGTCTCCTGGCGGGGGCGAGTGCGTTCCTGCGGCCGGTCGGCCATCGCCTTGCGGCCTTCGTGGGAGGTGGGATGCTCCGTCACGCCTGGGATTCCGTCCGTCCGGGCCGGTGGTGCGTTGCACGCGCTCTCATCGCCGATGCCGCGCCGTCGACGGGGCTAAACCACCGGCAGGAGCTCGATCTGGAGACGGGGGACAGCGCGTCCGCGCGCGGGTCCGGCACTGCTCTCCCCCTCATGGTGGCAATCTGGATGACGTGTGGTCAGGTCCTGCGTCGTGCCGGTTCGGTGACGTGCGGTCCGATCCCCCCGCGGGGCGATCGGGTGTGGTCGAGTACGTGCGGAGGACGATCCTACGTTTGCACCCTGGGGGCGCATCAAGGGTCTCATGGCGCCGTGTGCGCCGGGGTGCGATCCCAGTCGGCCGGCAGTTCGGGTACGGGCCAGGCCGGGTCCGGCCGCCAGTCCTCCCAGCCGGCCGAGAACGGCGGCCCCCAGGCGCTGATCAGTTCGACCGCGGCCCGGCCCGCCGCCCTGACCCGGGCGGCCTGGGCGGCGTCCATCAGGCCGGCCCGCTGGGCCTGGGCGAACTCGTCCTCGTCCCGCCACAGCCAGCTGCGGTCGGGGTAGACGGAGATGTCGAGGAAGTGGTCCTCGGAGTCGACGCCGCCGGACCAGCGGGTCCGCGGCTCCTCGAGGTTGACGTACCAGCTGCGGAAGCGCCAGCCGCGCTCCCAGAACAGCCACACCGACCACGGGTCGGCGGGCCGGGCCAGCTTCAGCACCCCGGCGCCGTGCCAGTGCGCCCGGGCGGTGGTGCGCGGGGCGGTGTAGCGGGTGGCCAGCGGCTCCTCGTGGACCGGGGTGGTGCCGTCGGCGAGCACCGGCTTCACGCACTCGGTGCCGGGGGCCATCCAGACCGCGAGCAGCTCCGGGGTGTCCTGGACGACGGTCACCGGGCGGCAGATGTGCACGTCGCCGGTGCCGTTGTCGCGGTAGCGCCAGAGGATCTGATCCCCCGGCGCCCAGTGCTCGGAGCGGCCGGATCCTGTCATGCGCAGATCTTAGGGGTGGCTCCCCGGTGTCGCTGCGGTGAAGGTCACGGATGAGTCATGCGCAGGACGTCGAGCGCCTCGTCGAGCTGTTCGGCGGTGAGGTCGCCGCGCTCCACGTACCCCGACTCGAGGACGACCTCCCGGATCGTCTTGCGCTCGGCCAGTGACTTCTTGGCCACCTTCGCCGCCTCCTCGTAGCCGATGTACTTGTTCAGCGGGGTGACGACGGAGGGGGAGGACTCGGCGTACTCGCGGGCCCGTTCGGCGTTGGCGGTGATGCCGTCGACCGTGCGGTCGGCGAGCAGCCGGGCCGCGTTGGCCAGGAGGCGCACGGATTCCAGCAGGTTCTTGGCCATGACCGGCAGCATCACGTTGAGCTCGAAGTTCCCGGCGGCGCCGGCCACCGCGACCGTGGTGTCGTTGCCGGTGACCTGGGCGGCGACCATGAGGACCGCCTCCGGGACCACCGGGTTGACCTTGCCCGGCATGATCGAGGAGCCCGGCTGGAGGTCGGGCAGATTGATCTCGGCCAGACCGGTGCGCGGGCCGCTGGACATCCAGCGCAGATCGTTGGCGATCTTGGTGAGGGAGACCGCGATGGTCCGCAGCTGCCCGGAGGTCTCCACCAGGCCGTCCCGGGCGCCCTGCGCCTCGAAGTGGTCGCGGGCCTCGGTGAGCGGCAGGCCGGTGGCGCGGGCCACCTCGGCGATCACGGCGGCGGAGAAGCCGGGCGGGGTGTTGATGCCGGTGCCGACCGCGGTGCCGCCGAGGGGCAGTTCGGCGAGCCGCGGCAGGGCGGCGCGCAGCCGCTCCGCCCCGTACCTGACCTGCGCCGCGTAGCCGCCGAACTCCTGGCCGAGGGTCACCGGGGTGGCGTCCATGAGGTGCGTGCGGCCGGACTTGACGACGCTCGCGAATTCGGCTGATTTCCGCTCCAGGGATCCGGCCAGGTGATCGAGCGCCGGAATCAGGTCCCGGGTGACGGCGGCGGTCGCCGCGATGTGGATGGAGGACGGGAAGACGTCGTTGGACGACTGCGAGGCGTTCACGTGGTCGTTGGGGTGCACGTCCCGGCCGAGCCGCTCGGCGGCCAGCGTGGCGAGCACCTCGTTGGTGTTCATGTTGGAGGAGGTGCCGGAGCCGGTCTGGAAGACGTCCACCGGGAACTGGTCGTCCCAGCGCCCCTCGGCGACCTCCGCCGCCGCGTCCTGGATCGCCCGCGCCACCTCCGGGTCCAGCACGCCGAGTTCGGCGTTGACCTTGGCCGCGGCCGCCTTGATCCGGGCCAGCGCCTCGATGTGGGCGCGCTCCAGGCGCTGCCCGGAGACCGGGAAGTTCTCCACCGCCCGCTGGGTCTGGGCGCGCCACTTGGCGTGGGCGGGCACGCGGACCTCGCCCATGGAGTCGTGCTCGATCCGGTAGCCCTTGTCGTCGGCCATGTCGTCAACCTCCTGCGCGGTGCTCACCGGGGGCCGGTCGCCCGAACCCCCCGAAAAACATGAGCACTTGTCTTGTTCGATGTATTCCCAAGTCGCTTACCGGCCAGTAAAAACCGTGGGTAACCCCACTTCCAGGAGGCGCAATGACGCGCACCAGGTACAGACTCCGCTGGCCGGTCGCGGCCCTCGCCGCCGCCGCGGCCGCCCTCGGCAGCATGACGGCCGCCGCCCCCGCCGGCGCGGCCGACACGAGCGGCACCACCGGAATCACCTCCACGCCGCTGAGCCCCGAGCTGGAGGCGATCCGCGCCGCCGAGGCCACCGCGCTCTACGGCAGCCCGGAGGAGCGCCCGCTCGCCCAGCGCAAGACCGGCCTCATCTCGCTCGGCGACAGCGAGATCTCCGGCGAGGGCGTCGGCACCTACGAGTCCCCGACCAACGGCCCCGACAACTGGTGCCACCGCTCGCCCGACGCCGCCATCCACCGCACCGGCATCCCCGCGGACCTCACGTTCAACGTGGCCTGCTCCGGCGCGTACACCGGAAACATCCGGATCGGCGGCAGCAAGCAGTACGCCGACGAGCTGGTCCAGAGCGACAGCCTCGCCATCAAGGCCCGCAACACCCGCATCAAGATGGTGCTCCTGGTCGCCGGCGCCAACGACGACCTGCAGTTCGGCCCCGTCATGACCGACTGCGTCCAGCGCTATCTGCTCTCCCAGGGCCCCTGCGAGCCGAAGTACGCCCCCGGCTGGCAGGCCCGCGTCGACGGCCTCGTCCCCAAGGTCGAGCAGACCGTCCGCGACCTGCGCACCGTGATGCGCGACGCCGGATACGCCGACGGCGACTACAAGCTCGTCCTCATGGGCTACCCGAGCCCCATCGGGCCCGACTTCCGCGACAACCCGAACTTCCCCGGCAAGCTGGCCTGCGGCGGCCTCGGCTACGACTCCGACACGAAGTGGGGCCGCAACGCGGCCGTCCCGGCCTTCGAGCGCGGGATGCGCAAGGCCGCCGCCGACACCGGAGCGGTCTACCTCGACAACTCGCGGCTCTTCCACGGCCACGAGGTCTGCATGGAGGACACCTGGGCCCGGGGCCTCTACATCGACCTCTCCAAGCCCGGCACCCCGGACGAGAACTCCGTCCGCCAGTCCTTCCACCCGAACAAGAGCGGCCACGCCGCCTTCGCGTCCTGCCTGACCCAGCTCTACGGCTCGGGCCTGCGCGAGGCGAGCTGCGCCGACGTCAACTCCTCGGGCACGCCCACGCTCTTCCCGCTCGCCTGGGACGACGCCTACCGGCCGCTGCGGAACGCCGCCACCGGCAACTGCCTGGACGTCAACGCCTCGGAGTCCGCGAACGGCACCGCCGTCCTCGGCTGGGACTGCCACGGCGGCCGCAACCAGGGCTGGTGGTACGACACCAACCGCCGCACCCTGCACACCGAGCTCACCCAGGACCGCTGTCTGGACGTCCCCGGCGCCGCCTACGAGTCCGGCAAGGCGCTCATCGTCTGGAACTGCAGCGGCGCCGCCAACCAGAAGTTCGTCCGCGACGGCGCCACCCTCCGGCCGGCCGCGGCCACCGGCCTGTGCCTGACCCAGGGCGCGGCCCACGACGCGATCCGGCTCCGGGCCTGCGACGGCTCCGCGAACCAGCGCTTCGCGTAACGGGGCTCCGTGCCCCGCCACGGGGCATCCGCCCCCACAGGACGCCGTGGCCCCCGTTCGGTGCGGGACGGGGGCCACGGCCCTTTCAGGAGGCCCGGAGGGTCGACCGCGCCAGCTCGTACGCCGGGCGCATCGCCTCGTGCTCCTCGGCGTCGAGGCCGCCGAGGTGGACGATGACGACCCCGCCGTCCGCCGTCCCGACGGCGAAGGCGCGCTCGGTCTTCGTCCCGCCCATCAGCTCCTCGTGCACCTGATACACCGTCTGGACGCCGGTCAGCGGGCCCGCTTCGGCTGCCGAGTAGACGGCCCCGCGCGCACCCTTCTCCGCCGTCACGAAGGCCTCCAGGGCGGCCCGCGCCCGTCCCTCGGGCACGGTCCACACCCGCAGGAAGCCGATGTGCCCGGCGGGCTTGGCCTCCACCTCGCAGCGCAGCGTGGCCGGACCCTGCCGGGTCAGCGCCGCGAGGTCCGGGTCGGCGGCCGGCTCCACCGCCTCCGGCTCCCAGTCCGCGGCGAGCGAGAAGGAGACCGGCAGCGCGCAGGGCGTGCCGGGCCCGCCCACGGTGCCGGCCGGAGCGGCGGTGCCCGGCCCTGCGGGCGCGGCGGGCGCGGTGGACCGCTGCGCGGGCGCGGCGGCGGCCCCCTGCCCCGTACCCGTATCCGCACCGCAGCCGGTGAGCAGCAGGCCCGCGGCCAGCAGGGCGGCCGGAACCGCGGCGCGCACCCGTCGTATCGCTGAACTTTCTGGCATGCGCCCATCATGTCCGACCGGGGTGCGGGCCCCCGGCGGCGGCCGGACAATGGCGAGTGGGCCCCGGGGGAGATCACTCACCCGCAGGAGACAGGACATGCGCAGCTTCCGGAGGATCGGTGCCCTCGGCGCGGTCGCGGTCGCGGCCGTCACCCTCGCCACCGCCGCCCCCCTGCCGGCCTCGGCCACGACACCGGGCTCGGTGCCGGCCGACAACGGCGACGGCTTCGAGTTCACGCTGTACGCCAAGGAGGTTCCAGGCCCCGCGGCCGACGAGAGCGGACCGCCGCCCGAGGTCGGCGACACCTTCACCTTCGCCGACGACCTGTTCAAGACCAAGGGCGGCGACAAGGTGGGCCGCGACGGCGTCATCTGCGCCGTGGTGCGCTCCGCCGGCGAGCAGTCGGACGCCAACTGCGTCGGCACCTTCGTCCTGAACGGCGGCCCGGGCGGCCAGCTCACCGCCCAGGCGCTCACCACCTTCGACGTCTCCGACCAGGAGCCGGCCGCCTTCGACCTCGCGGTCACCGGCGGCACCGGCGACTTCAAGAACGCGCACGGCTACATCCGGGTCAGCCCGGACGGGGACCACGAGCGGATGGAGTTCCACATCACCGTGCGCTGACCGACGGCGAGCGCCGACCGACGGCCCGGTGGTCGTCGGTCGGGCGGTCCCGGAAGTCTCCGGCCGGTCGGGGCGGTCGCTCCGGGCCGGGCAGGACTACGACAGCTTGCCGCCGTAGTCCGGCAGCTTGAAGGTGCGCTCGGCGTGACCGCCCACCAGGTCGCTGGTGTTGTTGCCGATGTTCGCGATGATCGTGTAGCCCTTCGCCTCGATCTCCGCGCGCTTGGCCGTCTTGTACGCGCTGACCTCGGCGAACAGATCGGGCAGCGAGCGCACGTACAGCCCGTCGACCGGGTAGCCGACCTGCCGCAGGTTCCAGTCCGTCAGGGAGTGGATGATGCCGGGCCGGGCGGTGACGAAGAAGACGGCCACCCCGCGCGCGTGCGCGTCCGCCACCAGGTCCTGGACCTCCGGGATGGCCGGGGTCGGCAGCTCCCAGAAGGGGTGGAAGTCCGTCTCCAGGGAGCTGTTGTCGATGTCGAGGACGATGGCCTGCCGCTCGCCGTCGGCGTCCTCGGTGCGCTCCTCGAGGTACGGCCGCGCCTGCGCGACCACGGCGGCCACGTCCTTGCGCCAGGTCGTGTAGTCGACGTCCTGGATCGCGGCCGAGGAGGTGTGGTGGGTGTCGGGGTCGGCGGCGGAGGCGCTGGGCGCGGCGCCGAGGACCAGGGCGCTGCTCAGGGCGAGGGTGGCGGCGGCGGTGGCCTTCGCCTTGGCGGAGGGCATGGGGGGCTCCCGAGGGGTCGACCGACTCAGTGGTTGACATGCTCGCGACCCATACTGACCAGTAAGTGTCCGGCTGACTACCGGTCGGTAGCGACTTTCCCAGCGGGACGTGACGACGCCCCCGGTCCGCGGAGGACCGGGGGCGCCGTCACGTGGTGCCGGAGGTTACGAGAGCTGGGAGCCCTGACGCACCGGGATGTGCGTGAACGTCGGCTCCGGGGCCGGGTTCTGGAAGAAGTCGTTGCCCTTGTCGTCCACCACGATGAACGCCGGGAAGTCCTCGACCTCGATCTTCCACACCGCCTCCATGCCGAGCTCCTCGTACTCGACGACCTCGACCTTCTTGATGCAGTCCTGCGCGAGACGCGCCGCCGGGCCGCCGATCGATCCCAAGTAGAAGCCGCCGTGCGTGCCGCACGCCTCCGTGACCTGCTTGCTGCGGTTGCCCTTGGCCAGCATGACCTTCGAGCCGCCCGCCGCCTGGAACTGCTCCACGTAGCTGTCCATCCGGCCGGCCGTCGTCGGGCCGAAGGAACCGGAGGCGTAACCCTCGGGGGTCTTCGCCGGGCCCGCGTAGTAGACCGGGTGGTCCTTCAGGTACTGCGGCATCTCCTCGCCCGCGTCGAGCCGATCCTTGATCTTGGCGTGCGCGATGTCGCGCGCCACGACCAGCGGACCGGTCAGCGAGAGCCGGGTCTTCACCGGGTACTTGGTCAGCTCGGCCAGGATCTCGTCCATCGGCTGGTTGAGGTCGATCTTCACGACCTCGCCCGCGTCCAGGTGGGAGTCCTCGGTCTCCGGCAGGAAGCGCGCCGGGTCCGTCTCCAGCTGCTCCAGGAAGACGCCCTCGGCGGTGATCTTCGCGACCGCCTGGCGGTCGGCCGAGCAGGACACGGCGATCGCGACCGGCAGCGAGGCGCCGTGGCGCGGCAGTCGCACCACGCGCACGTCGTGGCAGAAGTACTTGCCGCCGAACTGCGCGCCGATGCCGATCTTCTGCGTCAGCTCGAAGACCTTCTCCTCCAGCTCCTTGTCACGGAAGCCGTGACCGGTCGCCGGGTCGCCCTCGGTGGGCAGCTCGTCCAGGTAGTGCGCCGAGGCGTACTTCGCGGTCTTCAGCGCGAACTCGGCGCTGGTGCCGCCGACCACGATCGCCAGGTGGTACGGCGGGCAGGCCGCCGTGCCGAGCGAACGGATCTTCTCCTCCAGGAACTTCATCATGGAGGCCTCGTTGAGGACCGCCTTGGTCTCCTGGTAGAGGAAGGACTTGTTGGCGGAGCCGCCGCCCTTCGCCATGAAGAGGAACTTGTACGCGCCGCCGTCGGTCGCGTACAGCTCGATCTGCGCGGGCAGGTTCGAGCCGGTGTTCTTCTCCTCCCACATGGTCACCGGGGCCATCTGCGAGTAGCGCAGGTTGAGCTTGGTGTACGCGTCGTAGACGCCCCTGCTCAGGGCCTCCTCGTCACGGCCCTCGGTGAGCACGTTCTGGCCGCGCTTGCCCATCACGATCGCCGTGCCGGTGTCCTGGCACATCGGCAGCACGCCGGCCGCCGCGATGTTCGCGTTCTTCAGCAGGTCGAGCGCGACGAACTTGTCGTTGCTCGACGCCTCCGGGTCGTCGATGATCTTCCGTAGCTGCGCCAGGTGGGCCGGGCGCAGGTAGTGCTGGATGTCGTGGATCGCCTCGGCGGCCAGCGTGCGCAGCGCCTCCGGCTCGACCTTGAGGAACGTACGGCCGTCGGCCTCGAAGGTGGAGACGCCTTCGGAGGTCACCAGGCGGTAGGGCGTGGTGTCCTCTCCCAGCGGCAGCAGATCGGAGTACGCGAACTCTGGCATGACGGGGCCATTCCTCACTCGGCAGACAGCAGCGCGCCGCCTCCGTTGGCGGCCGCGCCCTCCAGCGTAAGACGCGGCCCGGTCCCCGCTCCTGTGAGGTAAGGCTCAGTGGCGCGGCTCACCACGCCACATCGGCGCGTTTCGGCCGCCCGCCGTCTCCCGGCCGCCGTCCACAGGACACGCGGGCTCCCCCTAGTCGCGATCTATCGCGTTTCGCTAGGCTGAGGTCGTGGACCTCGAAAAGCAGCCCCAGCAGCCGGCCGCGCCCGCCGAGCCCGCGCCGGCCCCCGCCCCGGCGCCCACCCCCGCGGCCCGGCCCGAGTACGCCGATCCGCAGGGGTCGCTGCGCGCCTCCGACGCCGACCGGGACCGGATCGCGGACATCCTGCGGGACGCGCTGGCCGAGGGCCGGCTCGACGCGGAGGAGCACGCCGAGCGGATCGACGCGGTCTACCGGGCGAAGACCGTCGGCGAGCTGGAGCCGATCGTGCGCGACCTCCCGGTGAGCCGGACCGCCCGGGACCACGTGCCCGCCGCGGACTACGGCTCCGAGGGCCCCGAGGGCCCGGCGGACAACCTGGTCGCGGTCTTCTCCGCCTCCACCCGCAAGGGCCGCTGGCGCGTCGGCCGCCGCACCAACGCCTTCTCGCTCTTCGGCAGCATCGAGATCGACCTCACCGAGGCGATCTTCGCCCAGCGCCTCACCACCATCAACGCCACCTCGATCTTCGGCAGCGTCGAGGTCCGCGTGCCGGAGAACGTGACGCTGCGCGGCAGCGGCACCGGCGTCTTCGGCAACTTCGAGGTGGTCACCCTGGAGGGCGCCGACCCGCAGGCCCCCGTCGTCGTGGTCAACGGCTGGGCCGTCTTCGGCAACGTCGAGGCCCGCCCCAAGCGGGGCAAGTGGGTCACCGACCTGCAGAGCCTGGTTCAGGACAAGTTGCGCAAGCATCTCGGCCACTGACGCCCACGTTCCGCTCGTACGGACGCCCGACGGGTGACCGGAATTCGCCGCCCGCTGTCCGCGCTGCGGAACGCGAGGCGGCACGCAGTGCATAGGCGTGCGCACAGCGGGTAGGGCTGGTGCATCGTCGCTCGCTCGCCCGCGGAAGCCGTCGTCAGGAGTAGACCGTGCTGCACACGCCGCATCAGCCCCTCCGGGTCGCCGCCGCCGTGCCGCCCCAGCGGAACCCCGCTCGGGAGGACGAGGCAGGTCCCTGGCACACGGAGGCGGTGTGCCGGAGGGACGAGGCCGGACTCTTCTTCGCCCCCTCCAAGGAGCCGACCGCCGCCCGGCTCTCCCGCGAGGAGGCCGCCAAGCGGGTCTGTGCCCGCTGCCCCGTGATGGTCGACTGCCGAGAGCACGCGCTGTTGCAGCCCGAGCCGTACGGCGTCTGGGGCGGCCTCACCGCCGCCGAGCGCCGCGTCGTGCTCGCCCGCCGCCGTCGCCGCGAGGTCGAGCTGCGCAAGGCCGCCGCAGCGGAGCGCGCCGAGCGCATCGCCCAGGCCGGCTGATCGCAGGCCGGCTGCCGACGGGTCCGCTTCTCCGCGTCCGTACGGGAAGGGGCGCCCCCACCGCACATGGGGGCGCCCCTCTTCGTGCGCCGGACGGCTGCCGCCGCCCTCGCGGCTACTTCGCCCGGTCGAAGTCGATCTTGCTGTAGGCGCGCAGCTTCGCGAGCCGGTGCGTCGAGTCGATCTGGCGGATCGTGCCGGACTTCGAGCGCATCACCAGCGACTGGGTCGTGGCCGTCTCGGAGCGGTAGCGCACCCCGCGCAGCAGCTCGCCGTCGGTGATGCCGGTGGCGACGAAGAAGACGTTGTCGCCGGAGACCAGGTCGTTGGTGCCGAGCACCCGGTCCAGGTCGTGGCCCGCGTCGATGGCCTTCTGCCGCTCGGCCTCGTCCTTCGGCCACAGCTTGCCCTGGATCACACCGCCCAGGCACTTTATGGCGCAGGCCGAGATGATGCCCTCGGGCGTGCCGCCGATGCCCATGAGCAGGTCCACGCCGGTGCCCTCGCGGGCGGCCATGATCGAGCCGGCCACGTCGCCGTCGGAGATGAACTTGATCCGGGCGCCGGTCTCGCGGATCTCCTTGACGATGCCCTCGTGCCGCGGGCGGTCCAGGATCACCACGGTGACGTCCTCGGCCTGCATGCCCTTGGCCTTGGCGACCCGCCGGATGTTCACCGAGACGGGCGCGTTGATGTCGACGAAGTCGGCGGCCTCGGGGCCGGTGACCAGCTTGTCCATGTAGAAGACGGCGGACGGGTCGAACATCGAACCGCGGTCGGCGGCGGCGAGCACGGCGATCGCGTTCGGCATGCCCTTGGCGTTCAGGGTGGTGCCGTCGATCGGGTCGACCGCGATGTCCACCTCGGCGCCGGTGCCGTCGCCCACGCGCTCCCCGTTGAAGAGCATCGGGGCCTCGTCCTTCTCGCCCTCGCCGATGACGACCACGCCGTTCATCGAGACGGTGGAGATCAGGGTCCGCATGGCGTTCACGGCCGCACCGTCGGCGCCGATCTTGTCGCCCCGGCCGACCCAGCGGCCCGCGGCCATGGCGGCGGCCTCGGTCACCCGGACCAGTTCCAGGGCGAGGTTGCGGTCGGGGGCCTCGGGCGAGACCTCGAGCTCGGGCGGCAACAAGTGGTGCTCGGTCATCGGAGCGCACCTTTCTGTACGGCGACGGCCGGAAATAAGGAGGGTGCTAGGACTCTATCGTCAGGTCGACAAATTGAGCAGAGGGGCCCACGTATGAGCACGAACCCTTGATGCGACCATAAGGGGCGTGGCAGGTATGCGAGGCAGGCAGACGGTACGCGGGATGTTCCAGTCCCTCGCGGTGATCATGGTCGCCGCGGGCGTGATGTATCTCTTCATCCCGCACGACGAGAAGGCGACCCCGGTCGAGGCCAAGGACTACCGGGTCGAACTCCTGACGGCCCAGCGGGCGGCGCCGTACCCGGTGCTGGCCCCGCAGGGCCTGGGCGAGGACTGGAAGGCGACGGTCGTCTCGTACAAGCGCGAGGAGCACGACGCCTGGCGGCTCGGCTTCCTCGACCCGGACACCCAGTACGTGGCCGTCCAGCAGTCCACTGAGGACCCGAAGAAGTACGTCCCCAAGGTCACCCTGGAGGCGAAGAACACCGGAAAGACCCGAACGGTCGGCGGCCGGGAGTGGCAGCTCTGGGAGGGCCCGAAGTACGACGCCCTGGTGCGCTCCGAGGGCGGCGCGACCACCGTGGTGACCGGCACGGCCTCGTTCGACCGGCTCGCGCAGATGGCGGGCGCGCTCCAGTCGCAGAAGGCCTGAGCGCGGAAGACCGCGGACACGGCGGAAGGGCCCCGGTGCACGCGCACCGGGGCCCTTCCGCGTGGCCGTCCCGATCAGACGGTGGTGACGACCTCGTCGTAGGACAGGCGCGGGGAGCGCGGGAACCAGGCGTCCTCGCCCGGCTTGCCGATGTTGACGACCATCAGCGGGGTGTGGTCGGCGTCCAGGAACTCCTTCTGGACACCGGCGAAGTCGAGACCGGTCATCGGGCCGGCGGCCAGACCGGCGGCGCGGACGCCGACGATGAAGTAGGCGGCCTGCAGGGCGGCGTTCAGCAGGGCGGACTGCTCACGCACCGGGCGCTCGGCGAAGAACATGTCCTTGGCCTGCGGGAAGTGCGGGAGCAGGGCCGGCAGCTCCTCGTGGAACTCGTTGTCCGCGGAGAGGATGGCGACCAGCGGGGCGGCCTGGGTCTTGGCCTGGTTGCCCTCGGCCATGTGCTTGACCAGGCGCTCGCGGGCCTCGGGGGAGCGGACCAGGGTGATGCGCAGCGGGGTCTGGTTGAAGGCGGTGGGGCCGTACTTGACCAGGTCGTAGATCGCCTGGACCTGCTCGTCGGTCACCGGCTCGTCGGTGAACGTGTTGGCAGTGCGGGCCTCGCGGAAGAGGAGGTCCTGGGCGGCGGGGTCAAGAGCGAGAGACATGCTGCATACCTTCCGGACTGCAAGAGGTGCGCCCGTCGGGATCCGGGCGATGTCTCGACAGTACGCCCGGAGTAGGTGAACTTTCAACTAACTTAACCGGATAGTGATCCGGTTCACAGTCCGAGTCTACGTCCCCGAGGGAACCGCCCGTCACCCGGTACCGCCGCCCCGCCGGCCCGTCACTCCTCGTCCGGGCCCGCCGCACCCGCCGTACCGCCCTCGCCGTCCTCGTCGCGGGCGCGCTCCGCAGCCAGGGAGGCGTCGAGCCGGGCCCGGGCCCCTTCGAGCCAGTGCCGGCACACCTTGGCCAGCTCCTCGCCGCGCTCCCAGAGCGCCAGCGACTCCTCGAGGGTCGTGCCGCCCGCCTCCAGGCGCCGGACGACCTCGATCAGCTCGTCGCGCGCCTGCTCGTAGCCGAGCGCGGTCGCAGTCTCTTCCGCTCCGGTCCGTGCTGCCATGGGTGCCACCTTCGTCTGTCAGGTCGTCTTGGTCGTTCGATCATTTCCGGCCGCGGCGGGCCGTGAGGGCCGCGCGATGCGGTCGTGGGGCCGTGAAGGGTCTCCCGCGCTCGGCCGTCAGCCGTCCACGCGCCGGACCGTGAAGTCGCCGGCGGCCACCCGGGCCCGCAGCTCCTCGTCCGCCGCGACCTCCGCCGGGTCCCGCACCACCGAGCCGTCGGCCCGCTGGAGCACCGCGTACCCCCGCTCCATCGTGGCCGCGGGCGACAGCGCGCGGACCCGCGCCCGGGTGTGCGACAGCTCCGAGTCGGCCCGGTCCAGCAGATGCCCGAAGGTGCGCCGGCCGCGCGCGAGCAGCGCGTCCAGCTCGTCCTCGCGGACCTCCACCATCCGCTGCGGATGCTCCATCACCGGCCGGGCCAGCGCGTGCGCGAGCCCCCGCTCCTCGCGCTCCAGGAGCCCCCGCACCGCGCGCAGCGCCCGGTCCCGCATCCCGCGCACCCGGTCCAGCTCCTCGCCCACGTCGGGCACCACCTTCTTCGCCGCGTCCGTGGGCGTCGACGCCCGCAGGTCGGCGACCAGGTCGAGCAGCGGCGCGTCCGGCTCGTGCCCGATCGCGGACACCACCGGCGTACGGCACTCGGCCACCGCCCGGATCAGCTGCTCGTCCGAGAACGGCAGCAGGTCCTCGACGCTGCCGCCGCCCCGGGCCACGACGATCACGTCCACGTCCGGGTGCGCGTCCAGCTCCCGCACCGCCTGGATCACCTGCGGCACGGCCCGCACGCCCTGCACCGCCACGTTGCGCACCTCGAAGCGCACGGCCGGCCAGCGCCGCCGCGCGTTCTCCAGGACGTCCCGCTCGGCCGCCGACGCCCGGCCGCAGACCAGCCCGACCAGCTGCGGCAGGAAGGGCAGGGACCGCTTCCGGTCCAGCGCGAACAGGCCCTCCGCGGCCAGCGTCCGCTTCAGCATCTCCAGACGCGCGAGCAGCTCCCCGATCCCGACCGGCCGGATCTCCGCAGCCCGCAGCGACAGCTGCCCCCGCGGCGCGTACCACTCCGGCTTCGCGTGCACCACCACCCGGGCGCCCTCGGACACCACGTCGGCGACGGCGTCGAAGACCTGGCGGTAGCAGGTGACGTTGATCGAGATGTCGTACGAGGGATCGCGCAGCGTCAGGAACACCACCCCGGCGCCCGGGCGCCGCGACAACTGCGTGATCTGCCCCTCGACCCAGATCGCCCCCAGCCGGTCGATCCACCCCCCGATCAGCCGGGAGACCTCGCCGACGGGGAGCGGCGCTTCCGCTGACGTGTTCAGACCCATGCGCCGAGCGTAACGGGCGGGTCGGACACCGGAAGGGCGCCGTGCGGGGCGCGCCCGCCGGGCACGTCCGGCGCTACGGCAGCGGCCGCGCCGCCCCCTGCACCGCGAGCACCACGAGCCCCACGCCCAGCCAGATCACGCCCACCACCTGCGCCGACGGCGAGGCCTCCACGATCACCGCCACCAGCACCGCCGCGCCGAGGACCGGCACCACCAGGTGCGGCAGCCAGCGCGGCGGGCCCGCCATCCGGCGCACCGCGAACCAGCTCACCACGCTCGCGTGCAGCAGCACGAAGGCCGTCAGCGCCCCGATGTCGACCACCGACACCAGGTGGTCGAGCCCGTCGTCCCGGCGGGCCGCCCAGACCGCGGCGCCCATCGTGACCGCCGCCGACACCAGCAGCGCCACCCGCGGCACCCCCGAGTCGGTGCGGGCCAGCACGTGCGGCAGCCGCCGGTCCCGGCCCATCGCGAACAGCAGCCGTCCGCCCGCCGCCTGCCCGGCGAGCGCCGCGAACGCCGCCCCGATCGCCTTCGACACCGCCACCAGGTCGTGCAGCCAGCCGCCCACGGACGTGTCCACCGCGTCGTAGAAGGCCGAGCCCTGCCGCGCCGGATCGGCGGCCAGCTCCGCCGAGGACACCGGTTCGAGCAGCGCCACCAGCCAGGTCTGCGCCACGAACAGCACGCCCGCGAGGACCAGGCAGAACAGCACCGCCCTGGCCACCTTCGACGGCCCGCCCGTCACCTCCTCGGCGAAGGCCGCGATCGCGTCGAAGCCCAGGTACGAGAGCACCGCCACCGACACCGCCCCGACCACCGCCGCCGCCGAGAAGCCGCCGTCACCCGTGAGCGGCGACCACCAGTCCCGCTGCGCCCCGTCCCGTACGAGCACGACCACCGCCGACACCACGAAGACCAGCAGCACCACGATCTCCATCGCCAGCACCGCGAAGCCCACCCGGGCGGCCGCCCGCACCCCCCACAGGTTCAGCAGCGTGGTCACCACCACCGCGATCCCGGTCCACACCCAGCGGTCCACCTCGGGGACCAGCGCCTCCATCGCGATGCCGGCGAAGAGGTACGCCACGGCCGGGATCAGCAGGTAGTCGAGCAGCGCCATCCAGCCGGCCACGAAGCCCGGGCCCTCGCCCAGCGCCGTGCGCGCGTACGTGAAGACCGAGCCGGCCCGGGGCGCGACCCGCACCATCTGCGCGTAACTGAAGGCCGTGAAGCCCATGGCGACCGTCGCCACCACGTACACGAGTGCGACCGCCCCGTGCGACTTGGCGTCCAGCGTGCCGAAGACGCCCACCGGGGCCATCGGGGCGATGAAGAGGAGCCCGTACACGACCAGGTCCCGGAACCCGAGGTTCCGCCGCAGGCTCTCGTGCTCCGCCACCCGTGCTTCATGCGCCATGCGCCCAGTCTCGGCCACGCCCCCGGCCGAACCGCCGATCAAAACGCCGACCGAACCCCGACCGGCGCGGCCTTACGATGGGACCCATGACTGCGACGCCCGCCGCCAACCGCCCGAAGCGTGTCCTTCTCGCCGCTCCCCGCGGCTACTGCGCGGGCGTGGACCGTGCCGTGATCGCCGTGGAGAAGGCCCTCGAACAGTACGGCGCCCCGATCTACGTCCGGCACGAGATCGTGCACAACAAGTACGTCGTCCAGACCCTGGAGCGGAAGGGCGCGATCTTCGTCGACCAGGCGACCGAGGTGCCGCCGGGCAACATCGTGATGTTCTCCGCCCACGGCGTCGCCCCCACCGTCCACGAGGAGGCCCGCCAGGGCCGCCTCAAGACCATCGACGCCACCTGCCCGCTGGTCACCAAGGTCCACAAGGAAGCAGTCCGCTTCGCCAAGGAGGACTTCGACATCCTCCTCATCGGCCACGAGGGCCACGAGGAGGTCATCGGCACCTCCGGCGAGGCCCCCGACCACATCCAGCTCGTCGACGGCCCCGAGGACGTCGCCAAGGTCGAGGTCCGCGACCCGTCCAAGGTCGTCTGGCTCTCCCAGACCACGCTCTCCGTCGACGAGACGATGGAGACCGTCGACGCGCTCAAGGAGAAGTTCCCGCAGCTCATCTCCCCGCCGTCGGACGACATCTGCTACGCCACGCAGAACCGCCAGACCGCCATCAAGGAGCTCGCCGGCCAGTCCGAGCTGGTCATCGTCGTCGGCTCCAAGAACTCCTCCAACTCGCAGCGCATGGTCGACGTCGCCAAGCAGGCCGGCGCCCCCGCCGCCTACCTGGTCGACTTCGCCAGCGAGATCGACGAGGCCTGGCTGGAGGGCGTCACCAGCGTCGGCCTCTCCTCGGGAGCCTCCGTGCCGGACGTCCTCGTCCAGGAGGTCCTGGAGTGGCTCGCCCAGCGCGGCTACGTCGACGTCGAGCTGGTCAAGACCGCCGACGAGTCGCTCACCTTCTCGCTTCCCAAGGAGCTCCGCGACCAGGACCTGCGCGCCAAGGCCGCGGCCCTCGTCGAAAACGAGTGACGGAGCGCTCCGGCCCGTAACGTTGGGTCCATGAACGTCTTCGGAGTGGACATCGGCGGATCGGGCATCAAGGGCGCGCCCGTGGACCTCGACCGCGGCGACCTCGCCCAGGAGCGCCACAAGGTGCTCACCCCGCAGCCCGCGACGCCCGACGACGTCGCGGGCCGCGTCGTCGAGGTGGTCGAGCACTTCGGCTGGTCCGGCCCGGTCGGCGTCACCTTCCCCGGCGTCGTCACCGGCTCCACGATCCGCACCGCCGCCAACGTCGACAAGGGCTGGATCGGCGTCGACGCCGGCGCCCTGCTCGGCGAGCGCCTCGGCGGGCTCCCCGTCACCGTCCTCAACGACGCCGACGCCGCAGGCGTCGCCGAGATGACCTTCGGCGCCGGCCGCGGCCGCAAGGGCACCGTCATCCTGCTGACCCTCGGCACCGGCATCGGCTCCGCCGTCTTCGTCGACGGCACCCTGCTGCCCAACACCGAACTGGGCCACCTGGAGCTCAAGGGCCACGACGCCGAGAAGCGCGCCTCCGCGAAGGCCCGCGAGGACGAGGGCCTCACCTGGGAGCACTGGGCGACCAAGCGCCTCCAGAAGTACCTGGCCCACGTCGAGATGCTGTTCTCGCCGGAACTCTTCATCATCGGCGGCGGCGTGAGCCGCAAGGCGGACAAGTTCCTTCCCCTGATCGACGGCATCCGCGCCGAGATCGTCCCCGCCGAGCTCCAGAACAACGCCGGCATCGTGGGCGCGGCGATGGCCGCGAGGGCCCTGACGGGCCCGCGCCCGCTGCGCCCCTGAGGTGCTGCCCGGCCATGGGCCGCGAGGGTCCGACCGGCCCGCGACCGCAGCGGTCCACGAGGGACCCGGCCACTTCCTCCGGCAGGCGTTATCCGCGCTCGGGAGCGGGCCGACGCACCGGGCGTACGGGCTTCCCGACGCCCGCCGCGGCGGCGGCCCGCTGACGGCGGCCCATGTCCCGCACCTTGCGCACGCTCGCGATGACACCGGCCACCAGAGTGCCGCCGTACAGCCAGCCGGCGTGCACGGCGAGCGCCGTGACCAGGGCCATCGCCTGCCCGCCGACCCCACCCGTACCGCCGGAGATCGGCACCACGCCCACCGCGAAGGCGATCGGCACGCTGATCGGCGCGGTGACCAGGTCCGCGGTGCGCACCCACAGCGCGGTCAGCGCGCTCACCGGCAGGAACAGCAGACCGAAGGCGAGCGGCGAACCGTCCAGGACCAGCCAGTCCAGAAAGCCGATCACCAGCATCACGGCGGACGCGAACAGCCCCGCGCCGAGCCCGGTGAGCCGGGGATTGGGCAGCCGTCGCAGCGCCACCACCACCGGCGGCGCGGGCCGCTCCAGCCGCGGCCGGCCCGGCCGGGGCGGGGCGGCCACGCGGTACACCGCGGCACCCTCGACCAGCGCGCCGGGCGGCGTCACGGGGCCCTGCGCCCGGCCCGGGACGGACCGGCGGGGCTGCGGCTTGCGTGTTCTGTGCTGCTCCACCCCACCAACGTAGGTCGGAAGGGCCCGGGAACCCCGTGCGGGACACGCCCTTTGGGTGACCTTGGCGCGAAGAGGGCCGTCCTGGCCGGGTCGGTCCCGCTCGGTCACGGCCCGGTGCGGGCGGCGGAGATCCCGGGAGAGCCCCGTAAACTGGGGGATCGCCCCACCTCCACTCCTCCTAGGGAAGTCGCCACCGTGTCGCTCACGATCGGAATCGTCGGCCTGCCGAACGTCGGCAAGTCGACCCTGTTCAACGCCCTGACCAAGAACGACGTGCTGGCGGCCAACTACCCGTTCGCCACGATCGAGCCCAACGTCGGCGTCGTCGGCGTCCCGGACGCCCGCCTGGCCAAGCTCGCCGAGATCTTCGGCTCCGAGCGGATCCTCCCGGCGACCGTGGACTTCGTCGACATCGCCGGCATCGTGCGCGGCGCGAGCGAGGGCGAGGGCCTGGGCAACAAGTTCCTCGCGAACATCCGTGAGTCGGACGCGATCTGCCAGGTCATCCGCGCCTTCAAGGACGAGAACGTCGTGCACGTCGACGGCAAGGTCTCGCCGAAGGACGACATCGAGACGATCAACACCGAGCTGATCCTCGCCGACCTCCAGACCATCGAGAAGGTCCTCCCGCGCCTGGCGAAGGAGGCCCGGATCAAGAAGGACGTGGCCCCCAAGGTCGCGGCCGTCGAGGCGGCGAAGGAGATCCTGGAGCGCGGCGACACCCTCTTCTCGCAGGGCATCGTCCAGGGCTCGGAGAAGGCGGAGCTCCTGCACGACCTCCACCTGCTCACCACCAAGCCCTTCCTCTACGTCTTCAACGTCGACGAGGACGAGCTGACGGACGACGCCTTCAAGGACGAGCAGCGCGCCCTGGTCGCCCCGGCCGAGGCGATCTTCCTGAACGCCAAGCTGGAGGCGGACCTCGCCGAGCTCGACGAGGCGGACGCCATGGAGCTCCTGGAGTCGGTCGGCGCGGAGGAGCCCGGCCTGGCCACCCTCGCCCGCGTCGGCTTCGCCACCCTCGGCCTCCAGACCTACCTGACGGCCGGCCCCAAGGAGTCCCGCGCCTGGACCATCCCCCAGGGCGCGACCGCCCCCGAGGCCGCCGGCGTGATCCACACCGACTTCCAGAAGGGCTTCATCAAGGCCGAGGTCATCTCCTTCGCCGACCTCGTCGAGACGGGCTCGGTCGCCGAGGCCCGCGCGAAGGGCAAGGCCCGCATGGAGGGCAAGGAGTACGTGATGCAGGACGGCGACGTGGTGGAGTTCCGCTTCAACGTCTAATACGTCCGGCGAAAGGCCGTCTGACCTGCGGAGGAGCGGGTGGGGCGGCCTTTGCGCTCCGATGATGATCTCGGTGAAGCGGGTCGAGGGCAGCCCCGGTCTTGACAGGGGCCTGCTCGATCCGTAATGTTCTCCGGGTTGTCCGACGTGAGCACCGACCCCGGTCGGCCCCGGACAGCCATTCCGCAAGAACCACTACGCCTGACGGTGTCGATTCGTCGT